>DASTLY010000088.1:0-1926 GCA_035714445.1 Mycobacteriales bacterium
CTCGACACAGCGCCCCCGCTCGTCGCGCAGTCGCCAGGCCCCGCCGACGGTGCTCGGTGGCACCGGCGCCGCGGCCACCACTGCGGGCAGCCGGGTGGCCCAAGGGTCGGCGGCCACCAGCTCGGCGAACCGCCGCTCGAGCTGCTCGACCGACTCGCCCGGCAGTGGCGGCACGCCCTCCGTGACCTCCCACGGCTCCCCGACCTGGGCCCGGAAGCCCGACCCGGGATAGAAGTGCAGAAGACCCTCGAACACCTGCCCGGCGCGGACGGAGCCGTCCAGGGTCATCCCCGGCGGCGCGAACGCGAGCCACAGCGCCCAGCGACCCGTGGTGGTGCCGTGCAGCCAGACCCGCCGCGTCTCGAGCTGCGCCTCGACCGAGTCGACCGAGCCCAGGGCCACCCACCGGTCGCCGACCCCGGGCCGAGCCAGCACCTCGGCCTTCGTCACGGGATAGCCGACCCGCGAGCGGACGTTGGCCGCCAGCTCCTCCGGCAGCCGGTGCAGCCCCCGGTGCGCCTGGACCAGCAGGTGCAGGGCGCCCAGCCGCTCGAGCACCCGCGCCGGCCAGCCCTCACCGGCCAGCTCGACCGGCACCGACCGGAGCATGCTCGCCACCCCGGGGGCCTGCGCGTCGATCATCCGCGCCGCCACCCGGTCGAAGTGGGCGTAGCCTGCCCGCTCCAGCCCGGCCAGCCCGCCGCGCACCTGGTCGCGCAACCAGCGGTCCAGGTCGTCGAGGCCGGCGTCGACCCGCTCGACCCGCGCGGCCGCCCGCTGAGCCGCGGCCTGCGGGTCGACCACGCCGCTTCGACCGGGCGACACCTCGCGGGGTGCGGCGCCGCGGTCCTGCAGCCACGCCGTCGTGAAGTCGGCCTCGGAGTCGGCCGCCGGCACCGCGCCCGCCGACCACAGCAGCAGCAGTCCGAGCACGTGCTTGCAGGGCGCCTTACGGCTCGGGCAGGAGCAGCTGAAGCGACGCTCCCGGGACAGGTCCACGACGCTCTCGTACGGCGTCCGCCCGCTCCCCTGGCAGCGTCCCCAGAGCGCTTCGGCCGTCTGGCCGAGGCAGGTCCACCGGCCGGGCACCGCCAGCTGGACGCCGACGCTCAGCGACCCCGGGTCAGGTGCCAGCGCACGGATGCGCTCGCGCTCCCAGACAGTCATGGGCCCAGGCTAAACGGGGCCACTGACAAGTCTCATTCGCTCACCGTCGGCGGGTTCTCGGCTACAGGTTGTGCCGCAGGTACGCCGGCTCCTGCAGCCCCAGGATCACGGCCAGCATGTCGGCCGCTGACCGCGCCGCCGGCACGTCGTGCATCCGCAGGATTCGCGCGCCCTGAAGGACGCAGACGGCGGCGGCGGCGATGGACGCCGCGCCTCGCTCGGCCTTTCTCAGGCCCGTCGCCTCGCCGACGAAGTCCTTGTTCGACACCGCGGCGATCAGCGGCAGACCGATCTCGGCGACCTCGTCGAGCCGCCGGGTGAGCTCCAGCGAGTGCAGGGTGTTCTTGTTGAGGTCGTGCCCGGGGTCGATGACGAGACGGTCCTCCGGCACGCCCAGCCGCCCGGCCAGCTCGACCCTGCTCTCCAAGAAGGCGCGGACGTCGTCCACCACGTCGCCGTAGACCGGCGCCGGCCCCCGGACCCCAGGACCGGTGGTGCTGTGCGTGATCACCAAGGTGGCGCCCGAGTCGGCGACGACCTCGGCGATCGCCGGGTCGCGCAGCCCGCTGGTGTCGTTCACCACCGAGGCGCCGGCCGCGACGCACTGCCGCGCCACCTCAGGCCTGAAGGTGTCGACCGAGATCACGACGTCGCAGCTCGCGGCCACCTCGGTCACCACCGGCAGCACCCGGTCCAGCTCTTCGGCCTCGCCGACCGCGGCGACCTCCGGCGAGAATGGGACGCCCCCGATATCGACCC
>DASTLY010000089.1:0-48865 GCA_035714445.1 Mycobacteriales bacterium
GGCGTACGTGGACCACGCGCGGTGCACGACGTCGTCCTGTCCGGCTGCCTGAGCCCGGCCGCCCCGCGGACGCCGGTCCGCCGTCCCTCGCCGCGCGCCCGTCCGGGCCTGCGCGTCCCGTCCGCCCCGTTCTCCGGAGACCCCCATGACCGACCTGCCCGCCGAGACCGCCCCCGAGAGCGTCGCCGCCGTCCCCGACCCCGCCCCGGCGACGCCGCCCGCCTGGGAGAGCTGGTCGTTCGAGACCCGCCAGGTGCACGCCGGCGCGGCGCCCGACCCGACCACCGGCGCCCGGGCGACGCCGATCTACCAGACCACCTCGTACGCGTTCCGGGACTCCCAGCACGCGGCCGACCTGTTCGCGCTCGCCGAGCCCGGCAACATCTACACGCGCATCATGAACCCGACGCAGGACGTCTTCGAGCAGCGGATCGCCGCGCTCGAGGGCGGCGTCGCGGCGGTCGCACTGGCCAGCGGCCAGGCCGCCTCGACCTTCGCGGTGCTCAACCTGACCCAGGCCGGCGACCACCTGGTGTCCAGCTCCAGCCTGTACGGCGGCACCTACAACCTGTTCCACTACACGCTGCCCAAGCTCGGCATCGAGGTGTCGTTCGTCGACGACCCGGACGACCCCGAGGCGTGGAAGGCATCCAGCCGGCCCAACACCAAGGCCTTCTACGCCGAGACGCTGGGCAACCCGCGCGGCAACGTGCTGGACCTGCAGCTGGTGGCCGACACGGCGCACGAGATCGGCGTGCCGCTGATCGTCGACAACACGGTGCCCACGCCCTACCTGCTGCGGCCCCTGGAGCACGGCGCCGACATCGTCGTGCACTCGGCGACGAAGTTCCTCGGCGGCCACGGCACCACGATCGGCGGTGTCGTCGTGGATGGCGGCCGCTTCGACTTCGGGGCCGACCCGGCGAAGTTCCCCGGGTTCAACGAGCCGGACCCGAGCTACGGCGGCCTGACCTACTGGCCGGCGCTCGGGCAGGGCTCGTACGCCGCCAAGCTGCGCATCCAGTTCCTGCGCGACGTGGGCGCGGCCATCAGCCCGTTCAGCTCGTTCCTGCTCATCCAGGGGGTCGAGACGCTGTCGCTGCGGGTGGAGCGGCACGTCCAGAACGCGCAGGCCGTCGCGGAGTGGCTCGAGGCCCGCGACGAGGTCGAGAAGGTCCACTACGCGGGGCTGCCGTCCAGCCGCTGGTACGACGCCGGCCAGAAGTACCTGCCGCGCGGCGCCGGCGCGATCGTCGCGTTCGAGCTGCGCGGTGGTGTCGAGGCCGGCCGGAAGTTCGTCGACGGGCTCGAGCTGTTCAGCCACCTGGCCAACATCGGCGACGTGCGCAGCCTGGTCATCCACCCGGCCAGCACCACGCACAGCCAGCTGACCCCCCAGGAGCAGACCAGCACCGGGGTCACGCCCGGCCTGGTGCGCCTGTCGGTCGGCCTCGAGTCCCTGCCCGACCTGCTGGCCGACCTCGAGGCGGGGCTGCGCGCAGCCAAGTCGTGACCGGGCCGGCGCTGCTCGACCGCGCCGGCGGCTGGCGCGACGGCGACCCGGTCGGCGCCCGTCGCTTCCTCGAGGTCGGCGCGCAGGACCTCGAGCGCGGCGGGCACCTGCCGGCGGTCCGGGTGGCGTACGAGACGTGGGGCACCCCGCGGGTCGAGGGCGGCGAGGTGACCAACGCCGTCCTGGTCCTGCACGCCCTGACCGGGGACAGCCACGTCGCCGGACCGGCCGGCCCGGGGCATCCCACGGCGGGCTGGTGGGACCCGCTCATCGGCCCCGAGGCGCTCGACCCGGACCGCTGGTGGGTCGTCGCGCCCAACGTGCTCGGCGGCTGCCAGGGCACAACCGGGCCGGGCTCGCCGGCGCCGGACGGCCGGGCATGGGGCGGCCGCTGGCCGGCCCTGACGGTGCGCGACCAGGTCGAGACCGAGCGCCGGGTGGCCGACCTGCTCGGAGTACGGCGCTGGGCGCTGGTCGTGGGCGGGTCGATGGGCGGCTACCGCGGGCTGGAGTGGGCGGTGACCCACCCGGACCGGGTCGCCCGGCTCGCCGCCATCGCCACGACCGCCGCGGCCAGTGCCGACCAGATCGGGGTGCAGAGCGCCCAGCTGCTCGCCGTCACCAGCGACCCGGGCTGGCAGGGCGGCGACTACGACCGGGACACGCCGGGGCCGCGCACCGGCCTGGGCATCGCCCGCCGGATGGCGCACCTGACTTACCGGAGCGCGTACGAGCTGGAGACCCGGTTCGGCCGGCAGCCGCAGGACGGCGAGGACCCGCTGGCGGGCGGCCGCTTCGCGGTGCAGTCCTATCTCGACCACCAGGCCGACAAGCTGGCCCGCCGGTTCGACGCGGGCAGCTACGTGACGCTCACCGAGGCGATGAACACCCACGACCTGGGCCGGGGGCGCGGCGGCGTCGAGGCCGCGCTCGGCCGTGTCCGCGCGCGCACCGCCGTCGTCGCCGTGGACAGCGACCGGCTCTACCCGCCGGAGCAGCAGCGCCGAATCGCCGCCGGCATCCCGGCAGCCCTGCCGCTGACGGTGGTGGCCAGCCCGTACGGCCACGACGGGTTCCTGCTCGAGACCGAGGCGGTCGCCGGCGCCCTCCGCGCGCTGCTCGCGACCTAGCGCCGCCCCGCGG
Source organism: Mycobacteriales bacterium (assembly GCA_035714445.1). GTDB lineage: Bacteria > Actinomycetota > Actinomycetes > Mycobacteriales > SCTD01 > DASTLY01. The sequence goes on from DASTLY010000089.1 coordinate 2,657, forward strand.
GCCCTTCCTCCCCGCCGATCATGGAGCTGGTGCGGCGGCGCACGCTCGGCCGGCTGCACCACCACCATGATCGGCCGCCATGACCGGCCACCGTGGACCGACGTCAGGTGGCGGTGGCGCCGAGCTCGCCGGCCGCCACCCTGATGCGCAGCCGGTCGCCGGCGCCGACCTGCGCCGGGTCGCGGACGACGGCACCCGACGCGTCCTGCACCACGGCGTAGCCGCGCTCGAGCGTGGCCTGCGGGCTGAGCGCGACGACCCGCGCGAGGGTGTGCGTGAGGTCGCGCTGCGCGGCGTCGAGCGCGGCGCCGGTGCAGCGCCGGACCCGCTCGCGCAGCGCCAGGACCTCGCCCTCGCGGGTCGCGACCAGGACGCGGGGGTCGGCGAGCACCGGGCGGCTGCGGGCGGCGAGCAGGGCGGCGCGCTCGCGCTGGACCAGGCCGACGGCGTGCCGCCGGGCCCGGTCGCGCAGCCCGTGCACGCGGGTCAGCTCCTCGGCGACGTCGGGCACGACGCGCTTGCCGGCGTCGGTCGGGGTCGAGCAGCGCACGTCGGCCACCAGGTCGACGAGCGGGCTGTCGGGCTCGTGCCCGATGGCGCTGACTACAGGGGTGCGGCAGGCGGCGACCGCCCGGCACAGCGTCTCGTCGCTCCACGGCAGCAGGTCCTCGACGCTGCCGCCACCGCGGGCCAGCACGATCACCTCGACCCGCCGGTCGGCGTCGAGACTGCGCAGCGCGCCCACCACCTGCTCGACGGCGAGGTGACCCTGCACAGCGACCCCGCGCACGTCGAAGACCACCGCGGGCCACCGCCTCCGGGCGTTCTCGAGCACGTCCCGCTCCGCGGCGCTCGCCCGGCCGGTGACCAGCCCGACGACGCCGGGCAGGAACGGCAGCGCCCGCTTGCGCTCCGGGGCGAACAGGCCCTCCGCGCGGAGCACCGCCTTCAGCCGCTCGATCCGGGCGAGCAGCTCGCCGACGCCGACCGGCCGGATCTCGTACGCCTGCAGGCTGAGGGTGCCGCGGGAGAGGTAGAAGTCGGGCTTGGCGTGTACGACGACCCGGGCGCCCTCGGTCAGCGGCGGGACCACCGCCTCCGCCACCCCGCGGGCACAGGTGACGGACAGGCTGACGTTCGCGATCGGGTCGCGCAGGGTGAGGAACACGGTCCCCGGGCTCCGGCTGAGCTGCGTCACCTGGCCCTCGACCCACACCCGGCCGAGCCGGTGCACCCAGTCCGCGATGTGCCGGGCCACCGTCCGGACCGGCAGTGGCGTCTCGGCGGTGCTCGGCTGGGCCACCCGGACGACCCTAGGCGGGCCGGCGCCCGGCCGGCGGGCGCTCTACCGGCGCGGCTGCGCCGGGTTGGTCGGGTCGCCCTGCGACGGCGGGTTGATCGGCGGCGCGTCGGTGGTGGCCGGGCTCAGTGCGCCGGCGGGGCCGGTCGCGGCCGCCAGCTGCTCGGGTGCCGGCGAGGTCGACACCGGGCCCGAGGGGGCCGCCGACGCATCGGTCGCCAGCTTGGCGATGCGGTTGTCGAGCATCGTGACGACCGGGAGCCGGTCGGCGTGCGCCTTCTCGTACGTCCGGATCTGCACGAGCTGGTCGACCGACAGGGCACGCAGCCGGCCGCGCAGGGAGCCCAGGGTCATGTGGTCGTAGTCGGGCAGCGGGAGCTCGTCGTGGTCGACCGCGGTCGTGCTGGCGCCGGCCGTCGCCCGCTGCACGGTCTCGACGACCGAGGCACTCGCGGCGGTGTCCACCCGGCTGCTGTCGGGCTCGACGGCCTTGGGCGTCGGGGCGCCCTTGGGCGCCTCGGCCGCAGGCGTGGCGTCGGTGGCAGTGTCGTCGCCGTCGGTGGCAGTGTCGTCGGTGGCAGTGTCGTCGCCGTCGGTGGCAGTGTCGTCGGAGTCGGCCGGCGGCGGCGCGACCGCCGTCTCCACCGCCCGCTCCACCGGGTCGGCGATGGCCTCGGCGCCGCGCTCGACGACCTCGGCAGCGCTGGTCGCGGCGCCGGCAGCCCGGCCCGCGGTGTCGGCAGCGGTGGCGGCCGCGGTGTCGGCGGCCACCCCGGCAGCCCGGCGGACCCGCCCGGCGATCGGCGCGACGTCGGCCACGACCTGCTCGGTGGCGGACGCCGCCGCAGAGGCCGCGGCGGAGGCGAAGGCGGCGGGCGGGCGCAAGGTCGCGTCCGCGAGGTCCTCGAGCGTGTCCTCGACCTTGTCGTACGCCGCGGCGAACGGCGTACGCCCCACGAGGTCCTCCACCCGGTCCTCGAGGTCGTCGGCCCGCTCGACCGTCTCGCCGCGCAGCCGGGCGACCAGCCGCTCGCCGCGGTCGGCGAGGTCGTCGTACTCCTTGCGCAGGGCATCCACGCCGTTGAGCGCGTTGCTGATCGCGAGCACGGGCAGCTGCACGGCGCGACCCGGCAGGCTCCGGACGCCGGACAGCACGGCGGGCACGATGCCGATGGCGGCGGCGAGCGGGGTGGGGAGCGAGCTGGCCATGCGGGCGGGCCTCCGGGAGGTGGGAGCGGAGCGGACGGCGGCAGGCACGGCGTTCCCGCCGCGCGCCTGGCCACACGGGCCGAGACGGTTCTCACCCGCACTGTCGATGCTCCCGCACGTAGCATGAGGTCATGACCGTGACCCCCGTCGAGCCGTCCGCGGCGACCGCCAAGCGGGTGCTGGTGGCCAAGCCCCGCGGCTACTGCGCCGGTGTCGATCGGGCGGTGCTGACGGTGGAGAAGGCGCTCGAGCTCTACGGCCCGCCGGTCTACGTCCGCAAGCAGATCGTGCACAACGCCCACGTCGTGCGCACCCTCGAGGCGCAGGGCGCGGTGTTCGTCGAGGAGACCGACGAGGTGCCCGAGGACGCGACCGTGGTCTTCAGCGCGCACGGGGTCGCCCCCACGGTGCACGCCGAGGCCAAGGTCCGCCGGCTGCGCACCATCGACGCCACCTGTCCGCTGGTCACCAAGGTGCACATGGAGGCCAAGCGCTTCGCCGCCGAGGACCTCGACATCGTGCTCATCGGCCACGAGGGGCACGAGGAGGTCGTCGGCACGACCGGGCAGGCCCCCGCGCACATCCACCTGGTGGACGGCATCGAGGAGGCGGCCGCGGTGCAGGTGCGCGACGCCGCGAAGGTCGCCTACCTGTCCCAGACCACGCTGTCGGTCGACGAGACCAACGTGACCGTCGACGCGCTGCGCACCCGCTTCCCGTTGCTGCAGGGCCCGCCGTCCGCCGACATCTGCTACGCCACGCAGAACCGGCAGGTCGCCGTGAAGGAGATCGCCGCCGGGGCCGACCTGGTCCTCGTCGTCGGCTCGCGCAACTCCTCCAACTCCGTACGACTGGTCGAGGTCGCCCTGGACGCGGGCGCGGCGGCGGCGCACCTGGTGGACGACTCGTCCGAGATCGACGAGGCCTGGCTTGACGGCGTCACCACGGTCGGGCTCACCAGCGGGGCTTCGGTGCCGGAGGACCTCGTGCAGGGGGTGCTCGCGTGGCTGGCGGCGCGCGGCTACGGCGACGTCGACGAGGTCGAGTCCGCCCAGGAGCACCTGCTGTTCGCGCTGCCGCCGGAACTGCGCCGCGACCTGCGCGCCGCGGGCCTGCCCGACTCCGGCTGACCGCGGACGTGGGGGCGTGACCCGGTGACCGAGCCGCCGTACGTCGAGGGCGAGCGCGTCTTCGCGCCGCCGAACGGGTCGTTCGACGCCGACTGGGTGGCAGCGGCCGCCCGGCAGCAGGATCCCGGCCTGCCGCCGGAGACCGCAGCCCTGCTGGCCAATCAGGCCTGGGCGCTGCTGCGCGAGCTCGGCTCCCTCGACGCTCCTGCCCTCGCCCGGGCCCTGATGGCCGCCAACGCCGGGGTCGGCGCCACCCCGTGCAACGTGGTGGCGACCGCGTCGGTCGCCTTCTGCGAGTCCTACGGCGTCAGCTCCGGCGCCTGACCCCCGGCTCACAGCCCCACCCTGGGCAGCACGGCGAGCGAGCGCTCCGGCGGGTCACCAGACCCTGGCACGTCCAGCAGCGCGGGTGCGGTGACCGGCTTCGCGACGTCGTCGACCTCCCGGGGGCTGTCGAGCTCGCCGCCGGTCACCCCCAGGTCGGCCATTCGCCGGGCGCTGGGCAGCAGCGAGCGCTCCAGGGAGCCGACGGTGGCGTTGTAGGCGGACACGGACGCGTTGAGGCTGCGCCCGAGCTTGTCGACGTGCCCGGCCAGCGTTGCGAGGCGCAGGTGCACAGCGCGGCCGGCCTCGAGGACCGCCTGCGCGTCGTGGGCGAGCGCCGTGGTGCGCCAGCCGTGCGCGACCGCGCGCAGCAGGGTCACCAGCGTGGTGGGCGTCGCGAGGTGGACCCCCCGCTCGTACGCATGCTCGAGCAGCGTCGGGTCGGCCTCGAGCGCGGGCCCGAGCAGCGCCTCGCCGGGCAGGAACAGCACCACGAACTCCGGCGCAGAGGGGAACTGCTGCCAGTAGCGCTTGTCGGCGAGCCGGTCGACGTGCGCCCGCAGGTGGCGGGCGTGCGCCGTGGTGCGGTCCATGCGGACCCGCTCGTCCTCGGTCTCGGCGGCCTCGAGGTAGGCGGTGAGGCTCACCTTCGCGTCGACGACCACGCACCGGTCGCCGGGCAGCCGCACCAGCAGGTCCGGTCGCAGCAAGCCGTTCTCGCCGCGGACCTGCACCTGCTCCTCGAAGTCGCAGCGGTCCAGCATGCCGGCGTGCTCGACGACGCGTCGCAGCTGCAGCTCGCCCCAGCGACCACGGGCCTGCGGGCGGCGAAGGGCGCTCGCCAGCGCGGCGGTCTCCCGGCCCAGCCGCTCGGAGCCCTCCTTCACCTGCCCGACCTGAGCAGACAGCTCACCGAGCTGGCGGGCCCGGTCGGTCTCCAGCACGCGCAGCTGGCGCTCCACCTTGCCGAGCTGCTCGTGCAGCGGCCCGACGACGGCGTCGACGCCCCGCTGGCGCAGCGCGAGGTCGGCCTCGCCGGCCCGGCCGCGCTCGAGCGCGAGCTCGGCCACATGCAGCGAGCTGCGCAGCGCCGCCGTGCGCGAGGCGGCCACGATCAGGCCGACCGCGACCCCGGCCAGCAGAGCGAGAAGCAGCGCGAGCAGGTCCATGGCAGGACCGTCGCACGTACCTCCGACAGTTCCCGGCAGGCCGGTAGCGTCGTCGCCGTGAGCCTCTCCATCGGCATCGTCGGCCTGCCCAACGTCGGCAAGAGCACGCTGTTCAACGCGCTCACCAAGAACGACGTCCTGGCGGCCAACTACCCGTTCGCGACGATCGAGCCCAACGTGGGGGTGGTCGGCGTCCCCGACTCCCGCCTCGCGGTGCTCACCGACCTGTTCGGCTCCCAGAAGACGATCCCGGCCACCGTCGACTTCGTCGACATCGCAGGCATCGTCAAGGGCGCGAGCGAGGGTGAGGGCCTGGGCAACAAGTTCCTGGCGAACATCCGGGACAGCGACGCCATCTGCCAGGTCATCCGGGCGTTCGCCGACGACAACGTCGTACACGTCGACGGCCGGGTCTCGCCCAAGGACGACATCGAGACCATCAACACCGAGCTGATCCTCGCCGACCTGCAGACCGTCGAGAAGGCCCTGCCCCGCCTGGAGAAGGAGGTGCGCCTCAAGAAGGAGGCCGCCGCCACGCTCGAGGCCGTACGCGAGGCGCAGAAGGTGCTGGACGCCGGGCAGACGGTGTACCAGTCCGGCATCGACCGGGCGCCGCTGCGCGAGCTGCACCTGCTCACCGCCAAGCCCTTCCTGTACGTCTTCAACCTCGACGAGGACGAGCTGACCGACGCCGGCGTACGCGCCGAGCTCGCCGCGCTCGTCGCCCCCGCCGAGGCGGTGTTCCTCGACGCCAAGGTCGAGTCCGAGCTCATCGAGATGGCCGAGGACGAGGCGCTCGAGCTGCTGCAGTCGATGGGCCAGGAGGAGTCCGGCCTGCACCAGCTGGCCCGGATCGGGTTCGAGACCCTGGGGCTGCAGACCTACCTCACCGCCGGGCCCAAGGAGGCCCGTGCCTGGACCATCCGCAAGGGCGCGACCGCGCCCGAGGCCGCCGGCGTCATCCACACCGACTTCCAGCGCGGCTTCATCAAGGCGGAGGTCATCGCCTTCGACGACCTGGTGGAGCTCGGCTCGGTCGCCGCCGCCCGCGCCGCCGGCAAGGCCCGCATGGAGGGCAAGGACTACGTCATGCAGGACGGCGACGTGGTGGAGTTCCGCTTCAACGTGTAGCCGCCCCATCCTCCTGTCCGGACGCCTCGTGGCGCAGCTCGGCGAACAGCAGACCGCCGCCGAGAAGGGCTCGTTCGTGTGGCTGCTCGCGGCGTGCAGCCTGGCATCACCGCGGGCCTGCACCTGGCGGCCGTGCCATCCCTCACAATCTCGACGTGGACTCCCGACCGGCGGCTACGTCAGACGGGTGAACCTCGAAGCCGTTCGGCGGATCCCTTCAGACCGCCGATCGCGACTGCCGATCGGAACAGGGCAGCCGCTCGCCGCATCACCACCGAGCACGGGGTGCTCGTTGTCGAGGTGCGACCGATCGGCGTGGTCGCCCGCGTCGCCCGGCCTGAGGAGCACCCCGACCTGTCGGTGATGACCGCAGCCGCCGGCCAGGACGAGGATGAGGCGGTCGGGCGCCTGCGCGCTGTGCTGCACGACCTCGAGCAGGGTCGCATCCGGGCGCACGTCGTGCTGCCCCGTGAGCCCGACCCGCCCGACGACGGCCTGCCGGTGTTCCGGTATCAGGCCGGGCGAGAACACCCGGGGGGACGACCGCAGGCTAGGCCGAACGGGTGAACCTCGAAGCCGTCCGGCGGAACGCTTCAGACCGCCGCTCGGCGCTGCCGATCAGGACAGGGCAGGCGCTCACCGACCGCAGGAGAACCGCATGCCCTCGCTGGCCACCCGGATCCGTCCCGTCCGTACGACGCCCGGGACGACCCCCGAGCCGGCAGCTGAGCCGGCGGTCGAGACGGCTGTAGGCGTGGGCGTGCCCACTGCCACCCAGGCCGCCGCGCCGGTCGGCCTCGCCCGGCACCTGCTGCGGCACAGCGTGTTCGCGGCGTACGGCTGCGCCCACTGCAGCCGCAGCTACGAGCGGGCGATGCTCCGCTACGACCGCTGACCGCACCGCAGCTCACCACGCCGCACAGCACCGTGCCGCAGCTCAGATGGCGGGAGCCAGCACGACGCTGAAGCTCGCGGCCCGGCTCGCGCTGTCGGTGCTGGCGAACGCCTCGGGGGCCGTCCCCACCGGGCTGGGCGCGCCCGCGTCGGCGGCAACGGCGGTGAGGTAGCCGGTGCCGGAGCCGTACGCGGCGGCGCGCAGCTCGCCGCCCGCCAGCTGCCAGGCGGTCGTCGCCGAGGACTTGTCGGTCCAGAAGCGCACCACCCAGCTGCCGGCGGTGCGGACCGGGACCGCGGGTGCCGCGTGGTCGGTGACGGGAGCGCCGTCGCCGCGGCTGGTGACGGCGGTGACCGGACTGGCCGAGGTGCCGCCGTACGACAGCAGCTGGATGTTGGACTTGATCGCGGTGGCCAGGGTCACCCGGACGGTGCTGCCGGGGGTGTCCTGCGCCGTTGCGACGTGCTGCCACAGCACGCTGAGCGCGGTGCCGGCGCTCTGCCGGCCGACCTCCGTCCAGCCGGCGGGGACCTGCGGGTTGCTGGCGACGCCGCTGGTGCTGACCTTGAGCAGCATGGCGTCGCCGGTGCGCGTGCCGGCCGGCACGGGGACCGCCAGGGAGGTCGCGGTGGTGCCCTTGACGGAACTGCTGCCCCGGTAGGCGATCGGCGACGTGAGCGGCGGCGCGCCCAGGTAGAGGACGCGGCTTCGCCAGTCGATGCCGTCGGTGCCCGGGCCGCTGACCACGGCGGCACTGCCGGTCGGTCCGCCGTCGAAGGCGACGCTGCTCAGGTTGCCGTCCGCGCGCGTCGCGTAGTAGAGCGTGCCGCCGGTGAGAAAGGCTCCGGTGATGTCCGGCAGGGTGCCGGCGCTCTGCCGGAGGGAGCCGAGGACACCGCTGTCGGGGGAGAAGTCCCGGTAGAACAGGGTGCTCTGCCTGTACAGCGTGTAGTAGAGGCGGCCCTTGCCGTCGTAGAACATCGAGGTGAGGTTCGTGATCTCGTTGAAGAACGACGGCGCGGTGCCGCGGTAGCGGTTGCCGGAGCCGGTCTCGACGTCCGACCAGAAGGGGTCGTTGTACGGGTCGACCAGGACCTCGGCGCCGAGGGCCGGGCCCGAGATGGCGCGCCGGTAGAGCCGCCCGTCGGTCCGGCCGTAGAACAGCGAGCTGCCCACCACGGTGGCGCCGCGCACGGCGGACACGTCGAGCGGCGAGTCGACCGGGGTGGCCGCGCCGGCGGTGGTCCCGTTGAAGCTGCGGCCGACCAGCGCGCCCTGGGGGCTGGGAGGAGCGGCCGCGCCGGTCCGGACCAGCTCCAGCGCGCTGACGAAGGGGTTGCCGGCCTCGTGGGTGAAGGCGATGTCGACGGTGCCGTCGCTGGTCACCGTGGTCTGCCGCATGGTGCCGGTCTGGTCGCCGGCGGTGGCGTACACGTCGAGGTCGTCGAAGGCGGTCACGCCGTCGACCGCGATGTCGAAGACCCGACTGCCCGGGGCCTCGGCGCAGGTGCAGCGGTTGGCCAGGTAGACCCGCACGTCGACCGAGGTTCCCGCCGGCACCGGGAAGCGCCAGCGCAGCTCCTTGCCGTCGCCCTTGGTCCCGGGGTCGGTGCGCTCGTCGGCGAACACTGCCGGAGGCGCCCCGGCCGGGACGGTGGCGTCCACCGAGGGCACCGGCGTGGGGTAGCTGACGGCGGTGGAGCCGGCGTTGCGCAGCGGCGAGGCCAGGGCGGTGTCGGCGGACCAGTCGGGGCCGGCGTCGGTGGACTGCAGCAGGGGACCGCCGGCGTTGACCCGGTGCAGCACGCCCGTCGGCCCGGCCGGCGGCACGGTGCCGCTGAACGTCCTGCCCGGCAGGGCCGGCAGGGTCTTGGCCGCCGCCGGGGCGCCGCCTCTGAGCGGGAAGAAGGCGAGCTTGCCGCGCCGGTAGGTCCGGTTGCCCACCCAGTCGGTGTCGCTGCCCATCCACAGCCCGGTCGGGGTGGCGTGCAGCAGGCCGGCACCGACCCCGCGGGGGTTGCGGCCCGGGTTCCAGGTCAGCGGCAGCCCGTTCGCGGGGTCCAGTGCGGCCACGCCCGGGCGCGGGACGGCGCCCGGCCCCGGTCGGTCGCGTGCGAGGCCGTTGTTGAGCCAGCGCTGGTGCCCGCCGACGTAGACCGCCTCGCCGGTCACCGCGGTCGAGAGCAGCGAGTCCTGCCCGGTGTACGCCACCCAGGTGGGCTGGACGTCCGGGCCGGTGGCGGCGGTCTCCCAGCGCGACGCGGAGTCGCACAGGGCGCCGTCCCTGGCCCCGCCGGTGTTGACCAGGGAGAAGTAGCTGCCGTCGGGGGAGAACTCGACGTCACGGACGTAGCTGTCGTACGTCGCCGCCAGGCAGGCCGGCTCGAGCCGGCTGGTGTGCCAGTCGCGCAGGGCGGCGCCGGCCGGCAGCAGGTCCCACATCGCGATCTGGTCGTGCATGGCGCTGTCCACCGAGGTGAAGTTGCCGATCGCCACCAGTTTCGTGCCGTCCGGGGTGATGTCGAGCCGGGTCACCCCGACCGCGCCCTTGGCGGCGTTCGGCGGGCTGCTGGGCGTCCAGTTGTGGTGCCCGGTGACGCTGCTGGCCAGGTACGGGTCGACGGCGCCGGTCGTCGCGTCGAGCGTGACCAGCCCGCCGTGCGGGGTTGCGTCCACCTTGCTGAAGCTGCCGCCGACGAACAGCCGGCTGCCGACCCGCTCGACGGTCTGCACGACGCCGTCCGTCGGGGGCATCCGGAAGGTGCCTACCCGGCTCCCGTCAGAAAGGTTCAGCAGGACCAGGGACTTTGCCGGTGCGCCCCGCGCGGTGGTGAAGGCGCCGCCCGCGTAGACCGTGCCGGGCGTCGGCCCCGGCAGCAGGGTGTTGACCGCGCCGTCCAGCGCGGGGAGGAAGTTCGTACGCACCGCGCCGGTCTCGGCGTCGAAGGCCAGGACGTACGGCGTGGCGCGCGCCGTCGTGGACGCCGGGTCGGCGGTCCGGGTGAAGGAGCCGCCGACCACCATCACCCCGCCGACCTGCGCGGCGGCATACACGGCCCCATCGAGGATCTGCGGCGTCCCGTCCTGCGGCACCGCGGAGACGACGGCGGGATGCGCCGGTCCGGCGGCCAGCGCGGCCGGCGCGCACAGCAGCGCGAGCGAGCCGGCGACGACGACGGCGACGAGCGGACGGCGGATCACAGATCTCCCGGAGGTGCGCCCGAGCTGCCGGTGCACCTCACCGAGGACGTCACTCTCAGTATGCGGCACCGCCCCCGACGCGTGAGGCGAAACGCCTCAGGTCCGGCTCAGGGGCGGGCCGGGGTCGACGCCTGGTGCGCGGGCACCCTGCGCGGCGGCACTCTCGTCGTAGCCGCACAGCAGGTGCGGCAACGATGAGGGAGAAGTCATGAACGACGTACGGGACCTGTTCAGCCGCCACGGCCTGTTCCGCAGCAGCGACGACCGGGTGCTCGGCGGGGTCTGCGCCGGGCTGGGTCGGCGTCTGGGGCTGACCGCGTGGACGGCGCGCGTGCTGTTCGTCCTTGTCCTGCTGCTCGTGCCCGGCAGCCAGCTGCTGGTCTACCCGGTGCTGTGGGTGCTGATGCCGGACGAGGCCCGGGTGGCCGGCCGCAGCGGCCCGCTGACCACCTGAGCCCGTCGGTCAGCCCTTCGCGTCGCTCCATCGCCGGACCACCGCGATGTCGGCGACGAACCGCACGCCGCTGCCGGCAGCCCAGCGGCCCGCCGTCTCCTCCAGCGCCTGCCCCAGCAGGTCGGCGGCGGCCGGCGCGGCGGCGGCCGGCACGTGCAGGAGCAGCTCGTCGTGCAGGCAGAGCACGATCGAGCCGTGCAGCGGCCCGAGCCCGGCCCGGACGGTGACCGCCCACATCTTGAACAGCTCGGCGGCGGCGCCCTGCACGACAGCGTTGCGGGCGTACCGGCCGGCGCCGGTCGGCTCGCCGGTCGGGGCGGGGAAGCGCAGCAGCCGGCCGCCCCAGGTGCGCAGCTCGCCGCCGTGGCAGCCCACCGCCTCGGCCGCCCGCAGGTGGGCGAGCGCCTGCGGGTAGGCGCGGTCCATGCGCTGCAGCGCGGCACCCGCCGTTCCCGAGGTCGCGCCGTACATCGCTGCCAGCACAGCGACTTTCGCCGTTGGGCGGTCGCAGCCCAGGGCGGCGGCCACCGGCGCGTACATGTCCTGCTCCCGGGCGGCGGCGGCCAGGCCCGCGTCGCCGGAGACGACGGCCAGCACCCGGGGCTCGACCTGCCCGAGGTCGGCGCGGACCAGCAGGTGCCCCGGCTCGGCCGCGACGGCGGGCCGCAGGTCGGCCGGCAGGTTGTGCAGCCCCGCGGACGCCGTCATCCGGCCGGCCGCGGCGTCGGCCGCGCCCCAGCTGCCGCGCAGCCGGCCGTCCTCGCCGACGTGCCGGTCCAGCCACGACCAGCCGTACGTCGTGGCGATCCGCTCTGCCCGCCGCCAGTCCAGCAGCGCTGCCACTGCCGGCGACGTCGCCCGGTGCGGCTCGAGCCGCCAGGAGCGGGTGTCGGGCACGTCGATGCCCAGGCCGGCGAGCAGCTCGCGCACCTGCACCGGGTTGCGCAGGTCCGGTGCGCCGGCGAAGTGCTGCAGGACAGGGGCATCGCGCTCCCGCCGGGCCGCGTCCGGGTCGGCCGGGCGCGGCCCGATGGCGGCGGTCAGCTGCGCCTGCGCCGTCGCCCGGTCGACGGGCAGCCCACCCTGCTCGAGCTCGACCGCGAGCAGGGCGGCGGCGCTCTCGGCGTACGCGGTCAGCAGGGCCAACGGCGGGCCGGCGGGCGCCGTCCTCGGGTCCGGGAGGGCGGCCAGCTGCTCGGCCTGCCGCTGCTGCACGTGCAGGGCGAGGCCCGCCCAGCGCTGCGCCCGTACGAGGTCGCCGGGGTCGGCGCGGGCGGCCCAGGGCTCGGCGGCCCAGTCCGGCGACAGCCGGCCGTCGGCGCGTACCGGGTCCTGGTCCGCAGCGAGGTCGAGCAGCGTGAGGTCGGCCGACGGGGGGCGCGGCTCGGGGACGCCGGAGGCGGGCGACCACACCGCGGCGGGGTCGTCGCGCCGCCCGCCGTGCAGCAGCCGGTGCACCGCGCCGAGGTCCCAGCAGGCGGCCGGCCGCAGTCCCGCCGCCACCAGCGGGCCTGCGGCGGTCGACGCCCGCCACCACACCAGGCGGCCGGCCGGCAGCGCGCCGAGCTCCCCGCGGACCGTCCACCCGTGCTCCCGGTCGGCGAACGCCGTCCCCTCCGGCGGCGCGGCGCTGACCGCGACCGGCAGCGGGGGGCCCGCGGGAACAGCGGTCAGCGGGCGGGTCGGCCCACCGCGAGGTCGCGGGTGACCTCACCGAGGTGGGCCGCGCCGGCCAGCGCCATCGAGCGGGACAGGTCCTCGGTGACGGCGCGCAGGCAGGCCTCGACGCCGGCCGCGCCGTCGGCCGCGAGCGCCCACATCACCGGCCGCCCCAGCAGGACGGCGCGAGCGCCGAGGGCCAGGGCGCACAGCACGTCGAGACCGCTGCGGATGCCGCCGTCGACCAGCACCGGGATGTCGACCGCGTCGGTCACCTCCGGCAGCGCGTCCGCGGTCGGCAGGGCCCGGTCGAGCTGGCGCCCGCCGTGGTTGCTGACGACGAGCCCGGCGGCTCCCGCGCCCGCGCAGGCCCTCGCGTCGTCGGCCCGCAGCACGCCCTTCACCAGCACCGGGAGGCCGGAGGCCTCGGCCAGCCAGCCGATCACGTCGAGCCCGATCGACGGGTCCTGCTGCCGGGACGGCGGCTGGGTGACCTGGGCCGGCCCCGGGCCGCGCAGCTTCTTCGCCACGTAGGGGGTGTCGCCGGTGAGCACGAGCGCCCGCGCACCGGCCGCGGCGGCGGCCTGCACCGCGTCGCGGGTGAAGCCGCGGTCGCGCAGGACGTAGACCTGCAGCCACCACGGGTCGGCGCCCACCTCCGCGGCGGGCACCGACGCCCGCGAGGAGAGCACCGTCAGCGCGCCGGCCGCCCGCGCGCCCTGCGCCGTCCCGCGCTCGGCGGTGTCGTGCAGCAGCCCGTGCAGCGCGCTCGGCGCCGCCCCGACCGGGGTCTGCAGAGGGGTGCCGAGCAGGTTGAGCGAGGTGTCGACGGCCGCGACGTCGCGCAGGACCCGCGGGCGCAGCCGGACGGCGCGCCAGGCCTGCTCGGCCTCGGCCAGGGTCGTCTCGTCGCCCGAGCCGCCCTCGCCGTAGTCCAGCACCTGGGCCGGCAGCTGCGCCGCTGCCCGGCGGTGGTGGTCGACCAGCAGCGGGAGCATGCGGACACACTAACGACCGGCGTGCGGCCCCTCCGGCGCGTCGCGCAGCCGGCCGGCAACGGCGGCCAGCCACGCGCCGGTGCCCGCCCAGCGGCCCATCGGGGCGAAGCGTTCCAGCAGCTCGGCGTCGCCGGCCCCGCCCAGCCGGGTGCGCAGCCAGCCGTCCAGCACCAGCGGCCGTGGCCGGCCCAGCAGCGGCTGCAGCTGCGCGGTGGCGAACGGCCCGAACCCCGCCAGCGCGCGCACCCTCGCCAGCACGTCGGCGTCGCTCAGCGCGGGGTCCAGCAGCTGCTCCGGGTCCCAGCCGTCGACCACCCGTGCGGCGAGCCCGCGCAGGAACGGCGCCCGGTAGCCCCACGGGGACAGGTCCGCGGCCGGCACCTGGGCCGGCCCGGGGAACGGCCCGTCGCCGACGAGGGCCCGCACCATCGCCTGCGTGGACCGGTAGGACGCCCGGGTGCCCGCGAGCGTGCCCACGAGGTCCTGCCAGACGGTCGGGGAGCGGAGCACCCGGGGACGCAGCCCGGCCAGGACGGGAACGGTGTCGCAGGCTGCCCACAGCTCGTCGAGGTCGTCGTCGAGCGCGAGGACCCGGCGCAGCGCCGCCGCCGCGGGCGGTCGGCCGGCCCACCGCACGAGCAGCCGGGCGTCGACGACGACGGGGCCCGGCAGCCGCAGGTGCAGCCGGGCGCCGTCCCACGCGGTCGGGGCGAGCCCGACGCCGCCGTGCAGCAGGGCGACCCGGCGCAGGTCGTACCCGGCCGGCGCGGGCAGCTGCCGGGAGCCGACGTACGCCGGCTCGGGCGGCACGTCCCCGACCGGCCCGCCGGCGTCGAGCAGCGCGGCCGCCTGGGCTCCCACCTCAGCCGGCCCGGCCGACCGCCTGCGGGACGCTGCGCACGTCCCTAGTGTGCAGGGCGTGCCCGGTCCCGAAAGAGTGCCGGGTCGGGTGCAGGTGGTGGGCGCGGCGCTGCTGCGTGACGGGCCGCCGCGGGTGCTGTCGTGCCGGCGCACCTCGCCGCCGCGCCTCGCCGGCTGGTGGGAGTTCCCCGGCGGCAAGGTCGACGCCGGCGAGAGCGACCGCGAGGCGCTGGCCCGCGAGCTGTGCGAGGAGCTCGGCGTACGCGCCGAGGTGGGCGACCGGCTCGGCCCCGAGGTCGATCTGGGCGGCACGGCGGTGCTGCGGGTCTACCTGGCCCGGCTGCTCGACGGCGGCGAGCCGCAGCTGATCGACCACGACGCGCACCGCTGGCTGACCGTCGGCGAGCTCGACGACGTGCCGTGGATCGAGGTGGACCGGCCGGTCGTCGACGCGCTCCGGGCCGTGCTCACCGCAGCCGGCTGAGCACGCCCTTGCGGGCCTTGTGCGCCTGCTCGTACGCCCGGACCCGTCCGCGGGCGTCGTGGTCGAGGTCGGGAAGGCGCGTCAGCACCTGGGGCACCGTGAGGTCGTCGTAGTCGGGAAGCGGCTCGCGGACGGCCTGCGACGCCTGCCGGGCCGCCGGCGTGTTCGGCACGAACTGGGCGTCGCCGTCGCGCTTGGCCCGGTCGGTCGCCTCCCGCTCCTCGGGTGTCAGCCGCTCCCAGGCCTGCTTCGGCAGGTAGCGCGCGGTCGACGCGCCGTCGCGGGCCCGGGCGGAGCCGTCCGCGGTCTGCCAGTCCTCCTGCGTCCAGCGGTCCAGGTGCCGGGCGGCCGCCGGCTCGTGCGCCTTGTCCGTGGTGTAGCCGCCGCCCCGGCGCTTGTACTCGGCCGCGACGAGCTGGGCCTTGCGTGCGCTCCACTGCCCGGCTCGGCCACCCCTGTCGCCCGCCGTCACCTCCCGCTTGATCTGCTCGCGCAGCTCCGGGTCGGTGTACGCCTTCTCGCCCATGGCGCCGTTGTGCCCTCGCACACACCGGCAACTCCCCGGAAGATGCGCCGGCGGGGCGGCGTTGAGGTGGACGGCGCGCGTTCCAGAGTGACCCATGTCGACCTGCGTGCGCCCGTAGACTCGAGGTGCCGGCTGTCTGTGCTCGGCGTCCTTCCGCCGACCCACACAGGAGCCCCCGCATGACCGTGACCGAGGCCGTGACCGATTCCGTGACCCATCCCGTGAACGATTCCGTGACCGCCGGAACGGGCCGCGCGCGCACCCGCGACGACATCCGCAACGTCGCGATCATCGCCCACGTCGACCACGGCAAGACCACGCTGGTCGACGCCATGCTGCTGCAGTCCGGGGCGTACAGCCAGCACCAGCAGGACGAGGGCGGGGTCCAGGACCGGGTCATGGACTCGATGGACCTCGAGCGCGAGAAGGGCATCACGATTCTCGCGAAGAACACCGCGGTGCGCCGTAAGGACATTCTCATCAACATCATCGATACGCCGGGTCACGCCGACTTCGGGGGCGAGGTCGAGCGCGGCCTGTCGATGGTGGACGGCGTGGCGCTGCTGGTCGACGCCTCCGAGGGGCCGCTGCCGCAGACCCGGTTCGTGCTGCGCAAGGCGCTCGCGCAGAACATGCCGGTCGTGCTCATCATCAACAAGGTGGACCGCCCGGACGCGCGCATCGCCGAGGTCGTCGACGAGACGTACGAGCTGTTCCTGGACCTCGACGCGACCGAGGAGCAGATCGACTTCCCCATCGTCTACTGCCAGGCGAAGACCGGGCAGGCGTCGCTGACCCGGCCCGAGGACGGCACCAGCCCCGACAGCCCCGACCTCGAGCCGCTGTTCGAGGTCATCAAGAACACCATCCCGGCCCCGACCTACACCGAGGGCGCGAAGCTGCAGGCGCACGTCACCAACCTCGACGCCTCGCCCTACCTCGGCCGGCTCGCCCTGTGCCGCATCTTCAACGGCACCATGCGCAAGGGCCAGACCGTCGCGTGGTGCAAGCAGGACGGCACCGTGGAGCGGGTCAAGCTCACCGAGCTGCTCGGCACCGAGGCGCTCGAGCGGGTCAGCATCGACGAGGCCGGCCCCGGCGACATCGTCGCGATCGCCGGCATCCCCGAGATCACCATCGGCGAGACGCTCGCCGACCCCGAGGACCCGCAGCCGCTGCCGCTCATCACCATCGACGAGCCCAACATCTCGATGACGATCGGCATCAACACCAGCCCCCTCGCGGGCCGCAGCGGCAAGAAGCTCACCGCCCGCCAGGTGATCGACCGCCTCGAGCGCGAGCTCGTCGGCAACGTGTCGATCCGCGTCGAGCCGACCGAGCGCCCCGACACCTGGGAGGTGCAGGGCCGCGGCGAGCTGCAGCTGGCGATCCTCGTGGAGGTCATGCGCCGTGAGGCCTACGAGCTCACCGTCGGCAAGCCCCAGGTCGTCACCCGCGTCATCGACGGCAAGCTGCACGAGCCCGTCGAGCGGCTCACCATCGACGCGCCCAGCGACTACCAGGGCGTGCTCATCCAGCTGATGGCGCTGCGCAAGGGCCGCCTGGAGCAGATGGTCGACCACGGCACCGGCTGGATCCGGATGGAGTACCTCGTGCCGGCCCGCGGGCTGATCGGCTTCCGCACCGAGTTCCTCACCGAGACGCGCGGCACCGGGCTGCTGCACCACGTGCACGAGCGGTACGAGCCGTGGCACGGCGAGATCCGCACCCGCCCGACCGGCTCGCTGGTGTCCGACCGCAGCGGCCCGACCACCGGCTTCGCGCTCGCCAACCTGCAGGACCGCGGCACGATGTTCGTCGGCCCCGGCACCGAGGTCTACGAGGGCATGGTCGTGGGTGAGAACTCCCGCAGCGACGACATGGACGTCAACGCGACGAAGGAGAAGAAGCTCACCAACATGCGCCAGTCCTCCGGCGACATCCTGGTGCCGCTGATCCCGCACAAGCAGCTCTCGCTCGAGCAGGCGCTCGAGTGGTGCCGCGAGGACGAGTGCGTCGAGGTCACCCCGGCGACCGTACGCATCCGCAAGGTCATCCTGGACCAGACCGGCCGGGCCAAGGCCCACCGCAAGGGCCGGGCGGGCAGCTGAGCGGCTGCTCCTAGGCTGCACCGGTGACCTGGTCCGGCAGCCTGCTCGTCGCTACGCCCACCCTGCTCGACCCGAGCTTCGCCCGGTCCGTCGTGCTGCTGCTGCAGCACGACGGCGACGAGGGCGCGCTGGGCGTGGTGCTGACCCGGCCCAGCGAGACCGGGGTCGACGAGGTGCTGCCCACCTGGTCGGGCGTCGCGGCGGAGCCGGCCGTGGTGTTCGGCGGCGGGCCGGTCCAGCCCACCGCCGCGGTGTGCCTGGGCCGGCTGGCGGCCCCCGCGCACCCGGCGCAGGGCTGGGCGCCGCTGGCCGACCCCCTGCTGGGCACGGTCGACCTCGACCTGCAGCCGTGGGAGGGGCTGGCCGAGGTGCGGCTGTTCGCCGGCTACGCCGGGTGGTCCGCCGAGCAGCTCGAGGGCGAGGTCGAGGCCGGGGCCTGGTGGGTGCTCGACGCGCTGCCCGGCGACCCCTTCACCCCACGCCCGGAGCTGCTGTGGGAGCACGTGCTGCGCCGGCAGGGCCCGCCCCTGGCGTACGCCGTCACCTATCCCGAGGACCCCAGCCTCAACTGACCAGCCACGCCAGCAGGTCGTCGCGGACCCCGGTGAGCCCCTTGTAGGCCAGCGCCTGCGCCGACATGGACGCCACCGCGTCGTGCAGCGTCGCGCGCTGTTCCGGCGTCAGGGACGCCAGCGGCACCAGGTGCGGCCGGATGAGGAACAGCGCGCGGTCGAGCCCGGGCAGCGGCAGGGACGTCTGCCGCTCGACCCGCAGCCACCAGCGGTCCGGCGGGGGGCAGGTGTGCGGCTCGGCGTCCGGCGCCGACGGGTCCCGGTCCAGCCGCCCGCTGGGGTCCAGGCCCCAGACGTGCTGCACGTACGGCCCCTTGGTCAGCAGTGCCTCGGACAGCGCGGCGCTCGCCGCCCGCAGCCGCGCCCCGTCCGCCACCGGCGCGTGCAGGGCCGGCAGGTCGGCGCCGGCCCGCAGCCGGGGCGGCCAGCCGCTCGGGAACGCCACGGCCAGCAGCTCCGCCGTCGCCCGGCCGGATCCGGCGCGGCGCAGCACGACCAGGTCGTCCGCGCAGGCCAGCAGGAACGCCCGGGCCAGGTCCAGCGGGCGGTCGGCGTCGACGGGCACCGGCAGCAGCCGGGCCGCGGCCCGCAGCGCCGCGAGCAGCCCCTCGTCGTCCTGGCCATCGGGGTCCCGGACGAGCACGCCCGCCGGGTCGTCGCGAAGCCGTTCCAGGCGCCGCGCCCGAGCGGCGGGCCAGGCGTCGTCGACCACGAGCGGGGGGCCGGTCAGGGGCCGGGGCGCCGGCGTCGTCCGGTAGGGCACGCTGACCGGAAACGGGCGCACCACCGGCGGAGGGCCGGTCCCCGAGCCGCTGTCGTGCTGCACCCCACCAGCCAAGCAGCCGTACGATCGGGGCATGTCTGACGCCACGCTCCCGCCGCCGCCCGAGCCCGGCGAGCGCATGGCCCTCGACGCCGACGAGGCCGTCCTGGCAGCCGCCGAAGCCGCCGTCGAGGGCGCCCCCGACATCCTCGACCTCACCCCGCTGGACCACCCGCACCGGCTGCTGCTGGTGCACGCGCATCCGGACGACGAGACCATCGGCACCGGCGCGACCATGGCCAAGTACGCCGCGCAGGGCGACCTGGTCACGCTGGTGACGTGCACGCTCGGCGAGGAGGGCGAGGTGCTCGTCCCCGAGCTCGCCGAGTTGGCGAGCGACCGCACCGACGGGCTCGGCCGGCACCGCATCGAGGAGCTCGCGACGGCGATGGAGGCCCTGCGGGTGACCGACCACCGCTTCCTGGGCGGGCCGGGCCGCTGGCGCGACAGCGGGATGATGGGCACCCCGCAGAACGACCGGCCCGACTGCTTCTGGCAGGCCGACCTCGGCGAGGCCACCCGCGAGCTCGTCGCGGTCATGCGCGAGGTGCGCCCTCAGGTGGTCGTGACGTACGACGCCAACGGCGGGTACGGCCACCCCGACCACATCCAGGCGCACCGGGTGGCGGTCGCGGCCTTCGACGCCGCGGGCGACCCGTCGTACGCCCCCGAGCTGGGCGAGCCCTGGCAGGCCGCCAAGCTGTACTGGACGGCGATCCCCAAGAGCGTCCTGCAGCAGGGCATCGACCTGCTCAAGGAGTCCGGCCACACCGACTTCTTCGGGGTGGACTCCGCCGACGACCTGCCGATGGGCATCCCCGACGACGAGGTCACCACCGAGGTCGACGCCGGCGAGCAGCTCGAGGCCAAGGTGGCCGCGCTGCGGGCGCACCGCACGCAGATCGCCGTCGACGGCCCGTTCTTCGCGCTGTCCAACAACGTCGGGCAGCGGGCGTTCGGCGTCGAGCACTTCGTCCTCGCCCGCGGGGAGCGCGGCCCCGGCGACGGCGCACTGGGCCGGGAGAGCGACCTGTTCGGCGGGCTCAGCTAGATCTGGATAGCCCAACCGGGTGGTCTTTGCCCCTCCGGTCGGTGACGCTCGGTGACTGCGGGCAGACTCGTGGCAGAGCTGCCCGGGGCGTCCGTCGCGGGAGCCGAGCAGAGGAGCGCCCCGTGCCGGACCCGACCCCCTCCCCGACGGGCGCCGGCACACTGGCAGGTCTGACGGGGGCCGGCGGCGCCGTGATCGCGCTCCGCGACGCCGACGTCGGCACGTCCCGGGAGCGCTCGCGGCGCGGCCGCTTCGTCCGGCTCGCCGCGGTCGTCTGGGCGCTCGTGGGGCTGGCCTGGCTGCGCGCCCTGACGATGTCCGCGGGCGCGCCCTTCCTGCCCCTGCCGTCGGTCGACCCGTTCCTGCTGACCGTGGTCGTGTTCTTCGTGGCTCTGATCGGGCTCGCCGTCGGCCAGCAGGTGCTGTCCGGCAGGTCCCCGCACGTGACCTACCGGCCGGAGCAGATCGACATCTCGCTGGCCGACGTGGTCGGCATCGACGGCGTCAAGGACGACGTCGTCCGCTCGCTCAACCTGTTCCTGGCGCACCGGACCTTCAGCCGCGAGATGGGCGGCACGCCCCGCCGCGGCCTGCTCTTCGAGGGGGCGCCCGGCACCGGCAAGACCCACCTGGCGCGGGCGATGGCCAAGGAGGCGGGCGTGCCGTTCCTGTTCGTCAGCGCGACCAGCTTCCAGAGCATGTGGTACGGCGCGACGGCGAAGAAGATCCGCTCGTACTTCAAGGCGCTGCGCAAGGCCGCCCGCAAGGAGGGTGGCGCGATCGGCTTCATGGAGGAGATCGACGCGATCGCGATGTCGCGCGGTGGCGTCGCGTCGTCCGCCGTGCAGGTGGCCGGCTGCTCGGGGATGAGCTCGGTGGGGCACGCGACCGTCCGCACCCCGTTCGCCTCCTCCGAAGGCACCGGCGGTGTCGTCAACGAGCTGCTGGTGCAGATGCAGTCCTTTGACGCGCTGACCGGCTGGCAGCGGGTCGGCGGCTGGTTCGTCGACCGGGCCAACCTGTTCCTTCCGTACGACCGCCAGCTGCACCGGCCGGCGCTGCTGCCCGCCAACGTGCTGCTCATCGCGGCGACCAACCGGGCGGACAGCCTGGACCCCGCACTGCTGCGGCCCGGCCGCTTCGACCGGCGGCTGGTGTTCGAGCTGCCGGCCAAGAGCGGGCGCCGCGCCCTCGTCGACCACTTCCTTGCCCGGAAGGCGCACGCCGCGGAGCTCGACGACGATCAGCGTCGCGATGCGCTCGCTGCCGTCACGCAGGGTTACAGCCCGGTGATGATCGAGCACCTGCTCGACGAGGCCCTGGTCAGCGCGGTCCGGCGCGGCGCGCGGGAGATGAGCTGGCGCGACGTCGAGCAGGCCCGCCTCGTCGAGGAGGTCGGCACGGGCGCCCCCGTCGAGTACACCGACCACGAGCGGCGGCTCATCGCCACCCACGAGGCCGGCCACGCGAGCATGGCCTGGCTCGTCGCGCCGCACCGCCGGCTCGAGGTCCTCACCATCATCAAGCGACGCGGCTCGCTCGGGCTGCTCGCGCACGGCGACCGCGAGGACGTCTTCACCCGCTCCCGCAGCGAGCTCGAGGCGCTCGTGCAGATCGCGATGGGCGGCCAGTGCGCGGAGGAGCTGTTCTTCGGCGACGTCTCGACCGGCCCGGGCGGGGACCTGCTGTACGCGACCAGCTGCGCGGCCGAGATGGTCGGCGCGCACGGCATGGACGGCAGCCTGGTGTCGTACCTGGCCGTGCAGAACAGCGCGTTCGCGGACACCAACATCGTCGGCCGGGTGCTCGCCGACGACCGGGGCCGCGACCGCGTCGAGGCGCTGCTGCAGCGGCAGAAGGCCACCGCGGCCGCCCTGCTGGGGGCGAACCGGCACCTGGTGGCGGCCCTGCGCGACGCCCTGCTCGAGCAGGAGGAGCTGGTCGGCTCCGAGATCACCGACGTGCTCGAGCGGGCCGCGGGCGACCGGGTGATCGACCTGCGCGACGACGAGGTGACGGCCGCGGTCGACTGAGCGGAGGGCGACCGGGGGGCCGTGGCAGGCTGGCCCGGTGCCGTCGACGCGCCGGTCCGCCCCGGCGGTGTTCGCCCTGGTGCTGCTGCTCACCGTGCTGCTCGCCCTGTGGGGTGCCTTCCTCGTGCCGCTGCGCCTGCGGGGGGTGCCGGTGCCGGTGGGCATCGCGCTGGCGCTGGCGACCGTGCCGCTGTGCCGGGCCGGCGGGCGCGCCCTGGGCCGGCGCGCCGGGGCGGCCGTCCCGATGATCGTGTGGACGGCCATCGCGGTGGCCCTCAGCACCCGGCGCAGCGAGGGCGACCTGGTCATCACCGGCAGCCTGCGCGGGCTGGCCTTCCTCGCCGTCGGCCTGCTGGGCGCCGCCGTCGCGGTCGGCCTGTGGCGGCCCTCGAGCTGAGGTCGGCTGTCCGGGCACTGTACGGGCGGTGTGCGGGTGCTGACCGTGGCCGGTCCACGGGTCCGGCGGCAGCCTGGCCGGTGCCGTACCCGACCACGCGAAAAGGAACGCCCATGCGCACCCCCTCCACGCCCCTCGTCGCGACCGCCGTCGCCCTGGGGCTGCTCACCACGGCCTCCGCTGCCTCGGCGGCACCGGAGCCCGTCCCGCTCGGCGCCGCGCCCGCGCCGTCGGTGGTGGTGAAGGGCGCGATCCTGGCCCGGTACGAGTCGCTGGGCGGCGCGCGCGGGTTCCTCGGCCGGGCGCTCACCGACGAGCTGTCGACGCCGAACGGGGTCGGTCGCTACAACGTGTTCGAGGGCGGGTCGATCTACTGGTCCCCGGGCAGCGGCGCCCACGAGGTGCACGGCCTGATCCGCGAGAAGTGGGGCGCGCTGGGCTGGGAGAACTCCCTGCTGCGCTTCCCGACGTCCAACGAGATCGCCCTGCGGGGCGGGGCGCTCAACCGCTTCCAGGGCGGGTTCGTCTACTGGTCGCCCGGCACCGGCGCGCACGAGGTGCACGGCGACATCCTGGCCAAGTACGCGGAGTTCCGCTGGGAGACCGGCCGGCTGGGCTACCCGGTGACGGACGAGCTGCGCACCCCGGACCGGACCGGCGCGTTCAGCCTGTTCCAGGGCGGCGCCGTCTACTGGTCGCCGGACACCGGGGCGCACCAGATCGAGGGCGCGATCCGGGCCAAGTGGGACGCGCTCGGTTCCGAGAACTCCGGGCTGGGTTTCCCGGTCACCGACGAGGACGACCGGCCGGGCGGTCGGGTCAGCGACTTCGAGCTGGGCCAGATCAGCTGGACACCGGAGACCGGGGCGGTGGTAACCCGGGCCGTCGACGAGGTGTCGCGGGCCGACACCGCCCAGAACACCGTGACGCTCGACGGGGTCCAGCAGAGCTACGTCTGGGACGCGAACGACGAGTTCGCCTCCCTGCCGGCGGGCGGCACCGGCGAGCCGGACACGCTGACCCTGGCGGAGTTCGAGGCCCAGCTCGACGAGGAGCTGGCCAGCAACCGGGCCCGGCCGTACCTGGTCGTCGACTACAGCCTCGAGCGGGCCGGCACCAGCCGGTTCACCCTGCTCAAGCAGTCCGAGCCGGGCCTGACCGCGGCCGAGCAGGCCCGGGCGTACGCCGCGCTCAGGTAGCCGACCACTCCTGGCCGGCCGGGGTGTCCTTGACGGCGATCCCCAGCGCGGCGAGGTCGGCGCGCAGCCGGTCCGAGGCGGCGAAGTCCTTCGCCGCCCGGGCCGCTGCGCGCGCGTCCAGCAGCTCCTGTGCGCCGGCGGGCAGCCGCGCGACGGGAGCCGCCTGGCCCACGGCGCGGGCCAGGTCCAGGCCCAGCAGCCGGTCCGCCCAAGCGAACGTCTCGAACTTCGCGCCGTCGGGCACGTCCGACTTCTCCAGGCGCCGCAGCACCTGCAGGGCGCGCGGGGTGTCGAGGTCGTCGTCGAAGGCGGCCAGCACCTCGTCGTGGGCGGCGGCGTCCATGGCGGCGGACGGGGAGTCCGCCCAGGCGGCCAGCCGGCCGCGCCACCGGATCAGCGTCACGTCGGCGGCCTCGAGGGAGGACCACGACAGGTTCGCCTGCTGGCGGTAGCGCGAGGACAGAAAGGCCAGGCGCAGCGCCAGCGGGTCGAGGCCCCGGTCGGCCACGTCGGAGACGAGCACGACGTTGCCGGTCGACTTGGCCATCTTGCGGCCCTCGAACAGCAGGTGCTCGCCGTGCACCCAGTGCCGTACGACCTCGTGCCCGACGGCGCAGTTGGACTGGGCGCGCTCGTCCTCGTGGTGCGGGAAGCGCAGGTCGATGCCGCCGGTGTGCACGTCGATGGTCTCGCCGAGCAGCTCGAGCGACATCGCCGAGCACTCGATGTGCCAGCCCGGGAAGCCCCTGCCCCACGGGGAGTCCCAGGTCATCTCGCGGTTGTCGCCGGCCAGCTTCCACAGCGCCCAGTCGGCGTGGAAGCGCTTGCCGGCGGTGATCTCCCCGGCGTCGGCGCGGTGCCCCGCGCGCAGCTGGTCGAGCCGGTTGCCGCTGATCGCGCCGTACGAGTCGAAGGACTGCGCGGCGAAGTAGACCGTGCCGTCGCCCCCCACGTAGGCGTGCCCCTGGTCCATGAGCTTGCCGATGAGGGCCAGCATCAGGTCGATGCACTCGGACGCCCGGGGGAAGGCGTCGGCGGGGTGCACGTTGAGCGCCGCGAGGTCGCGGTGGAACGCCTCCTCGTAGAAGCGCGCGACCGCGAACGGCGACCGGTCCTCGAGCTTGGCCTGCGCCAGCAGCTTGTCCTCGCCGCCGTCGTCGATGCCGGTGTCGTCCTGCATGTGCCCGACGTCGGTGATGTTCTGCACCAGCTGCACCCGCAGCTTGTGCTGCTCGGCCGTACGCCGGATCAGGTCGGACAGCAGGAACGTGCGCAGGTTGCCCACGTGCGCGTAGCGGTAGACGGTCGGCCCGCAGGCGTAGAGGCGCAGCAGGCCGGGCGTGGCCGGCTCGATCGGCTCGACGCGACGGGTCCGGGTGTCCATCAGGTGCAGCACGGTCTGCAGGCTACGGCGGGACGGCCAGCTCGAGCGGCTCAGTTGAGCCGGGCCCGCGCCTGCCGGGCCTCGCGGCGGGCCGCCTCGGCTCCGGCGGTGTCGGCGCCCTCGACGACGTCGGCGTACGCCTCGAGCTGCGCGGCGCCGCCCAGGTGGTCGCCGAGCCGCACGAGCAGCTCGCCGCGCTCGCGGCGCAGGCCGGCGGGGTGCCGGGGGAGCAGCAGCGACAGCTCCACCGCCCACAGCCGGGTGCGCGCCCACTCGAGGGCCCGGTCCTGCCGGGCGGCCAGCGCGCGGACGTTGGTGAGCAGCCGCAGCAGGATGTCGAGCGACGCCGCCGGCTCGAGGTCCTCGGGGCGCAGCGGCGCTCCCGTCGCGGCGCGCACCAGGCCCGCCAGGTCCGGCAGCGGCAGCAGCCGGCCGCCGGCGTACGGGTCGACGTACACCGGCCGGTCCGCCCCGATCGCCACGACGACGTGGCCGGGCAGGGCGACCAGCTCCGCGACCACGTCCAGGCGGTGGGCGACGGCGACCCACAGCACCGACAGGGTGATCGGCAGGCCGCGGCCTCGACGGACCACCTCGTGCAGCAGGGACGAGCGGACGTCGTCGTAGTCGCCGGCGGACCCGGCGAAGCCCGCCACCTCGCCGAGCGCGACCCGCAGCCCTTCCGCGGCCTGCTGCGGCGGGCAGCCCCGCGGGACGTGCCGGCGGGCGCCGGCGGCGAGGGCGTCGAGGGTGGCCAGGGCGGCCTCGACGTCGAGGTCCGGGTCGACCTCGCCGCCCACGAGCAGGCAGGCCAGGGTGAGGTCGACCGGTTCGTCCCGTACGACGTCGGCGAAGCGGCGGCGCGCGGTCATGCCCCGCGCCGGGCGGGTGGCGGCGGCACCCGCTTGGCGGCGACCAGGTCGGCGGCCGCCACCTCGACGAGGTCGCCGTGCCGGTCGCGTACGGCGACCAGCCCGTCGGCCCAGCGCTCGACGACGCCGAGAACGTCGCTCAGCCGCCCGTCCGGCAGGCGACGGCGCAGGACGACCCGGGCTCCGACGTCGGCCGGGCCGGCACTGAAGGCGTAGCGCACCCCGGGTGGCTCGTCGACGGTCACATCGGCGACACTAGAGCGACCGCAGCCTGAGGCATCAGAGCAGAACAAGCAGTGAGAGGACCCCGACGTGACCTACGTCATCGCCGAGCCCTGCGTGGACCTGAAGGACAAGGCCTGCATCGAGGAGTGCCCTGTCGACTGCATCTACGAGGGCAAGCGCTCGCTCTACATCCACCCGGACGAGTGCGTCGACTGCGGTGCGTGCGAGCCGGTCTGCCCGGTCGAGGCGATCTACTACGAGGACGACACGCCGGCGCAGTGGAAGGACTACTACCGCGCCAACGTGGACTTCTTCACCGAGACGACCAACATCGGCAGCCCCGGCGGCGCCAGCAAGGTCGGCCCGGTCGACCTCGACCACCCCGTCGTGATGGCCGTCCCGCTCGGCAAGAACACCGAGGGGCACTGAGCTGACGGATCGGGGGCTGACGGATCGGGGGCTGACAGGCCGGGCCCCGGCCGCGCGCCCGGGCTGGGCGGCCCGCGCCGCGCTGCCCGACTTCCCGTGGGACCAGCTCGCGCCGTACGGCGACAAGGCCCGGGCGCACCCGGGCGGCATCGTCGACCTGTCGATCGGCACGCCCGTCGACCCGACGCCGCAGGTCGTGCAGGCCGCGCTGGCCGCGGCCGCGGACGCTCCCGGCTACCCGCTGACGATCGGCACCCCGGCGCTGCGCGAGGCGCTCGTGGCCTGGTCTCGCCGACGGCTCGGGGCCGACGTCGAGGCCCGCAACGTGCTGCCCAGCATCGGCAGCAAGGAGCTGGTGGCCCTGCTGCCGTCGCTGCTCGGCCTCGAGCGCGGGTCGCAGGTGCTGCTGCCGCGGCTCGCCTACCCGACGTACGACGTGGGCGCGCGGCTCGCCGGCTGCGAGCCGGTGCCGACCGACGACCCCACGGCGCACGACCCGGCCCGGGTCTCGCTGGTCTGGCTGAACTCTCCCTCCAACCCCACCGGCGAGGTGCTGGCGCCGGAGCGGCTGCGCGCCGTCGTGGCCTGGGGGCGCGAGCACGGCGTGCTGGTCGTCGCCGACGAGTGCTACCTCGAGCTGGGCTGGGACGTCGAGCCGGTCAGCGTGCTGCACCCCTCGGTGTCGGACGGCTCGGTCGACGGCCTGCTCGCGCTGCACTCGCTGTCCAAGCGCAGCAACCTGGCCGGCTACCGCGCCGGGTTCGCCGTCGGGGACGCGGCCGCGGTGGGCGCGCTGGTCGAGGCGCGCAAGCACATCGGGCTGCTCAGCCCGGCCCCCGTGCAGGCCGCGATGGTCGCGGCGCTGGCCGACGACGCGCACGTGGCGGAGCAGAAGTCGCGCTACCGGGCCCGCCGCGGGCAGCTGCTGCCGGCCGTACGCGCCGCCGGCTTCCGGGTCGAGCACTCGGGCGCCGGGCTCTACCTGTGGCTGACCCGCGACGAGGACTGCTGGGAGACCGTCGCCGCCCTGGCCGCCGTCGGGATCCTGGTCGCGCCGGGAGCCATCTACGGCGAGGCGGGCGTGCGGCACGTGCGGATGGCGCTGACGGCCACGGACGAGCGGATCGCGGCCGCGGCCGACCGGCTTCAGTCGATCCAGTAGCGCCGGGTGCCGGCCTCGGTCTCCAGCAGCCGCCCGCCGCACCTCTCTATGGTGCGCGCCGAGCCCGCGTTCGCGTCGTCGCAGGTGAGCAGGGCCCGCCCGACGCCCTGCGCCCGGGCGACGACGAGCGACTGCCGGAGGATCTCGGTGGCGTAGCCGCGGCGCCGGAAACCCGGCCGTACGCCGTAGCCGATGTGCCCGCCGAGCCGGCGCAGCGAGTCGTTGAGCTGGTACCGGATCGACACCCGGCCGACCACGTCGCCGCCGACGTCGGCCACGAGGAAGGCCGCCGGCACCAGGTCGGCCGGCAGGTCCAGCCCGCGGGCGTACTGCCGCAGCCGGTGCACATAGACCGCCCACGGCTCGGTGGGGTCGTGCCCGAGCAGGAACGAGAAGTCGTCGGCCTCGAGCTCGTTGTGCGCCTGCCGCGCCGCCGCCTCGTCGTCGACGGTGAGCGGGCGCAGCCGCATGTCGGACACCCTCGCTACGGTAGGCGGCATGACCGAGAGCCCCGTCCCGCCCAGCCCGATCTCCCTGGTCATCGACGAGCTGTGGGAGCGCCGCGACGGCCTGTCCCCGGCTGACGAGGACGCCCGCAAGGAGGTCGTGGCCGCCGTCGACCTGCTCGACACCGGCCAGGCGCGGGTGGCGCAGGTCGTGGGGGGCGAGGTGGTCGTCGACGAGCGCGCGAAGCGGGCCATCCTGCTGTCGTTCAAGGTGCTGCCGATGGTGGAGGGCGCCAACGGCGGCTTCCTGGTGCACGACCGGGTGCCGCTCAAGACCACCTTCGACGGCGTACGTGTGGTGGCCGGCGCGATCGCCCGCTGGGGCTCGTTCTTCGAGCCGGGCGTGGTGCTGATGCCGAGCTACACCAACATCGGCGGCTACGTCGGCAGCGGCTCGATGGTGGACACCTGGGCCACCGTCGGCTCCTGCGCGCAGATCGGCCGCAACGTGCACCTGTCCGGCGGCGTCGGCATCGGCGGGGTGCTCGAGCCGCCGCAGGCCGCGCCGGTCGTCGTCGAGGACGACGCGTTCATCGGCTCGCGCAGCATGGTCGTCGAGGGCGCCCGGGTGCGCCGCGGCGCCAAGCTCGGCGCCGGCGCCATCCTCACCGCCAGCACGAGGGTGTTCGAGGCCGAGACCGGCACGGAGCTCGAGCGCGGCGTCGCGCCCGAGCGGGCGGTCTGCGTCGGGTCCTCGCGGGTGAAGAGCTTCCCCGGCGGGGACTTCGGGATGCCGTGCCTGCTGGTGCTGCGCTACCTCGAGCCCGGCCAGGAGCACGACAAGCTGGCGCTCAACGATGTGCTCCGGCAGCACGGGGTCGCTCCTTGACGCTGGACGTCGTGGGCCTGGACCTCACCGCCGACCCGGTCGAGCTGACGGCGGCGCTGGTCGACGTGGAGTCGGTCAGCGGCGGGGAGGCGCACCTCGCGGACCTCGTGGATCAGTCCCTGCGCGCCCAGCCGCACCTGACGGTGGACCGCGACGGCGACGCGGTGGTGGCCCGCACGCAGCGCGGCCGGTCCCGGCGGGTGCTGCTGGCCGGCCACCTCGACACCGTGCCGCTGGCCGACAACCTGCCCAGCCGCCGGGAAGGCGACCGGCTGTACGGCTGCGGCACCACCGACATGAAGGCCGGCGACGCGGTACTGCTGCACCTGGCGGCGACGCTGCGCGACCCGGCGTACGACCTGACCGTGGTGCTGTACGACAACGAGGAGGTCGCGGCCGTCCGCAACGGCCTGCGGAGGCTGGCCGAGCGCCGGCGCGAGCTGCTCGACGCCGACCTCGCGGTGCTCATGGAGCCGACCAGCGGTGCGGTCGAGGCCGGCTGCCAGGGCACCCTGCGGGTGCGGGTGGTCCTCGAGGGTCGGCGCGCGCACAGTGCCCGCAGCTGGCTGGGGGACAACGCCGTGCACGCGGCGGCGCCGCTGCTGGCCGCACTCGCTGCGTACCGGCCCCGTTCGGTCGACATCGACGGGTGCATCTACCGCGAGGGCCTCAACGCGGTGCGGATCGAGGGCGGGGTCGCCGACAACACCATCCCGGACGCGTGCACGGTCACCGTCAACTTCCGGTTCGCCCCCGACCGGGACGAGCAGCAGGCCCTGGCCCACGTGCGGGAGGTGCTGGCGCCGTACGACTGCGTGGTCACCGACTCCTCGCCCGGCGCGCTGCCCGGGCTGTCGGCGCCGGCGGCGCGGCACTTCGTCGACGCGGTGGGGGGCGTGCCGGTGGCGAAGTACGGCTGGACCGACGTGGCACGCTTCGCGGCGCTGGGCATCCCGGCGGTCAACTACGGTCCGGGCGACCCGGGGCTGGCCCACACCCGCGAGGAGTCCGTCGACGTGCGGCTGATCACCTCGTGCACGGCGGCGCTGCGCAGCTACCTGTCGGCCTGAGACCGGGCCGGGCGGGGTAGGCCGGGCGCATCCACCCCTGACAACCGGAGGATGACATGAGCACCGAGCTCAACGGAAAGACCGTGGCGTTTCTCGTGGCCCCCGAGGGCATCGAGCAGGTCGAGCTGACCGAGCCGTGGCAGGCCGTGCAGAGCGCCGGCGGCACGCCGCAGCTGGTCTCGACGGCCGACGGCGAGGTGCAGGCCTACAACCACCTGGACAAGGCCGACACGTTCCCAGTGGACGCCACGGTCGACAGCGTCGACGTCGGCGCCTACGACGCGCTCGTCCTGCCCGGCGGCGTCGCCAACTCCGACTTCCTGCGCATGCAGCCGGCCGCGGTGAGCTTCGCACGGTCCTTCTTCGACGCCGGCAAGCCGGTCGCGGCCATCTGCCATGCGGCCTGGACGCTGGTCGAGGCGGGGGTGCTGTCGGGCCGGACGCTCACCAGCTGGCCGTCCCTGCAGACCGACATCCGCAACGCCGGCGGCACCTGGGTCGACGAGGAGGTCCATGTGGACGCCGGCGGTGCCGGGGACAGCACGCTGGTCAGCAGCCGGAAGCCGGACGACCTGAAGGCGTTCAACGCCAAGCTGGTCGAGGTCGTCGCGCAGGTCTGACCGCTGGGGAACACTTGTGACGTGACCCTCTCCCGCGCGCCGGGCGGCAGCCGCGTGATGCGGCTGCCGCTGCCGTCGTCCTTTGGCAGATCCGCCCTCCGGCGGGTGGACCTGTCGCACCCCCGTCGGGGGGAGCACTCCGGCACCGGGCTCGACTCCGCGGTCGTCGACTGCGCGGTCTACGTCGACGGCGCCCGGGTCGGCGGGCTGATGGACCTGCACTCCGCCCGGGAGGCGGCCCTGGCCGGCGGGGGCTTCATCTGGATCGGGCTGCACGAGCCGGACGCGCCGGCGCTGCAGACCGTCGCCGACGAGCTGGGGCTGCATCCGCTGGCCGTCGAGGACGCGGTGCACGCCCACCAGCGGCCCAAGCTGGAGACGTACGGCGACCGGCTGCTGTTCGTGGTCCTCAAGACCGTGCGCTACGTCGACCACGACGAGGTCATCGAGACCGGCGAGCTCATGGTGTTCGTCGGGCCGGACTACGTCGTGTCGGTACGGCACGGCCAGGGCGGCGACCTGGTGGGGGTGCGCGAGGACCTCGAGGCGCGTCCCGAGCTGCTCGCGGCCGGGCCGGCCGCCGTGCTGTACGCGGTGGTCGACCGGGTCGTGGACGGCTACGCCCCGGCGGCGGCGGCCGTCGAGGAGGACGTCGACGAGATCGAGGACGAGGTCTTCGGCATGACCCGTACGCAGCCCACCGAGCGGATCTACAAGCTCAAGCGCGAGGTGATGGAGTTCCGGCGGGCCGTCGAGCCGCTCGGCGCGGCGACCGGCGCCCTCGCCGGCGGGCAGGTGCACTGCCTGGACCCGCGCACCGCGGAGTACTTCCGGGACGTGCACGACCACGTGCTGCGGGCCACCGACGTCGTCAGCGGCATGGACGAGCTGCTCGGCAACGTCCTGTCGTCCAACCTCGCGCAGGTGTCCATGCGCCAGAACGAGGACATGCGGCGGATCAGCGCCTGGGTGGCGATCGCGGCCGTCGACACGTTGATAGCCGGCATCTACGGGATGAACTTCGACCACATGCCGGAGCTCCGGTGGGCGCTCGGCTACCCCGCGGTGCTCCTGCTGATGCTCACCTTCAGCGTCAGCCTGTTCCTCGGGTTCAAGCGCAACGACTGGCTGTAGCGGTCGCGCTCGCCGCGGCGGCTACCGTTTCACGTCGTGCCTGCCTCGATAGACCCCGACCGCCCCGCCGACGCCCGTCGCCCCCCCGCGGGCGCTCCCGAGAAGCAGCGTGGCCCCGTCACGCTGCGACGCGGGCAGGTGCAGGCGTCGACCACCGACGAGCGCCTGCTGGACCACCGGGGGCCCTCGGACTGGGTGCACACCGACCCGTGGCGGGTGCTGCGGATCCAGTCCGAGTTCGTGGAGGGCTTCGGGCTGCTGGCCGAGCTGCCGCGCGCGGTCAGCGTCTTCGGCTCGGCGCGCACCCCCCGCGAGGCTCCCGAGTACGCGCTGGGCCGCCAGCTCGGCGGGGCCCTGGCCGACGCCGGGTGGGCGGTCATCACCGGTGGCGGGCCGGGGGTCATGGAGGCGGTCAACCGCGGCGCCTCCGAGGCCGGCGGGCTGTCGCTGGGGCTCGGCATCGAGCTGCCGTTCGAGCAGAAGCTCAACGACTGGGTCGACCTCGGCCTCAACTTCCGCTACTTCTTCGCCCGCAAGACGATGTTCGTCAAGTACGCCCAGGCCTTTGTCATCCTGCCCGGCGGGTTCGGGACGATGGACGAGCTGTTCGAGGCGCTGACGCTCGTGCAGACCCACAAGGTCAACCAGTTCCCGGTGATCCTCATGGGGTCGGCGTACTGGTCCGGCCTGGTGGACTGGCTGCGCGGCAGCATGCTCGCCGACGGCTACCTGTCGCCCGGCGACCTCGACCTGCTGCACGTGACCGACGACGTGGCGGACGCGCTGGCCGTCATCTCGGCCGCGGAGGCCTCCCGCCCGGACACCGAGCCGGTCGCGACCGGCCACGAGACGCTCGGCGTCGACGACTGACATGCCGGCGATCTGCGTGTTCTGCGCATCGAGCACCCGCATCCCCGCGTCGTACGTCGACCTCGCCGCCCAGGTGGGCAAGGAGATCGCCGCGCGCGGGCACAGCCTGGTGTCCGGTGGGGGCAACCTGTCGATGATGGGCGCCGTCGCGCAGGCCGCCCGGGCCGGCGGCGCCCGGACGACCGGCGTGATCCCCGAGGCGCTGCTGCAGCTCGAGGTCGGCGACCGGGACGCCGACGAGCTGCTCGTCGTCGACGACATGCGCACCCGCAAGGGCCTCATGGACAGCCGGTCCGACGCCTTCCTCACCCTGCCCGGCGGGCTGGGCACCCTGGAGGAGCTCAGCGAGGTCTGGGTCGCCCGGTTCCTGGGCCTGCACGACAAGCCCGTCGTCGCCCTCGACGTCGACGGCCTGTACGCGCCGCTGCGCGCACAGGTCGACCTCATGGTGGAGCGCGGCTTCGTCCGGCCCGAGGCCGCCGACGTCCTGGTCTGGGCGTCGTCGGTCGCGGAGGCGCTCGACGCCGTCGAGGCCGGGCTCATCCGCCCGGTGCGGATGCGGCCGTCGCCCCAGGAGGCGCTCGAGTCGGAGCCGTAGGGGAGGCGGTAGGCGGGACCCGGGTCGCTGCTGCCAGCGAACCGGAGGTCAGAAGGGTGGCTCGTCATCACCCTCCCGGACGAGCTGCGACCGGCCCGGCGGCAGGGATGACGATGCGACGGCACGCCGATCCAGCTTGTTCACCGGGTCCGCCGGGTCCGCCGGGTCCGCCGGGTCTGCCGGGTCTGCCGGGTCTGCCGGGTCTGCCGGGTCCGCCGGGTGCACCGGGTCGAGCTCAGGGGCCAGGTCGCGCACGACCGGGCCGTCGAGGGCACGCGGCACCCTCGGGTCGGGCGGTGGCAGTCGCGGGTCCGGACGGGGTGGTCCGAGTCGCGGCGGAGCCGTCCAGAACGGTGGCACGGTGTAGCTGCGCCCGGTCGGACCGGTCCAGGTGTGGCTTCCGTCGTCGTGGTCACGCACACGCCAGCTGAAGGTCTTGGCCCGGTGGCAGCGCTTGCTCTTGGGGGTGAGGTTGCGGCTGGTGGTGGGTCCTGCCGGCCAGGGCCGGCCGTGGTCGAGCTCGCTGCGCTGTGCGCTCTGGGAGCACCCCGGCGCGGTGCACAGCGGGTCGCGGGCCCGGACCAGCCGGGCGAGGCCGGCGCTGGGGTCGTGCTGCTGCTCGGGGTCGTCGCGGACCAGGACCGGCTCGTCGGGCACGAGCGCGGACAGGCGACCCCAGCTGAGCGAGGCCGGGGCGGGACGAGCGGTCGGTTGGCGGTCGGACCGGCGGCGCTCCTGCCGGGGCGGGCTCTCCTGCTGGAGCGGGTTGTCGTGCCGGGGTGGGCTCTCCTGCTGGAGCGGGTTGTCGTACCGAGCCGGCTGCCGCCGGGTGGGACGGTGTGGGGAGGGGCGGTGCAGCTCGGCGTCGACGTGCAGCGGCTGCCCGGTGGCCTCGTCGACGAGGACCGCGCGCAGCGCTGCACCCGGCAGCAGGAGCCGGGCGTGGAAGGCACTGATCGGCCCGTACCCGTCCAGCGTGGCGGGCTCCGACGACAGCCCCAGCGCGGTGGCCATCGGGACATGGACGTTGAGCACCATCGACGGGTGGGTGCACGACCCGTCCGCGGCCACCCTGGGCGCGGTGCCGTCCAGGGCGTGCAGCGCCAGCGCGGGGAGCATCGCGATGATGTCGGCGCGGCGCTGGTCCGCGGTCCGGTCGATGCCGAGCGCCCGGTCGGTCATCACCTGCCGGCGGTGCAGCTCGTCGAGCCCCTGCGCGAACCCCCGCAGCTGCTCGGCGGGCAGCAGCGCCCACAGCGAGCCCATCCCGTCCGGTTCCGGCCGGACAGCCACCCTGCGGCGGGCCCGGGCGGTCTGCTCGCGCCGAGCGGTGGCCTCCGGGTCGAGGTCGGCCTCGACGGTGAGGACCAGCCGGCGCAGGCGGTTGCGCAGCCTGCGCGCGGTCCAGCCGACCAGGTCGGGGGTGCCGGTGTGCAGCCGACGGTCGACCTCCGCGGCAACCTCCTCCGTGCAGGAACCGGTCAGCTCGAGCACGATCCGGGCCTGGCCGAGGAAGATCAGCCCGGCGGCCAGCCCGGGCGAAGGTCTGCGTCAGGGTCTCCACGAGCCGGCTGGCCTCCCGCAGGCGGTGCCCGGCGGCGCCCAGACCGATGCGCAACGTCCCGGCGACCTCGAGCTCGAGGAACCGCTCCGGGCCGTCGGCCCCTCGCAGCCGCTCGGACAGCCGGGCACTCTCGTGGAGCTGCGCGGCCGTCTCGGCGTACAGCGCGGCTTCCTGCCCGGCCAGCCTCTCGAGAACGTCGAGTCCCGCCGCCT
This sequence comes from Mycobacteriales bacterium, assembly GCA_035714445.1. GTDB lineage: Bacteria > Actinomycetota > Actinomycetes > Mycobacteriales > SCTD01 > DASTLY01. Next base: position 37,659 of record DASTLY010000089.1, read on the forward strand.
CGCGCGTGTCGACCAGCATCTCCTGCATGGGTCGAACATACGGGCGACGTCTGACAAAACTGTGACGGGCGACGGCGGGTGGGGACGACGACCACAGCTGAGCTGCCGCCCGCCGAACGCGCCTCTCTGCCAGGGGCGGATGCCCTTGTCCATTCGCTGTCTCCCGGCACAGGATCGGCGCTTGAACCTGCTCCCCGAGAAGAGTCAGCACCCGGGGCGCAGCGCGCCGCCGACGTCGGTCCCTCGACGCCCGGCTTCCTCCGCGTGGTCGGCGCGGGCCCGGACGGCACGCTCCTCTGCAAGGAGGACGACGTGGGGACGTACCGCTCGCGGGCCTGCGGATCACCAGCATGCTAAGGAGCCGGTCGACGTCCAGGAAGACGGCTCGACCGGCATGACTGGCACGTTTCGCTGCGGTGCACGCCGTCCAGGGTGGCGCCGCCCTGCCCGCGCTACCACCGTCTGTCGGTGCGCGAGGACGGCCAGTGGCGCGTGCTGGCCGCCATCCAGGGCGCGCGGGCACGCCCAGGCCCAAACCCGGTTGCCGCGCGTGCTCGAGTCGGGGCGTGCTGGAGCACTCCCGCGGTCTGCCGCCCCTCGCCCGGGAGGCCGTCGCCGATCTCGAGCGGCGCGTCGTCGAGCACGACGGCGGCCGCCTCAAGCTCGAGTGGGCAACCCTGCGCGCCCGCCCCACGGACCGGGTCGAGGACCTGCTCTGGTGGGACGGGGACCGGCTGGACGGCTTCCTGGCCGCTACGCCTTTGGCGGCGCCCTCCCGGAGCTCGTGGGCATGGTCGCGCCCGACCGGCGCCGGCAGGGCATCGCGACGGCGCTGCTCGACGCGGCGCTGCGGCTGTGCCGCGACCAGGGCTGCCCGCAGGTGCTGCTGGTCGTTCCGCGGCAGTCCCACGCCGGCTCCGCGCTGGCGCTGGCCCGCGGCGGGCTGCTGGACCACTCCGAGCACGCGCTGGCGCTGCTGACCGAGCCCACCACGGGCACGGACGACCCGCGCGTACGGCTCCGGCCGGCGGGCCCGGCCGACGCCGGCGAGGTGTCCCGGCTGCTCAGCGAGGGCTTCGGGACGGGTCCGGCCGAGGCGCCCCGCCCGGGCACGCTGCTGGTCGAGGTCGAGGGCGCAGCCGTCGGCACGCTGCGGCTCATCCGGGACGGTGACGACGCCGGCGTGTACGGCCTCGTCGTCGACAGCGGCTGGCGGGGCCGCGGGATCGGGCGCGACGTGCTGCGCCGGGTGTGCCGCCGGCTGCGCGCCGAGGGCGCCCGGCGGGTCGGGCTCGAGGTCGCCGTGGACAACCCCGCGGCGCTGCGCCTCTACACCTCGCTCGGCTTCACCGAGGTCACGACGGAGGACTACTACGCCGTGGCGACTCAGGTCCAGTAGAGCACCCGGCACGAGGGCAGGCGGCTGTCGATCTCGCTCTCGAACCAGCCGCGCAGCTCGCGCATGACCTCCTTCGGGTAGACGTACTTCAGCGCCCCGAACTTGCCGCGCTTGCTGGTCCGCTGCTCGGTGTCCATCTCGAGCTTGGTACGCGGGTACCAGCCGAGCAGCACCTCCTTGCTGCCCGGCGTGAACCGGTGCGTGATCAGCTCGGCGGTCAGGTCGAGCCCCGGCACCCCGTGGACCGCCTGCTCGACCAGGCCCAGCAGGTGCCCGTAGTGCTCGCGCCAGTCCGGCAGCGGCATGATGGGCGCGATCGTCAGGCCGACCGGGTAGCCGGCCAGCGCGAGACGCCGCAGCGCTGCCAGCCGGTCCTCGACCTTGCTCGTGCCACCCTCCATCCGCGTCGTCACCGGCAGGCAGTTCACGCTGAACCGCACCCGTGTGCGCCGCGCGTGCGGCAGGTCCAGGAACGAGTCGATGTCGTCGTACTTCGTGGTCCAGCGCAGCTGCACGTCGGCGTCCCAGGCGCCGAAGTGCTCCACCGCCCGCCGCCAGCTGCCGGTCAGGTGCTCCAGCGCCAGCGGGTCGGTGTAGCAGGACGCCTCGAACGTCGTGCCCTCCTCCGGCCGGCGACGCGCGGTCCCCTCGCCGACGTACGGCGCCAGCCCCGCCAGGATGTCGTCCAGGTCGGCGTAGACCCGGGTCACCGGCGGCCCGGACAGCGACCCGGCGAGGTAGCAGTACTGGCAGTGCGCCGGGCAGCCCTCGGCGAGGTCGAAGCGCCAGTCCGCGCTCGGCGCGATCGGCTGCAGCTTGCGCCGGCTCGGCGGGCTCACCACGATCGCCATCGTCGACTTCGCCAGGGCGTACGTCTGGCGCTCGTCGGCCCCGCGCACCCCGGTCAGCCGATTCGCCGCGAGGCGCTCGACCGGCAGACCCTGCGCCTCGACGCGCTCCACGATCTGCCGGCCGTGCGCGTGCTCCAGCGCCGCCGGGGTGACGACGACCCGCTTGGGCGTCCAACGCCGGGCCGGCCGGGCCGGCGGGGCGAGCTCGCTCAGGTCCCGCGTGGGCACCTGCTCGCCGCTGGCGCTGTGCGGCGCCGGCGGTACGTCGTACGCCAGCGGCTCGCCCAGGTCGATCGCTGCGGCGTCGTTCGGGGAGGTCACCTGCCGGGTGTGCCCGCTGGGGAGCCGGGCGCACGGTCCGGTCTGGCAGGATCGGCAGGTGGGAACGGTGCTGGCGGTGCTCGGTGTGCTCGCCGTGCTCTTCGTCGCGGCGATGGTGGCCACCCGCGACGGCGAGCTGCTCGTCGACGCGCCGCCCGACCGGCCCGACCCCGACCTGCCGGCGAGCGGGCCGGTGCGGGCGGACGACCTGGAGCGGGTCCGCTTCGGCATGGCGCTGCGCGGCTACCGGATGGCCGAGGTCGACGAGCTGCTCGACCGGGTGGCGGTGGAGCTGCGCGAGCGCGACGACCGGATCCGGCGGCTGGAGGGCCGGACCGACGACCTGCCCGGGGACGACCTGCCCGAGGACGGGCCGCGACTGGCGTGAGCCGGCCGGACCCGGGACGATCAGGCATGGTCGCCACGCTCGTCCTCACCGTCCCCGTCGCGGCCCCCGCCGAGCAGACCTGGGCGGGCGCGGTGGACTGGGACGCCCAGGGCAGCTGGATGCTCGGCACCAGGGTGCGCGGGACCGTCCAGGACGGCATCGGCGTCGGCGGCGGCATCGAGGCGTTCTCGGGCGTCGGGCCCCTGGGCTTCCTCGACGTCATGGAGATCACCGCCTGGGACCCGCCGCGCCGCTGCGACGTCCGGCACCTGGGCCGGGTGGTGCGGGGGACCGGCACGTTCGAGGTCCAGGAGCGCGGACCGGCCGCCTCGGTCTTTGTGTGGCGCGAGGACCTCGACCTGCCGCTCGGCGTGCTCGGCCGGCTCGGCTGGCCACTGGTCCGCCCCCTGTTCGCCGCCGGCGTACGGCTGTCCCTGAAGCGCTTCGCCCGCTGGGTCGAGGCCGGGCGACCGGGCCGGTGACCGCCCCCGGCTGACCGGGCCGCCCAGCGGGCAGGCAGGGTGTGCCCAGCCGCCGCCCGACGGAAGGACCGCCATGCCCGAGCCCGAGCCCCGGGGCATCCTCGACGAGGAGCTGGCGCAGCTGCGGGTCGAGATCGACGCCGAGGGCGAGCCGGTGCTGCTGCGGCCGGACGGCAGCGCCGTCGACACCTGGCGCCAGGGCCACCCCTACGACGAGCGGATGACCCGGTCGGAGTACGACCGGCGCAAGCGCCTCCTGCAGATCGAGCTGCTCAAGCTGCAGCGCTGGCTGCGGGCCGGCGACGAGAAGCTCGTGGTGCTGTTCGAGGGGCGCGACGCGGCCGGCAAGGGCGGCACGATCAAGCGCTTCACCGAGCACCTCAACCCGCGGGGGGCGCGGGTCGTCGCCCTCGACAAGCCCAGCGAGCGCGAGAGCACGCAGTGGTACTTCCAGCGGTACGTCGCGCACCTGCCCGCGGCCGGCGAGATCGTGATGTTCGACCGCTCCTGGTACAACCGCGCGGGCGTGGAGCGGGTCATGGGCTTCGCCTCGCCCCACGAGTACCTGGAGTTCATGCGCCAGGCGCCGGAGTTCGAGCGGATGCTGGTGCGCTCGGGGGTGCACCTGGTGAAGCTGTGGTTCTCGGTCTCGCGCGCCGAGCAGCGCACGCGCTTCCTCATCCGCCAGGTCGACCCGGTGCGGCAGTGGAAGCTCTCGCCGATGGACCTCGCCTCGCTGGAGCGGTGGGACGACTACACGCAGGCCAAGGAGGCGATGTTCTTCTACACCGACACCGCGGACGCGCCCTGGACGGTGGTCAAGAGCAACGACAAGAAGCGGGCCCGCCTCGAGGCGATGCGGCATGTGCTCAGCCGGTTCGACTACCCCGACCGCGACGAGCAGGTCGTCGGTACGCCCGACCCGCTCCTCGTGGGCCCCGCTGCCAGAATGCTGGAGGCCAGCGAGGCGTCGACCGCCTGAGCGCGCTACCGGCCGGCGAACACCGGGGGCCGCTTGGCCAGGAAGCTGGCGACGGCCGCGGCGTGGTCCTCGCTGTCGCCCGCCCGGGTCTGCTGGCGGTCCTCCTCGGCCAGCGCCTGCTCCAGCGTCGAGGTCGCGGCGGTGCGCAGCGACTGCTTGAGGGCGGCGTACGCGACGGTCGGCCCGGCGCCGAGGCGCGCGGCCAGCTCCTGCGCCGCGGGCAGCACCTGCTCGGCCGGGACCAGCGCGGTGAGCAGCCCCATGTCGAAGGCCTGCTCCGCCGTGAACGGCTCGGCGAGCATCAGCAGGGCGGTGGCCTTCGCGGCGCCGACCAGCCGGGGCAGTGTCCAGGACAGCCCGGAGTCGGCGGTCAGGCCGATCCCCGTGAACGCGGTCGTGTAGCGGCTGCCCTGCGCGCCGATCCGGAAGTCGCACGCGCAGGCCAGCCCCAGCCCGGCGCCGGCCGCCGTGCCGTTGATGGCGGCGACCACCGGCTTGGGCATCTGCGCCAGCAGGGTGATGACGGGGTTGTAGTGCTCGCGCACGGTCGACAGCGGCGCCGGGTCGTGCGCCTGCAGCAGCGCCGCGTGCTCGCGCAGGTCCTGGCCGACGCAGAACGCGCGGCCGCTGCCGGTGAGGACCACCGCGCGTACGTCGGCGTCGTCGTGCACCGCGCGTACGGCGTCCAGCAGAGCGATCTTGGTCCCGAGGTCGAGGGCGTTCATCCCCTCGGGCCGGTCCAGGGTGACGGTCGCGACGCTGCCCACCACCTCGACGCGCACGGTGCCCAGCGAGGCGGGGCTCATCGAGGCGGGCCCAGCGGGTCGTGGCCGGACGGACGGGGCTGGCTCATCGGCTCTCCTGGGTGCCTCGGCTGGCGGACTGCCCGCCAGTGTGCCCGCAGCTCCGGGGGGAGGCGCCTTCCGGTTCGGCGGGGGATGCGGGAGACTGTGACCACAGCGCACCACGCGCCAGGATCACGGACTGGGAGGTTGGTCGGATGGCGGCCATGAAGCCGCGCACGGGCGACGGCCCGCTCGAGGTCACGAAGGAGGGGCGCGGCATCGTGATGCGCGTCCCGCTCGAGGGCGGCGGGCGACTCGTCGTCGAGCTGAACGCCGAAGAGGCCGGTGCCCTCGGCGACGCCCTGAAGGCCGTCGTCTCCTAGCAGCGCGCAGACTGCAGCAACGTCTCAGCACCAGCACGAACCGGCCGGTCGCCAGTCCCGCGGCGACCGGCCGGCGCCGTGCGTACGACCGGTGGGGCCGGACCGCGCCCCACCCCCGCCCGAGAGGACCCCGCGTGCCGCCCCGCCGCCGTGCCACCGCGCCCCCCTCCGCGGTGTCGCCGCCCGCCGTGTCCCCCGACCTGCCGGCCGTCCGGCTGGCCGCCGAGCCGCCGGCCGGGCCCGGCGTGACGCCCGGCGTCCTGGCGCTGCCGACCCGCTCCGGCGACGCCTCCGACTCCGTCGCGGTGCTGCTCGCGGCCACCCCGGCCGGCAGCAGCCTGGCCGAGCTCGGGGCGGTGCTCGCCGCCGACGACGCCAAGGGCAGCGCGGGCGAGCTCGTTGCCTACACCGTCCCGGGGGCGGAGCCCCGCCAGCGCCTGCTGCTCGTGGGCACCGGCGCGGGGTCGCCGGCCGACCTCCGCAAGGCCGGCGCCGCGCTGGCCCGGCGGGTCCGCACCGACGCCGCGGTCACCGTCGACCTGCGCGGCGTGCCGCTCGAGGACGCCGGGCTGCGCGCGTTCGCCGAGGCCGTCACCCTCGCGTCCTACGGGTTCACCCTGAAAGCCGACCCGAAGCCGCGGCAGCTGCGCGAGGTGCTGCTCGTGGTCGCCGACCCGGCGGCCCGGCAGCCCGCGCTGGACCGCTGCCTGACGATCGCGCGGGCGACCGCCGTGGCCCGCGAGCTCACCAACACCCCGTCGCTGACCAAGACCCCGGTCTGGCTCGCCGCGCAGGCCACCGCCCTGCTGCCCGACCTGCAGGTACGCGTCCGCGACGAGGCCGAGCTGGCCGCGGAGGGCTTCGGCGGCATCGTGGGCGTCGGCCAGGGCTCGCCCCGGCCGCCCCGCCTGGTCGAGGCGACCTACGACGGCGGCGGCTCGCGGCACGTGGTGCTGGTCGGCAAGGGCATCACGTTCGACACCGGCGGCCTGTCGCTCAAGCCCAGCGACAGCATGCTCGCGATGAAGAGCGACATGGGCGGCGCGGCCGCCGTCCTCGCGACCCTGCGCGCGGTCGCCGACCTCCGCCTGCCGCTGCGGGTCACCGCCCTGCTCGCCTGCGCGGAGAACATGCCGAGCGGCACCGCCCAGCGCCCGGGAGACGTGCTGACGCAGTACGGCGGGCGCACCGTCGAGGTGCTCAACACCGACGCCGAAGGGCGGCTGGTGCTCGCCGACGCCCTCGCCTACGCCGACGCCGAGCTCGCCCCCGACGTCCTCGTCGACGTGGCGACGCTGACCGGGGCGATGCCGGTGGCGCTGGGCAAGCGGCACGCCGGGCTGTTCGCGTCGGACGACGCGCTGGCCGCCGGGCTCGAGGCGGCGTCGGCGGCCTCGGGCGAGCGGCTGTGGCGGATGCCCCTGGTCGAGGACTACCGGCAGGCGCTCGACTCGCCCACCGCCGACCTGCGCAACATCGGCAACCCGAAGGCCAAATTCAGCGGCGGGTCGATCACGGCGGCGCTGTTCCTGCGGGAGTTCGCCGGCGGGCGGCCCTGGGCGCACCTCGACATCGCCGGCCCGTCCTGGTGCGGCGGTGACGAGGACGAGCTGACCAAGGGCGCCACCGGCTACGGCGTACGCCTGCTCGTCCGCTGGCTCGAGGACGTGCCGGGCTAGACGACCACCGGCTGGTTCTTGCCGACGACCACGATGCCGCCCTCCGAGACGGTGTAGAGCTCGCGGTCCCGGTCGAGGTCGACGCCGATCTTGGCGCCCTCGGGGACCACGACATTCTTGTCGAGGATCGCGTTGCGCACCACCGCGCTGCGGCCGACCTGGACGCCGTGCATGAGCACGGAGGCGTCCACCTGCGCCCACGAGTGCACGTGCGTGCCCGGGGCCAGGATCGACCGGCTGACGCTGGAACCCGACACCACCGAGCCGGGGGACAGCAGCGACTCCATCGCCATGCCCACCCGGCCGGCCGAGCCGTGCACCGTACGGGCCGGGGGCCACGGCTCCTGGTCGGTGAAGATCGGCCAGCGCCGGTTGTAGAGGCTGAAGTTGGGGTCGACCGAGATGAGGTCCATGTGGGCCTCGTAGTAGCTGTCGAGCGTCCCGACGTCGCGCCAGTATCCGCGCTCGCACTCGCGCTGGCCGGGCACGACGTTGTCCCGGAAGTCGTACACCGCCGCGGCGCCCTGCTCGACCATAATCGGCACGATGCTGCCGCCCATGTCGTGCTTGCTGCTCTCGTCCGCGGCGTCCCGGTGCACGGCGTCCACCAGCACGTCGGTGGTGAAGACGTAGTTGCCCATCGACGCGAAGATCTCGTGCGGTGCGTCCGGCAGGCCCTTCGCGTCCGACGGCTTCTCCCGGAACGCCGAGATCGTCCGGCCGTCGGCGCCGACCTCGATCACCCCGAACTGGTCGGCCATCGACAGCGGCTGCCGGATCCCGGCGACCGTGACGCCGGCGCCGGACGCGATGTGCTGGGCCAGCATCTGCTGCGGGTCCATCCGGTAGATGTTGTCCGCGCCGAACACGACGACGTACTGCGGCTGCTCGTCGTCGATGAGGTTGATGCTCTGGTGGATCGCGTCGGCGGAGCCGCGGAACCACTGCGGACCGAGCCGCTGCTGGGCGGGTACGGGCGTGACGTAGTTGCCCAGCAGCGTCGACAGGCGCCAGGTCTTGCTGATGTGCCGGTCCAGCGAGTGGCTCTTGTACTGGGTCAGCACGACGAGCTTGCGGAACCCGCCGTTGACCAGGTTCGACAGGACGAAGTCGATCATCCGGTAGGTGCCGCCAAAGGGCACCGCGGGCTTGGCGCGGTCCGCCGTCAGCGGCATCAGCCGCTTGCCCTCGCCGCCGGCCAGCACCATCGCGAGCACCTGGGTCGTCACGGGGCGGACCGTAGCGGGTGCGGACCTGCCGGGCCACCACCGGCCCCGCTGCGCCGTCGCGTGGTTTGCCGGTGTGTCGGCGACGGAAGTGTCGTCTGGCGCCCGTGATACTCGTCACTGGCCCGGCTGGCCCGCCCTTCGTCGCGAGGATGCCTGCATGACCGCCGCCCACTCCGTCGAGGAGCGCTACAACACCGTCCGGGCGATCCACCTGGCCGTCGTCGCGGCTCTGGGCGGGTTCCTGTTCGGGTTCGACACCGCCGTGATCAACGGCGCGGTGACCGCACTGCGCGACGAGTTCTCGATGTCCTCCGGCGTGACCGGATTCGTGGTCGCGTCCGCGCTGCTGGGGGCGGCGCTCGGTGCCTGGGGCGCCGGCCGGCTCGCCGACGTCTTCGGCCGGATCAAGGTCATGGTCCTGGCCGCGCTCATGTTCATCATCAGCGCGGTGGGCTCCGGGCTGGCCTCCGGACCGGCCTCCCTGACCTTCTGGCGCGTCGTCGGGGGCATCGGGGTCGGCGCTGCGTCGGTCATCGCCCCGGCGTACATCGCCGAGATCTCGCCCGCCTCCATCCGTGGCCGCCTGGGCTCGCTGCAGCAGCTGGCGATCGTGACCGGCATCTTCGTGGCGCTGCTCACCGACACGGTGCTGGCGCGGATGGCGGACGGCGCGGGCAACGACCTCGCCCTGGGCCTCGAGGCGTGGCGCTGGATGTTCATCAGCCTGGCCCTGCCCGGCCTGGTCTACGGCGTGCTGGCGCTGACCATCCCGGAGTCGCCCCGCTACCTGGTGGCCAAGGGTGAGCCGGACGAGGCCCGGCGCGTGCTCGGCGAGGTGCTGACCTCGGGCGTCGACGAGCGCATCGCGGAGATCCAGCGCACCGTCGACGCCGACCGGCACACCAAGGCCAGCTTCGCCGACCTGCGCGGCTCCGCGTTGGGCCTGCGCCCGATCGTGTGGGTGGGCATCCTGCTGTCGGTGTTCCAGCAGGCCGTCGGCATCAACGTGATCTTCTACTACAGCTCCGCGCTGTGGCAGCAGGTCGGCTTCAGCGAGGCGGACGCGCTCACCATCACGGTCATCACGTCCGTCACCAACATCGTGGTGACCTTGGTGGCGATCGCGACGATCGACCGCTTCGGCCGCCGCCTGCTGCTGCTGATCGGGTCAGCAGGCATGACGGTCAGCCTGGGCGCGCTCGCCGCGGTGTTCGGGACGGCGCCGGTCGTCAACGGCGAGCCCGCGCTCGGCGACACCGCCGGGATCATCGCGCTCCTGGCGGCGAACCTGTTCGTGGTGTTCTTCGGGGTGTCCTGGGGTCCGGTGGTCTGGGTCCTGCTGGGCGAGATGTTCAACAACCGGATCCGTGCCGGGGCCCTGGGCCTGGCGGCGGCCGCCCAGTGGGTGAGCAACTTCATCATCTCGCAGACCTTCCCGACGCTGGCCGACATCGGCCTGGCGGTGGCCTACGGCATGTACACCGCGTTCGCCTTCCTCTCGCTCCTGTTCGTGGCGAAGTACGTCCGGGAGACCAAGGGCCGGCAGCTCGAGGACATGGTCTAGCGGTTGCTGACGATCGGCGTCGACATCGGCGGGACCAAGGTCGCCGCCGGGGTCGTCGGGCCGGGCGGCGCGCTGCTGGAGTGCCTGCGCGCCGAGACGCCGGACCGCAGCCAGCGCCCGGAGGTCGTGGAGCACACCGTCGAGGCGCTGGTCCGGGACCTGGCGAGTCGGCACGACGTACGGGCCGTGGGCATCGGGGCCGCCGGCTTCGTGGACGCCACCCGCTCGCTCGTGCTGTTCGCCCCGCACCTGTCCTGGCGCAACGAGCCGCTGCGCGCCAACCTCAGCCGGCGCCTCGGGCTGCCCGTCGTCGTGGAGAACGACGCGAACGCGGCGGCCTGGGCGGAGTCCCGGTTCGGCGCCGGCCGGGGCGAGACCGACCTGATCTGCATCACCCTCGGCACGGGGATCGGCGGCGCCCTCGTGATGGGCGGTGCCCTCGTGCGCGGGCGGTACGGCGTCGCCGGCGAGTTCGGGCACATGCAGCTCGTCCCGGGCGGGCACCGCTGCGAGTGCGGCAACCGGGGGTGCTGGGAGCAGTACGCCAGCGGCAACGCGCTGGTCCGGGAGGGGCGCGAGCTGGCCGTCGCCAACTCGCCGACCGCGCACAGATTGCTGCGGCTGGCCGGCGGGGACCCGGCTGCGCTGACCGGGCCGCTGGTGACACAAGCGGCGCAGGCGGGCGACCCGGCCGCGGTCGAGCTGCTGGCCGAGGTCGGGTCGTGGCTCGGCGTCGGCATCGCCAACCTGGCGGCCGCCCTCGACCCCGGGCTGTTCGTGGTCGGCGGCGGCGTCAGCGACGCGGGCGAGCTGGTCCTCGGTCCGGCCCGGGAGTCCTTCCGCCGCGCGCTGACCGGCCGCGGCTACCGCCCGGAGGCCCGCATCGTGCGGGCAGAGCTCGGCGCGGACGCGGGCCTGGTCGGCGCCGCCGACCTGGCGAGGGGGGCAGGGGTCACCCCCGCATGAGGACCTCGGGCGGCGGGCCGGTGCTCGCCCGTACGACGAGCCGCACGGGGAACGGTGCGGGGCTGGCCACGACGTCGCCGCGCAGCAGGCCGCGCAGCAGGGCCCCGGCGGCCGAGCCCCGCTCGAGCAGGGGCTGGGCCACGGTCGTGAGCGGCGGCTCGGCGTGGCGGGCCGGCGG
>DASTLY010000090.1:0-23255 GCA_035714445.1 Mycobacteriales bacterium
GAAGCCGCCCGCACCGACGGCGACACCCGCAGCCCCACCGCCCGCAACGCCGACACCCTGGTCCGCTGGGCCACCGAAGACCTACAACGACAGTCCGCCGGGGACAGCCTGGCCACCGACGCGCACACCATCCGCACCCACCTGCTGCTCACCTGCACCCCCGACCAGCTCGCCACCGCCACCGCCACCGCCACCGCCACCGGCACCGCCACCGGCCGGGACACGGCCCAGGACGGGCAGGCACAGGACGACGGGCAGCCGCTGGACGGGCAGGCGCCGACGCTGACCGACCTGATCGAGGCGGACCTCGCCGGCGCCGGCCCGGTCAGCCCCAGCATCATCGGCACCCACCACCCGCTGACCCGAGGCGCGCTACGCCGCCTGGCCTGCGACGCCACCCTCACCCTGGCCGTGCTGCGCACCCCCGGCCAGGACACCTGCCCGGCCGGCTGCCCACCCAGCCAGCCCGGGCGGGTCTGCGAACACCTCGCCCAGCCGCTGTACGTCGGCCGATCCGCCCGCACCATCAGCGGCGCCCAGTTCAAAGCCCTCGTCCTCCGGGACCGGCACTGCGTCGTCAAAGGCTGCCACCGACCCCCCGCCCAATGCGCCGGCCACCACGTTCAGCACTGGGCCGACGACGGCACCACCGACCTCGACAACCTCGTACTGCTCTGCCACGCCCACCACCACGACCACCACGACCGCGGCCAGAACCTCCCCCACCACGACGGGCTGCGCTGGCTCACCCAAACCGGCTGGGGCCGAGCACCCACCTGACCAGAGCCGGCCCGGCTGGGGCTTGTCGAACGACGAGTAGTGGGTTGGGGCGCCTGGGTCAGGAGGCGTCGCCGGCGAGCGAGGCGTGCGCCTCGCGGAGGTCGCGCTTGAGGATCTTGCCGCTCGGGTTCTTGGGCAGCGCGTCGCTGAGCACGACGTACTTGGGCCGCTTGTAGCCGGCCAGCACCTCGCGCGCGTGCGCGGTGACCTGCTCGGGCGTGAGGTCGCTGCCCTCCTTGGGGACCACGACGGCGGTCACCGCCTCGATCCAGTGCGGGTGCCGGATGCCGAACACCGCCACCTCGGCGACCCCGTCGAGCTGGTAGATCGCCTCCTCCACCTCCCTGCTGGCGACGTTCTCGCCACCCGTCTTGATCATGTCCTTCTTGCGGTCGACGACGGACAGGTAGCCGTCGTCGTCGAGGACGCCGAGGTCGCCGGAGTGGAACCAGCCGTTGCGGAAGGTCTCGGCGGTCTTGTCCTCGTCCTCGTAGTAGCCCAGCGCCGCGTGCGGGCTGCGGTGCACGATCTCGCCGACCTCGCCGGCGGGGACCGGCCGGTCCGCATCGTCGACGACCCGCGTCTCGACGTTTAGCGACGCCCGGCCGGCCGAGCCGGCGTGCGGCAGCTGCTCGTGGGGGCGCAGGATCGTGGCCAGCGGCGACATCTCCGTCTGTCCGTAGAAGTTCCAGAACTGCACGTCGGGCAGCCGCCGGGACAGCTCGCGCAGCACCTCGACCGGCATCGCGGAGGCGCCGTAGTAGCCCTTGCGCAGGCTGGACAGGTCGCGACGGTCGAAGTCCGGCGACCGCAGCAGCGAGATCCACACCGTCGGGGGGCAGAACAGCTTCGTGACCCGCTCCCGCTCCACGGTCTCGAGCAGCCGGGCGGGGTCCGGCGCGGGCAGCAGGATGCTGGTCGCGCCGAGGTAGACGTCGACGCTGAAGAAGCAGTCGAGCTGGGCGCAGTGGTACATCGGCAGGGCGTGCACCTCGATGTCGTCCGCGGCCATGCCGCCGTCGACGGCGCAGGACACGTACTGGGCGATCAGCGACCGGCTCGACAGCAGCACGCCCTTGGGCCGCGACTCGGTGCCCGAGGTGTACATCAGCCGCAGCGGGTCGTCGTCGCCGACCGCGACGTCCGGCGGCGCCACCTCGCCGCCGTCGATCCAGCCGGCGACGTCGTCCCACCCGGGCCGCGGCTCACCGATGACGGCGCGCACGCCCACCGCAAGGCCGGCGAGCGCCGCCTCGGCGGTGGCCACCAGTGCGTCCTCGGCCACCATCGCGCGCGCCCCGGAGTGCTCGAGGATGTACGCGACCTCGGCCGGGCCGAGCATGAAGTTGACCGGTACGAGGACCACCCCGAGCCGGGCGGTGGCGAAGGTCAGCACGGCGTACGGCCAGCAGTTGTGGCTCAGCAGGGCCAGCCGGTCGCCCTTGGCCAGGCCGCGGTCGGCGAGCGCGGCCGCGCAGCGGTTGACCGCCGCGTCGAACTCCGCGTAGGACACTCGGCGCCCGCCGTCGACCACCGCGAGCTTGTCGGGGTAGCGCAGCGCGGTGCGGCGCAGCAGGTCGCCGACCGAGTGCTGCCGGGCGCGGGCGATGTCCGCGGCGGTGCGGGCGGTGTACATCGGCTCGGGCATCGACTCCCCCTCAGGTCCGCCCGCAGAATGTCACGGGCACGGTCGCACAGGCTCGCCGCCGGCTCCGGCACTGGCCCGTACGGCGTCGAGCACCGCGGCGGTGTCCCGCGACTGCGACAGCGGCAGCAGCCAGCCGGGGCCCCCGGGGAGCGCGCCGGACACCTCCTCGACCATGACCCGGTAGGCGTCGGTGGCGGGCACCGGCAGCCGCTCGGTGGCCGTCCCGTCCGACACCCAGAGCTCGGTGGCGTCGTCCTTCCACGCGGTGAACGGCGTCGTCCGCAGCTCGATCTCGCCGGTCGAGCCGGTGACCACCAGCTCCTGCGCCTCCCGCGACGCGATCCCGCAGCGCACCTCGGCGTCGACGCCGTCGGCCCACGACAGCACGGCCCTCGCCTCGAGGTCGACGCCGGTCGCGGACAGCTCGACCCGGCCCACGACCTCGTCGGGCAGCCCGCGGCCGACCGCCCACAGGCAGGCGCTGACGGCGTAGCAGCCCACGTCGTACAGCGCACCGCCGCCGAGCGCCGGGTCCAGCCGGAAGTCGCCGGCGGGCACCCCGCCGAAGCTGAAGCCGGCGGCCACGTGCTCGACCCGGCCGATCCGGGCCAGCTGCGCCTGCGCGAGCCGGACCCGCGGGTGCCACCGGTACCAGCTCGCCTCGACGACGGTCTGCCCGGTGCGCGCCGCCGCCGCGGCCATCTCGTCGACCTCCGCGGCGGACAGCCCCAGCGGCTTCTCGCAGAGCACCGACCGGCCTGCCTCGAGCGCCGCCAGCGTCCAGCGCAGGTGGGCGTCGTTGGGCAGCGCGATGTAGACGGCGTCGACGTCGGGGTCGGCGACCAGGTCGGCGTACGTGGCGTGCACGGTGACCGGGCCCAGCGCCGCGGCGCGCGCCGGGTCCCGGGCGGCGACGGCCTGGAGCACCGCGCCGTCGGCGGCGTGCACCGCCGGGGCGAGCGCGGCGGTCGCGACCCGGCCGGCGCCGAGAAACCCCCACCGGATCATCGCCACACCAGGGCTCGCTCCGCAGGCGACCGGCGCGCCCGCTCCTCTGTCGCGGCGCACCGCCCGCGTGCTCTGCTCACCTCGGCAGGGCCACCGGGCGCCCGCCGTCGGCCGCCGACGTCGTGGCGGCCTGCATGAGCGCGATGTTCTTGCGGCTGCCCGCCGGGGTGACCGACATGGGCCAGCCGGACAGCACCTGGTCGGCGAGCTCGCGGTGGAACGGCTGGGGCGGAGCGGGCGGCACCGACAGCCGGGTCTCCGAGGTGCCGCCGACCCCGTCGGGGGTGAACAGCCGCAGGTCCGCGGGGCTGTCGGTGTGCCCAAGCCGGTCCTCGAGCAGGGTGCCGATCGGCGAGCGGCCCACCACCCGCTCGTACCGCCAGTCGCCGATCAGCCCGCCCTCGGTGCCCAGCACGTAGAACTTGGGCTTGAGGGCCGCCGCCAGGTCGGAGTGCGTGAACTCCGCCTCGACGCCGTCCTCGAAGTGCACGAGCACGCGGCTGTGGTCGGCGTTGGTCACGTCGTGCCAGACCCGCTTGTGGGTGGTCGCCGAGACCCACTCGACCGGCTGCGGGAACAGGTCCATCACCCAGTCGAGGAAGTGGCTGCCCCAGTCGTAGATCGCCCCGCCGGAGACGGCCTCGTCGGAGTGCCAGTAGTTGCAGGGGTGGCCGTAGCCGCCGAGGAAGCTCTCGTAGTGGAAGACCTCGCCCAGCTGGCCGCTGCGGACGACCCGCTTCAGGGCCAGGTAGTCCGGGTCCCAGCGGCGGTTCTGGTAGACCGCGAGGGTCAGCCCGCGCTCGGCGGCCGCGGCCACCTGCCGGTCGGCCTGCTCGACGGTGAGGCAGAACGGCTTCTCCACGACCACCGACTTGCCGGCCGACAGGGCGCGCAGCGTCCACTCCGCGTGGCTGTCGGGCGGCGTCGAGACGATGACGAGGTCGACGCCGTCGTCGGCCAGCAGGTCCTCCGCCCTCGTCCAGCCGCGCACGGCCGGTGCCAGCGCCCGCGCCGCCGCGACCCGCGCCGGGTTGGGGTCGCACACCGCCGCCAGCTCGAGGCCGTCGGTGACCGCGATGGCCGCGCTGTGCTCGTCCCCGATCGCGCCGTAGCCGAGCACCCCGATCCGCGCCGGGTCCGCGTCGCGCTCGCCGGCCAGGTGCCGGACGAGCCGGTGCACCGTGCGCTGCCACGGGCGGTCGTCGTACGTCTGCGGCCGCGAGCCGACCGTGAGCAGGGCGACGCCGGTCGCCGCCCGCCACGTCGCCACCGGGTGGTCGGCATAGGCGACGTTGGCCGTCAGCAGGACCTCGACGTCGTCGGCCGCCTTGTCGACCAGCGGCCAGCTCTCGCGCACCAGCAGCTCCCCGCCGGCGCGGGCGCAGATCTCCCCCGCGTCCGGCCCCGGCCGCACCCGCACCTCGTGCACGGGGGTGCGCCGGCCCAGCAGCAGCCCGCCCGCGTCGGCCAGCCGGCCCGGCTGCGGGCCGACGACCAGCACGGGCGTGCCCCGCGAGCCGGCGGCCAGCAGCAGGTCGGTGGTGGCGTCGTCGGGCGCGCCGAGCACGAGCACGACATCGGCACCCGGCAGCAGCCGCTCGCGCACGGCGATGCCCGCGGCCCGCAGGGCGGCCAGCAGCGGCCGGACG
The DNA here is from genome assembly GCA_035714445.1 of Mycobacteriales bacterium. Lineage (GTDB taxonomy): Bacteria > Actinomycetota > Actinomycetes > Mycobacteriales > SCTD01 > DASTLY01. The sequence continues at coordinate 5,086 of DASTLY010000090.1, forward strand.
GTCAGGTCGTCCACCCGACCGGGGACGAGACTCACGGTGGTCATGGCTCGGAGGCTAGGCGCGAGGGCCGGGTCGCGCTGCTCACCACCCGGCGGCACGGCCTTGCGCAGTAGCCGGGGGAGCCCGGACGGCGCGTCGTGGCGCCGATCCCCCACCCCAGGCGTACCTTCAGAACCTCTGTGCCCGCTTGTCACAGCCGTCCCACTTCACGTACGGTCCGCGTTCGACCTGTCGCCGACCGTCGGGATGTCCGCATGCCTCTGCCCCCCCGTCCCCGGCTCGCCCCGCGCCGCCGACGCGGCCGGACGGCGGGCGCGCTGGCCGCCCTGCTCGCCCTCGCCGCCGTGTCCACGGCCGCCGCGCCCGGGGTGATCACGCTCAAGCGGGGCGACACGCTCTCGCACCTGGCGCAGCGGTACGGCACCACGGTCTCGGCCCTCAAGGCCGCGAACGGGCTCTCCGGCGACCGGATCTACGCCGGGGCCAGCCTGCGGGTGCCGTCCACCGGCACCACGGCGGGCAGCCCGTCGACCGGGGGCGGGGCGGCCGGAGCCGCCGCCCGCGACCGGGCGACCCTGGCGACGCGGGCCGCGCCGAGCCGCGCCGCCGTCCAGTCGCTCATCGCCTCGACCGCCCGGCGGTACGGCGTGGACCCGGCCCTCGCACAGGCGGTCGCCTACCAGGAAAGCGGCTTCCAGCAGCGGGTCGTGTCGGGGGTCGGCGCCATCGGCGTCATGCAGGTCCTGCCGAGCACCGGCCGCGCGCTGTCCGCGCAGACCGGCCGGCAGCTCGACCTGCTCAAGGCGGAGGACAACATCACCGCCGGGGTGCTGCTGCTGCGCCAGCTGCTGCGCTCGGAGGACACCGAGGACGCGGCCCTGGCCGGCTACTACCAGGGCGTGGGCAGCATCGCCGCGAAGGGCATCCTGCCGCAGACCCGGGCCTACCTCGCCAGCATCGACGCGCTGAAGCCGCGCTTCGGCGGCCGGTGACCGCCGGCCCTCTACCGTGGGCCGCCCTACGATAGGTGGCCGTGGCGACCCCTCTGCAGGCCGACGACCCGCTGGTCGGACGCCTGCTCGAGTCCCGCTACCGGCTGACCGGGCTGATCGCGCGCGGCGGCATGGCCACGGTCTACCGCGCGACCGACGAGCGGCTCGACCGGCCGGTGGCCGTCAAGGTGATGCACCGGGCGCTCGCCGACGACCCGGACTTCGTCGCGAGGTTCACCCGCGAGGCCCGCTCGGCCGCCCGGCTGTCGGCTCCCGAGGTCGTCGCGGTCTACGACCAGGGGCGCGACGAGCTGACCGGCGCCGCGTACCTGGTCATGGAGTACGTCCAGGGCCGCGACCTGCGGGCGCTGCTGCGTGAGCGGGGCGCGGTCACCCCGCTGCGGGCCGTGTCGCTGCTGGAGCCGGTGCTGCGGGCGCTCGCGGCGGCCCACCGGGCCGGGATCGTGCACCGCGACGTCAAGCCCGAGAACGTGCTGCTCGGCGACGACGGCCGGGTCAAGGTGGCCGACTTCGGGCTGGCGCGGGCCGTCGAGACCAGCGAGCTGACGTCGACGACCGGGCTGCTCATCGGCACGGTGGCCTACCTGGCGCCCGAGCAGATCGAGCGGGGCAGCGCCGACGCCCGCGCCGACGTGTACGCCGCCGGGGTGGTGCTGTGGGAGACCCTCACCGGCACCCCGCCCTACGCCGCCGAGACCCCGCTGCAGGTGGCCTACCGGCACGTGCACGAGGACGTGCCGCCGCCCTCCACCGTGGTGGCCGGCATCCCCGGCGCGCTGGACGAGCTCGTCGTCCGGGCCACCCGGCGCGACCCGGCGCTGCGGCCGCCGGACGCCGGGGTCTTCCTCGCCGAGCTCCGCACGGTGCGCCGGTCGCTGGAGGCCGCCGCGCCCACCCAGCGCACCGGGTCGGTGCGGCAGGACACCCTGGTCGTTCCCCGGCTCCCCGCCCCCGCCCCCGCCGCGCCGGCCCTGCCCGGCGGTCTGCCGCCGCGCGGGAGCCGCCCCCTGGCGCAGCCGGCCCCCGCACGCCGCTCCCGGCGCGGGTTGGTCCTGTGGCTCGTCGTGCTGCTGCTGGCCCTGCTCGCGGCCGGCGGCGGGTGGTACCTCAGCGCCGGCCGCTTCACCGAAGCGCCGGCGGTGCTCACCCTTGCGCAGGCGCAGGCCGAGCAGGCGCTGCGCGACGACGGGCTGGACGTGCTGCTGCTGCCCGCGGCCTTCTCCGAGACGGTGCCGGCCGGCGCCGTGCTCGACCAGGACCCCGACCCCGGTGCCCGGGTGCGCAAGGGCGGCACGGTGGAGCTGGTGGTCAGCAAGGGTCCGGACCGGCGTACGGTGCCCAGCTCGATCGTCGGCGCGACCCGCGACGCCGCCGGGCAGGCCCTGCAGGCGGTCGGGCTGCGGGTCGGCGCGGTCACCTCGGAGTTCTCGGCGGCGCCGTCCGGGACGGTGGTGCGCACCGACCCGGCGCCCGGGGCCGCCCTGCCCGCGGACACCGAGGTGGCGCTGGTGCTGTCCAAGGGCGTCGAGCAGCTCAGGGTGCCGGACGTGCGCGGGCAGCAGCGCACCCCCGCGGACACCGCGCTGAAGGCCGCCGGCTTCACGACGACCGTGACCCTCGTCTTCAGCGACGCCGCAGCGTCCGGGGTCGTGGTCGACCAGTCCCCGTCGTCGGGGACCGCCGCCCGCGGCTCGACGGTCGCCCTGACGGTGAGCAGGGGCCCGGACGTCGTCCAGGTGCCGGACCTCCGGGGGCTGAGCGCGGCCGCCGCGGAGGGCCGGCTCGCCGAGCGCGGGCTCCAGGGGCGGGCCTTCGACCTGCCGGACGGCGCCGGCAGCGTCGTGACGCAGCAGCCGGCCGCGGACGCCACCGTCCGCCGCGGCAGCACCGTCACCTACTACGTCCTGTAACGGGCGATACGCCCGCCCGGATTCTTCACGTGTGGTAGGCGTACCGACACGACCCGCTCTCGCGCTCTCCCGGCCCGATCTGGCACGCTCTGCCGGTGCCGCCCCGAAAGCCCTCCCCCGTCGGCTCCCACGTCCCCGTCGGCGGTGGCCTGGCCAAGGGCCTGGCGTACGCCCGGGAGATCGGTGCGGGAGCCGTGCAGGTGTTCGTGTCCAACCCCCGCGGCTGGGCGCCGAGCGAGGGCGACCCGGCGGCGGACGAGGCGTTCCGCGCGGAGTGCCGCCGCACCGGCGTCCCGGTCTTCGTGCACGCGCCGTACCTGGTCAACGTCGGCTCCCCGTCCGAGGTCACGCGGCGCCGGAGCGTGGACGCGGTCCGGCACTCCCTCGCCCGGGGCGCCCGGATCGGCGCCCGGGGGGTCGTCGTCCACGCGGGCAGCGCCGTCGCCGGCACCCACCGCGAGGAGGCGATGGCGCACCTGCGCGAGCTGCTGCTCCCGGTCCTCGACGAGATCCCGGACTCCGGTCCCCGGCTGCTCGTCGAGCCCACCGCCGGCGGCGGGCAGGCGCTGGCCGCCGCCGTGCAGGACCTCGGGCCGTGGTTCGCCCAGCTCGACGACCACCCTGCGCTGGGCGTCTGCCTCGACACCTGCCACGCGTTCGCGGCGGGGCACGACCTGGCCGCGCCGGGCGGGATGAAGCGCACGCTGGACGCGCTGGTGAAGACGGTCGGCCGTGGCCGGCTCGGCCTGGTGCACGCCAACGACTCGAAGGACCCGCTGGGCTCGACCCGCGACCGGCACGAGGCGATCGGCGCCGGCTACATCGGCAAGGACCCGTTCGTCGAGCTGTTCCGCCACCCGGCCACCCGGGGCGTCCCAGTCCTGGTGGAGACGCCGGGCGACGCCGCCAGCCACCGCCGCGACGTCGAGCTGCTCTGCAGCCTGCGCGACGGGTGACCGGGCGCCGACCGCCCGAAGTCCGTGTAGCGTCGCAGCGTGCGCTTCTGCTTCTACGCCTTCCCCGTCCGGGACTCCCGGTCGGGGGGCGGCTGAGCGCGCACCCCCACCACCGCGAGCCCCGGGCACCTGCCCGGGGCTCTTCGTCGTTCTAGGAGATCCCCATGGTCGTCGTCATGCGCCCCGGCGCAGCCCCCGAACAGGTCGACGCCGTCGTCGCCCGCGTCGAGGCGGCCGGTGGGTCGGCGTTCGTCAGCCGGGGCGTCCAGCGCACGATCGTCGGCCTGGTCGGGGACGTCGTCGCCTTTGGCGGTCTCAACCTGCGCGCGATGCCCGGCGTCGGCGAGGTGGTGCGGGTCAGCAAGCCCTACAAGCTGGTCAGCCGGGAGAACCACCCCTCGTCCACGGTCGTGGAGGTCGCGGGCGTGCCGATCGGCCCGGACACGTTCACGCTCATCGCCGGCCCGTGCGCGGTCGAGACGCCGGACCAGACGCTGGCCGCCGCCCGCATGGCGCAGGCCGCCGGCGCGACGCTGCTGCGGGGCGGCGCCTTTAAGCCGCGCACCAGCCCGTACGCCTTCCAGGGGCTCGGCGAGAAGGGCCTGCGGATCCTCGCGGAGGTGCGCGAGGAGACCGGCCTGCCGGTCGTCACGGAGGTCGTCGACGCCGCGGACGTGCCGCTGGTCGCCGAGTGGGCCGACATGCTGCAGGTCGGCACCCGCAACATGCAGAACTTCGCGCTGCTGCAGGCCGTGGGCAGCGCCGGCCGGCCGGTGATGCTCAAGCGCGGGATGACGGCGACGTACGAGGAGTGGCTGATGGCCGCGGAGTACATCGCCCAGCGCGGCAACCTCGACATCGTGCTCTGCGAGCGCGGCATCCGTACCTTCGAGACCGGCACCCGCAACACGCTGGACATCTCCGCGGTGCCGGTCCTGCACGGGCTCTCCCACCTGCCGGTGATCATCGACCCGTCGCACTCCGGCGGCAAGCGCGACCTGGTCGTCCCGCTGACCCGCGCGGCCATCGCGGTCGGCGCCGACGCCGTCATCGTCGACGTGCACCCCGACCCGACCGCCGCGCTGTGCGACGGCCCGCAGGCGCTGTACGGCGACGACCTGGACGCCCTGGCCGCCGCCTGCCGCGAGCTGCCCCCGGTGGTCGGCCGCCGGCTGGTCACCCGCTGACCGACCCCCCGGCGACACCTGGTAGGCGCCGGACGTACATCTGCGGCGCCCGGCTGCCGATACACGTGCGGACGGCACCACGACCTGCACGCCGGAGCGGAGACCACGGCCTTGACGGCACCGAGCAGGTCTCCCGCGCACAGCCAGGCGCTGCCGGGGCGCCCCGAGAGCGCACCCCCGGTGCTGCCCCCCGTTCAGCGGCGCGCCTGGTCACCGGCGGTGCACCGGACCGTCTTCGTGTTCGACCACGACCTGCGCTACCTCTACGTCGGGGGCGCGCACCTGGCCGGGCTCGGCCGGGCCCGTACCGACTTCGTGGGCCGCACGCTGGGGGAGATGTTCGACGTGGCGGGCGCCACCGCGCGCGAGCCGGCCTACCGCCAAGCACTGGCGGGCGAGACCGTCACGTTCGACGCACCGCTGAACGGCGACCGGACGCTCGAGACGCACCTGTGCCCGCTGCTCGACCGCGACGACCGCGTGGTCGCCGCGCTCGGGTTCACCGTCGACGTGACCGACCTGCGCGCCGGCGCCACGGACCTGCGCGACGCGCAGGAGCAGTTCCGCCTGACCTTCCAGAACGCTCCGATCGGCAAGGCGCTCGCGGACGTGCAGGGCACGGTGCTGCGGGTGAACCCGGCGCTGTGCCGCATCCTCGACCGGCAGGACGTCGGGCTGGTCGGCACCACCCTGTCCGAGCTCACGCACCCCGACGACCAGCCCGCCCAACACGAGCAGCTCGAGCAGCTGCTGAGCGGCGTGCGGGACACGGTGGACCTGGAGCTGCGCTACCGCGGTGCGGGCAGCAGCTACGTGTGGGTGCTGCTCACCTACACCGTGGTGCGCCACCTCGACGGCACCGCGTCGCACTTCATCGCCCAGGTCGTCGACATCACCGAGAAGCGGGCGCAACAGGCCACGATCGAGGCCGGCCACGCCTTCCAGGAGGCGGTGCTCGCGGCCTCGCCGGACATCATCAGCGTCTTCGACATCGCCGGGGACTCGGTGATCTGGGCGTCGACGTCCGTCAGCACGGTGCTGGGGCACACCGCGCAGGAGCTGGTCGAGCTCGGGCCCGACCTCGTGGGGCGGCTGGTGCACCCCGACGACGCCGCCTGCTTCCAGGCCTCCAACCGCCTGGCCGCCGCGCTGCCCGACGGCTCGACCGAGCAGCTGCGGCACCGGATGCTGCACGTCGACGGCGGCTACCGCTGGCTCAGCCGGCGGGTCACCCCGTTCGCCCGGGAGGCCGGCACGGTGACGCAGCTGCTCGCGGTCAGCCGGGACATCAGCGACATGGTGGCCGCCCAGGCCCTGCTCGAGCACAGCGCCAGCCACGACGTGCTCACCGACCTGCCCAACCGGGCGCTGGTCGAGGCGCGGATCCACTCGCAGCTCGAGGGGATGCAGGGCGGGCAGGAGATCGCCGTGCTGTTCTGCGACCTCGACGGCTTCAAGCGCATCAACGACGCGTACGGCCACCACACCGGTGACCAGGTCCTCGTGCAGACCGCGCGGCGCCTGCTCGGCTGCGTGCGCAGCGGCGACACGGTGGGCCGGATCGGCGGTGACGAGTTCGTGGTCGTCGTGTCCTGCCGGCAGGACGAGGACCCCGCCAAGGTCGGCGACGACGTCGCCCGACGCATCGGCCTGGCCCTGTCGCTGCCGATCGAGCTGGCCGGGGTCGAGCACGTGGTGAGCACCAGCATCGGGGTGGCGCTGGGCGTGCCGGGCAGCACCGCGGAGGACCTGCTGCGCGAGGCCGACAGCGCGATGTACGAGGCCAAGAGCCGCGGGCGCAACAACGCGGTCCGCTACATCCCGGAGCTGCGCGAGAACGCGCTCGGCCGGGACCGGGTGGAGCGGCAGGTCCGGCAGGCGATGGCCGCGGACGCGGTCGAGGTCTTCTACCAGCCGATCGTGCGCCCCGGCACCGGCCAGGTGTACGGCGTCGAGGCCCTGCTGCGCATCCCCGACGGCGAGGGCGGTCACCTCGACACCGGCGAGGCCGTGCTGCTCGCCGAGCAGGCCGGGCTCATCGTCGGCCTCGGCGAGCGCCTGCTCGGGCAGGCCTGCCAGCAGGTCGCCCGATGGCGCCGGCAGCCCGGCCACGAGGACCTGCACCTGTCGGTGAACCTGTCCGCGCACGAGGTCGCCCGCTCCCAGGTCTACGAGCGGATCTGCCGGGCCCTGGCCACGAGCGGGCTGCCGCCCGAGGCCCTGACCGTGGAGATCACCGAGACGGTGCTGCTCGACGCCGGCCCCGGCATGGTGGTGGACCTCGAGCGCCTGCGCGCGGAGGGCGTCGGCATCGCCATCGACGACTTTGGCACCGGCTACGCCAGCCTGCGCTATCTGGCCAGCCTGCCGGTGACCTGCCTGAAGATTGACCGCTCCTTCACCGCCGGGCTCCCCCACGACCGCACGTCCGTGACGCTGGTCCGCGCCACCCTGCGCCTCGCGGAGGACCTGGGGCTGTCCTGCGTGGCCGAGGGGATCGAGAGCGTCGAGCAGCAGCGCTGCCTGCCCGTCGACGACCGGGTGCTCGTGCAGGGCTACCTGTACGGGCGGCCGCAACCGGCCACCGTGCCGCTGCCCGCGTGGCTGCCGGTGCCCGGCAGCGGCCACCCCGGCGTCGCCTGACCGGGCGGTACACCTTCAGCCGACGGGGCCCGCGCCCAGGAGCTCGCCGACGACGTCGGCCGCCCGCCGGGCACCCTCGTCGTCCACGTCGAGGTGGGTCACCAGGCGCACCCTGCGCGGGCCGACCACCGACACCAGCACACCGCGGTCGCGGGCGGCAGCGGCAAAGGCCGGGCCGTCGGCCACCTCGAGCGGGACGATGTTGGTCGCCGTCGCGACCCCGGCAGCAGCCCCGATGGACGCGGCCCGGCGGTGGTCGTCGGCCAGCCGGTCGAGGTGGTGGTCGAGCACGTACGTGCCGGCGGCGGCGAGCACGCCGACCTGCCGCATCCCGCCGCCGAGCCGCTTGCGGAGCACCCGGGCCCGCTGCGCCCGTTCGGCATCGGTGACGACCAGCGACCCGACCGGCGCCCCGAGCCCCTTCGACAGGCACACCGAGAGGGTGTCGAACACGGCGCCGTACGCCGACAGCGGCGTGCCGCTGGCCACCGAGGCGTTCCAGATCCGGGCGCCGTCGCAGTGCAGCGCCATGCCGTGCGCGGTCGTCAGCGCGCGCAGCGCCTGCAGGTCGGCCAGCGGGTGCACCGCGCCGCCGCCGCGGTTGTGGGTCTGCTCGACCGAGACGGCGGCCGTCACGACGGTCCCCCAGCCGGCCGGCCGCAGGTAGGGCTCCACCCCGGCCGCCGTCATCGGCCCGCCCGGCACCGTCCGCGTCGAGATGCCGCCGAGGGCCGCCGCGGCGCCGTGCTCGTACGTCACCACGTGCGCGTCGGCGTCGCACACCAGCTCCCCGGCGGGCGGTACGACCAGCTGCAGGCAGATCTGGTTGCCCATCGTCCCGCTCGGCACGAACACCGCCGCCTCGTGCCCGAACATCGCGGCCACCCGCTCCTCGAGGGCGCACACCGACGGGTCCTCGCCGTACACGTCGTCGCCGACCTCGGCGGCCGCCATCGCCTGCCGCACGCCCGGCGTGGGCCGGGTGAGGGTGTCGCTGCGCAGGTCCACGGAGGGTCGATCGGCCATCCGGGCACCTTAGGCCGCCCGCCCTTCTACGCTGGGCAGGTGCCGGAGGTGCGGGAGACGGTCGTGCCGGCGGGCGCCGTCACGGGTGCGGTCCGGCGGCACGCCGACCACGTCCACGACCTCGTACGCCGCCTCGGCGCCGACCCGCAGGCCGCCCCGGCGCTGGTCGAGGCGACCGCGATGGACCTGGTCGCCTCCGCGGCCGACCGCCCCGCGGAGCTGCCCGAGCTGCTCGGCCGCTGGTTCGGCGCGGCGGCGCAGCGGGCCCGGGCAGGAGCCCCGGACGCTGGGCCGCCCGGTCGTGCCGTCGTCGGGAGCGGGCCGCTGGGCAGCGACCCGGAGCAGGCGCTGCTGGCCGCGGGCCTCGCCGGTCGGGAGCCGGGCGCGCGCACCGCCCTGCTGCTCGGCGACGCCTACGGGCTGCCGGCCGCCACGGTCGCCGGCGGCCTGGGGCTGCCCGTCGACGACGCGCTCGCCCTGGTCGGCCGCGCGCGGCTCGAGCTGCTGCCGGAGGTGTACGCCTGCGACGACGCGCCCGCCGGCGCCCCCGCCGGGCGGCGCGGCCACCCGCCCGCACCGACGCTCGCCCGGCTCGCCGGGCCGGACCCGCAGCGGCCGGACGCGGGCGCCGTACGCCACCTGCGGAGCTGCCCGCGGTGCGCCGAGGACGTGCGGGCCCAGCAGGACGTCCGCCGGCTGCTCGGGAGCCTGGCGGTGGTCGCGCTCCCCGACGAGGGCCGCGAGGCGATGCTCGAGCGGGTCGCCGTGCGCGCGCGGAGCCTGCTGCCGGCGCAGGCGCCGGTCGCCCGGGCGCCCGGGCGGGTGCTCACGCCCGCGCCGGTCGCCCTGTCCCTGCTGCTGGCGGTGCTGCTCGGCGTCGGGCTCGGCGCCCTGCTGGCCCGGCCGCAGCCCGCCGCGCAGGCGCAGGCCCGACCGCTCGCGCCGGTGATGGCCCCGAAGGTCACCCCGCTGCCCGGCGACGTCCCGCGGCCCCCGGACCCCGCCCCCTCGACCCTCGTGTTCACCTACCCGCCGACCCCGACGACGCCCCCGGCACCGACCCCGACCCCGGCGGCGCCACCCCCGAGCCCGCCGCCGTCGACCCCCGCCGCCCCGACGGGCTCTTTCGTGCTCAGCCCGGCGGCCGGCCCGGCGGGCTCCCCGATCCGCGTCAACGGCGCGGGCTGGGCCGCCGGCGCCGCCGTCACGCTCGTCCTGCTCGACCCCGCCGGGGAGCCCACGGGCATCCGCGCGACCGTCGCCGTCGGGCCCGCCGGCCGCTTCCAGGCCAGCCTCGCGGCCGGGCCGGCAGGCGCCGCGCCGGGGGCCTACCAGGTGCAGGCGACCCAGGACGGCTACGCCGCCCGCGCGCCCTACACCGTGCAGCCGCCCCCGACCCGGCCGCAGCCGTGAGCCTGACGCTGCTCGACTGGCGGCGCCGCACCGCTGCGGCCTACGTGGCCTATCGGGCCGCGGCGTCCCCCGAGCAGGGCTGGCAGGCGTGGTGCGAGCAGCGCGGCGAGCTGTTCGCGACGCACCCGGACTCCGCGGTGCCGCCCGGCAGCCGCCTGCCCTTCGCCCCGTACGACCCCCTGCTGCGCTTCGAGGTCGAGCTCGACCCGGACGTCGCCGCCACGCACCTGGACGTGGCGACCGGCACCGACGGGGTGGCGCCGTTCGACCGCATCGGCGTCCTGCGGCTGCCCGTCGGCACGCTGGACGTCTGGTGGCTGGGCTCGTACGGCGGCGGGCTGTTCGTGCCGGTGAAGGACGCGAGCGCCGGACGCACGACGTACGGCGGCGGCCGCTACCTCATCGACACCGTCAAGGGGGCCGACCCCGGCGGCGACGTCGACCCGGCGACCGGCCGCGGCACGCTCGTCGTCGACCTCAACCTGGCCTACCACCCGTCGTGCGCGTACGACCCGGCCTGGGCCTGCCCGGTCGCCCCGCCCGGCAACGTGCTCCCGGTGCCGGTCGACGCGGGCGAGCTGCTGCCGCCCGGCGGCTGGTTCTAGCTCCTACGTTGCTGGAGCATCTCCGCGACCAGGAAGGCCAGCTCGAGAGACTGCCCGTCGTTGAGCCGCGGGTCGCAGGCCGTCTCATAGCGGCCCGCGAGGTCGGCGTCGGTGAGGTCGTACGCCCCGCCGAGGCACTCGGTGACGTTGTCGCCGGTGAGCTCGACGTGCACGCCGCCGGGGTGCGTGCCGAGCGCGGCGTGCACCTCGAAGAAGCCGCGGACCTCGTCCATGACGTCGTCGAAGTGCCGCGTCTTGTAGCCGTTGCTGCTCTCCCGGGTGTTGCCGTGCATCGGGTCGCAGTGCCAGACCACGGTCGCCGGCCCACGGGCGTCCTCGACCGCGGCCACCAGGCCCGGCAGCACGTCGCGGACCCGGCGGGCGCCCATCCGGCTGATGACGGTGAGCCGACCAGGCTCGCGCCGGGGGTCGAGCCGCTCGCACAGCGCGACCACGTCCGCCGGGCTCGCGGACGGGCCGACCTTGACGCCGATCGGGTTGGCCAGCCGGGCCAGCAGGTCGACGTGCGCGCCGTGCAGGTCGCGGGTGCGCTCCCCCACCCACAGCAGGTGCGCCGACAGCCCGTACGGCCGGCCGGTGCGCTCGTCGTGCCGGGTCAGCGCCCGCTCGTACTCCAGCAGCAGCGCCTCGTGGCTGGAGTAGAGCTCGACGCCGTGCGTCTCGCTCATCCGCTCGAGGTCGAGCCCGCAGGCGCGCATGAAGCCCAGCGCCCGGTCGATGTCGCGCGCGATCGCCTCGTAGCGCCCGCCGGCGGGGCTGCTCGCGACGAACGCGGTGTTCCAGTCGTGCACGGCGGCGAGGTCGGCGCTGCCGTCGGTCGCCATCGCCCGCATGAAGTTCATCGTCGCGGCGCTGTTGGCGTAGGCCCGGATCAGCCGCTGCGGGTCGGGGGTGCGGTCGCCGTGCAGGTCGTTGACGGCGTCGCCGCGGTAGGACGGGCGGCCGTCCGCCTCGAGGTCGGCGCTGCGCGGCTTGGCGTACTGCCCGGCGAGCCGGCCGACCTTGACGACCGGCACGCTCGCGCCGTACGTCAGGACGACGGCCATCTGCAGCAGGGTGCGGACCTTGCCGCGGATGCCCTCCGCGGTGTTGGCGGCGAACGTCTCCGCGCAGTCGCCGCCCTGCAGCAGGAACGCCTCCCCGCGGGCGACGGCCGCGAGCCGCTCGCGCAGGACGTCGCACTCCTTGGGCTGCACCAGCGGCGGCACCTCGGACAGGGTGCTGAACACCTGGTCGAGGACGGCCCGGTCGGGCCAGGCCGGCTGCTGGGCGGCGGGCAGCGCCCGCCAGGCGTCGAGATCGGTCGCGGTCACGCCGGCAACGTTAGCGAGCCGTGCTCACGCAAAGGGCAGCTCGACCAACCCCGTGCCGACGCCGAGCGCGATCAGCCCCAGCACGACGAAGGCGAGCGGGAGCAGCACCCCGCCGGCCCGGGGCAGCAAGGCCCGGCTCGGGTCGGCCGGGTCGTACAGCACGTCCACCCGGTCGCCCGTGCGCGCCGGCGCCGGGCTGCGGCCGTACATCGCGACGGTGTCGATGTCGCGGCCGTCCAGCGTCCGGAAGCGCAGCACCGGGTAGTAGACGCCCCCGTCGCCCGAGCTGCGGTACTGCAGCGCGGTCACCGTGCCGGGCACCCGCTCGGCCGTCGCCGCGAACCGGCGGGACAGCACCGCCTGCGACACCCCGAACAGGACGAACAGCACGCCGGCCGCCGCGAACGCCAGCGGCAGGAAGCGGGTCGGGTCGGTGTCCATCCGGCTCGACGGTACGGCGTGCCACGCTGGTCGGCGTGCAGATCGAGGTGGTGACCGGGGACATCACCCGGCAGGACGTGGACGCGGTCGTGACGGCCGCCAACTCCGCGCTGCGCGGTGGCGGCGGGGTGGACGGCGCCGTGCACCGGGCGGCCGGGCCGGCCCTGGTGCGCGCATCCCTGGCCCTCGCGCCCTGCCCGCCGGGCTCCGCCGTCGTCACGCCGGCGTTCGCGCTGGCGCCGGTCCGCTGGGTCGTCCACGCCGTCGGGCCGGTCTACCGCGGGCCGTCCGACGCCGCGCTGCTGGCGTCCGCGTACACCGCCTCGCTGGCCCGCTGCGACGAGGTCGGCGCCCGCTCGGTGGCGTTCCCGGCGATCTCCACCGGCGTCTACGGCTACCCACGGGAGGACGCGGCGCGGGTGTCCGTCGCGGCGCTGCGCTCGGCGGCGACGCAGGTCGAGCGGTGCCTGCTGGTGGCGTTCGACGACGACACGGCCGGGCTGTGGTCGGCGGCGCTACGGAGCCACCGACTGCCGTAGTGACCACAAGCGTGACCGTCTGCAAGGGCGGTGGCTCGAGCGCCCAGGTCGACTCCACGCCAGGCAGGTGTGTACGGCGCGCGTCTACCTCGCACCCCGTCGAGCCCGGGTGAACGTCCAGCCGGCGGCGACCGCGGCGAGACCTCTTGAGGTGGAGCCCGGCTCTGCCGAAGGCTGAGCAACGACACCGACCCCTGGAGAAGCAGTGCTGACGACCGCAGGTTCCGCCCGGAAGGCGTCTCCGTGCTCGGGGCACCGGGCCAGCGCTCCATCAGCCGCCGCCTGGCTGCGATACCACACCCGTCAGGCCCACGCGGACGCCGAGGGCGGGCTCGACCTGCGGCGACTCGAGCAGCCGGCGGACCTTGCCAGGCTGCTGCGTGGCTGGATGACCGTCTGGCACGCGGTCCTGGGCGCGGCGTCAGCGCCGGACGCCGGTGGCGAGGCCCGTGCCGAGCTGCTCCTGCCGGCGGCACAGTCGGTGGCCTGGCTGCGGTCAGACCTGGACGACCTCACCGGCGCCCAGCCGGCACCATCGCCGGGCCGCACCGGTGAGCAGGGCAACGCCGGGTCTGCTCCCGGACGTGTCGCCGCGGCTGACCTCGTCGGCCTGCTCGCCCGGCCGGCGAGCGCCTGGGGCGTGGCGTACGTCCTCCGGGGCTCGCGGCTGGGGGGGACCATGATCGCCCCGCAGCTGCGTGCGGGTCTGCGGTTGCCACCCGGGCGCGCGACGTCGTTCCTCACGTCGCAGGGAACCGACCCCGGCCGCGAGTGGGTCGCCTTCCGGCGCCGGCTCGACGCGCTGGGGCTCACTCCGGTCGACCTCCAGGCTGCCGGGGCCGCCGCGCGCTGGACCTTCGGCTGGGTCGGAGCTGTGACCACCCGGGCCCTCTGCACGACCGGCCCGGAGGAAGGGCCGCCCGGGCTCGACCGCGTCGGCTCCGGGTTGTCGGTGTGACGCTGAACGAGCTGTCTCCTGACGGCCTCGCGGCCCTCGGCCTCCGCAACGCCTGCGACCGCGAGCCGATCCACCTGTCCGGCGCCGTGCAGCCGCACGGGGTCCTGCTCGTGGTGGACGCCACGTCCCACGTGGTCACGGCGGCAAGCCGCAACGCCGCCCGGCTTGTCGGGCTCGATCCGGCCGGTGGCCTCGGTGGGCTGCTGGGGGCACCCCTGGACGTCGTCCTCGGAGCGGAGGCAGCGGGGACCCTGCTTGCGAACCACCCGACCGGGAACCCCCACGACAACCTGCCCGTTCGCGTCGAGCTGCCGGTCCGGGCCGGAGCCGGGTGCCGGCCGGCAGCGACAAGGGCGTACGACATGGTGGCGCACCGGCGCGGGCCCCTGCTGCTCGTCGAGCTCGAAGAGGGCGGCGACGAGGACGCGCCGGGCACGGCCCAGCTCTTCCGACGGCAACGCACGTCGGTGAAGGAGCTCAACCTGCTGGATGACGTCGAGGGCATCTGCCAGCTGGCTGCTGTCGACGTCCGCGAGCTCACCGGCTACGACCGGGTCATGATCTACCGGTTCGAACCGGACGCCCACGGCCACGTGATCGCGGAGGCCCGTCACGAGGACGCCGAGGCGTTCCTGGGCCTGCACTACCCGGCCGGCGACATCCCCCGCCAGGCCCGCGCTCTCTACCTGAGCAACTGGATCCGGCTCATCGTCGACGTGAACTACGTGCCGGTGCCGATCCTGGCGCAGGCCGGCAGCGTCCCTGTGGACCAGCTCGACCTCAGCATGTCCGTCTTCCGCAGTGTGTCGCCGGTGCACCTGCAGTACCTGCACAACATGGGCGTCGCGGCGACGATGACCATCTCGCTCATCGTGGACAACCAGCTGTGGGGGCTGATCGCCTGCCACCACAACAGTCCGAAGGCGCTCGGCCACGTGCAGCGGCTGGCGTGCGAGGCGCTCGGTCAGCAAGTGTCGGTCCGCCTCAAGACCGCCGAGTCGACCAGGAACCACGAGCACGTGCGGGACCTCGGGCGGATGGCCGCCCAGGTCGTCACGGCGATGGCCGCCAGCGAGAACCCCGCGGCAGGCGCTGCCGCAGCCGCGAGTGCGGTCCTCGCCATGACGGCAGCGGACGGCGCGGTCGTCGAGATCGACGGGCTCAGGGTCGCGATGGGAACCGTGCCCGCCGCTGGGCTGATCGACCTGCTCGTGCCGCACCTCGCCGGGCTCGCGGGTGCCGGTCTCAACCCGCTGGCCACCGACGTACTGCCGCGCATCACGGGTCTGGAGACGGATTCAGAGCGACAGGCGGCGGCCGCAGCGACCGGGACGCTGTTCTTGCCACTGCCGGGCCGGGTCCAGGGCTTCGTCCTGTGGTTGCGCGGTGAGCGGACCCAGACCGTCCGGTGGGCAGGGCGCGCAGAGGCCGTGACGCCGGACGGCACGGCTGTGCCGAGCACCGAGGATCAGCACGGACTGAGTCCACGCACGTCGTTCGCGGAGTGGCGGGAGCAGGTGAGCGGACGCAGCCTGCCGTGGCGGGCCCGGGAGCTCGCGGTGGCCTTCGAACTGGCCCAGGCGATGCCGGAGGTCCTGCTGCACCGCGCCCAGAACCGGCTGGTCCGCCTGGCCCTTCACGACCCGCTCACCGGGTTGCCGAACCGGGCGCTGCTCCAGGACCGGCTCGACGAGCAGCTCCACCCTCAGTCGTCGGTCGAGCGCACCGAAGCGCCTCCGGTGGCGCTGCTCTTCGTCGACCTTGACGGCTTCAAGGGCGTCAACGACCTGCAGGGCCACGCCGTCGGGGACGAGCTGCTCAGGCAGGTGGCCCACCGCCTCAGCGGTATCGTCCGGCCGCAGGACACCGTCGCGCGCATGGGTGGCGACGAGTTCGTCGTCCTCCTGCCCGGCACCAGCGGGCTCGAGGCGGCTGCCGTCGCCCAGCGGGTCGTGGAGTGCTTCCACCGCTCCTTCACGCTGGCCGAGCGGGTGTGGCGCTCGCTGACGTGCAGCGTAGGAGTGGCGGTCGCAACGCCGGGCTCGCAGCCGGGCGAGCTCCTGCGCGAGGCCGACGCCGCCCTCTACCACGCGAAAAGGAGTGGCCGGAACCAGGTTGCGGTGTACGACCCGACGTCCGGCACGGCTGCCAGCAGGCAGCAGCTGGCCTCGGAGGAGCTGCGCGAGGCGCTGTCGCTCGGCCAGATCACTGCTCACTATCAGCCGATCGTCGATCTCACGGTCGAGGGTGCCCCGGTCCTGGAAGGGTTCGAGGCCCTCGCCCGCTGGCAGCACCCGACGCGGGGCCTGCTGGCGCCCGACCAGTTCATCGCCCTGGCGGAGCAGACCGGGCTCATCGACGGGCTCGGCCACGAGGTGCTGTGCCAGGCGCTGCGGCAGCTGCAGGCCTGGTCGGACCGACGGCTCAGCATGGCCGTCAACGTGTCGGTGCAGCAGCTGGTGCGCCCGGGATTCGCGGAGGAGGTGCTCGCCCTGCTCGTGGAGCTCGGTATCGCGCCGCACCGGCTCTGCCTGGAGATCACCGAGTCGCAGATGATGGAGCACCCCCGGCTCGCTCTGGCCGCCCTGTCCCAGCTCGACGCGGCCGACGTCCGCATCGCCATCGACGACTTCGGGACCGGCTTCTCCTCGCTGGCCTACGTCCGGGACCTGCCGGCCGCAATCCTGAAGATCGACCGGATGTTCGTCGCGGGACTGCCGTCCAACCCGAAGGACGTCGCGGTGGTCGGCGCGACCGTTCAGCTCGCCCACGACCTGGGCATGTGTACGGTCGCGGAGGGCGTCGAGACCCCTGAGCAGCTGGCCTACCTGCGTTCCCTGGGCAGTGACTTCGCGCAGGGCTACCTGCTGGGTCGGCCGATGCCTGCGGACGACGTGCCACGAGCCGTGAGCACGGACTGGGGACCGGCGCTGGCCGGGACAGGCGGCCAACCGGTCTGACGGCACCCGCATCGGAGCTCGCGCGGTCAGGGCGCGGTCGACGGGCGCGGCAGGGCGGACCCCGCTGGGACGCCGAGGGCGCCGCCAGCGCAGTCCTGCCAGGCGTGGCTGCAGGCAGGACCGTCCGTCGGCGAGACCGAGGTCCAGGTGGTGTCGGTTGCAGCGGGCGCCCTCGATCGCGCGCCTGACGGTGGCCCTGGTGCGGCCTAGCCTCGCGTGAGGTGCCTCTTTCGAGCAGACGTCCGAGCCACGGGGTGAGCGAAGGAGGCGCGCGTGGGCACTGGCACGCCCGTGCTGGTCGGCGTTCTCAGCCTCCTCCTGGCCCTGGCAGCCATCGCTGCGGCCCTCGCCCTCAGAAGCCGGATCGGGTCGTCGCCGGAGCGGGAGCGGCTACGTGCGGCAACGGTCGCCCTGACCTGGTCGGACCGCTGGAAAGTGCTGCAGGCGGTGCAGAAGGGGCGCGCGGTGGCTGCGCCGCACCTGGCTCCCGCCGCTGTCGCACGGGCCCGCTACGTCCGGGTCTACGGCAGACGGATGGTCGATGGCCCGTCGCGCTTCGCCTGGCCGGTCGTCGCACTGCTGCAGTTCTCGGCCGCAGCCATCCGCGTGCTTGATCCCGGCACCCCGACCGCGTTGCGCTGGCTGGGCGCAGGCACCAGCCTTCTCGTGGGCGTGCTCCTGCTGTCCGTTCCGGTGCAGTGGCGGTTCTACTCCCGGCGTGCTGACCGGGCGGAGCAGGCCAACCTCGAGCTGATGTACGAAGCGCAGCGCTGACGACGCTGGCACCGGTCGACGCGCGGGTGGGCGGCCAGGCGCCTTGGCCGCCGCGCTGCGGTCGGCACGGCGACCAGGTGGAGCTGCGCGCTGTGGCGGCGGTACGCGACACCCAGCTCGCGGGGCGGCCGCCGTCGACCCGGCCAGCACGGCGCACGTCGAGGCCACCGGGGTTCCGGCTGGAGGACGGCCAGCGGCGGCTCGTGCACTGCCACGCCGACACCCGTTGCGTCAGCCAGGCGTTCTCATGCCTGACGGTCCGCGCTGTGCGGGATGTCCTGCCAAGCCTGGGTGTCGGCGAGGTCGAGGGTCCAGGTGGTGTCGGTCCAGGTGAGGCGTCGCCGGAGCGGGTCCCGGTCGTCGGCCGGTTCGGGGTCGTCGCACCGGTCGGCGTAGCCGGCGCCGGCCAGC
>DASTLY010000091.1:0-6143 GCA_035714445.1 Mycobacteriales bacterium
TTCCCGATGATGCAGGGCGGCCCGCTCATGCAGGGCGTCGCCGCCAAGGCCGTCGCGCTGAAGGAGGCGTCGACGCCGGAGTACGCCGCGTACACCCGGCAGGTGATCGCCAACGCCCAGGTCCTCACCGAGGCGCTCGGGGCGGAGGGGATGCGGCCGGTCACCGGCGGCACCGACACCCACCTGGCGCTGCTGGACCTGCAGGGCATCGGCGTGACCGGGCGCGACGCGGAGGCCCGCTGCGACCGGGCCGGCATCGTGCTCAACAAGAACGCCATCCCGTACGACCCCCAGCCGGCCTCGGTCGCCAGCGGCATCCGGGTGGGCACCCCCAGCGTCACCACGCAGGGCATGACCGACGGCGACATGAAGGAGGTCGCCGGGCTGATCGCGCGGGCGGTGCGCGACGAGGACGGCTCCGCGGCCGCCGACGTGCGGGCGGGCGTGCAGGCGCTGGTCTCGGCCCACCCGGCCTACCCCCGGAGTGCCGGCACCCCCGGCTAGGGTCGGGCCGTGCGGGAGTACCTGCTCGTCCTGCTCGTCGCCGCCGCGGTCACCTACCTGCTGACGCCGATCGCGCGCCGCGTCGCCGTCCGGGTCGGCGCCATGGCCGAGCCGCGCGACCGTGACGTGCACGCCATCCCGACGCCGCGGCTCGGTGGCCTGGCGATGTACGGCGGGGTCGCCGCCGGTCTGCTCGTCGCCCACCAGCTGCCGGCGCTGCGCAACGTCTTCACGTACTCCGACGTGCAGGCCGTGCTCGTCGCCGGCGGGGTGATCGTGCTGCTCGGCCTGGTCGACGACATCTGGGGCCTGGACGCGCTGACCAAGCTGGCCGGGCAGGTCGTGGCGGCCGGGGTGATGATCCTGATCGGCCTGCAGATGCTGACGCTGACGGTGCCGGGCGTCGGGGCCGTCTCGCTGGGCGCCGAGGGCGTCCCGCTGACCGTGCTGATCACCCTGCTCACCGTCAACGCGATCAACTTCATCGACGGGCTGGACGGCCTGGCGGCGGGCGTCGGCGCGATTGCCGCCCTCGCGTTCTTCGCGTTCTCCTACACGCTGTCCACCGGCCAGGTCACCTCCGGCATCCTGCTCGACCGGATCAGCTCGCCCACCCTCATCGCGGCCGTGCTGGCCGGCGCCTGCCTGGGCTTCCTGCCGCACAACTTCAGCCCCGCGCGGCTGTTCATGGGCGACAGCGGCTCGATGCTGATCGGCCTGATGCTGTCCGGCGCGGTCACCAGCATCACCGGCCAGTACAACTACTCCACGCTGCCGGCCGCGACGACCTTCCCGGCGCTGCTGGTCCTGCTGCTGCCGTTCGCCGTGCTCGCGGTGCCCTTCGTCGACCTGCTGCTGGCCGTCGTGCGTCGCACCCGATCGGGCCGGTCCCCGTTCGCGCCGGACAAGGCGCACCTGCACCACCGGCTGCTCGAGATCGGGCACAGCCACACCCGGGCGGTGCTGATCATGTACTTCTGGACGGCCCTGCTGGGTTTCGGAGCGGTGGCCGCCAGCGTCAGCACCGGGCCGGGCAAGGTGCTGTCGGCCGTGGCCGCCCTCGGTCTGCTGGGCGTCGCGGTGGGCCTCGTGCCGCGGATGCGGGCGCGGGCCCGTGGCTGACCCCCGAGGCCATGGCGGCGACGACGGCGACGAGGGCGACGGGGGCGACGAGGACGGGCGCAACGAGGACGGGCGGTCGTGGCTCGAGCGGGCCGGGCCGCCCCGCCCGCCGTCCCGCCACGCATGGCTGGTCCCTGCCTCACCCCTGCTGGCCGGCGCCGGCTGCGCCGTCGTGGCCGGGCTGCAGGTCGGCCTGCCGGGCATCGGCGCGGGACTGGCCGCCGGCCTGGTGGTGCTGGCGTTCTTCAGCGCCGGGGCGTTGCCCTGGCTGCTCGACGGCGGGCTGGCGGTGCTGCTCGTCAACTACGTCCTGCGGCTCGCCGCCACCCTGTTCGTGCTCCTGCTCGCAGCGCAGGCCGGGCTGGTCGACCAGCAGGCCGTCGGGGTCAGCCTGATCGTCTGCGCCCTGGTGCGGGTCAACGCGCAGGTACTGCTGCTCAGAGCCTTCGGGGGCACCTAGTACGCTGCCCGCACCATGCCTCCCGAGACGCCCGCCGAGACGCCCGGACAGGCCCCCCCGCCGCGCCACCGGCAGGTCGGCCCGACCGACAGGACCGGCCGGGCCCACGAGCAGGACGCCTGGGGCGCCTTCGGTCTGGTCATCTCCGGCGTCTGCGTCTGGGGCGGGGTCGGCGCCCTGGTCGGTGCCGCTCTCGACAGCCGGCTGCCGGTGATGATCGGGCTGCTGCTGGGCATGTCCGCGGGGCTGTACCTCGTGTGGTTTCGCTACGGTAGGGCCTGACCGGGCGCACGGCACGACCCCTGAACCGCAGCGATGAGGAAGGAACACGTGGACCACGTCCTGGCCGTCACCGAGGACGGCTTCCAGAGTCCCGGCCCGCGCGATTTCGAGTACCCCGGCCTGTTCGGTGAGGGCACCTTCTTCACCAAGCCGATGCTCATCATCGTGCTCGGCAGCCTGCTCGTCGCCGTCTTCTTCTACCTGGCCAGCCGCCGTGCCGCCCGGGTGCCGGGCAAGCTGCAGTTCGCCGGCGAGTCGGCGTACGGCTTCGTGCGCAACTCGATCGCGTTGGACGCCATCGGCAAGGAGGGGATGCGCTACGTCCCCTACCTGGCGACGCTGTTCTTCTTCATCGCCGTGCTCAACATCTCCGGCATCGTGCCCCTGCTGCAGTTCCCGGCCACCTCGCGCATCGCCATCCCGCTGTTCCTGGCGGTGATCTCCTGCGTGATCTTCAACTACATCGGCATCAAGCGGATGGGCGCCGGCGGCTACTTCAAGGCGATGATGTTCCCGGCCGGGATCCCCTGGCCGGTCTACATCCTGCTCGCCCCGATCGAGTTCTTCTCGACCATCATCGTCCGGCCGGTGACGCTCTGCCTGCGTCTGACGTTCAACATGTTCGCCGGGCACCTCGTCCTGCTGCTGTTCATCCTGGGCGGCGAGTACCTCGTGTTCGACAAGGGCGGCGTGGTCGGCATCCTCGCCGGCTCCGTCAGCCTGTTCGGTAGCCTCATCCTCACGTTCTTCGAGGGCTTCGTGCAGCTGCTCCAGGCCTACGTGTTCACGCTCCTGTCTGCCCTCTACATCGGCGGCGCGCTCGCCGACGAGCACTGACGCGCCGTCCCGGCGCGTCATCACCTCTGGAAAGGAACGTCCATGGAAGGCACGGTCAACGGCAGCCTCAACATGATCGGCTATGGCCTGGCCGCGATCGGCCCGGGCATCGGCATCGGGCTGATCTTCGCTGCGTACATCAGCGGTGTGGCTCGCCAGCCTGAGGCCCGAGGCGTGCTGCAGAGCATCGCGATCCTCGGCTTCGCCCTCGCCGAGGCGCTTGCCATCATCGGCATCGGCCTCGCCTTCGCGCTCGGCTAGTCGTGACCACCACACTGGGTGTCCTGCTCGCCTCCGAGAGCGGGGAGCCGAGCCCGCTCGTGCCGCACCTGTCCGAGCTCATCGTCGGGCTGGTCGCGTTCACGCTGCTGTTCCTGTTCCTGCGCGCCAAGGTCTTCCCGGTCTTCGAGCGGGTCTTCCGGGAGCGCTCGGACGCCATCGAGGGCTCCATCGAGAAGGCCGCGGCCGACCGCGCCGAGGCCAAGGTGCTGCTCGAGCGCTACCAGGCGCAGCTGGCCGACGCGCGCGGCGAGGCCGGCCGGATCCGCACCGAGGCGCAGAGCCAGCGCGCCGAGATCGTGGAGGAGGCGCGGGTCGAGGCCCGCGCCGAGGCCCAGCGGATCCTCGAGTCGGCCACCGCGCAGATCGCCTCCGAGCGCCAGCAGGCGCTGGCCGAGCTGCGCCGGGAGGTCGGCACGCTCGCCGTCGACCTCGCGTCGCGGGTCGTCGGGGAGTCGCTGCAGGACGACGCCCGCCGCAACGGCACCGTCGAGCGCTATCTCGCCGAGCTCGAGGGCACCGCGGGCCGAGAGCCCACCGCCCGGACGACCGTCTGATGGACGGTGCCAGCCGGGAGTCGATGCGGGCGGCGCTGTCGCGGTTCGAGGACGAGGTCGGGTCGCTGTCGGGCGGCGGCGCCGGGGCGAACGAGGTCAGCGAGGGCCTGTACGCCGTCGCCGGCCTGCTCGACCGCGAGCCGTCGCTGCGCCGGGCGCTCACCGACCCGGCGTCCAGCCCCGACAGCCGTCGCGCCCTGGTGCAGGGCCTGTTCGGGCGCCAGCTCGCGGCGCTCCCGCTGCAGGTCCTGTCCGGGCTGGCGGTGTCGCCCTGGCACAGCCCGGCCGACCTGCGCGAGGCCGTCGAGACCCTGGCCGCCCAGGCGGCGCTGGTCGCCGCCGAGGCGGACGGGGCGCTCGACGACGTCGAGGACGAGCTGTTCCGCTTCGCGCGGCTGCTCGAGCGTGAGCCGCAGCTGCGGGCGGCCCTGACCGACCCCGGCCTGCCCGACGCCCGCAAGACCGGGCTGCTGCAGTCGCTGCTCGGGGAGCGGGCCCGGCCGGCGACCGTCCGCCTCGTGGAGGTCGCGGTCACGCGGCCCCGCGGGCGCTCGCTCGAGACCGTCCTCGACGAGCTGGGCCGCCTGGCGGCAGCCCGCCGGCAGCGGCTCGTCGCGCAGGTGCGGGCCGCCGCCCCGCTGACGGCGCAGCAGACCGAGCGGCTGCAGGCCGTGCTGGCCCGCATCTACGGCCGGCAGGTCCAGCTGCAGGTAGACATCGACCCGGACGTGCTCGGTGGCGTCCAGGTGCGGGTCGGCGACGAGGTGCTCGACGGCACCGTCGTCCGCCGGCTCGACGACGTCCGCCGGCGCCTGAGCCACTGAGTCCGTGCCCGGTGA
This sequence comes from Mycobacteriales bacterium, assembly GCA_035714445.1. Taxonomy (GTDB): domain Bacteria; phylum Actinomycetota; class Actinomycetes; order Mycobacteriales; family SCTD01; genus DASTLY01. The sequence goes on from DASTLY010000091.1 coordinate 4,881, forward strand.
GCCCCCTGCCCGCTGACCACGCGTCTGCTGGGCACACCCTTCGTACCGACCGTTGACCACGACAGACCCAGGAAAGCAGGGAACGCAGATGACGGAGCTCAGCATCCGCCCGGAGGACGTCCGGTCCGCGATCGAGCAGTACGTCACGTCGTACACCGCCGAGACCACCCGCGAGGAGGTGGGCACCGTCACCGAGGTCGGCGACGGCATCGCCCGCGTCGAGGGCCTCTACTCCACGATGGCCAACGAGCTGCTCGAGTTCGAGGGCGGCGCCCTCGGGCTCGCCCTCAACCTCGACGCCCGCGAGGTGGGCTGCGTCATCCTGGGCGACCCGAGCCTGATCGAGGAGGGCCAGGCCGTCCGGCGCACCAAGGAGGTGCTGTCGGTCCCGGTCGGCGACGGCTTCCTCGGTCGCGTCGTGGACGCGCTGGGCAAGCCGATCGACGGCAAGGGCGAGATCGTCGCCGAGGGCCGTCGCATCCTGGAGCTGCAGGCGCCCACGGTGGTGCAGCGCCAGCCGGTGGGCGAGCCGCTGCAGACCGGCATCAAGGCGGTCGACGCCATGACCGCCATCGGTCGCGGCCAGCGCCAGCTGATCATCGGTGACCGCCAGACCGGCAAGAGCGCGGTGGCCCTCGACGCCATCATCAACCAGCGGGACAACTGGAAGAGCGGCGACCCGAAGAAGCAGGTCAAGTGCATCTACGTCGCCATCGGCCAGAAGGCGTCCACGATCGCCTCGACGGTCGACACCCTCGCCGAGACCGGGGCGCTGGAGTACACCACCATCGTCGCGGCCCCCGCCTCCAACCCGGCGGGTGAGAAGTACCTCGCCCCCTACACCGGGTCCAGCATCGGCCAGCACTGGATGTACCAGGGCCAGCACGTGCTGATCGTCTTCGACGACCTGTCCAAGCAGGCCGACGCCTACCGCGCCATCTCGCTGCTGCTGCGGCGCCCGCCGGGCCGCGAGGCCTACCCCGGTGACGTCTTCTACCTGCACTCGCGGCTGCTCGAGCGCTGCGCGAAGCTCTCCGACGAGCTGGGCGGCGGCTCGATGACCGGCCTGCCGCTGATCGAGACCAAGGGCAACGACGTCTCGGCCTTCATCCCGACCAATGTCATCTCGATCACCGACGGCCAGATCTTCCTCGAGACGGACCTGTTCAACTCCGGTGTCCGGCCGGCCATCAACGTCGGCATCTCGGTGTCCCGGGTCGGCGGTTCCGCGCAGATCAAGGCGATGAAGTCGGTCTCGGGCCG
>DASTLY010000092.1:0-75801 GCA_035714445.1 Mycobacteriales bacterium
CCGCTCCGATGCGTCGTATAGCTGCGAGCTCTGCCAGGCGGCGATCGCAGCCACCTTGTCCGGCGGTACGCCGGCGTCCGCGGCCATGGCGACGTGCTGGTGCCACTCGTACTCCGACCGCATCACCACGGCCGTGCGCAAGATCATGAGCTCGCGCAACGCGCGGGAGGTCGTGCACTTCGCGCGCAGCGCCCAGGCCCAGTCGATCCACGCGTCGAGCAGCTCGGGCGTGTGCGCCAGCGACCGGTAGAGGTTGACCTGCCGGGCGCCGAGGCCCGCCACCCGCTCGGCCAGGTCGCCCTCGAGCTCGCGCAGCGGCGCGGCCGGTCCGCGGGTCACCCACGGCAGCGCGCGGCGCTCCGCGGCCGGCGGGGGGTCGTCGGTCTGCGTCGCCGACGGCAGGCGCTCGACCAGGGTCGCCCAGCCGCGCGCGACCAGGGGCTGCAGAGCGCCGACCACGTCGTGCTCGGGCAGGTCGAGCGCGGCGCCGATCTCGGACCAGGAGCGCCCGCTGACCGCCATGCCCTGGGCCCAGGAGCCCACCGCGGCGCCTGCGGCCTGGTAGGCGGCCCAGCACTCGCGCAGCACGTCGATGTTGTCGAGGTCGCCCGCGTCGGTCGCGCGTTCCACGTGGGCGAGCGACCGGGTGACCTCCTGCTGAGCGGTGACCCGCCAGTCCTGAGCGGTGACAGGCATGTTTCTCCCTTGCGTCGAAGAGGGCGGGTCTCAGCGCCGGGGGGCGGGCCCGGTCGACTGTCGGACCACGAGCTCGGTGGGCAGCCGGATGCTGCCCGGGGACCGCCCCGCGCCCGAGGGATCGGTGAGCAGCCGCACCGCGGCGGTCCCGGCGGCGGCGCCTGGCGCGCAGACGGTCGTGAGCGGGGGTGTGGTCATGGGCGCGAGCCAGATGTCGTCGAACCCGACCACCGACACGTCCGGCCCCACCCGCAGGCCCCGGGCGACCAGCTGCTGCATCAGCCCGAGGGCCACCAGGTCGTTGTACGCGAGCACCGCGGTCGCCCCGGTCGCCAGCGCCAGGTCCGCCCCTCGGACGCCGGCGGAGAACCTCGGCTCCACCGGCCCGAGCTCGACGACCTCCAGCCCGTGCCGGGCCGCGGCCGCCGTCAGGCTCGCGCGGCGCTCCGTCGCGGAGAAGCTGTCGGCGGGCCCGGCGAGGTAGGTCGCCCGGCGGTGGCCGAGGGCGACCAGGTGCTCCACCGCCTGCGTCATGCCCTGCGCGGAGTCCACCAGGACGCCGGGGACGCCGACGGTCGACCGGTTGATCACCACCAGCGGGACCTGGGCGTGGAGGGACCGCAGCTGGTCGTCGGACATCCGCGGGGAGGCGAGCACGAGTCCGTCGACCTGGGCGGCGATCGCCCGTACCAGCCCCTCCTCGTCCTCGGTGTGCTCGTCGCTGTCGGCCACGAACAGCGCGAACCCGCGCGCCTTCGCCTCGCTCTGGACGGCCTTCATGAGCGGCCCGAAGAACGGGTTGCTGATGTCGGGCACGAACAGCCCCAGGTTGCCGGTACGACCGGTCGACAGCGAGCGCGCGACCGGGCTGGGCGTGTACGCCAGGTCGCGGGCCACCGCGAGCACCCGCTCGCGGGTGTCGGCACGCACCGCCTCCGGCCGGGAGAAGGCCCGCGACGCCGTCGCCTTGGACACGCCCGCCTTCCGGGCGACGTCCGCGATGGTCGTCATCGTGCTCCTCTCCCTGGTGCGGCCATCGTGTAACCGGTTGCAGAAGGATGTCAAGGAACCGGCGAAGCTACCGGGCGGTATCAGGAAGACACCGCCGGCGCGCCGGCCGCCTTCGCCACCGCGCTGCGGGCGGTCGCCTCCACCGGCACGGTCGTGCTCATCGGCCTCACCCACGAGCCCGTGCAGCTGTCCACCTCCGACGTCGTACGCCGGGGGCTCACCCTCGTCGGGTCGATCATCTACGACCACCCGCAGGACTTCGCCGACACCGCGCAGGCCGTGGCCGGGGGCCTGCGGCCCGAGCTGGCGGTGCAGGAGGGGTTCACCCCGGAGCGGGCGGCCGAGGCGTTCGCCGACGCGCGGACGGTCCCGGGCAAGTCCTGGATCGACCTCACCGGCTGGTAGCCGGCCCGGTCAGGCGGCGCGGCGCCCGAACATAATGACCGCCACGCCCAGCAGGCAGATGCCGGCTCCGAGCAGGTCGGCCCGGTCCGGCCGGTAGCCGTCGGCGACCGCCGCCCACGCGAGGCTGCCGGCCACGAACACGCCGCCGTACGCCGCGAGCACCCGCCCGAAGTGCGCGTCCGGCTGCAGCGTCGCGACGAAGCCGTACCCGACCAGGGCGAGCGCGCCGGCCGCGACGTAGCCGGCGCCCCGGCCCTCGCGCACCCCCTGCCAGATCAGCCACGCCCCGCCGATCTCCGCCACGGCAGCCAGCAGGAACAGCAGGACGGTGCGCGCCACGAACATCGGCCCAGTCTGCGGGAGCGGCCGGACGGGCTACCCTGTGAGCCTGGCCATGTGCGGCTGTCGCACCGCCGCGCGAGCCAGGCGCGTTCGAGGCGCACCCCCGTATCGAGAGCATCTGGTAGGGAAGTTCCTGTGACGACAGCAGCACCGTCCGATGTCCGCACCTGGGCGCGGAAGCAGGGGCTCACCAGCGCCGAGCGCGGGCCGCTCCCGCGCTGGGTGCTCGAGGCGTACGAGGCCGCGCACGCCGCCGACCCGACCCGTACGCCACCCGCCCCGCGCGCAGCCCCCGACGGTCCCTCGGTCGCCGAGCGCCTGCAGCGGGTGGAGGACCAGCTCGCCCAGGCCCTCGCGCGGGTCGCCGAGCTCGAGGCTCAGCGGAGCCGGAGCCTGCTGGGCCTGCGCCTCACGCTCTAGCGGCTTCGGCCAGGGCGGTCACAGGCCCCAGCCGTCGACGTCGCTGCCCACGTAGGCGCGCAGCTCCCGTACGTCGTCGTGCAGCAGGTCCGTCAGCACCGCGCGCAGCCGGTCGTCGAGGTCGGCCCCGCCCACGTCGGGCCGGTGCCGGGTCAGCGACCAGACCCGCTGCAGGGCGGGCACGACCGAGGACGGCAGGCTCTCGACGAACCGCTCGCCGGCCTTCGAGGAGCGCAGCCGGTTGGCCGCCGGCCGCGGCACGAACTTCTCCTCGGTGCGGTGCAGCTCCTCGGCGGTGGACCGGAAGTCCGGGTCCACCCCGAGAAAGGAGTAGACGCGCCGCATCGTGGTGGCGTGCTCGGCCCGCAGCTGCTCGGAGGTAAGGACGAGGAGCTGGTCGCGGTCGTAGAACCTGAGCCACTGGCCGATCTGCATGGCGTAGCGGCTGGTGTCGACGTAGGTGCTGTGCTCCACGACGGCCTGGGCGAAGGGCAGCGTCTCGAGTCCCAGGCTGCGGTGGTGCAGGTAGTGCGAGCGGACCCGGGCAATGGGCTCCCGCAGCACGTAGACCAGCTTGGCGTCGGGCAGCAGCGACGCGGCCCGGGCCGGCACGTCGCGGTAGAGCGGGAACCGGGTGTAGGCCGGCGTGGCCTCGCCGACCACCGCGTGCTGCGGCGTGGCGCCGGCGAAGTGCGGCGCGTACCAGGCCGCGCCCCGCGCCCACCGGTCGTCCCGGTCGAAGAAGTGGATCTCCTTCGTCGGGCTCATGTAGATCTGCGGGTGCTGGCGCAGGTACTCCCAGAGGCTGGTCGTCCCACCCTTCATCGCGCCGATCACCAGCAGGTTCGGCAGCACCCTCGCCCCTCCGGTTGCTGGGCGTCACCGCCCGGTTGACGACGCCCTCCTCGGCCCGCTCTGCGCCCAGCCACTGCGACCGCCCCAGGATAGCCAGCAGCACGGGGCTGGGGCGGGCGCGGTCGGCCTGCGGGTGCTCGTGGCGAGGGCCCGCCGGACGACCGGATCAGGCCCCTGCCTCGTCGTCGTAGCGCTGCAGCGCCCGCTCCTCGGCCGCCTCGTCGCCCTCAGCGCGCGCCTGCGCGATCGCCCGGCTGACCTCGATCATGACCTCGCGGTCCACCACCTTGACGCGCTCACGCGCCTTTTCCCCCACCGGGCCGTACGCGTCCCCGAGCGCGCGCTCGTGCGCGTCCAGCAGGTCCCAGCCCTCCCACGTCGTGTAGTGCAGGCCGCGGGCGTCGAGCAGCCGGGTCACGGCGGCCGGGTCGGGGACGGCCGCCCGCGGCAGGGTCCCCTGCTCCAGGTCGGCGAGCAGGCTGCCGACGGTCTCGATCGCGTCGCCCTTGGTGTGGCCGATCAGGCCCACCGGCCCGCGCTTGACCCACCCGTTGACGTAGAGCCCCGCCTGGTGGTCGCCGTCCGGGCCGAGCACCCGGCCGGCGTCGTGCGGCACCACGTGGTTGCTGCTGTCCCACGGCAGCCCGGGCAGGGGCGTCGAGCGGTAGCCGACGCACCGGTAGACGGCCTGGACCGGCCAGTCGTGGATCTCCCCGGTGCCCTTCACGTTGCCGTCGCCGATCAGCTCGGTGCGCTCGGTGCGGAGCCCCTCGACGCGGCCGTCGCCGTACACCTCGACGGGGCTCTCGAAGAAGTGCAGCCAGAGCTTGCGCGGCCGGGCCCCGTCGCCGGTGCCCTCCCCCTGCTCGGCCTGCTCCTGGTAGTCCGCCGTGCGCATCGCGTAGCGCTCCAGCTCGCGCACCACGAGCTTGGTCTGGTTGTCGCTGTTGACCGAGCTGACGCTGCCGCCGTCGAGCTCGAAGTCCTCGGGCGACATCAGGACCTCGACGTTGGGCGAGTGGTCGACCTCGCGCAGCTCCAGCGGGGTGAACTTCGCCTGCGCCGGGCCGCGGCGGGCGAACACGTGCACCTCGCGTACGGGCGACGCCTTGAGCCCCTGGTAGACGTTGTCGGGGATCTCGGTCACCAGCAGCTCGTCCGCGGTCTTGGACAGCATCCGGGCCACGTCCAGCCCGACGTTGCCGGCCCCGATGACCGCGATGCTCTCGGCCTCCAGCGGCCAGGTGCGGGGCACGTCCGGGTGCCCGTCGAACCAGGAGACGAAGTCGGCGCCGCCGAAGCTGCCCGGCAGGTCGATGCCGGGGATGTCCAGGTCGCGGTCCTTCTCGGCCCCGGTCGTGAACACGATCGCGTCGTAGTGCTCGCGCAGGTCCTCGAGCGTGATGTCCACGCCGTACTCCACGTTGCCCAGCAGCCGGATCTCCGGCTTGCTCAGCACCTGGCGCAGCGCCTTGATGATGCCCTTGATGCGCGGGTGGTCCGGCGCGACGCCGTACCGGATCAGCCCGTACGGAGCGGGCTGGCGCTCGTACAGGTCGATGGACACCGGCGTGCTCGACTTCATCAGGACGTCGGCCACGTAGACACCGGCCGGGCCGGCGCCGACGATCGCGACCCGCACGGGGCGGTCGGGCGGCTGCGGGACGGTCACGAGCACTCCTCTGGACAGGAACAGGCCGTAGTCACCATGCACCAACATGATCCCGCCGGCCAGGCATCCCGGTGTGGCGGGCGCCACGCCGTCACCAGGACGCGCTGCCCGGGCCGCCCTTGAACGGGCCGACGACCTCGGAGGTGATCCAGCCGCCGTAGAAGCGGCCCTCCTGGGCGCGCACGGGCTCGCCGGCCACCGTGCACCCGTCCATCGCGGCCGGGTAGACCGCCACCGTGTCCCGCAACAGGGCGTACGCCGGGACTGGCTCGGGGTAGGTCCAGGCCGCCCCGACGGCCCGGCGGTTCCCGCCCACCACGGTCAGGTAGGCCGCGACGCCCTTCCACTCGCAGTACGACGACCCGCCGGCGGGCTCGAGAGCGCTAGGTGCCCAGTCCGCCCGCGGGAGGTACCAGCCGGGCGGGTGGCTGGTCTCGAGCACCCGCAGCCCACGGGTCGTCCGGCAGACCTCGACCCCGCCGAAGCGCACGACGACCTCCCGGTCGTCGGCCTGCACCCGCGGCGGCCGGGGATAGTCCCAGACGGACTCCTGGCCCGGCCCCGCCGGCAGCGGGACGGGCCGGCTCACCGGTTGCGGCGCCGGCGACGCAGCAGGAGCAGGAACGTGAGCAGCGCGGCGGCGCCGCCGGCCAGCGCCTCCTTGGGCACCGCGGACAGCGCGGCCGCCGGTCCGCTCGGCTGGACCGGGCGGGGGGCCAGCACCGGCACCTCGACGGCCTTCACGGGCGGGAGGCCGTCGGTGGGCAGCGCCGTCGTCGGCTCCACCCCGGACGGCTGCGCACCGGCAGCCGGCCCCGCGACAGCCACCGAGCCGTCGAGCGCGGCCGGCGCCTCGTGGGCGCCGTGCGTGCCCTTCGCCGCCGCGGCCCGGTCGGCCACGGCGGTCTTGGCGATCGCGGCCTTCTCGCCGACGGCGACCTTCGCGGTGCCGGCCTTCTCGGTGAGCGTCTCCTTGGCCTGCAGGGCCTTCTCGGTGACGACCTCCTTGGCGTGCGCCGCGACGTCGCGAGCCCGCTCCTTGCCCCGCTCGGCCACCCGCTTGGGGCTCACCCGGTCGGCGATCGCGTCGAGCGTCTCGGCGAGGTCCTCGCGGGTCGCCTCGATCTGCGCGGCCAGGACCTCCGGGTCCTGCGACCCCTGCTGGCCCGCGGTCTTCGACGTCGCGCCGTTGTCGGCGCCCGTCGCCGTGCTCTCGCCGGTGTCTCCGATGCGCTCGCTGGCCACGCCCTGGCTCCCTCGTCCGGCCGCTCTCGCGGCGCACTCCCCTGCTGGCGGCGCCGCTGGTGCGGCCCGTCGTCCCGCACCTCGTGCCCGTCCGGGCCGATCCGGAACCCGCGCGGGGCCAGTGATCCGCCGGGGGCCACCACGGGTCGAGCACACTGTGCGGCATGACCGCGACCCCGACCGAGCCCGCCGACCCCACCCCGCGGCTGGTCCCCGGCCAGCCCGCACCGCCCTTCGCCCTGCCCGACGCGGACGGCCGCACGGTCTCGCTGGCCGACTTCGCCGGCCGCAGGGTCGTCGTCTACTTCTACCCGGCGGCGTCCACCCCCGGCTGCACCACGCAGGCGTGCGACTTCGAAGCCGGCCGGCCGGCGCTGCAGGAGGCGGGCTACGCCGTCGTCGGCATCTCGCCGGACCCGCCGGCGAAGCTGGCCCGCTTCCGCGAGGCCGAGCACCTGAGCTTCCCGCTGCTGTCCGACCCCGACCGCACGGTGCTCACCGCGTACGGCGCCTACGGGGAGAAGAAGCTGTACGGCAAGACCGTCCGGGGCGTGATCCGCTCGACCGTGGTCGTCGACGAGCGCGGGCTCGTGCGGTCCGCGTCGTACGGCGTGCGTGCCAAGGGGCACGTCGCCAAGCTGTCCCGGGAGCTGGGCATCGAGGCCTGACGCCGGTTCCAGTCCTGGCGCAGGGCTCAGTCGTGGCGGGGCTCAGTCGTGGCGCAGGGCGAGCAGCGCGATGTCGTCGCTGCCGCCGGCCTCGGCGTGCATCGACCGCAGGGCGTGCCGGCACAGCTGCGTCGGCGTCAGCTCCTGGCCGTCGACGGCACGGCGCAGCCGCTCCAGACCGAGGGTGAGCGACTCGTCGCGTCGCTCGATCAGCCCGTCGCTGAACATCAGCACCGACGTCCCGGCCGCGAGCACGCTCGAGCTCTCCGGGTAGGCCCCGGTCGCCACGCCGATGGGCGGGCCGGGCTCGACGTCGACGTACCGCGCCGACGCCTGCGGGCCGGCCACCAGCGGGGGCGGGTGCCCTGCGGTCGCCGTCGTGAGGGTGCGGGTCCCCGGGTCGTACGAGCAGATGAGCAGGGTCGCGAGCTGCAGGTCCATCATCTGGCCGATGCCGCCGGCGAGCCGCGCCAGCAGCGCGCCCGGCCCGAGGCCCTGCAGCGCCAGGGCGGCGACCAGGCCGTGCAGCTGGCCGGCGCGGGCCGCGCTCTCGGTGCCGTGGCCCATGACGTCGCCCAGCGCGCAGACCAGCACCCCGTCGACGTCGACGGTCTTAAAGAAGTCGCCGCCCGCCAGGGCGTACGCGCTCGCCGGCAGGTAGCGGGTCGCGACCTCCACGCCGGGGACGACGGGCGGCTCACTCGGGAGCAGCGCGCGCTGCAGGACCGTGGCGGCCTGGTGCTGGCGGGCGTAGGACAGGGCGTTCTCCAGGGCGACGGCGGCCCGCGTCGCGAGGTCCAGCAGCAGCACGTCGTCCAGCGGGTCGGCGTCCTGCGCCGAGACCGAGAGGGCACCGAGGACTGCGCCGGGTGCGGTCAGCGGCACGGCGGTCCGCTGCCCGTCGTTGAGCCGCACCATCTGCTCGTACAGCGCCGGCGTGCTCGCCCGGGACCGGAGCACGTCGTCGGGCACCCGGGGGAACTGCCGGGGCTGCCCGGTCCGTACGACCGTCCCGAGGCCGCCCTCCTGAGAGGTCCGCAGGTCGGTTGCCGTGATGACCTCGGTCAGCTCCCGCTCGGTGGTCGGGTCGCGGTGCGTGACCCGCACCGGGTAGAGCCGCTCGGGATCCGCGTCGACCGCCGCGCCGAGCTGCTCGGCGACCGGGCCGGTGACCACCACCACCAGGCTCTCGGCAAGGCCCGGGACGACGACGTCGGTCAGGACGTCGAGGACCTCCTGCGGCTCCACGGCCCGCGCCAGCCGGGCTCCGGCGTCGGCGAGGACCTGCAGGCGCGCTCCGGCCCGGGTCAGCGCCGCCTGCGCACGGACGCGGGCGCTGACATCGTGGAAGAACAGCGTCAGCCCCTGGTCGTCGGGCCACACCCGTACCTCGAAGGTCATGTCCAGGGGCTCGAAGTAGGCCTCGACCGTGCGCGGCTCGCCGGTGGCCATCGCGTGCACGTACGCCAGGTCGAACTCGCTGCCCCGCACCTCGGGGAACGCCTCGTAGATGTTGATGCCGACGAGCTGCTCGCGGGTGCGCCCGTAGAGGCTCTCCGCGAGGCCGTTCACATAGCTGAAGCTCCAGTCCCGGGCGATGCGTACCAGTGCGGTCGGCATCGTCTCCGTGAGCCGGACCAGCTCGTCGCGCAGCCCATGCTGCGAGGAGGCGTCGTACGCCGCACCGATGACGTGGCTGGGCCGACCGCGCATGTCCGGCAGGACCCGGCCGCGGATGCGGACCCAGCGCGACGTCCCGCCGCCGGTCACCACGCGGTACTCGGACAGGACCCCGCCGACCGCCGAGCGGGCGACGTCGAGCTCCCTCAGCACGACCGGGAGGTCCTCCGGGTGCACGCACGACTGCCAGGCCGCGAAGGTGCCGTCGAAGGTCTCGGCGGTGAAGCCGTGCAGCGTCATCATCCGCTGGTCCCAGTCCAGCCCCCCGGGACCGGCGAAGGAGTAGGCGAACGAGCCGAGCTCGGCGGCCTCGACCGCCACACTGGCCCGGATCCCGGCCTCCTGGGACATGCGGTGCAGGTGGTCGTCGAGCTCCGCGGCCACCAGCTCGGCGAGCTCGGACAGCTCCGCGACCTGCTCCGCGGTCCACGCCCGCGGCTGGACGTCGAACACCGACAGCGAGCCCAGCACCAGGCCGTCCCGGTCGCGCAGCACGACCCCGAGGTAGGCCCCCACCTGGCCGGAGGTCACCGGCGGCAGGTCCCGCACCCACGGGTGGGTCGGGGCCATCGGGACCACCAGGACGGAGCCGGAGGCGGCCGTCAACGTGCACAGGCTGTCGGCCAGCGACCCGCTGCCGGCCCCGGTCACCTCGACGCCGTGGGCGGCCGCGACCACCAGGTCGTGCTCTGCCAGCAGGCTGACCTGCGCGCGCGACGCCGACAGCCGCCGGGCAGCGTGCCGTACGAGGCGGTCCAGCCGGGGCCCGACCGGTCCCTGCCCGACCACCCGCTCGACGGCGCGCACCCGCTCCGGGTCGGTGAGGGCACCCAGCCCGGGCAGCCGGGCAGGGGTGACGCCGCCCGGGGCCTCCTTCGTCACCGGCCCGAGCCTAGCGACTGGACCTACGCTGGGCGGGACGCGCGGTTGGCGGAACTGGCAGACGCTGCGGCTTTAGGTGCCGCCGCCTTCGGGCGTGGGGGTTCGAGTCCCCCACCGCGCACGAGCGGAGCGAGGGCGCGCGTGTCGGCGGCACGAGCGCGAGGTGGACCAGCGTTACGGGCTGCACTGAGGAGCGGTGCAGCGGGCCGAGCTCGACCGCCGAGCGCGGCCGCGCCGATCGGGCACGTCCTTGCGAGTGCGGCATGACAGCACGACGACAGGATCGCGTGGGTCGATGCCGTACCGACGTGGCGCGCGGCGCCGACAGGAAGGACGAGCGACGATGAAGTTGACCCACGACGACGGCACGCCAGAGGTCCTCCGGTACGCGGCGTTCACCGCGGACCCGCGTGGCGGCAACCCTGCAGGCGTGGTTCTCGACGCAAGCCGCATGACGCCGGAGCAGATGTTGGCGACCGCGACCAAGGTCGGCTATTCGGAGACCGCGTTCCTCATCCCCGCAGAGTGCGGCGGCGTCGACGTGCGCTACTTCAGCCCGCGGGCCGAGGTGAGCTTCTGCGGCCACGCGACCGTCGCCGCCGCCGTGGCGTACGCCGAGCGGCACGGTGCCGGCGCGCTCGTCTTCAGGACGCAGGTCGGCCCCGTTGAGGTCATCACCGAGCGCGGCCCGGGGGGCGCATGGCAGGCCGCCCTCACCAGCGTCCAGCCGTGCACCGCCGCCCTACCGTCGGCCGATCTCGACCGGATCCTGTCCGCCCTGAGCTGGTCGGCCGACGACCTGGACCCCGCGCTACCGCCTCGGACTGCTTTCGCCGGTGCGTGGCACCCTGTGATCGCCGTACGGTCCCGAGAACGGCTCGCCGACCTGAACTACGACATGGAGGCGCTCGGTGGCCTGATGCAGGCCAACGGCTGGACGACCGTGAACCTGGTGTGGCGGAAGGCCGGCGCTGTGTTCCACGCCCGCAACCCTTTCCCGCCGGGCGGGGTCGTCGAGGATCCGGCGACAGGGGCCGCCGCGGCCGCGCTCGGCGGCTACCTGCGTGAAGGCGGACACGTCGACGTGCCTGCGACGGTGGTCGTGCACCAGGGCCACGACATGGGCCGGCCCAGCCTGCTGACGTTGCACGTCCCGGCCGAGCCGGGTAGCGGCATCCGCGTGACGGGAACCGCCGTGCCGCTTTCGGCGGGCTCATGACAGCGGCGGTGCCCGAGGCCAGGACCGGGCGGGCGCCGGTACCGCCGAGAACGGCAACCCGAACGAGCGCACACACGCGGGCGCCCGACTCGATCGTGAACTGTTGCTGGGACGCCGACGGCTCTGACGCGGCGACCGTGGCGGAGCGCCTCGTCGCCCTCGGATACACCGAGGTCCGGAGGTCCCGGAAGGGCCCCCACGACCGGTCGGAGGCGGGCCTGCCCGTCAGGTCCGCGCCCGTCCCGTCAGACGCCGGCCGCCTCACCCGGTGGCACGCCCCCCCCAGCGGTCCGGTCCGCATGAACAGCGGCTGGATTCCCGAGCCGTCGAGGCTTCCGCATCGCATCGAGCCAAGAAGTGATGACCTGGCGGAGGCCGGCCTTCGCCCGACCGAAGCTCCGCCGCCCGCGGAGATCGTGGCGCGGTTCCTGCGGACCGTCCGATCGGGAGAGCGCCTGGACCTTGCCGCTGCGTACCTCGCTGCCGAGGTCCTCGCCCACCAGGGTGCCTACGGCACGGACTGCCCCGTCCTCACACGGTCCCCCGGGAGCTACGGTCAGCACGTCGCGGACATGCTCGCTGCCACCGGGCCTTGGCAGTTCGAGATCACGGCGCTGGACCAGTTTGGCGAGCTCGTTGCCGCGGCGTGGCGCCAGCTGGGGACGGACCGATCCCTCGAGGGTGGCCCGACCCCGCAGGTCGAGCACGGGCACGCGACCTACCTCGTGCGCGAAGGGCGTATACAGCAGTACTGGATCGAGTCCACCCAGCACCTCGGACCGTGTCTGCCCACGGCCCAGAACTGCCGCTTCACCGGAGCGTGACGCGTGTGCCCGGCCGCGCCCGACACGGGCGCCTCCGGGCCGCTCGACGACGCTCCACCCCGCGTCCGTCAGGACTGCGCCCAAGCACGTGCAGGTGCTCGGCGCGCTCGCCGGCCGCCCGCCGTGCTGTCGAGCGCCGTTCGCTGATCAGACCGCCCCCCAGCGCCGACGCGCACCGCACGGCCTGCGGGTCAGAGGCCGCCGACTCGCGCTCCGTGGCAGCCGCGCTCCTGGGGTCGGTTGGCTCGGTCAGGCCGCGGCCGTCAAGACGGCGCAGAGGAGGTCTACGGCGGGCGCCTCGGCGCCGCGCGCGCGCTCGCGCTCCCACCTGTCTGCCAGCGACTCCCTCAGCCGTGATTCCCACTGTTCGCGACGGCGCTCTTGCGCCTTCGTCAGCGCCAGACCGGTCCTGCGCCGAAGGGCATCTGCGTGGCCCGCGAGTCTTGCGGCTGCTTCCGGGTCGGCCAGCGCCTCGGCCTCGGCCAGCAGGTCCATAGCCTCCGCGATGGCAGGGGCGTGGCCCAGGTCCAGTGCGCGCCTGGTCGCGTCGGCGAGCAGCCGGGCCGCCTCAGCTCCGTCGCCCGCCGCCAGACGGGCGCTGCCGAGCGTCTGCAGCGCCGCGACGGCGCCCTCCGCGTACCCGACTCGCTCGAAGATCCGCAGGCCCCGTTCGGCCAACTGTTCTGCCTCGGCGGCCCGGCCGTCGTGCATGTACGTCCGGGCCCGCTGCTCCAGACAGAGCCCGATGAGGTGCTCGTCGCCGGCCCGGTCCAGAACGTGCGCCGCGTCGGCGAGCATGTCGTGCGCGGACTCCGAGTCGTCCTGGTCCACGGCGGTCCGCGCCCTAAGGACGAGCCCGAGGCCCGCGCCGCTGTCGTGCCTGGCTGCGCGGAACAGGGCGACGGCTCGGTCCTGCGCCGCCGCCGCCTCGTCGAGCCGTCCCGACGCCCAGAGGGCCGTCCCGACGTGGAGCAGGCTCCGCGCCTCGCCGCGGCGGTCACCGAGCCCAGCGAACTGCGCGGCGGCGCTCCGGCACTCGGCCTCGGCCAGGGCCAGGTCTCCGACGGACTCGGCGTGCATCCCCGCCGCGAGGTGGAGCCGCGCGTCCGTCAGCGGGTCGTGAGGGCCCCCGGCACGAGCCAGTTCGACCCATCCTCGGGCGTCCTGGAAGGACCCCTCGTGGGACCAGAACCACGACAGCGAGCAGACCATCCGCGCGCCGAGCGCCGCGCTCTCCTCGGCGTCTTTGAGGCAGTGCCGCAGGGCCGCTCTGAGGTCCGGGCCGGCGGTCCGCAGCTCGGCGAGCCACCCCGCCTGATCCGCGCCGCGGATGTTGCGGTCGGCGTCCTCGGCGAACTGCGCGAAGTACCGCGCATGACGCTCCCGGGCCGCGGCGGCCTGCTCGGGCCGCTCGGCGAGGCGTGCCGTCGCGTAGGCACCGATGGTGTCGAGGAGCCGGAAGTGGTCCTCGCCGGCGACGGCGACGAGCGATTGGCGGACCAGGCTCAGCAGCAAGGACAGGCCGTCCGCATCCAGGTCCGCGCCGGCGACCTCGGCTGCCGCCTCTAGGGGGAACGGGCCGGCGAACACCGACAGCCTCTCCAGGAAGAGCGACTCCTCGTCGGACAGAAGTTCGTAGCTCCGATCGATCGCGGCGCGGAGCCCGGCGTGACGGTCTCGCCGGCTTCCCGTGGTGCCGAGCAGCCGCATTCGGTCGCCGAGCAAAGCGACGATCTTGGCGGGGCTGAGAGCGGCGACGTGGCCGGCGGCGAGCTCGATGGCGAGCGGGAGCCCGTCCAGGAGCAGACAGGCCGACGCGACGTCCCGTGCGTTATCGGCGGTGACCTCGAAGCCGGGCCTGGCCAGCCGTGCCCGGTCCGCGAACAGCTGCACGGCATGAGACTCGGCGATCGCTGCGGGGCGCCGCTCGTCGGGGTCGGGGAGCGAGAGCGGGGGCACGGGCCAGGCGAGCTCACCTGGCACCCCCAACGGCTGCCGGCTCGTCGCCAGGACGCGCAGCCCCGGGCAGGCCGCGACGAGGCCTCGAGCCAGTGCCCCCGCGGCGTCGGCGAGGTGCTCGCACGTGTCCAGGACCAGCAGCGCATCCGTCGCGCCGATCCACCTGGCGATGTCGGCGGCGGCGTCGTCGCTCGACCGCACCGTCCCCACGGCGGCGGTCACGGCCTCGTGCAGGGCCGCCCCGTCGGTCGCGCCGGACAGGTCCGCCCACCACGCGGGTCCACGTCGGAACGCGCACGCAGCGGCGAGGCGGGATTTGCCCGCTCCCCCGGGTCCGGTCAGCGTGACGACACGGTGCGCCCCGAGCGCTTCGTCGATGGCTTCGACCTGCTCCTCCCTGCCGATCAGGGAGGTGAGCGCAGTCGGCGGCCGCAGCCCGCCCGCAGCTGGGTCAGAGCCCGCCGGGTCGGGGTCCCCTTCCGGCGCGGGGCCAGCGGCCTGGGCCGGCACGGTCACCGGCACCTCCTGCACACCGCCGCCGGGCCCGGACGGCTGCGAGGCCCTCGCCTCCCCGGCGACGGTGACCGCGGCCCGTTTCGGCTGCGCGGGATCCAGGGCGGAGTCCTGGCGCAGGATCCGCTGCCCGAGCCGCTGCAGCTCGGGGGAAGGATCGAGGCCCAGTTCGTCCACGAGCGCGTTCCGGGCCTGCTCAAGCGCCCGCAGAGCGTCGGCCTGTCGCCCGGCGCGGTACAGGGCGAGGGCGAACTGGCCGTGCAGGGCCTCCCGGAACGGGTTCTCCCGGACCAGCTGCGTGAGGTCCGGAAGCGCCTCCTCGTGCCGGCCCAGGTCGAGAAGCGCCGCGGTCCGCGCCTCGAACGCCTGCAGCCGGAGCTCGTCGAGCCGGACGATGTCGCCCTGCGCGAACGGGTCGTCGACGGCCTCGCTGAGGGCGGGCCCGCGCCAGAGCGCCAGCGCCCGGCTGACCAGGTCCAGGCGGTCCGGGGCGGAGACGCCCGGGGACCGGACCTGGTCGACGAGCCGCTCGAACACCCACATGTCGACGGCGTCAGCCTCGACCACGAGCCGGTACCCGGTAGGCGCGCGGTCGATCGCGAGGCCGGCGCCGCGCAGCGACTTGCGGAGGTAGGAGATGAGGATCTGCAGCGCATTCCCGGCGTTGACCGGCGGCTCGACGCCCCAGAGCTGGTCGATCAGCGTCTCCTGCGGGACCGCGCCGCCGCGCCGCACGACCAGAGACAGGAGCAGCCGTCGGGGTCGGCCGCGCCGGACCGCGACGGGCTCGCCGTCGCGACGGATTTCCAGCGGGCCGAGCACCAGGACGTCCACGCGAGCACCGCCCCCCGACAGCGACGTGAAAGGAACGCGGCGACGCTACTGCGATGAACGCCGATCTCGAACTCGTTGCCGGATTTCGTGTCACCGTGCTGTCGCCGGTTCCGAGTTTCGTGTCACCCTAAGCGGTGGTTGCTGTCGGGCTGGCGACCGAGGCGCGGTTCGTGGCGGCCGACGGCGGTGGTCACGACGATGGCGGCGGTGAGTGGCGCGGCTCTGGTAGACGCGCTGGTATCTGGCGGCTACGCTGCGTGCACTTCCGGCCCCGGACCGGCAGCTTCACGAGCTGGTCGAGAAGACGCCGCGGTCGTCCTGAAGCAATGCTTGTCGACGCGTGGTTCCTGCTGCGGTCTGGGCTCGTTGGGGGGCCGGCGCCCCTTGCTTCGGGGGTCCCGGACGGCAGATCAGCGACCGCGCCGCTTGTGCTGCCCGCCGGCACGGTTGGGAGGGTTCCGGCGTCGTCGGAGGTTGGCTACTGCGCCGCCAGGTAGCCGAAGTGGCGCCGGTGGTCCCCGGGGGTGGTATTCAGCCGACGACGGAACGCGCGGTTCATCGTCTCCGGTGCACCGAAGCCGCAGGTGCGTGCAATGTGCTCCACAGCGTGGTCGGTGGTCTCGAGAAGCCGGCACGCTGCCTCAAGGCGCAGCCGCTCCACGTGCTCGCTAGGTGTGACGTCCACCTCGGCCTTGAATACGCGGCTGAACTGGCGCTCGGACAGATGGACCCGGCGGGCGAGGGTGGGCACCGTCAGGTCTTCGGTGAGGTGCTCGGGCAGCCACGCGAGCAGGTCGCGCAACGGTTCGCTCGCTTCTGCCTGAGCGGCCAGGAGCGACGAGAACTGCGCCTGTCCGCCGGACCGCCGCAGGTAGACCACCAGGTGCCGGGCAACCGCCGCCGCGGCACGGGCGCCGTGATCGTCCGCGACCAGGGCCAGCGCCAGGTCGATGCCGGCGGTCACGCCGGCTGAGGTCCAAACGTTGCCGTCCCGAACGTAGATCGCGTCGTGGTCGACGGCTACGGTCGAGTGCGCGGTCGCCAGCTGCTGGCACTCAGCCCAGTGGGTCGTAGCTCGACGCCCGTCCAGGAGCCCGGATGCCGCCAGGACAAAGGCCCCGGAGCAGACCGACGTTACGCGTCGAGCGCTGCCCGCAAGCCGCCGCACGTGGCACAGCAGCTCGTCGTCCGCGCACGGCTCACCCATGTTCCCGCCGCCGGCGACCACGAGGGTGTCCACCGGCTCCAGGATGTCGGCGAGCGCAGCGGTGGCGAACGACAGCCCCGAGCTGGCCAACACGGCGCCGCCCGTGGTGCTGGCCACCTGCGTGCGGTACTCCGCCCCAGGAACCAAGCGAGTGGCGCTGGAGAAGACCTCCAGCGGGCCGGTCACGTCAAGGATCTGCGCCGAAGCAAAAGTCACCACCGCGACACGCAGGCTCGACACGGGGCCATCGTAGGGGCGCCAATGGCCGAGATCGTCAACCAGGAGTCCTGGCGCCATGGCGTCGACCGGCGCAGGGTTTGTCTATGCCCACGACCATCGGACCGCCCCCGGGGACCTCCCGCCGCGACGGACACGCGGCACCGCACGACGACGGTCGCACTTCCGGACGGCGCCTGGCCTGGGTGGTGGCCGGCTCGGTCGTCCTCGGTCCGCTCGCCGCTGCCGCGCTCACTCTCGGCGGCTTTGCGGGTGCGCCCGAGCACGCGGTCACGGGCGCGGGACTGCTCGGCCTGTCGGTCGGATGGGCCGCGCTCGCTGTCGCGTCGTCTGCGTTGACCGACCGGCCCCAGCCCTGGGCGTGGGTGCCTGCGGCGTGTCTGGGTTCAGCCGGCGCGGCCATGCTCGTCATCGCACCCGATGAGGGGGCGCTCTCCGCTGCCGGATGGGTGTGGCCGCCGCTGCTCCTGGCGATGACAGCCTGGACCGCCGCCCGAGCAGTCCGGTCGATGGGCCTCCGCGCTTCGTTCTGGCTGCTCGCCCCCGCCCTGTTGCTGCTCCTGCTCGCCTCCGTCGGCGGCGGCGCGGCGACTCTGCAGGCGGCGTCCGCCGGGGAAGCCCCTCCCATGCCCGGCAAGCTGCACGACGTCGGCGACTACCGCCTGCACCTGTCCTGCACGGGAACCGGCGGCCCGACCGTCGTGCTGGTGGGCGGGCTAGGGGAGACCTCCGCAGCCTGGAGTCTCGTCCAGCCCGCCGTCGCTCGGATGACGCGCGTCTGCGCCTACGACCGGGCGGGCCAGGCTTGGAGCGACAGCGCTCCGGGAGCGAAAGACGGCAAGCAGGTGGCCGATGACCTGCACGCCCTGTTGCGCCGAGCGGGCGAGCCGGGCCCGTACGTGCTCGCCGGGCACTCCGTGGGCGGCACCTACGCGCTCGTCTACGCCGCGCACCGCCCCGCTGACGTCGCCGGCCTGGTGCTGCTGGACTCCGCCAGCCCGTACCAGTTCACCGCGCTGCGCGAGTTCCCCGCGGCGTACTCGTTGTTGCGGCGAGGGACAGCGCTGCTGCCCGTGCTGAAGCGACTCGGGGCCGCCCCGCTGCTGCGCTCCGACGTCCCGGCCGACCTCCCGCCCGCGGCGCAGGCCCAGACGCAGGCGTTCGACTGGAGCTCCCGCCAGCTCCGCACCGAACGCGACGAGGTGGCCGGCTACCCCGCAGTGTTCGACCAGGCGCAGGGCCTGGACGAGGTCGGCAGCACCCCGCTCATCGTCGTCACCGCCACCGCCGGCGACCGCCAGGAGGGCTGGGCCGAAGCCCAGAAGAACCTGGCCGCGCTTTCCTCCACCAGCAACCACCGACTGCTGCCAGCGACACACGCGTCGCTGCTCGTCGACGCGGCCGATTCCGCCAACAGCGTCACGGCCATCGTCGACGTCGTCAGAGCGGCCAGGACGCCGGTCCCCAGCGGCTGACCGACCGCACGCGCACCTCACGAGCACCCCGACACTGGGAGACCCATGATTGCTATGACCGACGTTGGCACCCACACCTGGGTCGACCTCACCGGGGGGCAGCTGACCGGCGCCGAGCGCCGAACATTCCTCCGACCCCTCGCCCGGACGCACGCGGTGAACGCAGTCGGCCGTCTGTCGATGTTGGCCCGGCTGAACACCGGCCGGCGGGCACACGTCGACCCCGCCCGCCTGACCCCGCCCAGCTCGGCGCTCACCAGGGCGGCCGTCGAGCGGGCAGAGCGTCTGCTGACGCCGGCGCTGCTCAACCACTCCTACCGCACCTTCGCCTTCGGGGCCGCCCTCGGGGCCGTGGAAGGCCGCCCCGTCGATCTGGAGCTGCTCTTCACGGCCGCTCTCCTGCACGACACCGGCCTGCCCACCAGCGACAGGAACGTCGACTTCACCCGGAACAGCGCTCGCATCGCCCAAGAGGTCGCCGAACAGGTAGGTCTGTCCACAGCCGCGACGGAGATCATTCGTACCGCGATCACGCTGCACCACAGCCCAGGCGTCACGCCCGGACACGGCCCTGTGGCCTACCTGTTGTCGGCCGGTGCAGCCGTGGACGTGATCGGTGTGCGGAGCTGGCAGCTGCCCCCAGACGTCCTCGCATCGGTCGTCGGGCAGCATCCGCGGTTCGGGTTCAAGCGCGAGTTCTCCGCCGCCTTTCGCGACGAGGCGGCCCGCGTCCATCGCGGGCGCGCTCAATTCCTGCGCCGCTACGGGGCTCTCGACCTCGCCATCAAGCTCGCGCCCTTCCGCGATTGACGGCGGCTGCTCATCCGGGCATCGAACGCTCGGTGCTGCTGGCCACCTGCAAGGGGACGGCCAGAAGGATGCCGATGTGCGACGACGCAGGGGCCGTAGGCGTCTAAGCCGCTCCGGAGGAGGCTGTCGCCTCGACCTCGCACGCCTCCTGCGAATCGAGTCGGGCGCCCTTCGCTGCGCGCCTGCAAGACGAGGCCGACTCCGGCCGACCCGACCGGCCTCACCCGTGCACGCTGCCAAAACCGACTCCGACATCGGGATCTTCTGGGTCACCTCCGCCGGCCACGACGGCGAACCGGTGAGTGGCACACCGGACAGACCGGCGGCTACTCCTCCTACCTGGGTCTTGACCTGACCCGCCGAAGAGCCGTCGTGGTCCTCTGCGATGTCGCCCCCGCACCCACCGAAGGGCTCGGCCTCGATTTGCTCGCAGCGGACGGCTGACCGCACGCGCGAGGCGCCTCGGGACTTTCGAGGCCCGCCCGACCCCGCCAACTTCCCTTTACGAGACCCCCGCCCTCACCCGAATGGAGACACATGACCGACCAGCCGCGTCCCGACCTCCCGAACCATGAAGGGCCTTCGGCCCACCGCGTCGACGAGGCCGTCCGACGTATCGGCGCCCGGCACGGCAAGCGGCATGTCGGGCTGGTGATCGGGGCCGTGTCCTCGGCCGGTGCGCGATGCGTCGCGCCGACCGGGCGCCTCCACGCGCCCAACGGGCCGGCAGCCCAAGCGGACAGCATCTTCGAGATCGGCTCCGTCACAAAGGTGTTCACCGCACTCCTGCTCGCCGAGGCCGTACAGCGCGGTGAACTGGCGCTCGACACGCCCGTGAGCCAACTGCTCACCGAGGCGGACATCCCGGCCCGGGACGGCGTCGCGATCAGCGTCGAGCACCTGGCGACACACACCGCAGGACTGCCGAACAATCCGATGTCGACCCCGGCCGCGCTCCGTACCCAGTGGAAGGCCCGAGACGGCGACCCGTGGGAAGCGATCGACCGCGCCGCGTTGCTGACCGCGCTCGCCCGGGCCCGCCTGCGGTCAGCGCCCGGCACGGGCCGGATCGCCTACTCGAACCTCGGCGCGGGTGTGCTCGGCCACGCGCTGGTCGCCGCCGCCGGCAGCCGCGACTACGAAGAGCTCGTCCAGATAAGGATCTGCACCCCGCTCGGCCTACCCGACACGGTGCTGAAGCCCAGCCGCCAGCAAGCCAAACGGGAGGCCGTCGGCCACCGCGCACGCCGCCGGACCACCGGCCCTTGGCAGGTCGCCGGACTACCCGGCGCAGGAGCCCTCCGATCCACAGCCAACGACATGCTCACCTTCCTGCACGCCCAGCTCCGCCCGTACGAAACGCCCATCGGACCGGCCATCGCGCTCACGCAGCAGGAGCGCCGCCCCGGCAAGCGGCTCGGGATCGGGCTGGGCTGGCTGCGGGTGCCGCTGCGACGGGACGAGGCCATGCTCTGGCACAACGGCGGCACCGGCGGCTTCCGCTCCTTCGCCGGCTTCGTCCCAGCCGCGGGGGTCGGCGCCGTGGCCCTCGCCAACGACCTTCGCAGCGTGGACCGAGCCGGCCGCGACATCCTCATCGCGCTCAGCGGCTGACGCGGCTCCCGGCAGTGCGCTGCTGCCGCGCCGGGCCGACCCAGCAGCGCGCTGCGGCCGCACCGACCGCAGGACCGACAGAGCAGCCCTCCGCCCCGCGCGCCGTCGCACCCTGCTTCGCCCGTGCCTCCGGGAGCGCGCGGCCAGAATGGCCGTGACGGCCGCCGCCCCGGCGGCCGCAGGTGCGCGCACCGGCCAGGGTGCGATCAGGCGGAGAGTGCCGCTCCTGGTGGCCGGCGCCTACACGCTCGGACGGCCAGAAGGCCGGCTCTGCTCACTGTCAGTCCCGTCCCAACGCCCGCTTCTGCCGCTGAGCGGGTCGTAGCGGCCATGCACGAAGGCCCGTAGCACTCGCAGTGGAAGCTACAGATGCACTGAGAAACGTCTTCAGGAGCGCGGCAGTCAGCCGAATCGCAGTGGACTGCTGTCACGTGACCCGGACGACCGCATGACGATGCAAGCCCAAGCGCGACACCATATTGACGTCCGTGAGCGCGAGAAGAGCGCAGGTCAGACGCGGTCAGCCACGACAAGTCGGCCGAGGTCCTACAGATGCCGAACTTGCCGCCGCCGAGCACGGCCTCGCGGTCGTCTCGACGGTCCGCGCCGACGGGACGGTGCAGGCGTCGGTGGTGAACGCCGCGCTCACCCAGCATCCTGTCTGCGGGTCGCCCGTCCTGGCGTTCGTGGCTCGCGGCGGGGCGCGCAAGCTCGGCAACCTGCGCCGGACGCCTCGCGCGACTTTGGTCCTGCGCACGCGTGGGAGTGGGTCGCCGTCGAGGGCGTCACCGAGCTCGCCGGCCCGGACGACGACCCCGGCGGGCTCGGCCCGGACCGCGTGCGGCTCCTCCTGCGCCAGATCTTCTCCGACGCCGGTGGGCAGCACCCCGACCTGGACGAGTACGACCGCGTGATGCTCCGCGAGCGCCGGACCGCCGTCCTTGGCCGTCCCGAGCGGGTCTACACCAACCCGCCGCTCGCCCGACACCGATGACCGTGGAGCTCCTGCGCCGCGACGGCCGGCTGGAGCTCCGACGGGTCGTCGTCGGGCCGTGCGGACCAGCAGCTACCTCCTGACGTGCCGGCGCGGCGGCGACACTGCCGTGTTCGGCCGGGCGACTCGCGGTCACCGCGCTCCACACCCCGGGCCATCTCCCCGGTTCGCTGTCGTTCCAGGCCGACCGCGACGTCCTCACGGGCGACACGAACTTCCCAGGAAGTCCGGGGCTGACCGGGTCGCCGCTGTCGGACCTCGGCACGATCATGAAGTCGGTCGGGCGCCTGCTCGGCCTCCCCGACAGCATGACGGTCCGGCCCAGCCCCGGCCCGCCTAGGACCGACACGCGGCAGCGCCCGTTCCTGCGGGAGTGGCAGGAGCGGGGATGGTGACGCCGCGGGAGATCGGGCGCGACGAGCTCCGCGCGCTCCTCGCCGGCGGCGGCGCCCGGCTCGTCGAGGCCCTCGGGCCGATGTACTACGCCGACGCGCACCTTCCCGGCGCGGTCAACATCCCGCCGGACCTTGCCGCCGAGCTGGCACCTGACCTCCTCCCCGACAAGGACGCGCCCGTCGTGACGTACTGCAGTGACGCGCGCTGCTCCAGCTCGACCGTCCTCGCGCGCCGGCTGATCAAGCTCGGCTACGTCGACGTCGCCAGGTACCCCGGCGGGAAGCAGGACTGGATCGCCGCCGGGCTGCCGGTCGACAGGGCCCAGGTGTCCTGACGGCGGACCTTGTGGGACGTGCGGCCGGTCCTGCCGGACCTGCCGGGGCTGACGTGCGGGGACCGGTTCGCCAGCCCCGCCGGATGGCCCGGGCGTGCGACACGTCCGCGAAAGGGCGCTGACAGACCAGCCCTCGACAGTGCGACCAGCCGCGGCGAAGGGCCGCGACGCAGACCACAGGAGCCGTCATGTCCCGCTTGCTGCACATCTCGGCGTCGCCTCGCGGCGGCCAGTCGGAATCGCTGGCGATCGCCGAGACCTTCCTCGACGCTTACCGGGAGCTGAACCCGCTCGACACCGTCGACACGTACGACCTCTGGGACGGGACGCTGCCGGAGTTCGGGCCCGCCGCCGCTGGCGCGAAGATGACGATCTTCGGCGATGGGATCCCCGTGGGCGCGGAGGGCGCTGCATGGGACGCCGCCAAGGCGACGTTCGACCGGTTCGACTCCTACGACCGCTACCTGTTCAGCGTCCCGATGTGGAACGCGGGCGTACCGTACATCCTCAAGCAGTTCATCGACGTCGTCAGCCAGCCCGGCATGGTCTTCGGCTTCGACGGCGCGGCCGGCTACACCGGGCTGCTCCGGAACAAGAAGGCCGCCGTCATCTACACCAGCGCCGTCTACGGCCGGGGCCGCCCGGCGTCGTTCGGCTCGGACTTCCAGGCCCCGTACATGCGCGACTGGCTCAACTGGGCCGGCGTCAACGACATCGTCGAAGTCCACTTCCGGCCAAACTTGGCGACCGCCGACGCCGACACCGCACGCGCCGCAGCGCACCGCGACGCCGAGACCGCCGCCGCCAAGTTCTAGGCCGTCCGCGGTGGACCGGACCGGCCGCGTGGCCGGCTCCCATCCACCAGCAGCTCGCGCCCGGCACCGCTGCCGGCGCCCCGACAGGAGAGGTCGTGACCGCCCTCACCGTCCGCCAGGCGCTCGAGAACGAGCTCGCCGAAGGAGCCGCCACTCACGTCGACGCCCTCCCCGAGTCCTACTGGCCAAGCAGCACCTGCCCGGCGCGCGGAACCCCGCCCACGCGAACGTCGCCATGGTGCGGCCCGTGGGCTGTGGTCGACGACCCGCCGTTCGTGGCGTCCCAGGCATGGCAGCGACCCGGCACTGGGCCAGCCCATGCCGCCCTTCTATCAGCCACCTCTCGCATACAGCAACCACTCGGAGTCGCAATGTCCATCACGAGCACGGAACAGAGAGACCGCACGCACACCGCGGCGCGGGTCGTCGAGCTGAGCAAGGTGTACGGCCAGGGCGATACGGCCGTCCACGCGCTCGACGGCGTCTCGGTGGGTTTTGCAGCCGGTGAGTTCACCGCGATCATGGGGTCGTCCGGCTCGGGCAAGTCAACGCTGCTCCACGCGTTGGCGGGCCTGGACGCCCCCACCTCGGGGTCCATCTACATGGGGGACGTGGAACTCACCGCGCTGTCCGACAACCAGCTGACCCGCCTGCGCCGCGACAAGCTCGGCTTCATCTTCCAGGCCTTCAACCTGCTCCCCACCCTCACGGCCTTGGAGAACATCACGCTGCCGCTGGACATCGCGGGCCGCAAGCCCGACCGGCAGTGGCTCGACACGGTGATCGACACCGTCGGCCTGCGGCCGCGGCTGTCGCACCGGCCCAGCGAGCTGTCGGGAGGCCAGCAGCAGCGCGTCGCCGCGGCGCGGGCCCTGGCCGGCCGCCCGGAGATCGTGTTCGCGGACGAACCGACCGGCGCGCTGGACTCCCGGGCGGCGGCCGAGCTGCTGGGCTTCCTGCGCGAAGCGGTGCATGGGCTGGGCCAGACCATCGTGATGGTCACCCACGACCCGGCCGCCGCCGCGCACGCAGACCGCGTCGTGTTCCTCGCCGACGGCCGCATCGTCGACGAGATGGTCGACCCCACGGCCGAGAAGGTCCTCGACTACATGAAGACGCTGGGGGGCTGAGCCGTGCTCACCTTCGCCCTGAAGGGCCTGCTGGCCCACAAGCTGCGCCTGTTCATGACCTCGCTGTCCATCGCGCTCGGGTGTCGCCTTCGTCGCCGGCACCCTCGTTCTGACCGACTCCCTCAACGCCTCGTTCTCGGCCGCCTACACCCACCAGTACGCCGGGGCCGACATGGTCGTGCGCTCCCAGGCGGCGTACACCGACAGCGAGGCGCCCGACCAGCGGGCGCCGGTCCGCTCCGACCTCGTCGGGCAGCTCCGCCGACTGCCGGGGGTTGCGACCGCGACGGGTGCCGTACGCGGGTTCGCGCTGATGGTCGACGAGGACGGCGAGACGATCGGGGCCGGGCTCCAGGCCAACAACGGCATGAGCGCCCCGTCCACCGACGGCGCAATCCGTTACGCCACCGGCCGCGCCCCCGCCGGCCCGGGCGAGGTCGCCGTGGACGCCGGCAGCGCCGCTGACGCCGCCCTCGCGGTGGGCGACCGGATCCGCGTGGTCTTCCAGGGGCCGCCGCGCGAGTTCACCGTCGTGGGCGTCGCCCGCTTCGGCAAGGACGACCGGCTCGGCAGCACCAGCACGGCGCTGTTCGACCTCGAGACCGCGCAGCAGGTCCTGGGCAAGGCCGGGGCCTACGACGAGGTGCTCCTCACCGCACGGGACGGCACGTCGCCTGCGGTGCTGCGCGACACCGTCGCCGCAGCGCTCCCCGAGCAGACCGAGGTGCTCTCCGCAGCCGCCGTCGCCGACGAACGGACCGACCTGCTCAAGGCCCAGCTGAGCTTCATCAACGTCTTCCTGCTCGTCTTCGCCGGGATCGCCGTCTTCGTCGGCTCCTTCATCATCTGGAACACCTTCACCATCCTGGTGGCGCAGCGCAGCCGGGAGCTCGCGCTGCTGCGCGCGCTCGGGGCCACCCGGCGGCAGGTGACACGGTCCGTGCTCGCCGAGGCCGTCGTCGTCGGGCTGCTCGCGTCGGCGCTCGGGCTCGGGCTCGGGCTGCTGGTCGCCAAGCTGCTCGTCCTCATGCTCGCGGCGACGGGCGTCGAGATGACCTCGCCGGGGTTCGGCATGGCGCCTCGTACCGTCGCCGTGTCGGTCCTGGTCGGGGTCGTCGTCACCGTGCTGGCGTCGCTGGCCCCGGCACGGATGGCGACACGGGTCGCTCCCATCGAGGCGCTGCGGGACGCCGCCCCCGGCAGCTACCGGCCCTCGAGGCGGCGGGCGGGCCTGGGCGGCCTGGTGACCGCAGTGGGGGTGGCCGGGCTGGCCGGCGGCCTGTTCGCGGGCAGCGGCATCGCGCTGGTCGGGCTCGGCGCTTCCGTCACGTTCCTGGGCATCACGACCCTGCTGCCCCTCGTCGCCCGGCCCGCGGCCCGGCTGATCGGAGCGCCGCTCCCGCGCCTGGGTGGGATGCCGGGCAAGCTGGCCCGGGACAACGCCATGCGCAACCCCCGGCGGACGGCGTCGACCGCCGCCGCGCTCATGATCGGCCTGGCCGTCGTCGCGAGCGTGACGGTCCTGGCCACGTCGCTCAAGGCGAGCATCGGCTCCGACATCGAGCGCACCCTGCGCGGCGAGCTGGTCGTCCAGCAGGTGGGCGGCCAGGGCGCCGGGCTGAGCCCGGAGGTCGCCCGCACAGTCGCGGCTGTGCCGGGCGTTGCCGCCGCTTCGCCCCTCGGCTTCGGCCGCGGCAGGGTCGACGGCATGGTCACCTACGTGGCGCCGGTCGACCCCGCCACAGTCGAGCGCGTCGTGGAGCTGGGCGTATCCCGTGGCACTGTCGCGAGCCTGGCCGACGGTGGACTGCTCGTGCACGAGGCGACAGCCGAGGAGAAGGGCTGGGCAGTCGGCGACCCGGTGCCGGTTGAGTGGCCGCAGACCGGGGCTACGACTATGCCCGTCGCCGGCATCTTCACCGAGAAAGACCTCATCGGGGCCGACTACGCGCTGTCGCTGCGGGAGTTCGACCGCAACGTCGCGGGCCGCCTGGACACAAAGGTGCTCGTCAAGGTGTGGGACGGCGCCGACGTGTCCCAGGTGGCTAGGGCCGTGACCACGGCTGCCCGTGCGTTCCCAGACGCGGAGGTCCTGACGGGACAGGAGCTGGACGAGTCCGTCTCCGGCCAGGTCGACGAGTTCCTGCTGTTCGTTACCGCGCTGCTGCTACTCGCGGTCTTCATCGCGCTGATCGGCATCGTCAACACCCTGGCTCTGTCGGTCTTCGAGCGGACCCGCGAGATCGGGCTGCTGCGCGCGGTGGGCATGACGCGCCGACAGGTGCGCGGGATGGTGCGCTGGGAGTCCGCGGTCATCGCGGCGATCGGGGCGGTGACCGGGTCCGTGGTCGGTCTCGGGTTCGGTGTCGCCCTTGTCACGGCACTCGAGGACGAGGGAGTGTCCACGCTCGCCGTACCCGTCCCGCGCCTACTCCTGTACGTCCTGGCCGCGGCGCTGGCCGGAGTGCTCGCCGCGCTCGGCCCGGCGCGGCGAGCGTCCAACATCGACGTCCTCACCGCGGTCACGAATGATTGAAGTACGACCAGGGGGCGGCTCCTGCACCAGGGGCTGCCCTCTGGGCGCTGGCCCTGGCCGTGGGCTCACCGAGGAGGGCGAGGACGTCGAGTTCCTGGAGCCTCGCTTCGACGAGGCCCTAGCCCGGGGCTTCACGTTAGCGTCGTGAAGTTGCGGGTGTCGTTGAACTGAAAACTGCTCCTGATGGCGGTCCCAGGCCACGACCCCTGACGGTGGCCGGTGACAGTCCCCGCACCTCCATGTGCCGCAGGTGCGCCTCGACCGGGCAGCGGGTAGGCGTGCTCACGCCTCGAGCACCTGTGCGCCACGACCAGCAGCGCTGCCAGGCCCCGGCCTGTCGTGCGGTAACCGTCCTCGAAGAAGGCGTCTGCGTCACCGAGCACCTCTGACCTGTCCCGGCTCACCGTCGAGCTTCGACCAGCACCCGGACCGGCACGGGGGCGCTGTCGTCCCGTCCTCGCACGTGCATTCCTCCACCCGGGCCGCTGTGGGACCCCGGACTTCGTGTCGGCGTCCCACGTGTAGCGAGGGCGGGCATGTCGTCGCTCCTCATTCCGGTAGCCCGCGGGCAGGGATCGCGCGCCGGCCATGTGACCAGCGCCGGACCTCAACCTCGCCGGGCAGGTCAATAGCTGTAGGGGTTGGCGGGTTCGCCGATTGCCGTCAGTCGGCTGGCGGTCAGCGTGGCGTCGGCCTGTGACCTCTGATCGTCGTTCACGCCCGGGGTGGCCTGGCCTCGGCCTTCCACCTGCCACCAGGTGTCGGCTGGCGGCGTCGTCGGGGAGGCGATGAACACGCGTACGGCTTGCCCGTCCGCAGCGCAGCAGTTCAGGGCGATGCGGGTCAGGTAGAAGCCGCTGCCGTGCCGCGCCCGTTCCTCGGGTGTGGCTGGGACCGCGAACCCGACCAGGCGCAGTTGGGCCTGCTCGAGTCCGGCGGGCTCGAAGGCGGCTCGGCGGGCGTACTCCCGCAGGGTGAGCTCCACCGCGCCGTTGCGGGCCGGTGGGAGGGACCCGAGCGTGCCCTGCGGGGCTTGTACGACCGTCGTCCTGCCCTGCAGGCCGTAGGAGCCGAGCGCGGGCGGGTCGACGAGCAGGATCAGTCCGATGGGGACGGCGAGCAACCACCCGACCTGGGACGGCGCGGGACCCTGCGGTCGAGCCGAGCGGTAGGCCGCGAAGACCCCGGCAGCCCCGACCAGCGCCAGCGCCAGGCCGCTGACCAGCAGCGGCGATCCGAGCCAGGGCTTGACGTAGCGCAGGTGGGAGCCGGTGCGCACGAGCTGCACGACGACGACGCCCAGGACCAGCAGCAGGGCGGACGGGGCGGCGCGGCCGGTCACAGCAGTGACCCGGTCAGCACGCTGGCGGTGACGGCTGCCGCAAGGGCGAGCGGGCAGAATCGCGCTGCGAAGCGCCGGCCGAACGTCCCGACGTGCAGGGCGACCAGCTTCACGTCGACGACCGGGCCGACGACCATGAAGGCCAGCTGTGCGGTGCGGGAGAACTGGGTGAAGCTCGCGGCGACGAACGCGTCGGCCTCGCTGCACACCGCCAGCACGATCGCGAGCACCACCAGGGTGAGGACCGCGAGCGCTCCCTGGCCCCCGAAGGTGTCCAGGACGCTGCGAGGGACAAGCACGTGCAGCGCCGCGGAGGTCATGGCGCCGAGCACGAGGAAGCCCCCGGCCTGCAGGAAGTCGTGGGTGGCGACCTGCAGCGCGTGCCCCCCGCGGCTGGTGCGGCCGTGCCGCGTGTGCACGGCCCGCTCGAGCAGCCACTGCGGCTTGCCGAACCGGCACCACAGCAGCCCCACGAGCACCGCAGTCGCCAGCGCCGCGACCAGCCGGGCCAGGACCATCGCGGGCTGAGCCGGGAACGCCACGTAGGTGCTGACGAGCACGATCGGGTTCACCGCGGGAGCCGACAGCAGGAAGGTCAGGGCCACGCCCTGCGGCACGCCGCGGGAGATCAGCCCGCTGGCGACCGGCACCGAGCCGCACTCGCACCCGGGCAGCAGCGCCCCGGCGAGGCCCGCGACCGGCACCGCCAGGCCCGGCCGAGCGGGCAGCGCCCGCATCAGCAGCTCCGACGGCAGGACGGTCGCGATCACTGTCGAGATGAGGATGCCCAACGCCAGGAACGGCACGGCCTGCACGCACACCGAGACGGCGATCGTGGCCCACGTGGTGGTGGCCTGCACGTCGACCAGCCCGGACAGCGGGCCGCGCACCACCAGGACCACGCACAGGACCAGGACCGCGGCGATGATGGCGGCGTCGGGCACCACGGGCTCGGGCCGGGTGCCCGAGGCCGGGCTGCAGCAGTCGTCGCCCTCGGTGCCGGCCGCCCCGTGCTGGTCGGGCCTGACGGGCGCCGTCACGAGTCGGGAGCGGGGCTGGAGGTGCGGGCCCGCTCGGGTGAGGGCGCCGGCTGGCCGGCCAGCTTCTGTCGGGCCTGCTGGAAGTAGCCCGCGGCGAACGTGTCCAGGTCCGTACCCTGGCCGTTGCCGTTGCCGACGACCGCGCTCAGCAGGACGTCGCCCTGGGCCGCGACCAGGTAGGTGTACTCGACCGCCTGCCTCCCGACGGCAGTGGCGGGCGTGGCGACCAGGTGCGCGCCGGCGCTGCTGCCGCCGACAGGCGGCGCGATCAGCGCCAGCTCGACCGGGGTGTCCGGGTAGCCGGCGAACGTGGTTCGCCACGTGGAACAGCCTTGCAACGCCTGGACGCGTTCCTGCAACGCCTGCTGCGCGCCCGGACCGGTGTACTGGGCCAGCTCGAACGTCATCGCCATCCCGCCAGGGACGTCGCGCTCGTTCTGCCGCACGCTGCGGCGCAGCACCTGCACCCGCGCGGCATCGCTGGCGTAGCCGGCCGCGCACGGGTGCACCAGACCTGGGCCGTCGGTGATCTGCTGGGACGCGGCCTGCTCGTCGGCGATCCAGCCGTAGCCCAGCTCGGGTGGCGCCGGGAACAGCTCCGACAGATCCCCCTCAGCACGCTGCGTGAGGTCCTCCTCGACGCTCGGTGCAGCGACTATGGCCGCCCCGCCACCCGAGCGGGGCTCTCTGTTCAGGCCGCTGGTGAGCAGGACGGCACCGACGACACACCCGAGCACCATGGCCGCGGGCGCCAGCCAACCCCTCGTCGTCCGCCGACCTGGCATCCCCGTCACCCTCCTGTCCGTCGTGTGCAGCCTCCGCCATCTCGCACCGACCTGGCCGACCGGTCAGTGACCGGCGGCCTCGGCGCACCCTGCCACGCACAGGCCGCCGGATGAAGCATCGCCGCAGTGATGTGTGGACAGCGGTGCGTCGGCGCACCCGCGTGTCGCAGCTTGAACGCTGCCTCACCGCACCGGAGTTGGACAGGCTGCTGGAGAACGTCGGCAGCGTGGCGGGCCAGCTGCGCCGGCTACGTCTGCGACAGAAAGCCGGCTGGCAGGCGCCGCCGGGTCAGCAGCTCTGACGGGAGCCTGCGGCGGGCAGGCGCGACGAGCTGAGGCCGGCGAGCGGGCCTGGGCGGGCCTGGCGTGTTGCAGGCAGGCCGAGCAGGCTGGTGAAGCGGTAGCGGGAACCTGGTGTGACCGCACCGGGCGACGGCGACGTGTAGCCCGGTGCCGTCCTCCTCCTTGCCTGGACCGAGACCCGTCAGCACCGACGCCGTCGCTGACCTGGTCACGCCTTCTCCCGCCGGTCGAAGGCCAGCAGCAGGTCCAGGGCCAAACGCTGGTCGGCCGGCAGCGGCAGGGTCGGGACCGCGGCTTGCCGGGCGCGGCACGGCTGACACGGTCTCCAGCGGGCAGCCGCGGTCCGGGCAGGTCAGCTGTGTCAGGAAGACCGCGGCTTCGTCGGCGAGGTCCAGCACAGGCCGACCCCATTTCCTGCAGGCGCTGCCGGACCAGGTGCGGCACCGGCGCGGAGGTGGACCCTGGAGATACCGAGATCAGCACGTCGCAGTGCGTGTAATGACAACGAATGTCACTACGGTTAGGCTGGGCGCATGACTACTCGTGGTCTCGCTGTCTGCACCGGCCATCGCTGCGCGGCACTGCTAGCTGCCGACGGGGACGGCTGGTGCGATCTGCGGGCGGCCGTCCAGGGAAGCCGGGCTGGGGTGTTGGTCTCCACCGGGTGCACGGGTTCCTGCGCCCGTGGGCCGGTCGTCGCGCTGTCCCAGCACCTCCAGGTGCACCGGGACGGCCCGGGGCCCGGCGTGCAGGTGCAGTTCGGCGCGGTCATCTGGCTCGGTCCGGTCGGGGGTCAGCAGCTGTCGGCCTTGTGCCAGTGGCTGGGACAGGACCAGGGCAGCGCCGTGCTGCCCCGCTCGCTGCGTCCGGCGGTGTTCGTGCCGCAGCCGACGGGAGCTAGTTCCGTGTGAGCTTTCGCGGGGAGCAGCAAGCGCGCGACGTTGTTCCTGCCCGGCGCGCCACTGCCGTGCCCGGACCCCGTGGCAGTTCGACCGGGTCGCTGACCTGCCATGAGAGCGTCGGGTCCGGCCCCCGAGGCGAGGGCAAGGGCTTGCCGTACAAGTCCCCTTAGGCTGACCCCGAGCCGTCCTCGCTGCGCGGCCGGCCACCCCGTGCCACGCCTGCCGTCAGGACCACACAACCAGGACCGCCAGGCAGGACCGATGAGACAGGCAGGAGTCCGATGATCTTCTCCGGGGTGCTGGGACGCGCGGGCGGGCTGGTCGTGAGTGGGCTGGTGGGCGCCGCCGCGTACGACGGCGTGAAGCGCGTGGCCCGGCAGGTGCCGGCCCGCGAGGTCGCGATCACCACGGCCGCCTGGGCGCTGCGCGCCGTGCGGCAGGCCGAGCGCGGTGCCGAGGCCGCGCGGCTGTCCACCGCCGACGTGTTCGCGGAGGCCCGCGGGCGGCTCGGGGAGCAGTCGCCGGTGCCGGGCACCGCGCCGGCGCACGACCACGACCACTGAGCGGGCCGTGAGCGCGCCGGTTGCCCTGCCCCTGGCCGAGCCGCCGGCGACGGAGCCAGACCGCGGTGTGCGGGTGCTGTCGGACGCCGCCGGCCGGCTGCGCGCCCGGGTGCTGGAGCTGGTCGACTCGCCCGACCGGGCGGTCGCGGTCGAGGACGCGGTCGAGCAGGTCGTCGGGGTGCGCGCGGTGCACGCCTACCCGCGCACCGGCTCGGTCGTCGTCTGGTACTCCCCCGGTCGTACCGACCTGGCGCACGTGCTGCGCGCCGTGGGCAACGCCCTCGACGTTCCGGCCGGGCTCGCTCCTGCGCGGCAGCCGCGCTCGGCCGACGTCGACAACAGCGACCTGGTGCGGATGGTCGTCGGCGGCGCCGCCCTGGTGCTGCTGGGCACCCGCCGCTACGTGCTGCGCCGACCGCCGGTGCTCGGGCCGTCCAGCCGGCTGTTCGCGACCGGCGTCACGGTGTTCACCGGCTACCCGTTCCTGCGCGGCGCGCTGCGCTCGCTCGGCGGCGGCCGTGGTGCCGGCACCGACGCCCTGGTGTCGGCGGCGACGGTCGCGAGCCTGGTGCTGCGCGAGAACGTCGTCGCGCTGACCGTGCTGTGGCTGCTCAACATCGGCGAGTGGCTGCAGGACCTCACGCTGCGCCGCACCCGACGGGCGATCTCGGACCTGCTGACGGGCGTGCAGGACACCGTGTGGGTGCGCCTCGCGGACGGCACCGAGGTCAGCGTGGACGTCGAGACCCTGCAGGTCGGCGACCTCGTCGTCGTCCACCAGCACGTCGCGCTGCCCGTCGACGGCGTCGTCGTCGAAGGCGAGGGCGTGCTGGACCAGGCCGCCATCACCGGCGAGGCGGTGCCGGTGGCCGCCGGGCCGGGTACGCGGGTGCACGCGGGCACGGTGCTCGTCACCGGGCGGCTGGTCCTGCGCGCCACAGCCGTCGGCCACGACACCGCCATCGGCCGCATCATCGACCGGGTCGAGCGGGCGCAGGCCGACCGGGCGCCGATCCAGACGGTCGGGGAGACCTTCTCGCGGCGGTTCGTGCCCGCCTCCTTCGCGCTGTCGGCCGTCACCCTGCTGGTCACCCGCGACGTGCGCCGGGCGATGACGATGCTGCTGGTGGCCTGCCCGTGCGCGGTGGGCCTGTCCACGCCGACCGCGATCAGCGGCGCGATCGGCAACGGCGCCCGGCGCGGGATCCTCATCAAGGGCGGCTCGCACCTCGAGCTCGCCGGCCGCGTCGACGCCGTCGTGTTCGACAAGACCGGCACGCTCACGGTCGGCCGGCCGGTGGTGACCAACGTCCTGAGCTTCTCCGAGCAGTGGGAGCCCGAGCAGGTCCTCGCGTACGCCGCAAGCAGCGAGATCCACTCCCGGCACCCGCTCGCCCAGGCCGTGATCCGCTCCACCGAGGAGCGCCACATCGTCATCCCGCCGCACGAGGAGTGCGAAGCCGTGCTCGGGCAGGGGATGCGCACGCAGGCCGACGGCCGCACCCTGCTGCTGGGCAGTGCCGCGCTGCTGCGCGCCGAGGGCGTCACCGTCGTTCGCAAGGCCAGCAGCTGGGTCAAGCGGCTGCAGCGCGCCGCGGAGACGCCGCTGCTGCTCGCCGTCGACGGCACTCTCGTCGGCCTGGTCAGCCTGCGCGACACCGTGCGCCCCGAGGCGCCGGCCGTCCTGCAGGGGCTGCGCGACCGGGGCGTACGACGGATCGTGATGCTGACCGGCGACCACCCCGACACGGCGGCGGCCGTCGCCGCCGAGCTGGCCGTGACCGAGTGGCACGCCCAGGTGCTGCCCGAGGACAAGCAGGACCTGGTCCGCGACCTGCAGGCCGCCGGCCACGTCGTGGCGATGGTCGGCGACGGCACCAACGACGCGCCCGCGCTCGCGCTGGCCGACATCGGCGTCGCGATGGGCATCGCCGGCACCGACGTCGCCGTCGAGACCGCCGACGCAGCGCTCGCCGGCGACGACCTGATGAAGCTGCTGGACCTGCTCGACCTCGGCGGCCACACGATCGACGTGATCCGGCAGAACTACGGGATGTCGATCGCGGTCAACGGCCTGGGCCTCTTGGCCAGCGCTGCCGGCGCGCTGTCCCCGGTGCTCGCGGCCGTCCTGCACAACGCCTCGTCCATCGCGGTGGTCGCCAACAGCTCCCGGCTCATCCGGCACCGACTGCCCACGACGGCGGCCCAGCTGCCGGCCCGCCCGGAGGTGTGAGCCGGCGCGACCCCGCGCCACCCGATCGCGTAACAGCGTCGCCGGCTCGAGGGCGACGGCACTTCCCCTCCCGAGCTCTAACTGGTACTGATTGTCATCTCCGATGAGACGGGAAGTGGCAGTCATGGCAGGTCTTG
Source organism: Mycobacteriales bacterium (assembly GCA_035714445.1). GTDB lineage: Bacteria > Actinomycetota > Actinomycetes > Mycobacteriales > SCTD01 > DASTLY01. The sequence continues at coordinate 34,079 of DASTLY010000092.1, forward strand.
ACCACGTAGGCCGCCGGCTACGAGGTGGGCCCGGGCGGTCGCCCACGGCCCGCGGCGGTCTGCTGGCGGTGGGTGTCGTAGCAGCAGCCCTGACAGCCGGGGCGATGCCGGCGGCGGCCGCGACCACGCAGGCCGGGTCGTCGGCGGCGGTGTCCAGCGGGCGCCACCTGCTGGTGGCCGACCCGGCCGCGCAGCGCCTGTACACCTACCGGCTGTCCGACATGGCTCGCACCGGTGAGCTCAGCGGGATCGAGCTGGCGGCGCACGCCGGGACGGTGGTGCTGCCGGACGGCCGGGTGCTGCTGGTCGACGACGCGCATGCCCAGGTCGTGGTCCTGACCGTCGATCGCCAGGGCAGGCCGGTGGTGCACAAGCGCATCGACATCCCTGGCGCGCGGGCGTGGGAGGGCGCGCTGTGGGCGGCGGTCGACCCGGGGGCGAACTACTTCGCGGTGACCTCGGGCTATGACGGTTCGGCTGAGCAGACCGTGACGGTCGTCGACCTGTTCGACTACTCGGTCGGGCAGCTCCCGGTCCACCTGGACGCCAACGCCACCGGCGGCTTCGACGAGCTGCACGTCTGGCTGGCCGGACAGCCGCTGCAGGTCGCTGTCAGCACCGGGGGACGGATCCGCAGCTACCCGCTCGACGCGGTGATGGCCGGCCGCCCCGCGGTGCAGACCGGCGCGGCGGCGGTCGGGCCGAGCACCCACGGACCGGTGCTGTCCCGCGACGGCGACCGGCTGCTCGTCACCACCAGCGAGGGCGTGGACCGGGTGCGCATCGTCGGCGGGCGGTTGGTGCAGCCCCGCAGCATCGGCTATCCAGGGCCGGCGCCGCTGGTGCAGAACTACCGGCCACGGCTGTCCCAGGACGGCCGCACGCTGTACGGCCCGATCGCCGAGGACCGGGCCCTGGCGCCGGAGCAGTGGGCCCAGACGATCAACAAGCTCCACACCGTCGACCTCGGCGCCGAGACCGCACAGGTCCGCCCGCTGGCCCGCGGGATCGTCGGGCGCTCCGCGCAGTCCACCCCGTACGCGCTGTTCCCGGTGATCGGCGGCCAGCAGGACACCGCGCTGTTCGTCAACGTCGACGCCGGCTCACCCGGCTTCGGCTCGACCGTCCAGCGCATCCCGCTCGCACCGCTGTCCAGCGGGCCCAAGCCCGGCGTCAGCAGCGCGGGCACGGAACGACGCAGTGCGGCGATCACCACCGCGGGAGACCGCGGCTTCGTCAGCCACGGCGGCGACGGCCTGATCTCCGTCGTCGACCCCTCCCGCGCCTCGGTGCGCGAGACCGTGACGGTGCCGACCACCCTTGCCGGCGGCGGGTACCTCGTGGTCGTCGAGCGGGGTCGCAACCTCGTCGACGTCATGGCCCGCTGAGCTACAGCAGGAAGCGGAACGCCGGGCTGTCCGGCTCCACCCGCTCGATATGCGGCGGGGCGGCCGCCATCCGGGCGAGCAGGCCGGGCAGGTCCTCGGCCCGGCCGAGCTCGATGCCGACCAGCGCCGGCCCGGTCTCGCGGTTGTTGCGCTTGACGTACTCGAACAGCGTGATGTCGTCGTCCGGGCCGAGCACCTCGTTGAGGAACCGGCGCAGCGCTCCCGGCTCCTGCGGGAAGTCGACGAGGAAGTAGTGCTTGCGCCCCTCGTGGACCAGGGCCCGCTCCACCACCTCGCCGTAGCGGCTGACGTCGTTGTTGCCGCCGGACAGCACGGCGACGACGAGCTCGCCCGGCTCGACCCGCAGAGCGTCGCCGAGGGCGGCCGCGGCCAGCGCCCCGGCGGGCTCGGCGATGATCCCGTCGGCCTGGTAGAGCGCCAGCATCTCCGTGCAGACCCGCCCCTCGCTCACCGTGACCAGCTCCGCGTCGCGGCACAGCGGGTAGGTGACCTCGCCGGCCTGCCGTACGGCCGCGCCGTCGACGAAGTTGTCCAGCACCGGCAGCGGCACCGGCCCGCCGGCCGCCACGGCCGCGGCCATGCAGGCCGCACCGGCCGGCTCGACACCTACCACCCGTACCTCGGGGTGACGCTCGAGCAGCCAGGAGGCAACGCCTGCCAGCAGCCCCCCGCCGCCGACCGGTACGACCAGGACGTCGGGCGCCCGGCCGAGCTGGGCGACGACCTCGTGCACGACGCTGCCCTGGCCGGCGGCGGTGCGCGGGTCGTCGAACGCGGGCACGAGCACCGCACCGGTGCGGGCGACGTCCTCGAGCGCCGCTGCTGCCGCCTCGTCGTAGGTGTCGCCGCCGACGATCACCTGGACGAGGTCGCCGCCGAGCGCCGCGATCCGCTCACGCTTCTGCCGCGGCGTCGTACGCGGGAGGTAGACCCGGCCGACGACGTCGAGAGCGGAGCAGGCGTACGCCAGACCCTGCGCGTGGTTGCCGGCGCTGGCGCACACCACACCCCCGACCCGCTCGGCCGCCGACAGCTGGGCCATGAGGTTGTACGCGCCCCGCAGCTTGTACGAGCGAACCGGCTGCAGGTCCTCACGCTTGAGGTACACCTGCGCCTGCACCCGGTCCGACAGCCGGATGTTCGGCTCGAGGGGGGTGACGGTGGCGACGCCCGCCAGCCGAGCTGCGGCGGCCTCGACCGCCGCGGCATCGACGGTCTGCAAGGAGGTCAAGAGGCCAGCCTACGGCGGTCCCGGTGCGAAGGGGCGACCGGGACGCTCGTGCTCCGATAAGGCTAGGCAGCGCCGTTCGAGCCGGTCCCGACCGGCAGCCGGTCGGTTGCGGCGATCACCCGCGTCAGGGCCTGGTGCAGTCCGACCAGGTCCTCCACCGGCATGCCGAGGCGCTCGACGACCGCCGGCGGGATCTTCTCCGCCTCGGCCCGCAGCGCCCGTCCGGCGTCGGTGAGCTCGACGACGAGCATGCGCTCGTCCGCGGTGCTCCGCGTCCGGCTGAGGTAGCCCAGCGCCTCCAGGCGCTTGAGCAGGGGCGACAGGGTCGCCGGGTCCAGGCGCAGGGCGGCGCTGATGTCCTTGACCGAGCGGGGCGCCCGCTCCCACAGCGACAGCATGACGAGGTACTGGGGGTGGGTGAGCTGCAGCGGTTCGAGCAGCGGTCGGTACAGGCCGATCACCGCACGTGAGGCCACGGCCAGCGCGAAGCAGACCTGTCGATCGAGCGCCAGCGGGTCGACGCCTAGCTCCTCGGGGGTCACGTCGCTACTCTAGCGAGTGCACATACGGTTGGGGTAGGGTCATTTCGCGTACGAACGATCCAGCCGCCGCTCCCATGGCGACTCACCAACCGCGCCCCCGGGCGTGACCCTCGTGCAGGAGACGATCACCGTGAAGCGAGAGCGCAGGACGCGCGACGGGCGCCGGCTCGGCCTCATGGAGCGCATCATGTTCTCGTTCATGGGGCCGCCGCAGGTGGGTGACGTCAACTCCCCGCGCACGGTCGAGCCCGACCCGCAGGCTGCGCTCTGCCACAAGTGCGGCCGCGCCTGGGAGCAGCACGAGATCGTCCGCACCGCCTCGATGACGTACGCGCGCTGTCCTGACGCACAGGACTGACTCGACAGGCCGCAGCCGTACTGGGAGAGTCCGTCACCCCAGCGCGCGAAGCGGAGCCCCTGTGACCAAGCCTGTCGAGCTGACCGCGATCGACACGAACACCGCCGAGTGGGAGCTGTTCCCGGTCGAGTTCATCCAGGCCAACCTCGAGCACGTCCCGCTGGTCAACGACCCGGAGACCGGCATGATGGTCCTCAAGATGGTGTATCGGGCCGGCTTCACGAACCCCTGGCACAGCCACCCGTGCGCACACGGTGTCTACGTCCTCGAGGGGGCGCTCCGCACGCATCAGGGGGAGTACCCGGCCGGCAGCTTCGTCTGGTTCCCCGAAGGCGGGATCATGGAGCACGGCGCGACGCAGGACGAGGACTGCACGTTCCTGTTCATCACCAACAAGGCGTTCGGGATCCACTTCGTCGGTGACGACAACGACCCGGCGGCCCCCACGGCCGTGTGATCATCGCGCCGTCCGGCCGCGGGTGGGGCCGTCGGTAGGGTGCCCGGCATGACGCGCGTGGTCGTGACCGGCGGCGCCGGCTTCCTGGGCTCGCACCTGTGCGAGCGCCTGCTCGCCGACGGGTGCGAGGTCCTCGCCCTGGACAACTTCCTCACCGGCAGCCCCGACAACGTCGAGCACCTGCTCGGCTCCGACGGGTTCCGGCTGCAGAAGCGCGACATCACCGACCACGTGCACGTGCCCGGGCCGGTCGACCAGGTGCTGCACTTCGCCTCCCCCGCGTCGCCCATCGACTACCTCCAGCTGCCGATCGAGACGCTCAAGGTCGGCAGCACGGGCACGCTGCACGCGCTGGGGCTGGCCAAGGAGAAGGGCGCCCGCTTCCTGCTCGCGTCCACCTCCGAGACGTACGGCGACCCGCAGGTGCACCCGCAGCCGGAGACCTACTGGGGGCACGTGAACCCGGTGGGGCCGCGGGGCGTCTACGACGAGGCCAAGCGCTACGCGGAGGCGCTGACGATGGCCTACCGGCGCGCGCACGCCGTCGATACCGCGATCGTGCGGATCTTCAACACGCACGGCAGCCGGATGCGGCCGCACGACGGCCGGGCGATCCCGGCGTTCGCCTCCCAGGCGCTCACCGGCCGACCCATCACGGTCGCCGGCGACGGCTCCCAGACCCGGTCGATCATGTACGTCGACGACCTCGTCGAGGGCGTCCTGCGGCTGCTGCGCAGCGACCTGCCCGGCCCGGTCAACATCGGCAACCCGCACGAGGTGTCGGTGCTGGAGATCGCCGAGACGGTCAGGCGGCTGACCGGCAGCCGCAGCGAGATCGTGTTCGTGCCCCGACCGGAGGACGACCCGACCGTCCGGCAGCCCGACATCGCGCTTGCGCGGCGCGAGCTGGGCTGGGAGCCGCAGGTCGGCTTCGAGGACGGGCTGGGCCGGACCCTCGCCTGGTTCGCCCAGCACCGCGACCTGCTGCGCTGAGGTGAAGACCGACCTGAAGCGGCAGATCCCGGCGTACACGGCCTCGCGCGGCAGGTTCACCGTCGTCGAGGTGCCGCCGCTGCGCTACCTCATGATCGACGGGCAGGGCGACCCGAACACGGCCGAGGCCTACCGGGACGCGGTCGCCTCGATCTTCCCCCTCGCCTACCGGCTCAAGTTCCTCGGCAAGGAGCTCGGGAGCGACTACGTGGTGATGCCGCTGGAAGCGCTCTGGTGGTCCGAGGACATGGCCGCGTTCACCACCGACCGGGACCCGACGCGCTGGCAGTGGACGCTGCTGAACGCGGTCCCCGACTGGGTCACGCAGGAGCACCTCGACCGCGCGCGGGACGCGGCCGCCGGGCGGGCTCCGGCCCTCGAGCAGGTCCGCCTGGAACGCTACGACGAGGGCCTGAGTGTCCAGACGCTCCACGTCGGCCCGTACGACGCCGAGGGCCCGGTGCTCGAGGCGATGCACTCCGAGTTCCTCCCGGCGCACGCGCTTCGGCGCACCGGCAGGCATCACGAGATCTACCTTAACGACGCCCGCCGCACCCCTGCCGACCGGCTGAGGACCATCCTGCGCCAGCCGGTGGCGGCCGCCGAGCCGTGACCCGAGCGGTACCGGGCCGACGGCCGCGCCTGCCGGCGTACCAGCGCCCGACGGCTACCGTCGGACAGTGAAGCTCTCCATCTTGATGCCCGCCTACAACGAGGCGGCGACGCTCGAGGCAGCGCTCACGCGGGTGCTGGCCGTCGACTACCCGTGCCCGGTCGAGCTGGTGGTCGTCGACGACGGCTCGGTCGACCTGACCGGCAAGGTCCTGGCCGACGTGTCCGACCCGCGGGTCCTCACCGAGCGGCACGAGCTCAACCAGGGCAAGGGAGCGGCCATCCGGACGGCCGCCACCCTCGCCTCCGGCGACTGGATGATCATCTGTGACGCGGACCTCGAGTACTCCCCCGAGGAGATCCCGATGCTGCTGCAGCCGATCCTGCGCGGCGACGCCGAGGTGGTCTACGGCACCCGCTCGTTCGGCAGCCACAACGCCTACAGCTTCTGGTACGTGATGGGCAACAAGGGCGTGACCCTGTGCGCCAACGTGCTGTTCAACGCCTACCTCTCCGACCTCGAGACGTGCTTCAAGCTGATGCCGACGGCGTTGTACCGCGAGCTCGACGTGCGCGAGGCGGGCTTCGGGATGGAGGCGGAGGTCACCGGCAAGCTGCTGCGCCGCGGCGTCCGGCCGTACGAGGTGCCGATCAGCTACCGGGCACGCTCCCGCGAGGAGGGCAAGAAGCTCACGTGGCGCGACGGCGTCGAGGCGCTGTGGATCCTCGGCCGCCTGCGCCTGCGGCGCTGAGCCGCCCGGTCAGCCGGTCAGCGCGGCGGCCAGCAGGGGGGCGAGCTCGCGGAAGGCCTTGCCCCGGTGGCTGATCGCGTCCTTGTCCTGCGGTGCCAGCTCGGCGGTGGTCCGGGTGTGCCCGTCGGGCACGAGCACCGGGTCGTAGCCGAACCCGCCGCTGCCCCGCGGCTCGCGGGTCAGCCGCCCGCGCAGCTCCCCGCGTACGACACCCTCGCGGCCGTCCGGCAGCGCCCAGGCGGCGGCGCACACGAAGCCGGCGCCGCGCCGCTCGTCGGGCACGTCCGTGACCTGGGCGAGCAGCAGCGCGAGGTTGGCCGCGTCGTCGCCGTGCCGGCCGGCCCAGCGGGCGCTGAGCACCCCCGGCATGCCGGCCAGCGCGTCGACCGCGAGCCCGCTGTCGTCGGCGACCGCCGGCAGCCCGGTGTGCCGGACCGCCTCCCGGGCCTTGGCCAGCGCGTTCTCCTCGAAGGTCGCGCCGGTCTCGGGTCCCGGCTCGTACGCCCCGTCGATGCCCACCAGCTCCAGCCCGTACGGCGCCAGGATGCGCCGCAGCTCGACGACCTTGCCCTGGTTGGCCGTGGCGAGGACGACCCTCATAGCTGCGTGGGGACGCCGACGTGCCTGGCCCGCAGCGGCTCGGCCAGGGCCTCGGCCTGCAGCCGGGTGAGGGTGCCGATGCCGGCGAGGGCCAGGTCGAGCAGCGCGTCGAGCTCGTCGCGGCGCAGCGGCGCCCCTTCGGCGGTGCCCTGCACCTCGACGAGCTCGCCATCCGCCGTGGCGACGACGTTCATGTCGGTGTCGGCCTTGACGTCCTCGACGTACTCGAGGTCGAGCCGCGGCTCGCCGTCGACGATGCCGACGCTGACCGCGGCGAGCGGCCGGGTCACCGCACCCGGCCGCTGCAGGTGCCGGCAGGCGTCGGTCAGGGCCACGAGGGCTCCGGTGATCGCCGCCGTACGGGTGCCGCCGTCGGCCTGCAGCACGTCGCAGTCGATCGCGATCGTGTTCTCGCCGAGGACCTTGAGGTCGATCGCCGCCCGCAGGCTGCGCCCGATCAGCCGGCTGATCTCGTGGGTGCGCCCGCCGAGCTTGCCGCGCACCGACTCGCGGTCGCTGCGGGTGTGCGTCGCCCGCGGCAGCATCGCGTACTCCGCCGTGACCCAGCCGAGCCCGGAGCCCTTGCGCCAGCGGGGCACGCCCACCTGTGCGCTGGCCGCGACCAGGACCCGGGTCGCCCCGAACTCCACCAGGCAGGAGCCCTCGGCATGGTCGAGCCACCCGCGGGTCAGCGAGACGGGGCGGAGCTGGTCGGGGGCGCGGTCAGCGGGGCGGGGCATTGCGCGACCCTAGCCAGGACGTCCGTCAGAACTCGAACACGTCGCCGCAGCGGGCCAGCGCGAGCGGCCCGGCGTAGGCCTCCCGGGCCTCCGCGAGGATGACCTGCGGGTCGACGAAGGGCACCAGGTGCGTCAGCACCAGCCGGCCCACGCCGGCACGGGCCGCGTGCTCGCCCGCGTCGCGGCCGGTCAGGTGGATGCCGGGCGGCGGCGGCGGCTCGCTCTCCCACGACGCCTCGCACAGCAGCAGGTCGCAGTCCCGCGCCAGCTCGACGAGGGCGTCGCTGCGGCCGGTGTCGCCGCTGTAGACCAGGCTCGAGCCGCCGGCCCTCAGCCGCAGCGCGTGCGCCTCGACGGGGTGCTCGACCCGGGCGGCGGTGACCTCGAACGGCCCGAGCACCGTCGTCCCGGCTCCGACGACGGTGTAGTCGTAGACGTCGTCCAGCCCGTCCAGGGGCGGGCTCTCGAACGACCCCCGGATGCGCTCGGCCAGGCCGGCCGGGCCGTGCACGGCCAGCAGCGGAGGCGGGCCGTCGCGGTGGTAGCGCCGGGCGTAGGAGTAGGCGACCAGGTCCAGGCAGTGGTCGGCGTGCAGGTGGCTGATCCAGACGGCGTCGACGTCGCGCAGGTCACAGTGCCGCTGCAGCTGCCCGAGCGCGCCGTTGCCGAGGTCGACCACCAGCCGGAAGCCGTCCTGCTCGACCAGGTAGCCCGAGCACGGCGAGTCGGGCCCCGGATAGGTGCCCGAGCAGCCCAGGACCGTGAGCCTCACGCGGGTACGGCGGCCGGCGGCACCGGCGCGAGCTGCGGGCCGAGGAAGCGCCGGGCCAGCCGGGCGAACGGCTCCGGGTCGCCGGTGGCGGCGAAGTGGTGCGCCGGCGGGGGCGCGTCGTCGCCGCGCAGCAGGTCCTCGCGGACGAGCACGCGGTAGACGTCCTTGGCGGTCTCCTCCGCGCTGCTGACCAGCGTGACCCCGTCGCCGACGACCAGCGAGATCATGCCGGTGAGCAGCGGGTAGTGCGTGCAGCCCAGCACCAGCACGTCCACGTCGGCGTCGAGGACCGGCTCGAGGTAGTGCGTGGCGAGCTGCAGCACTTGCCGGCCGGTGGTGACGCCGCGCTCCACGAAGTCGACGAACCGCGGGCAGGCCGCGCTGGTGAGGCTGACCTGGGGCGCCGCGGCGAACGCGTCGTCGTACGCCCCGCTGGCGACGGTCGCCTGGGTGCCGACCAGCCCGACCCGGCCGCTGCGCGTGGCGGCGACCGCCCGGCGTACGGCGGGCAGGATCACCTCGACGACCGGGACGTCGTAGCGCTCGCGGGCGTCGCGCAGGCAGGCGGCGCTGGCCGTGTTGCAGGCGATCACCAGCATCTTGACGCCCTCGTCGACCAGCCGGTCGCACACCGACAGCGCGTGCCGCCGGACGTCCGCGAGGGGCAGCGGCCCGTACGGCCCGTGCGCCGTGTCGCCCACGTAGCGCAGCTGCTCGCCGGGCAGCTGGTCGAGCAGCGCTCTCGCGACGGTCAGGCCACCGACCCCGGAGTCGAAGACCCCGATGGGCGCGTCGGACATCGGGCCATCCTACGGTCGCAGCCGCCCGGTCGGCGCTCGCGCGGTGTCCCCCCAGGGCCCGCTATCGTCCCTGCCGTGCCGTCTGAGCGGGTGGCGAGGCACGCCGCCCGGCTCGAGCCCGGCGTACGACGTACGGCGCTGCTGTGCGCGGCGCTGGCCCTGCTCGTCCGGCTGGCCCTGCTCGCGTCGCCGTTCGGGCGCTACGACGGCGACGCGGCGGTCAGCGGGCTGATGGCGCAGGACCTGCTGCACGGGCGGCACGTCTGGCTGGTGTGGGCCGGGCAGGTCTACGCCGGCACGGTCGACGTCGCGCTGCAGGCGCTGAGCATCCGCCTGCTCGGGGTCGGGCAGGTGGCCGTCGGGCTGCCGCTGGCCCTGCTCGGCGCGGCGACGGTCGCGCTGCTGGCGTGGACCGCCGGGCGCTGTCTGCACTCGGCCGGCGCGGCCCTCGGTGTGGGCCTGGTCACGTCGGTCTACCCGATGTGGATGCTGCTCTGGGGCACCGCGGTCGGGGGCGGCGGCTACGCGGTGTCGAACCTGCTGGGGCTGGCTGCGCTGTCGATCGCCCTCACCCGGCGTCCCCTGGGGCTTGTCGGGGCCGCCTGCGTGGGCGGGCTGTCCGGGCTGGCGGTCTACAACCAGCCGCTCGCGGCCTCGCAGGTCGCCGTCGCGGCGGTCGTCGCTCTGGCGTACGCCGGGCGCCGGGCCCTCGTGCTGGCACCCGTGCTGCTGGTCAGCGCCCTGCCCGGCCTGGCGGTCTGGGCGCTCGGCCTGCGCGACGGCACCGACCGCAGCAGCGGCCCGCTCGGCGACCGGCTGACGGTGCACGACGTCCTCGACCCGGGCCTGCTCGAGGCGCGCGCCCGCGCCCTGCACGGCGTCATCGGCGACAAGGCGCTCGGCCTGGTCGCCGGCGACGGCCCGCCCCTGCTGCCGGTCCCGGCCGTACGCGTCGTCGTCGCGACCGTCGCGGTCGGGGTCGTCGTCGCCCTGGTCGCGTGCGCCGCGCGCCGCACCGGGCCCCTCGTGCCGGCGCTGCTCGCCGCGCTGGTGCTGTCCGGGGTGCTGTTCGTGCTGTTCCCGCTGTCGCTGGACACCGCCCTGCCCGAGGTCAACGCCGGGGTGCCGCGCCCGCTCGGCGTGCCCCGCTACGTCTACCCCGGGATGTGGGCGCTGAGCGCGCTCGCCGGCCTGCTCGTCTGGGCGCTGGTACGCCGCCCCGGGCTGGCGCGCCGGGCGGCCGGCGGGGTGCTGGCCCTCGCCCTGGCCGGCTCCTCGGTGCAGTCCGCCCGGGCCCTGCTCGAGCCCGGCGCGTACGCGCGGAGCCGCCCCAGCACGCAGCAGCTGCAGGCGTTCGCCCGCGACCTGCGGGCCGCCGGGGTGAGCTGCGTGGTCGCCGGCTACTGGGACGTCTACCCGCTCGTGCTCGCGTCCGACGACGCGCTGCGCGGCGAGTCGACCTTCGTCAACCGGATGGGCGTGACGTGCGGGGCCGGCCCCGGGGTGGCCCAGCTGTTCGTCCGGCGGGCCGGCGTGACCCCGCAGGAGGCGGCGTACGCCCGGGGCCGGCCCGGCGCGCGGACGCTTCCCGGGCCGGGACTGGTGGCGTACCTGTTATGAGCCTCAGGCCCAGAGCTGGCCCTCGAGGGCGCTCTCGGCCTCCTCGAGCGTGCCGGCGTAGGCGCCGGTGGACAGGTACTTCCAGCCGCCGTCGCACACCACGAAGACGATGTCGGCGCGCTCGCCGGCCTTGACGGCCTTCATGGCCTCGCCGATCGCCGCGTGCAGGATCGCCCCGGTCGAGATGCCGGCGAAGATGCCCTCCTCCTCGACGAGCTGGCGGGTGCGCCGCAGCGCCTCGCGCGGCCCGACCGAGAAGCGGGAGGACAGCACGGAGCCGTCGTACAGCTCCGGCACGAAGCCCTCGTCGATGTTGCGCAGCCCGTAGACGAGCTCGCCGTAGCGCGGCTCGGCGGCGATGACCCGCACGCCCGGCACGTTCTCGCGCAGGAAGCGGCCCGTGCCCATAAGCGTGCCGGTGGTGCCGAGGCCAGCCACGAAGTGCGTGATCGACGGCAGGTCCTCGAGGATCTCCGGGCCGGTCGTCTCGTAGTGCGCCAGCGCGTTCGCCGGGTTGCCGTACTGGTAGAGCATCACCCAGTCGGGGTTCTCCGCGGCCAGCTGCTTGGCCGTCGCGACCGCCTGGTTCGAGCCGCCGGCGGCCGGTGAGGTGACGATCTCGGCGCCGTACATCGTGAGCAGCTGCCGGCGCTCGACCGACGTGTTCTCCGGCATGACGCAGATCAGACGGTAGCCGCGCAGCCGGCAGACCATCGCCAGCGAGATGCCGGTGTTGCCCGACGTCGGCTCCAGCACCGTGCAGCCGGGCCGCAGCAAGCCCTCCTTCTCGGCCTGCGCCACCATGTACAGCGCCGCGCGGTCCTTGACCGAGCCGGTCGGGTTGTTGGTCTCCAGCTTCGCCCACAGCCGCACGTCCGGCGACGGCGACAGGCGCGGCAGCCCGACCAGCGGGGTGTGCCCGACCGAGTCGACCAGGCTGTCGAAGCGGGTCACGCGCCGCCGGCCGTCCCTGTCTGCGCGGCTCCACCCGCGACTGCCGGAAGGACCGTCACCGAGTCGCCGTCCTTGAGCGGCGTCTCGAGCCCGCCCAGGAAACGCACGTCCTCGTCATTGACGTACACGTTCACGAACCGGTGCAGGGCGCCCTCGTCGGTGACCAGGCGGCCGCGCAGCCCGTTGTGCCGGCTCTCGAGGTCGTCGAGCAGCGCCGTCAGCGACCCGCCCGACCCCTCGACGGCCTTGGCGCCGTCGGTGTACGTGCGCAGGATCGTCGGGATCCGGACCTCGATGGCCATGTCAGGGCGTGCCTCTCGTCGGGGAGCTGTACAGGTCAGTCAACAGGCCCCGGCGAGCCCTGCATTCCGGGCCGCGCCGTGATCTCCAGCGGCTCCTCGGTGACCACGCCGTCGACGATCCGGAACGAGCGCACCTCGTCGGTCTCCGCGCGGGTCGACACCAGCAGGTAGTGGGCGTCCGGCTCGGACGCCAGGCTGATGTCGGTGCGCGACGGGTGCGCCTCGGTCGCGGTGTGCGAGTGGTAGATCACCAGGGGCACCTCGTCGGCGTCGTCCATCTCGCGCCAGACCCGCAGCTGCTCCTTGGCGTCGAAGCGGTAGAACGTCGGCGAGCGCTCCGCGTTGTCCATCTCGACGACCCGGGTCGCGACGCCGTCGCGGCCGGCGATCACCCCGCAGGCCTCGTCGGGGTGGTCGCGGCGCGCGTGCGCGACGACCCGGTCGACCATCTCGCGCGGCAGGGAGAGCACCGCCCCACGCTATCCGCGCGGGTCCAGGCACCCGAGCAGGGACTCCTGCAACCAGCCCAGCCAGCCGTACACCTGCAGCGACGGGGTGCGCGGGTCGTCCGGGTCGAGCTCACCGGCGTCGCCGTCGTCCTCGACGCCGAGCCGGGTGCCGAGCACGAGCCGCAGGTCGTTCAGGCACCCCAGCCACGCGAGCGCCTGCTCGCGGTCCAGCCGCACCAGCCCGGCCGTGGCCGGCAACGTCGCGAGCACCACGGTGCAGCCGGCCCGCTTGCCGGCCCGCAGGTCGCCCTCGGTGTAGCGCCGGAAGTCCGCGCTCGCCGCCGGGTCGTCGTCGCCGTACGCGTCAGGCAGCAGGCGTACCAGTGCCGGGTCCTCCGGTCGTACGGCCTCGCCGCCGGGCATGCCGAGCAGCGCCTCCAGCGGGTCGTCGCTGGCCTCCGGCTCGCCGCCGAGCAGCACGAGCAGGTCGGTGGCGCAGCTGCGCAGCACGGTCGTCTCGACCTCGTCGGGCGAGGCCTCGATCCCGCGGCGGGTCTTCTTGAAGCGCACGGCTCTCAGTCCTGCTGCAGGGTGGCCCACAGGCCCTTGGCGTGCAGCCGCGCCACGTCGAGCTCCATCTGCTCCCGGGTCCCCACGCTGACCACCGCCCGGCCCTTGTGGTGCACGTCGAGCATCAACCGGGTCGCCTTCGCCTTGGAGTAGCCGAACAGCTCCATGAGCACGAACGTCACGTAGCTCATCAGGTTGACGGGGTCGTTCCACACGATCGCCACCCAGGGCCGGTCCTCGACGACGTCGTCGTCGACCGCCGGCAGGTCGACCTCGGCCGGCGCGGTCACGTGCTCCGCCCCTGTCCCTGCGCCGGCCCCCCCTGCCTGAGCTCCCGCTTGAGCACCTTGCCGGTGGCGTTGCGCGGCAGCTCGGCGGTGAACACGATCTCCCTGGGGACGGCCGCGCGGGCCAGCCGGTCGCGCACCAGGTCCTGCAGCTCGTGGGGCTCGACCGGCCGGCTCGTGACGACGTGCGCGACGAGCCGGGCGCCGTACGACGGGTCGGGCTCGCCCACGACCGAGGCGTCAAGGACGACGTCGTGCCCGAGCAGGACGTCCTCGACCTGGCCGGTGAACACGTTCTCCCCGCCGACGACCACCATGTCGTCGTCGCGGCCCAGCACCGTGAGCCGGCCGGCGGCGTCCCACCGGCCCAGGTCGCCGGTCGCGACCAGCTCGCCGAGGCGGTCCTTGTCCGTGCCGTCGGTGTAGCCGCCGAAGGACATCCCGCTGCCGACGAACACCCGGCCGGCCGTGCCCGGCGGGCAGTCCGCGCCCTGCTCGTCGACGACCCGCACCGTCACGCCGTGCGGTGGCCGGCCGGCCGTACGCGGGTCGGCGGCCAGGTCCTCGGGCGTGGCCACGGCGGCGTACGCCACCTCGGTGGAGCCGTACAGGCTGTGCAGGACCGGCCCGAACGCCGCGGCGGTGCGCTCGACCAGGTCGCCCGGCAGGGCGCCGCCGCTCGAGGCGATGACGCGCAGCGAGGAGGTGTCGTAGCGCGACGGGTCGGCGGCGAGGATCCTGTCGAGCAGCACGGGCACGACGACCAGTGTCGTCGCCCGGTGCTCCTGCAGCGCCTGCAGCGCCCGCTCCGGGTCGAACCTGCGCTGCAGCACCGCGGTCGAGCCGAGCACCATCGTCAGGTTGAGCATGCCGAGGCCCCAGGCGTGGAAGACCGGCGCGACGATCAGCGTCACCTCGCGGGCCCGCAGCGGGATGCGGGACAGGATCGCCACCGCGTCCTCCGGGCGGGCCCCGCTGCGGGCCGCGCCGCGCGGCGCCCCCGTCGTACCGCTCGTCATGATCACCTGCCGGGCGGTGCGCCGGACCCGCAGCGGCGCCCCCGGGCCGGGCTGCCCGGCGAGCCGGCCCAGCTCCTCGGTCGTCGGCCCGGCCGGCACCGCGCCCGCGAACTCCTCGTCGTGCACGCAGAGCCGCGCGCCCTCCCGGTCGAGGATCTCCCGCAGCTGTGCGGGTGCTGTGCTCGTGCCGAGGTAGAGCACGTCGGCCCCGCACTTGGCCAGCGCCACCTCCGACTCCACGAAGCCACGGCCGTTGCGGGCCAGCAGCCCCACGGCGTCGCCCTCGCGCACGCCGAGCGCCCTCAGCTCACCGGCCATCCGGTCGGTACGGCGGTCGAGCGTCCGGAAGGTGAGCGGGCCCTCGTCGTCGACCAGCGCCAGCCGGTCGGGGTGCCGGGCCGCACCCGCCGCGTAGCCGGTGGCAGGGGTGATGCGCCACCGGGCCAGCGCCAGCGCGATGCCGAGCAGTCGGTCCGGCCGGGGCGGGGACAGCAGCCCGGAGCGCGCGAGAACCCGGGCACCACCGACGTCCAGCATGACTCCAAAGTGCCACGCGGCCGGTCCGGCGGTGGGAGCGGGCTGGTGACTGTGGACGGGCGGGGTGGGCCCGGGAGGGCGAGCTCGACCCCGCCCCTGCCGGATCGGGTTTCCGGCCGGTCGTCCGGGCACGCTCCGGGCCAGGCGCGTCCGGTGCCGGGAAGAAGGCGGAGCAGCCATGACCGAGCAGCAGACCCCAGGATCATCGGCCGGCACAGTGCACGGCCGGTCCCCCAGCGGCGCGACGTCGCCGGGTACGACACCGGCCGACGCGGCGCCCACCGATGTTGACGAGGGGCAGCCGGACACGCAGGTCCCCGGCCAGGAGCCGGGCAGCGCAGCCTCACCGGTGCCCTCCCCCGGCGACGTGCCGGGCGCGAGCCTGCCCGCCGTCGCCGCCGGCCAGGGCGCCAGCCCCGCGACCGGGATCGACCAGGGCGAGAAGTCCGAGGGCAGCGACGCCACCACCGCCTCGCCCGGCGCCTTTGTGGCCCTGGCGCCGCCCGGGCACCCCGACGGCGAGGTCGACACCCGGGCGCGCTGAGTCGCGCTGGTGCCCGGCGGGCCGGGACGTTAGCCTCCGGGCACCTCGCCCCGACGCCCCTAGGAGGGGCCCGTGTCGCGTACGCCCCCCGGTCTGCCTGTCCTCGCCCGAGGCAAGCACCGCAGCGCCCGCCGCGGCGCCTGCCTCATGGAGTACGCCAGCCTGCTGGCCGGCGAGCGGTGGAGCGACGCCCCATCGTGCACCCACCCCGCCCTCGCCGCGCTCGCGCGGGCGGTCAACGACTGCACCAGCGACGAGGCCCGCCAGCAGCTCGCCGGGCTGGCCCCGGTCCTCATCCACGCGCACGGCAGCGCGTCGGGGCACGGGAGCTCACGCCAGGGCTACGACCAGCTCGGCCCGCGGCTGGCCCGCAAGGCGGTGCTGCACGCGCTGCGGGTGACCACGGACGTCCGCCGGCGCACCCTGCTCGTCGCCCTGCTCGGCGCCGAGGTCGCCTGCGTGCCGACCGCGCGGCCGGACCCGGACCACGAGGCCGTACGCGTCCTGCTCCGCGACCCCGATCCCGACCTGCGCGCGGCCATGCGCTTCGTGGCGGGCGTGCACCGGCCGGAGGCGTACAACCTGCGGGGGGTCGTCACCGCGCTGCACCTCGCCGTACGCGCCATCGTCGACAGCGCCGGGCCGCTGGCCGACGATGCCCTGCGCGAGCTCCTCGTCGAGGCGGTCGACGAGGCCCGCGCCGCGCCGGTGCCCGAGCCGGCCGGCGGCAGCTCCCCGAGCTGACCGCCCGGGCCTGCACACCGGGCCCTGCACCTCAGGGCCCTGCACACCAGGGCATGTCGGGCTGCTCAGGGCTCGAGCGGCGCCTGGAGCTGCTCGGCGACGTCGAGCACGCGGGCGTCGGTGCCCGGCGCGCCGACGACCTGCACGCCCACCGGCAGCCCGTCGTCGTCCATGCCGGCCGGCACCGAGCACGCCGGGAGCCCGCACAGGTTGGCCAGCACCGTCCACGGCAGCACCGTGTCGCGCACGGGCACCGGGCCGGTCGGCCCGACCGCGGTGTCGGCGTCGGAGGTCGCGGGCGGGCCGGCGGTCGCGACCGGCAGCAGCAGCACGTCCGCTGTCCGGAACAGCGCGGCCACCTGCTGCCGGAGCTCGGCGCGGCGCTGCGTCACGCCGGGCACCGGCCGCGCGTCGGCCCGCTCGAGGTAGCTGCGCACGTCCCGGCCGTACGCCTCGGCGTGCGCCGGCCAGCGACCGCTCCCCCGGTGCCACGCCAGGGCCTCGCCGGCCTGCACGCCGACGTACGTGGCCACGAGCTGGTCGGCCAGCGGCAGGTCGACCTCGTGCAGGAGCAGCCCGGCCGCCTCGGCTCGGCGGTAGGCGTCCTCGAGCGCCCGGGTCACGCCGGCCGTGGCCGGGGCGCGTACGACGCCGGCCCGCAGACCCCGCACCGGCGCGGGCGGGCGCAGCGCCAGCCCGGTGAGCACCTCGAGGACGAGTCGCACGTCGGGGACGGTGCGCACCAGCGCGCCGCCGTGGTCGAGCGAGGGTGCCAGCGGGACACAGCCCTCCAGCGGGACTGCCCCCCAGCTGGGCTTGTGCCCCACGAGCCCGCACCAGGCCGACGGCAGCCGGATCGAGCAGCCGGTGTCGGTGCCGAGCGCCAGCGGGACGATCCCGGCGGCGACGGCGGCCGCGGACCCGCCGCTCGAACCGCCCGGCACCCGGTCGGTGGCCCACGGGTTGCGGGTGCCGCCGAGCACCTCGTGCTGGGTCGTGATCCCCCAGGCGAACTCGTGGGTGCGGGTGCGCCCCAGCACCACCGCGCCGGCGGCCCTCAGCCGGGCAACCGCGACGGCGTCCTCGTGCGCCGGCGCGCCCGGTGGCACCCGTGAGCCGGCCCGGGTCGTCTGCCCCGCGACGTCGAACAGGTCCTTCACGCCCACCGGCACCCCGTGCAGCGGTCCGTCGGCGCAGCGCCGGGCCTGCTGCCGGGCAGCGTCGGCGTCGACCTCGACGAAAGCCCGCACGTCGTCGTCGACCTCCCGCAGCCGGTCGAGCGCGTCCTCGACCAGCTGGGCAGCCGTCACGCGACCGGCCCGTACCGAGGCGGCCAGCTCGGCGGCCGACGGCGCCGCGACGGCGTGCCTCAACGGCTGCCGGCCTCGCCGGCCCCCGGCGCCTGCCGGGGCGAGAGCGGGCTGTAGGGTCCCGCCGCCGCCCTCACCGAAGTCGCCCTGTCCGGCGCAGGGTCAGCGGAGCTCCTTCTTCAGGATCTTGCCGGTCGGGCCCTTGGGCAGCTCCGGCACCAGGCGCACCTCGCGGGGGTACTTGTAGGCGGCGAGCCGCTCCTTGCAGTACGCCTGGAGCTCCTCGGGCGTCGCGTCGGCGCCGGCCTTGAGGGCCACCACCGCGACGACCTCCTCGCCGAGCTTCTCGTCGGGCTTGCCGATCACCGCGGCCTCGGCGACGGCGGGGTGCTCGTACAGCACCTCCTCGACCTCCCGCGGGTACACGTTGTAGCCGCCGCGGATCACGAGGTCCTTCTTGCGGTCGACGACGAAGTAGAAGCCGTCCTCGTCGCGGTAGCCGAGGTCGCCGGTGTGGAACCAGCCGTTCTTGAACGCCTCGGCGGTGGCCTCGGGGTTCTTGTAGTAGCCCTTCATCATGTTGTGGCCACGGATGACGAGCTCGCCGACGTTGTCGGACCCGGGCGGCAGCGGCTTGTCCGCGTCGTCGACGACCTGCACCTGAACGCCCCAGATGGGCTTGCCGATCGACAGCACCTTGCGCTGCTCTGCATTGATGTTGAACGTGGTGGTGCTGGCGCTCTCGGACAGCCCGTAGCCCTCGAGGATGACGCAGTTGGGGAACTTCTCCTCGAACGCCCGGATCGTCTCGCCCGGGATGGCCGCGCCGCCGGACACCCCCACTCGCAGTGAGCTCAGGTCGCGGTCGCCCAGGTCCTGGGACAGCAGCGCGAAGTACATCGTCGGCACGCCGGAGAAGATCGTGCAGCGGTGCTTCTCGATGGCGTCGACCACCGCGCCGAGCTCGAACCGCGGCACGAGCACCATCGTGCCGCCGTAGCGGACCGTCACGTTGAGCACGCTGGACAGGCCGAACACATGGAACAGCGGCAGCACGGCCAGGCCGATGTCGTCGTCGCGGAACTCGAACAGCTGCCCGGCGACCGTGCAGTTCATGAACAGCTGGAAGTGCGTGAGCTCCGCGCCCTTGGGCTTGCCGGTCGTGCCACTGGTGTAGAGCAGCACAGCCGTGTCGCCCGGATCGAGCGGCACCAGGTCGCGGGTGTCGTCGGCGAAGTACAGCTCGTCGAAGTGCTTGGTGCCGGCCGGCCGCTGGTCGTTGCCCGGCAGGTTCACGACGTACGTCGTGACGCCCTCGACCTGGGACGCGCCCTTCACCGCCTCCTCGGCGAACGACTCGAAGGTGATCAGCACCCGGGAGTCGCTGTCCGTCAGGTGGTAGCGCACCTCGGGCGCCACCAGCAGGGGGTTGAGCGGCACCATGACCAGGCCGGCCTTGAGGATGCCGAAGTAGGAGAAGAGGAACTGCGGCAGGTTCGGCAGCTGTACGGCGACCTTGTCGCCGCGCTGCAGGCCGGTCGCGAGCAGCGCGCTGGCGACCCGGCCGGAGATCTCGTCGACCTGGCTGTAGGTGAAGGTCAGGTCGCCGATCTGGACGAGCGGCTTGTCCGGGTGCGCGTCGCGCGACTCACGGAGCATGGTGGCGAGATTGAAGCTCATGCGGACACTTTAGTGAGCGCCGTCACAGGTTGGGTCACCCGGGGGGACACTCCCGGGCACTGGCCCGCCCCGGCCCCTGGGGGCGGCCCGGATCGGCGCGCCGCGGTCACACCGGTACCGGCCGCGCCGCTCTCGGCAGGGGCGTCGGCAGCGGCGTTGGCGACGCCACCGCGGGTGCTGCGGGTGCTGCGGGGGCTGCGGGGGCTGCGGGTGCTGCGGGTGCTGCGGGTGCTGCGGGTGCTGCGGGTGCTGCGGGTGCTGCGGGTGCTGCGGTGCGGCGGGCGGTGGCTCGCGCGCCGGCCCCCGTCCCGGCCACCGCCGCGCCGCGGGGCCCGGCCACCGCCGCGCCCAGGCCGGAGAGGGCTCCCACCGCTCGGGTCGCGGAGCCGCCGAGCCCGCCCAGCGCCGCGCGCGCCTGCGCCAGACGGCCGGTCCAGCGGCCCGCCGCCGAGGACAGCGCCTGGCGTGCGCCGCCCATGCGCTCGCGCGCGGCCGTGCCGGCGCGGCCCACCGCGGCCGCCGTGCGGGCAACGGCTCCGGCGACGGCCCGTGTCACCACCGGCGCCAGTCGGTCGAAGGCCCGGCCCACGATCGGCACCACCCGGTCGAAAGCCCAGCCCACCGCGACGGTGGCAACTGCGCTCGCGGCCAGCGAGGCGCCCACGCCGAGCCACACCGGGGAACTGGCCAGCGCCCCGGCGACGGCGGCGCCGACCCCGATGCCCACACCGGTGAGCAGGGCGCCCTTGACGAGGGCGGTCGGCAGGGACGTCCCGTGGGTGATGTCCCAGAGAACGTCGAGCAGCGAGAAGCCGGCACCCGCCCTGCTGAGGTGCCGCAGCAGCGGGAGGTCCGCGACGGCAGTGGTGTGCAGGCGCCGCAGCCAGCCGGGCAGGTGGAGCCTGCGCACCCACCCGTCCCACAGGTAGCCGAGTTCACCCATGGCATAGGCGGCCCGCGCGACCTGCCCCGCAGCCAGGCGTCCGGCCGCCTGGGCAGCTCCCTGCAGAGCCCGCGCTGCCGCTCTGAGGTCCGTCGCCCGACGAGCCAGAGCGGTGGCCCGGTCGTGGATCCCCTCGGCGGTGTCCGACACCCCCTGCCAGGCCCCGTGCAGCCAGTCGCCCACGTTGACCGGGGTCACGCTGGGCAGCGGGACCCCGGAGTCCGCAGGGGCGGTGAGGCCGGGCACCAGGTCCATCAGCCAGGCGAGCTCGGCCGGGGGCAGCGCCGCGAGCGCCTGGCGCAGCGCCGCGGGCCCTGCCAGCTGTGCCTCGAGCACCCCGAAGGCGTCGAGCACGCGGGGGTCGGCCAGCGCGTCCTCGGCCCGGTCGGCCGCCGCCAGCAGCCGGACGAGCAGCTCGCACTGCCTCGCCGCGAGCTCCCACCGCGCCGACGCCCCGGCCAGGGGCGACCCGGGGGCCGTCGCCGCCTGCAGCCACGCCGCCGACCGGCTGCCCGCCAACCCGTACGCGTCGAGCCCAGCCAGCCCGAGCGCGCCGATCCGGGCGGTCACGCTGGAGCACATCGCGGACGCTGTCCCCGCGGTCGCCCGGCTGGCGCGCGCCAACCCGTCGACCGCGGCCAGCTCGGCCTCGACGAGACCGGTGGGGCTGGGCGCAACCGGCGCGGCGGGTCGGGTGCCGACGTCGGGCAGCGGAACGGGGGGCACTCCCGCGATCTTCGCCCAGTACGGGTCGGCGGGCCCCTTCAGGTCGTCGAGCAGCAGCCGGACCGCGTGCGCCTCCACCGCGTTGCTGGTCGCGGCCAGCTCCGCGCGCAGTGCCTGCTCCGACCTGGCGTGCAGGCGGGCGGCGGTGTCGCGCAGGTCCTCGACGGCGACGGCGAGCCCACGCAGGTGGGACGCGCCGGCCTCCAGGGCCAGGCTGCCGGTGAGGGCGCCCGCCTCGGCGTCGGCCAGCCCTCGTCGAACCACGTCGGCAGCGGGCGCGGACCAGCGCACCGCCAGCTGGGTGGCCGACAGCTCCGCGCAGAGCCGCCGAGCCTCCCCGGCCGACAGGCTCAGAGCGGTCGCGGCGCCGCGCAGGGCGAGCGGGTCGGGCAGCACGGCAGCTCCTCGGACGGGGGCCGGACCGGCCCGCGGACGACGAGCAGACCGCACCGGGCGGCGCGGCGCCGGCGCCACGACCCGGCCTGTGGACAGCGGCTCCGGCTGTGGACCGCTGCCGCCACCCGCTCCGCCAGACGTGCTAGGAGCCGCCGCCGCTTCAGGTCACCGACCAGCCGAGCAGCCCCGCGCCGAGCCCGAGCAGCGCGCAGACCCCGAGGGTCCGCAGCACCGGCCACCCCCAGCGGAAGATCATCACTGCGGCGGCCAGCCCGATGAGCACGGCCAGCGGGCGCAGGCTCGCCAGCGCCGGCAGCTCGAGGTCGACCGGCCCGGCCTGCCGCGTGCTGGTGCGGCGGAACAACGTGTGCAGCGCGAAGTAGACGCCCAGGCTGGCGATGACCCCGACCACCGCGGCCGTGATGCCGGCCAGCGCGGCGCTGATCGTGCGGTTGCCGCGCAGGCGCTCGACGTACGGGGCGCCGAGGAAGATGAACAGGAAGCAGGGCACGAAGGTCACCCAGGTGGTGAGCAGCGCGGCGACGGTCGCGGCCAGCCACGGGTCGAGCCCGCCCGGGTCGCGGTACGCACCGACGAACGCCACGAACTGCACCACCATGATGAGCGGTCCGGGCGTGGACTCGGCGAGCGCCAGCCCCCGGACCATCTCCCCGGGCGCGAGCCAGCCGTAGACCTGCACCGCCTGCTGGGCGACGTAGGCGAGCACGGCGTACGCGCCGCCGAAGGTGACGAGCGCGGCGCCGGAGAAGAACAGGCCCTGCTCGGTGAAGACGCTGTGCCGGCCGCTGAGCAGCCCGACCGCGACCAGCGGGGCGGCCCACAGCAGCCCGCCGACGACCAGCACCGTGCCGGCACGGGTGGCGCGGGGCCGGGCGCGATGCAGGGCGTCGTCGGGGATCAGCGGCGGCGGCCCCTCGGCCCGGCCACCGGAGCCGGCTCCCGCCGTCATGGTGTGCGGCGCGTACCTGCCGAGCAGCCAGCCGGCGACCGCCGCCACCGCGACGACGACCGGGAAGGGCACGGCGAACACGGTCAGGGCGAGGAACGCGGCAACGGCCAGCGCGACCAGCTCGCGGGTCGCGAGGGCGCGCCGGCCGACCCGGACCACCGCCTGCGCCACGATCGCGAGCACGGCCGGCGCGAGGCCGGCGAACAGCGCGAGCACCGCGGTGGTCGTGCCGAAGGCGACGTAGACCGCCGAGAGCGCGAGCAGCGCGACCACCCCCGGCAGCACGAACAACGTCCCGGCCGCCAGCCCGCCGCGGGTCCCGTTGAGCAGCCAGCCCAGGTAGATCGCCAGCTGCTGGGCCTCCGGCCCGGGCAGCAGCGTGCAGTACGACAGGGCGTGCAGGAACCGCTGCTGGCCGATCCAGCGCCGGTCCTCCACCAGTGCGCGCTGCATCACCGCGATCTGGCCCGCCGGGCCGCCGAAGGTCTGGAGCGAGATCGCGAACCAGGTGCGCACGGCGGTGCCGAACGGCACCAGGTCACCCGTCACGTCGTCAGCTGCCGAGGACGTCACCGTGGTCCTTCCGGGTCCAGCCGCCGACGGGCCGTACGGCGGGCGGTGCTGTCCTACCAGCCGGCAGCCGGCGCAGCACTGGGCCGGCCGCACGGACCGCCGGTGTCGCCCCGACGGGCGCCGGCTCTCCCCCGTGGCGTCAGAGCCGGCCGTACACCGGCCCGAGCAGGCGGCGCAGCGGCTCCCAGAGCGCCGCAGGCGCGGCGAGGACGTCCCCGCTCTGCGGGACGGCACCTGGGGTCGGGCCGTGCAGGTCACCGACCGTGCCGCCGGCCTCGGCGACGAGCAGCAGGCCGGCAGCGCAGTCCCAGGGCTGGAGCCCGGGGACCCAGGCCGCGTCGACCCGGCCGGTGGCCACCTGCGCGAGCGCCACGGCGGCGCTGCCTCCGCGCCGCACGTCGCGCACGTGGGGCACCAACGCGTCCAGCAGTCGGCCCGAGAGCGGCTTCTGGTCCGCCGGCCGTCCCAGGTTCAGCTCCACGAGCGCGCGCCCGAGGTCGGTCTGCGCGAGGGTGGGCAGGCGCTGCCCCTGCGCCCAGGCACCGCCTCCGGCCAGAGCCCACGTGGTCCGGCCGGTCGCCGGCTCGACGACGACACCGGCCAGCACGCGGCCGGACGGGTCGGTCGCGGCCACGCTCACGGCCCAGTCCGGCCGCCCGTAGAGGTAGTTGGTCGTGCCGTCGATCGGGTCCACGACCCAGCGCACCCCCGTGCTGCCGGGCTGCTCGCCGGCCTCCTCACCGAGCACCCCGTCGTGCGGGCGCTCGGCGGCGAGGATCGTGCGTACGGCCGTCTCGGCCTCGGTGTCGGCCCGGCTGACCAGGTCGTGCGGCCCCGCCTTCTCCCCGACGTCGAGCTCGACGAGCCGGTCCGCCCAGCGGCGGGCCACCCGCGCCCCGGCCTCCGCTGCGGTACGGGCCACCGCGAGCAGCTCGGCCGGGGCGGTTGCGGTCACCTGCGGCGCGACTGCCGCAGGCGCCGCAGCGGCTTGCCGACCTCGTCCGCGCACTGCCGCGTGAAGCATCCGTACGCGGTGAGGACGACCACGACCGGCAGCACGGCGACGAGCGGGCGCGGCGTGCCGAGAGCGGCCTGCAGGGCGACCAGAGCGAGGCTCAGGGCGGTGCCCGTCCCCAGCCTGCGCCCCGGTGCGGCGGCGACGACCAGGGCCACTGCTGCGCCCGCGGCGACGGTCAGCGCGCCCGCCGGGAGCGCCTGGGCGCCGACCAGAAGCCGCCCGGCGAGAGCGGCCGACGCGGCGGCGACGACCAGGGCCAGGTGCCACGGCGCGTGCAGCGGCGTCGCGCCCTGCAGACCCCGCCAGGTGCACGGGTCGCTGCCGGCACCCGATGCGTCGGACGGCAGCCACCGGACGAGGCCGAGCGTGTGCTCGCGAGCCTGGCCCGAGCGCACCTGCCACACCATGCGCCCCCGTCGTACGGCCCCGAAGGGCATCGCCTCCAGGGTCCACCGGCAGGTGACGAAGACGACTCCGAGCGCCCACATCGCGCACGCCGAGGCGACGACCAGGGCGGGACGACCGTCGAGCTCGACCGCGAGGCCGAGCCCGGTGAGCCCGCGCACGGCGTATCCGGCGCCGACGACGACCCAGACACCGATCAACGCAGGACGCAGCGGCACGGGGACCTGCTCCGCGCGTCCCGTCGCGGCTGAGCGCAGCCGCTCGTACACCAGCGCCACGCCGAAGACGCCGATCGTCATCAGCACCAGCACGCCGGCGAGGTCCGGCACGAGAACAGCCACGGCGGCGGTCAGCCCGAGCCGCAGCCCCAGGACGGTCAGGCTCGCCGCGATGTGCGCCCGGCCCCGCTCGACGGGGCCCGGCAGGCGGCCGCGGGAGGCGGCATCGGGGTGGGCCTGGTCAGCGGCGAAGCCCCGGATGTCGTTCCACTGGTAGCGCGCCTGGTAGACGAGCAGCTCGAGCACGCCCCAGACCAGGACCGCCCTCAGCAGCTCACCGGCGGACGTGCGGCCGTCGGCCGCGACGCCGACCGCGAAGGTGAGCGGCACGACGACGGCCTTGACGAGGTCCTTGGGCCGCGGTACGAGCAGGTAGGCGGCGAGCCTGCGGCCGCCCCGCACGGAGGGCTCCGCACCCGCGCCGCTGCGCTGCAGCGCAGCGTGCACCGGCAGCGTCGTCACGGGCGCTGGTTCGCCGCTGCACAGCGACTGAAACGCCGATCAAGCGGTCAGGCGGTCCAGCAGCAGCGCCATGAAGCGGTCGTTGTCGACGGCGTGCGCGATCTCGACCGGTCGTGCCTCGTGCAGGGGCACCACGACCTGGAGCAGCCCGTCGTCGGTGGCGTCCCAGGCGACGGTGCGCCCACGGGTCAGCCGGCCGGTGAGCTCCACGTCCGCCTGCCGCAGGCGGGTCCTGACAACCTCAGGATCGAGCACCGCGGCCAGCGCGAGGGGGTCGTGCAGCGGGCAGCCGTCGCGGCCGAAGCGGCCGGCCAGCCAGGTCACCCACGGTCGTACGGTCCGAGCGAGGTAGTCGCCCAGCGGCGTTCCCGCCGCGTCCAGGCGGTCGACCTCGGCCAGCCGCAGGTGGGTCTGGAGCGTGACGTCCAGCGGCACGACCGTGAGGGGTGCCGTACTGGTCATGACGATGTGCGTCGCCTCCGGGTCGTACGCCGCGTTGAGCTCCTGCAGCACGTCAGGGTGCTCGAACGCGCCACCCATCCAGACGATCCGGGCCACCTTGCGCTCGAACCCGCGGTCGAGCAGCATCGCCGTCGCGACATTGGTGAGCGGACCGATCGCGAGGACGGTGACCTCGCCCGGAGCGGCGTCCACGGCGTCGACCAGCGCCTGCGGGCCGCGCATCGGGTGGGGCGGGGAGACCGCCGCCGCCGGCTCCAGGCCGGCCCACAGCTGCTGCGCCGCGGAGTCCGTGCGACGGCTGTCCAGCAGGGCCCGCCAGGGGCGCGGGTCCTGCACCAGTGGCCGCTCCGCTCCGCGGTGCACCGGCACGTTGCCGGCGCCGGCTGCGGCGAGGACCTCGAACGCGCCCTGCACGCCCCGGTCGACGGGCACGTTGCCCGCGACGACGGTCACGGCCCGCAGGTCGACCTCCGGTGAGCAGAGCGCCAGCGCGATCGCCAGCGCGTCGTCGACGTCGGAGCCCGGGGTCCCGTTGCCGGGGTCGCAGTCGATGACCAGTCGCACGGGATCCTCCCGGGTCGGCCGGTCGTAGGACACGGCCCGGGCAGCACCGTCCGCGGTCACCCCCGCCCGACCTCCTGCAACCGGGCCCGGGCCTCGGCGAGGGTGGGCGCCGAGCGGCCGGCACCCGGCCGCTCGACCGACAGCGAGCCGGCGGCGCAGGCCAGCTCAGCTGCCGGGACCGCCTCAGCACCTCCGGCGCGGGCAGCAGCCAGGGCACCGCAGAAGGCGTCGCCCGCGCCGGTCGTGTCCACCACCGTGCGCGCCGGGACACCGGGCAGGCGTACGGGAGCGCTGTTCCGGTGCTGGAGCAGCGCGCCGGCGACGCCCAGCGTCACCACCACCTCGGGCACGTCACGCAGCAGCCGGCCGACGGCCGCGTCGAGGTCCGCCGTGCCGCCGAGCTCGCGAGCCTCGTGCTGGTTGACGACGAGGACGTCCACGGCGCGCAGCACCTCCGGCGCAAGCGGCTGCGCCGGCGCCGCGTTGAGCACGGCCAGGCCCGCGGCGGCCGCGAGCGCGTCGGCCACGGTCGCGAGCGGGACCTCGAGCTGGCACAGCACGACCCGCGCGTCCCGGATCACCTGGCGCTCGGCGGCGCTGAGGGCCGTGAGGAGGGCGTTGGCGCCCGGGTCGACCACGATGGCGTTCTCGCCCCGGGCGTCCACGGCCACGTACGCCGTCCCGGTCGGCGCGCTGACCGTCCGCACGGCGCCGAGGTCGACACCGGCTCGGGCCAGCTCCTCGCGCAGGACCCCGGCCGCGGCGTCGTCGCCCAGCGCGGCGACGAAGCCGGTCCTGGCCCCGGCCCGTGCCGCCGCGGCCGCCTGGTTCGCGCCCTTGCCGCCCGGGCCCTGCGCCGACCCGACGGCGAGGACCGTCTCCCCCGGTGCCGGGATCTCCGGGACCTCCAGCACGATGTCGAGGTTGGCGCTGCCGACGACGACGACGTCGTACGCGCCGGCGCGCTGCTCGTCCACGCCCTGGCGCTGCCCGGTCCAGCGCGTACGAACCGCCGTGCCCGCGTCGCCGGTTTACGTCGACAGCGGCGCGGTATCCCACCTCCGCGTTGAGCAGCCAGCGTGTGCCCGCCCGCGAGCAGTCGGCTCGTAGGCCAGTTCACACGCTGGAGGACTGTTGTCACGCCTGAACCTGTCCGAGCTGTGCGCCGACACCTTCGGCTGGTTCGCCGACCAGGTCGACGTCCCGGTCTACGACCGCAGGGCGCTCGTGCCGTCGGTGGTGCACATCGGGGTGGGCGGTTTCCACCGTGCGCACCAGGCGCTGTACCTGGACGAGCTGGCCGGCCGCGGGGAGACCGGGTGGGGTCTGGTCGGGGTGGGCCTGCGGCGCCCGGAGATGGGCCAGGTGCTGCAGGCCCAGGACGGGCTGTTCACGGTCGTCGAGCGGGACGCGTCCGGCGACAGGGCGCGGGTCATCGGCTCGATGGTCGAGTACCTGTACGCCCCCGAGGACCCCGAGGCGGTGCTCCGACGCCTGGCCGACCGGCGCACCCGGCTGGTCACGCTGACCGTGACCGGGAACGGCTACGCGGTGGACGGGGACGAGCTCGACGACAGCGACGACGGCGTGCGCCACGACCTGGCGCACCCGGGTGTCCCCACGACGATGGTCGGCTTCCTGGTGGAGGCGCTGCGCCGCCGACGTCGCAGCGGCGCCGGTCCGTTCACCGTGCTGTCCTGCGACAACCTGCCGGACAGCGGTGCCGCGGCGCGTACGGCGGTGACCCGCTTCGCCGCCCGTGTCGACCCGGACCTCGAGCGCTGGATCGACGAGCACGTCAGCTTCCCGGCCAGCATGGTCGACCGCATCACTCCGGAGACGTCGCCGGCCGTCCGTGACGAGGTCGAGGGCGCGTTCGGCGTGCCCGACCGCTGGCCCGTGGTGACCGAACCGTTCCGGCAGTGGGTCATCGAGGACCGGTTCTGCAACGGCAGACCGCCGCTGGAGCAGGTCGGCGTGCGCTTCGTCGACGACGTCGCGCCCTACAAGCTGGTCAAGGCGCGGCTGCTCAACGGCGGCCACTGCGCGCTGGGCTACCTGGGCAGCCTGCGCGGGTGCCGCACCTCCGACGACGCGATGGCCGACCCGCTGGTCGGGCCCCTGATCGAGCAGCTCCTGCGCACCGAGGTCCTGCCGCAGCTGCCTCAGGTCGACGGCCTTGACCTCGACGAGTACCTCGCGGCGACCCTGTCCCGGTTCAGCAACCCGGCCATCGGCGACCAGCTGAGCCGCCTGGCACGGCGCGGCTCGGTCAAGATGCCGTCGTACGTCCTGCCGTCGCTGCACGACGCGATCGCGCAGGGTCGCCCCCACGAGCTGCTGCTGCTCGTCGTCGCCGCCTGGGTGCGCTACCTGCGCGGCACCGACCTGGCGGGTGGGGAGCTGGTCGTGGAGGACCCGCGAGCCGAGGCGCTGCAGGCGTTGGTGCGCCACGGTGGCGGCGACCCCCGGCCGCTGCTCGGGATGCGCAGCGTCTTCGGGCGCCTGGGCGACGACGAGCGCGTCGTGCAGCGCGTGCAGGACCTGGTGCGCCTGCTCGACGAGGGCGGGATCGAGGCAGCCTTGGAGGCCTGCCGACCGAGGCCGGTGCCGACGGCGGCCTAGAGCTACGCGGTCGCCAGCGCGACGGCCGCCCGCGCCCCCCGCTCGCGCAGCACCTGCAGCCAGCGCGTGAACGCCGCCACGAAGACCGCTGAGCCGGCGAGGTCACCGAACATGTCGAGCTCCGCGAGGAAGGCGGCGGGGTCCTCCCGGGACCGGGCCGCGGCAGCGCGTACCGGCTCGAGCAGCCTGTCGACGACGACGATCGGCTCACCCTGCTCGTCGACCCCCTCGGCGTACCGCGCCCACGCAGCGACGACCAGGGCCGACCGGTCGACCGGCCCGCCGCGGGCGAGCTGCTCGCGTACGACCGGCAGCAGGAACGTCGAGATGCGGTCGGAGCTCTCGGCGCACAGCCGCGCCAGCGTGTCGCGCACCGCGGGGTTGGCGAACCGCTCGACCAGGCTGCGCCGGTAGTCCTCCAGGTCGACGCCCGGCACGGGCAGCAGCGTCGGCGTCGCCTCGTGCTCCATGTAGCCCAGCACGAACGCCCGGAACGACGCGTCGCTGCACGCCTCGTCGGTGGTCCGGTAGCCGGCCAGGTAGCCCAGGTATCCCAGGGCCTGGTGGCCGGCGTTGAGCAGCCGCAGCTTCATCAGCTCGTACGGGTGCACGTCCTCGACCAGCTGCACGCCGACCTCGCCCCACGGCGGGCTGCCGTCCGCCCAGGTGTCCTCGAGGACCCACTGCAGCCATCCCTCGCAGGCCACGGGCCACTCGTCGGTGACGCCCAGCACGTCGCTCACCGCGACGCGGTCCTCGTCGGTCGTGCCCGGCGTGATGCGGTCGACCATCGAGCTGGGGAAGGCGACGTGCTCGCGCACCCACGCCCCGAGCCCCGGATCGCGCCTGTCGGCGAAGCCGCTGAACGCCGCGCGGCACACCTGCCCGTTGCGCGGCACGTTGTCGCACGACAGCACCGTGAAGGCGGGCAGCCCTCGGGCTCGACGCCGCGCGAGCGCCTCGGTCACCAGGCCGAAGACCGTTGTGGGGCGGGAGTCCGGTTGCAGGTCGAGCAGCAACGACGGCTCGACCGGGCGGAACCCGCCGGTCAGCGGGTCGACCGGGTACCCGCCCTCGGTGATGGTCAGCGAGACGATCCTCGTCGTCTCGGCGGCCAGGCGCTCGACAACGGCCTCGGGCTCGTCCGGGGCGAACAGGTAGTCGACGAGCGAGCCCACGACCTGCATCTCGCGCCGGGTGTCCGGGTGCTTCACCACGAGGGTGTACAGGCCGTCCTGCGCCCGGAGCACGTCGCGCATGCGCCGGTCCGAGGGTTGCGTCCCCACCCCGCAGATGCCCCAGTCCGTGTGCCCCGCCGCGAGGAGGCGGTCGACGTACAGCGCCTCGTGCGCGCGGTGGAAGCCGCCGACGCCGAGGTGGACGATGCCGGCCCGGACGGCGCTCCGGTCGTAGCGGGGCGTCGGCACCGCCAGAGCACTCACGGTCGCGGCGCTGAGCCGACCGGTCACGCCGGCAAGCGTACGACCAGGCTCGCGGCAGCCCGGGTGCGCTCGACGAGCCGGGCGTTCGGCTCGTCGGTCGTCTCGACCCAGCGCCGCGCCGCCTCCGGCGACCGCCCGTGCCCGACGTGCCGGGCCACGAGCCGCAGCTGCCGCTGCGTCGGGTCGACGTCCAGGAACCACGTCTCGTCCAGGAGCCCGCGTACGGGCGCGAACGGGCCGTCGTACAGCAGGTAGTTGCCTTCCGTGACGATGAGCGGGACGTCGCGGGGGACGGCGACGGCGCCGGCCGCGGCGATCTCGAGCTCGCGGCGGAACTCCGGTGCGTACACGACCTCCTCGCTCCGGTCGCGCAGGCGGCGCAGCAGCGCGACGTAGCCCCCGGCGTCGAACGTGTCGGGGGCCCCCTTGCGGTCGCGCCGGCCCAGTGCGTCGAGGACCACGTCGTCGAGGTGGAAGCCGTCCATCGGGACGAGGACCGCCCCGCCGCCGAGCGCCTCGACCAGGCCCGTCGCCAGGGTCGACTTGCCGGCGCCGGGCGGTCCGGTCAGGCCGAGGAGCGCTCGCCCACTGCTGTCGGCAAGCCTCGCGGCCCGTTCGACGAGCTCGGCGGGGACCGGTGGCGTCACGGCCGGGCGGTGAGCCGTGCCGGTTCGAGCAGCGGGGCGATCTGCGACCAGGACGTCACGATCGCGGCGACGCCGACGTCGCGCAGCTGCTGCTCGCGCTCGGCCCGCTCGCCCGGCTGCACGAACTGCAGGTTGCCGATGGTGGGTATCCCGGCAGCGACCGCGGACTGCGCTCCGGGGACCGAGTCCTCGACGGCCAGAGCCTGCGCCGGGGAGATGCCGAGCTGCTCGCACGCGTACACGTAGACGGCAGGGTCCGGCTTGCTCGTCGGGACGGGCAGCGAGTCCTCGGCGCTGAAGCGGCGCTCTGCGGGCAGCAGGTCCGCGAGGCCGGTCGCCGTGAAGCAGGCCGCCAGCCGTGCGGTCGCGCTCGAGCTGACGGCTGCCAGGACGTACCGCTCGGCGAAGCGGGTGAGCGGCTCGAGGACCGCCGGGTCAGGGCGCAGCACCTGCGCGAGGTAGGCCGTCACCTGGCGCTTCTCCTCCTGCACCCAGTGCTCGAGCAGCGCCTCCGTCAGGACCGCGCGGCCGGGCGGCGCCACCACGGCGTCGGGGTGGCGGACCGCGAGCGGCGCCTCGACCGGCACCCGGTGCGCCACCGCGAGGTCGACAGCGGTGGTGCGGAAGTTCTTGCCCGTCGTGGTGAGGCGCAGCTGCTCGGCACCGACGCGGACGCCGAGGCCGAGCGCGGCGAGGTAGGCGTTCGTGACGTCGGCGGACGCCACGAACGCCGGTTCCTCGGACGGGAACAGGTTGCCGTCCGCGTCGCACAGCAGCGCGACGATGGGCAGGGCGTCGAAGTCAGACACGGGATCCTCAGGGGTCGGGGCGGGGGCACTCCCGGTCACGGGGTGCCCGGTGTGCGTGCGCGCCGAACAGCGCGAGACGGGCGGCTCGTGGTGAGCCGCCCGCCTCGTGTCGTGAACGGGTGCCCGCTGAGGTCGCGGGCACCCGGGGTGTGGAGGTGGCGGGAATCGAACCCGCGTCCTCCGGCACCGTGACAGGGCTTCTCCGGGCGCAGCTGGCTGTGTGTTTCTCGGCCCTCCCGGTAGCACCAGCACCCCGGGAACGGGCTCAGCCACGTGAGCTCACCACCCGCCCCCGTGGCCGTGACGGGTGGTGGTCCTCCTAGCGATGCCAGGCCCTGGGCCGGAGGCGCTCCCAGGCTGACAGCGACGCTCTAGCTGCTAAGCAGCGAGGGCGTACGCGCGCGGACTGTTGTCGGCGCTTGTGTGGTGTGCAGCATTATTGGTTAACGAGATCATCGCTGCCTTCCTCGGCCCGCTTCCCCTGCCTCGACATCCGGAGTCGAGACCTGTCACCCCCATCGAGTGTTGCTGAGGCGACCACGGTACTCCCCGACCGGCTGTCCCTACAGGTAGAGCAGCGGGTCGAAGGACGCGAGCGGGATGATGCGCACCCGCGGGAGCGCCACGGTGAAGCAGCGCGCGTCGTCCTCGAGGTCGAACAGCTCCAGGCCCCGGTCGGTCAGCGCGCTGTAGCCGGAGGAGAGGTACTCGCGGAAGCCCAGCACGCCGACCCGCCGGGTGCCGTCCAGCAGGGCGGTGATGTGCGGCAGGAAGTCGCCGTCGTGGCTGACGAGGAGCACGTCGCCCGGCCGGCCGACGAGCGCGTCGAGGGTGCGCTGGATGCCGATGTCGACGACCTTCTCGCCGCCGGTCCCCGCCAACGGGATCGGCCGGTAGTCCAGCGACATCAGCGCCTGGACAAAGGTCATGGGCAGGTTGCCCGAGCTGGCGTTGAGGAAGAACAGGCCCTTGACGTCGGAGTCCCACGCCCCGGCGGCGAAGCTGCGCACCTTCTCCCAGCGCGGCCGCTCCTCGGAGTTGGGCCGGCGGCCGCCGAGCATGTGGTTGCCGAGCGTCGCGTCGATGTTCTCGCCGTCGACCAGCAGGTAGGTGCTCACTGGCGGTCCCTCCCGAGCAGTCGTGCGCCGTTGTCGTGCAGGACCGCGGCGAGCCAGGCGTCGCCGAGGCCGAGGCCGGCGAGCGCCTCGAGCTGGTGGACGTACGGGTAGGGCGTGTTGGGGAAGTCGGTCCCGAGCACGACGCGGTCCTGCAGCTCCAGCAGCGCCGGGCGCAGGTCGGTGGGGAAGGGCATCCGCCGCTCGGTGAAGTCCGTGAACGCCATCGTCGTGTCGAGGTGCACCCGGTCGTACGAGCGGGCGAGCTGCAGGAACTCGGCGTACTCCGGCATGCCCATGTGCGCGATGACCGCGGTCAGCCGGGGGTGCCGCGCCAGCACCTCGCCGAACACGGCGGGCCCGGTGAACCGCCCCGGCGCCGGGCCGCTGCCGCAGTGCACGACCACGGGCACGCCCGCGTCGGCGAGGGCGCCCCAGACGGCGTCGAGCAGCGGGTCCCGGGGGTCGTACGCCCCGACCTGCACGTGCGCCTTGAACAGTCGGGCGCCGCCGTCGAGGGCGTCCCGGACGTACCCGCCGGCGCCCTGCTCCGGGAAGAACGTCGCGGTCGGGACCACGTCAGGATGGCCCGCCGCGAACTCCGTGGCCCAGGCGTTGAGCCACTGCGCCATGCCCGGGCGGTGCGGGTAGACCAGCGACGGGAAGGCCAGCACGCCCATCGCGCGCAGCCGGGCGAGCCGGTCGGCCTCGTCGGTGCGGTAGGCGATCGGCCAGGGACTGCCGAGCAGCGGGCCGGCGCTGTCGAAGTAGGCCCAGACCTTGTCCATCACGTTCTTCGGCATGAAGTGCACGTGCAGGTCGATCAGGCCGGGCAGCCCGAGCCCCTGCCAGAGCGCCCGGACCCGCTGCGCCTCGGCCAGGCCGGTCCCCTCGCCGTCCGGTGCCGAGCCGGGCTCGACGAGCGGCTGCTCAGCGGCCACGTCGGCGCTCTGCCCGCATCCCCTTGGCGTTGCGCCCCATCGCGTTGCGGATCTCCTTGGCCGCGTCGCGCTCGGCCATGGCCTGGCGCTTGTCGTGCGACTTGCGGCCCCGGGCCAGCGCGATCTCGACCTTGGCGCGGCCGTCCTTGAAGTACAGGCTCAGGGGCACCAGCGCGGCGCCGCTCTCCTTGGTCTTGCCGACGAGCCGCTCGATCTCGGCGCGGTGCAGCAGGAGCTTGCGGACCCTCCGGGGGCTGTGGTTGTTCCAGGTGCCCTCGGTGTACTCCGGGATGTGCACCCCGAGCAGCCACGCCTCGCCGTCGCGGATGTCGGCGTAGCCGTCGACCAGCGAGGCGCGGCCCTGGCGCAGCGACTTGACCTCGGTGCCGGTCAGCACGAGGCCGGCCTCGAAGGTGTCCTCGATCGTGTAGTCGTGCCGCGCCTTCTTGTTCTGCGCGACGAGCCTCGTCGGAGCGCCCTTGGTCCCCAGCTCCGGCCCCTTCACCGCGCCAGTCTAGATGCGGATGTAGCGCTGCAGCGTGACCAGGGAGGCCAGACCGCTGATCACGACGCCCAGCAGGAGCAGGTACGGCGTGATCATCCAGATGTCGTTGTCGGTGACCGCCGGGATCACCCCGCTGCGGAACAGCGAGCGCAGCGTGCGGTCCAGCACCAGCGCCTTGCCCAGGAACAGCAGCCCGACCGCGATGCCCGCGCCGAGCAGGCCGGCCACCACCCCCTCGAGCAGGAACGGCAGCTGAATGTAGAGCCGGGTCGCGCCCACCAGGCGCATGACACCTGTCTCCCTGCGTCTGGAGAACGCGGCGACCCGCACGGTGTTGCCGATGAGCAGGGTCGCCGCGACGAGCTGGACGAGGGCGACCGCGATCGCCGTCGTACGCAACCCGTCCAGGACCGCGAACAGGTCGTCGAGGAACTTGCGGTAGTCGACGACCTGACCCACCCCGGGCAGGTCCTCCACCGCGCTCGCGACCACGTCGTACTGGGTCGGGTCCCGGAGCTTGACCCGGTAGGACTCCGGGAGCGCCTCCTCGGTGACGTTCGCGAGCAGGTCGGGCTGGTCCTGGAACTGCAGCTGGAAGCGGCGGTACGCCTCGGCCTTGCTCTCGTAGACCACGCTCTGCACGAGCGGCAGCCGGGACAGCGTCTGGTTGATCTCGTCCCGCTGCGGCGGGGTGACGTCCTCGTCGAGGAAGATCGAGATCTCGATCTGGGTGTAGAAGATCTTGCGGATGTCGGTGACGGTCTTGGTGACGAGGAAGGCCGTGCCGACGAACGCCAGCGAGACGGCCACGGTGACCACGGCCGCCACCGACATGACGAGGTTGCGGCGCAGGCCGAGGACGGCTTCGCTCGCGACGGTGCGCACGCGCATGTGAGGGGTCTCTTCCTGCAGGACTGCGGCGGTACGGGTGCGGACGGCCGCGGGCGTCAGGCTCCGTAGCCGTAGACGCCGCGGGACTGGTCGCGCACCACCTTGCCGAGGGACAGCTCCACCACGCGACGGCGCATGGAGTCGACGATGGCGGCGTCGTGGGTGGCCATCACGACGGTCGTGCCGGTGCGGTTGATGCGGTCCAGCAGCTTCATGATGCCGACGCTCGTGCTCGGGTCGAGGTTCCCGGTCGGCTCGTCCGCCAGCAGGATCATCGGCTTGTTGGCGAAGGCCCGGGCCACGGCGACGCGCTGCTGCTCGCCGCCGGACAGCTCGTCGGGCATCCGGGCGCCCTTGCCCTCGAGGCCCACCAGCTCCAGCACCTCCGGGACGATCCGGTCGACCTGGTGCTTGGGCTTGCCGATCACCTCGAGTGCGAACGCGACGTTCTGCGACACCGTCTTGTTGGGCAGCAGGCGGAAGTCCTGGAACACGCAGCCGATCGAGCGACGCAGGGCCGGGACCTTCCACAGCGACAGCCTGGTGAGGTCCTTGCCGGCGACGTGCACCTTGCCGGCCGTCGGCGCCTCCTCGCGCAGCAGCAGCCGCAGGAACGTCGACTTCCCCGAGCCGGAGGACCCGACGAGGAACACGAACTCGCCCTTGTCGATGTCGACATCCACGTCGTCGAGTGCCGGCCGTACGCCCGTGGGGTAGCTCTTGCTCACGTGCTCGAGACGGATCACGGAAACCGAGTGTAGGCGTGCGCGGGCAGGCAACGGGAACGTCGAACCGGGTCGCCCGGTTTAACGGGTCGTGGGAAGGAGGCGCGGATGAGCACGGACGACCTGCTGTGCGCCGCCTGCGGTGGCCGCGTCGGGGACGCCCGCTGTCCGACCTGCCGCGCGTCGCTGGCCTACCTGCGCGCCCAGCGGCCCCAGCTGCCCGCGGGCCCGGTCCTGCTGGCCGCCGTCGTCCTGCTGCTGCTCGTGCTGATCCTGCTGTAGCCGCTACAGGGCGTCGGGCGGCGCGTCGGCGAGCTCGCGGCGCCAGCGGATCGCCGCCTCGACGAAGTCGTCGATCTCCCCGTCGAGCACCGGCCCGGTCGCGCCGGTCTCCATGCCGGTGCGCAGGTCCTTCACCATCTGGTACGGGTGCAGCACGTAGTTGCGGATCTGCGAGCCGAACGCCACGTCGGCCTTGGCGCCGCGGATGTCGTTCATCGCGTCGAGCTCCTCCTGGCGCTTGCGCTCCAGGAGCTTGGTCGCCAGCACGATCATCGCCGTGGCGCGGTTCTGGATCTGGCTGCGCTCGTTCTGGCAGGACACCACGATGCCGGTGGGCAGGTGGGTGATGCGCACGGCGGAGTCGGTCGTGTTGACGCCCTGCCCGCCCGGCCCGGACGAGCGGAAGACGTCGACCCGGATGTCCTTCTCGTCGACCTCGACGGCGTCGGTCTGCGCCACGACCGGCGTGACGTCGAGCGCGGCGAAGCTGGTCTGGCGGCGCGCCTGGTTGTCGAACGGGCTGATCCGGACCAGCCGGTGCACGCCGTGCTCGCCGGCCAGCGTGCCGTAGGCGTACGGCGCCTTGACCTGGAACACCACACTCTTGACGCCGGCCTCCTCGGCCTCCTGCCACTCGAGGACGTCGACCGGGTAGCCCTTGCGCTCGGCCCACCGGGCGTACATCCGCCAGAGCATCATCGCCCAGTCCTGGCTGTCCACGCCGCCCGCCCCGGGGCTGATCTGCACCAGTGCCTCGCGCTGGTCGTACGGGCCGGACAGCAGGGTGCGGACCTCCAGGCTGCCGATCTCGCGCTGCAGGGTGACGAGCTCGCCCTCGGCCTCGGCGAGCGCGGCGTCGTCGTCCTCCTCCGCGGCCATCTCGAACATCAGCCCGAGGTCGTCGAGCCGCTGCCGGTAGCCCTCGACCCTGGTGATGTCGGCCTGCACGACGGACAGCCGGCCGGTGACCTCCTGCGCCTTGGCGGCGTCGTCCCACAGGTCGGGCAGCCCGGCCTGCTCCTCGAGGTCACGCAGCTCCATCTTGAGCTTGGGGACGTCGAGGACCTTCTCGATGCTGCCCAGCGTGGCGTCGAGGGCCTGGAGGTCGTTCGTGCGGTCAGCCACGAGGAGCGAGCCTAGTTGTTGCGGACTGCCCTCACGGCCCGACGAGCAGCGGGGCGCGGGCGCGGGCCTCGGCGGTGACGACCACGTCGGCGATGCCGAGACCCCGGCCGAAGGGCAGGCGCACCGTCCGGGTCGCCGTGACGACCGCGACGTAGCCGTCGTCGACCCGCGACTGCAGCTGCAGGCCGGGCTGGTCCTGCGTAGCGCCCTCGGCGTAGGTCGCGACCCGCTCGGCGACGACCGCGCCGGACAGCGGCACGCCGGCGGCGGGGCCGTCGGCGTAGAAGCGCCCGTAGTCCAGGCCCTGCGCGGCCGAGACCGCGGCGCCGTCGGCGGTGCTGGCGAGCGAGCGCCGGGACAGCACCAGCGCGCTGACGTCCACGACCACCCCGACCAGGAGCACCAGCACGACCACGAGGCCGAGCATGAGCACCAGCACCGAGCCCTCGTCGTCGGGCCGGGCCAGGCCGGGTTGGGTCACGAGGCCGACCGGAAGGCGTCGACGACCGCGACGTGACTCGCCGAGACCGGGATCGTCGGGGCGAGGTCGCCGGGCAGCAGCCCGAGCACCGGCAGGGTCACGGTGCAGCGCACGGTCACCCGGACCCGGCTGCCGGGCGCGAGCCCGCCCGGGTCCTCGACGTCCGGCGCAGGGGCACCGGTGACGCCCTGGTCGCGCAGGGCGAGATCGCTGGCGAACCGCGCCCGCTCCAGCCCGCTCGCCGGGTCGGTCGCTGTGGCGTACGCCCGGCCGGCCTGCCGCGCCGCCTCGGTGACCCCGAACGCCGCCCGCTGCACCTCGAAGGCGGAGATCATGACGTACATCAGGGGAATCATCAGCAGGACGGCGAGGTAGACGAACTCGAGCATCGCGTTGCCGTCGTCCCCGCGCGGACGGTGCACGTCAGCCCCCCTCCTTGAGCGCGTGCCCGTGCACGGTGAGGTGCAGCGGCCCGACCTTGAGGAAGATGACCGGCAGGTCGCTGGACAGCTCGATGTCGACCAGCTGCGGGTCGGCCCCCGCCGCCCGGGGCACGGCCCGGGCCGTCGCGCTGTCGGCGACCGTGCCCGGCAGGGAGCCGGCGACGACCTGGAGCGCCCGCACCGCGCCGTCCTCGTCGGCCCGGTCGGCGTTCGCCCCGAAGCGGGCGCCCTCGGCGGCCGCGGCGACCAGGACGTTGCGGGCGTGCAGGACCAGGCCGATCTGCATCACGACCAGGAACAGGAACAGCACCAGGATCGTGACGAGGACGAACTCGACGACGCTGCTGCCGTCCTCGCTGCCGCTGTCGGCGTTGGTGGCAGCGCGCCGGGGCGTCACTCGTCCTTCGGACCGGTCACCGACTTGAGCGCGTCGGTGAGGATCTGCTCGAGCTGGTCCTTGGCCACCACCCAGATCGCAGTGACCAGGCCCGCGGTCATGACGGTGATGAGCACCCAGCCGGGGACGTCGCCGCGCTCGCGGTCGTCGTCCAGCCGGCCGAGCGCGCGCAGCAGGAGTCCGGTGAGGACGAGGGTCAGGTGCGGCATGCGGTACTCCAGGGCTCGGGGTGCGGGGAGGGTCGGCGGCGCGGTCATCCAGCGACCAGCGACAGGGAGTAGAAGCCCGGGAACAGCGCGAAAAGGACCGTGACCGGGAGCACCAGGAAGATCACCGGCACCATCATGGCGATCTCCTTCTTCCCGGCGGTCTCGAGCAGCTGGCGCTTGCCGGCCTCCCGTACGTCGACCGCCTGTGCGCGAAGGACCTCCGCGAGCGGGGTCCCACGCTCGACGGCGACGGCGACCCCGTCGACGAACCGGCCGAGCGGGGCCAGCGACGTGCGCCGGGAGATGCCTTCCAGTGCCTGCACGAGGCCGGCGCCGGCCCGGGCGTCGGCCAGGGCGCGGCCGAGCTCGCGGCCGAGCTCCCCGGCGCAGACCCGGTGCACCCGCTCGAGCGCGCCGACCGGCCCCTCCCCGGCCGTGACCGCCAGGGCGAGCAGCTCGGCGACGGTCGGGAACTCCTCGAGCATGCGCGCCTCGCGGCGGCGGACCTGTCGGGTCAGCCAGCGGTCGCGGCCGAGGACGCCGGCGAGGGTCGCGGCGATCGCCAGGCCGAGGACGGCGAGCGGGCTGATCCCGCCCCGCCCGGCGAGCACGAGCAGGCTGAGGGCGAGTGCGCCGGCCAGCCCGAAGCCGCCCCAGATGACCTGCTCGGCGCGCAGCTGCTCCACGGAGGTCGTCCCGCCGAGCTGGTCCAGCCGCCGCCGCACGCTGCTGACCCCGCCGACCCAGCGTTCGACGGCGCGGACCAGGTCGGCCAGGACCGGGCGCAGGATGCGTTCCAGGGTGGGGAACGGCGTCAGGGACTGCGGCACGCTGAGCATCCGGGAGGCGCGCGGGGCGTCCCGCAGGTAGGGCGCGAGGCGGGCGTCGAGCCGGGGCCGGCGGGCCGCGGGCACGGACGCAGCGGTCAGCCACAGCCCGCCGCCGGCCAGCAGCCCGAGGCCGGCGCCCTGCAGAGCGCTCACTGCAGGACCCGCCGCTCGTCGGGGAGCTTGGCGATCCGCAGCATGACCCGGTAGGCGACCAGGGAGGTGCCGCCGCCGATCAGCAGGACCAGCGCCCCGGACGCCGTGTTGTAGGCGCGCACCGTCTCCGGTTGCAGGGACAGGAGCAGCAGCAGCACCCAGGGCGCGCACAGCGCGAGCCGGGCGGCGTTGACCGTCCAGCCCTGCCGGGTCTGCAGCTCCGCGCGGGCCCGCGCGTCCTCGCGCAGGAACGTCGACAGCGTCCGCAGCAGCCGCCCGAGGTCGGTGCCGCCGACCTCCCGGGCCATCCGCAGCGCCTCCACCACCCGGTCCCCCACCGGATCGGCCAGCGCCGCCTTGAGCCGGTCCAGGCTCTCCGCGAACCGGCCGCTGGCCCGGTAGTCCTCCCCGAACTGGCGAAACGGGGACCTCAGCTGCTCGGGCCCGCGCTGGCCCAGCTGGGACAGCGCCTCCGGCAGCGACAGCCCGGCCCGCACCCCGCTGGCCAGGTTGTCGACCGCCTCCGGCCACACCTCGCGCAGCTCGACCAGCCGGTGCGCCCGCCGCCGCCGTACGAGCAGCAACGGCGTCGCCGCGGCGAACAACCCGAAGGCGCCGGCGATCACCGGCACCCGGCTGGTGCCCAGCACCAGGACGAACACGGCGAGCCCCAGAGCCCCGCCCGCCGCGTACAGCCGGTACGGCGTCACGCCCTCGATCCCCGCCTGCGCCAGCAGATCGCCGGTGCGCTCGTGCACGCCGGGCCCGCTCGCCGCCCGTACCGGCGCCCGCGACCCGGACCGCCACACCAGCAGGCAGCCCAACCCGAACAACAGCCCCAGCAGCGCCCCCATCAGGCCGCCTCCGCCAGCAGCCGCGGCAGGTCGATGCCGGCCCACTCGAACCGCTCCTGGTGCGGCGGGAACCCGTGCGCCCGCACCAGCCGCTGCGCCTTGGACACGAAGATGTCCGCGACCTCGACGACATCGGCTTCGACCCGGCCCGGCACAGCCACGATCTCCCGCACCCGCCGGTGTCCCGAGCCGTCCTTCGCGGTGTGCACCACCAGATCCACCGAGCTGGCTACCGTCGGCACCACGAACGCGTGCCCCACATTTTCCCCGGCCAGCAGCGGCAGGGTGCACATCTTCGCGATCGCCTCGCGGGCACTGTTGGCGTGAATGCTGCACATGCCGGGCAAGCCGCTGTTCAGGGCGATCAGCAGGTCCAGGCACTCCTCCTGGCGGACCTCACCCACGATGATCCGGTCCGGGCGCATCCGCAGCGCTTCCTTGACGAGCCGGCGCAGCTGGATCTCCCCCGTGCCCTCCAGGTTGGGCTGGCGGGTCTGCATCGCGACGACGTCGGGCAACCCGAGCCGCAGCTCGAAGACCTCCTCGCACGTCACCACCCGCTCCCGACCCGGGATAGCCCCGGCCAGGCAGTTGAGCAGCGTCGTCTTCCCGGCCTGCGTGCCGCCGGCGACGATCACGTTCAGCCCGGCGACGACCGCGGCCTCCAGGAACCTGGCCGCGTGCGCGGTCAGCGTGCCGAGCCCGACCAGCTCGTCCAACGAACCCGCTGACACGATGAACTTTCGGATGTTGACCGACCAGTGCCGGCGGGTGATGTCCGGGATGACGACATGCAGCCGCGACCCGTCCGGCAGCATCGCGTCCACGAACGGCGTCGACAGGTCCACCCGCCGCCCGGTGCTCTTGAGCATCTTCTCCACCAGGTCCCGGACCTGGCCGTCGGTGAGGATCGTCGTGGTCAGCTCCGACCGGCCGCGGCGGGCCACGAACACCCGTCCGGGCTCGTTGATCCACACCTCCTCCACGCTCGGGTCGTCCAGGTGGCGCTGCAACGGACCGAACCCGGCTACCGCGTCGTACACCGCCCGGGCCGCCGACGGGCCGTCCGCCAGCGGCGGCAGCGACGACGTCAGCGACCGGTCGTCGTAATCGGCGACGACGTCCTCGACCAGCCGGCGGACCGCGGTCCGGTCGGCCACCGGGTCCAGG
>DASTLY010000093.1:0-21717 GCA_035714445.1 Mycobacteriales bacterium
CCGGGACGTCGACGTCGAGGTTGACCTGGACCAGCACGTCGACGACCCGGTCGGCACGGCGCGCGCCCTCGGCCAGCGCTCTCGCCAGCCGCGGCCGGTCCAGGCTGTGCACCACCCGGGCGTACGACGCCACCGAGCGCGCCTTGTTGGTCTGCAGCTGCCCCACGAAGTGCCAGCGCACATCCGGGACCTGCGCCGCCTTTGCCGCAGCCTCGGCGTCCTTGTTCTCCCCCATGTCCAGCACCC
This sequence comes from Mycobacteriales bacterium, assembly GCA_035714445.1. Classification (GTDB taxonomy): domain Bacteria; phylum Actinomycetota; class Actinomycetes; order Mycobacteriales; family SCTD01; genus DASTLY01. The sequence goes on from DASTLY010000093.1 coordinate 247, forward strand.
CGAGCTCCTGCAGGAGCAGGACGTCCGCGACCGGGAAGGTCTTGGTGACGGCCACCAGCTGCACGTCGGAGGGCGGTCGGCCGGCAGCGGCGCAGGCAGCCGCGATCCGGGCCCGGACGTCGGCGAGCCCGGCGACGAGCTCGGCCCGCCGGTCCGCCCCGGTCACCGCTGCCTCGTCACGGGCGCAGCCACACCACGCCGGCGTGCCGGCCGGTGACCCCGTCGCGCCGGTAGCTGTAGAACCGCTCCGGCTGCTCGAGGGTGCACCCGCCCGTGCGGGTGACCGAGGCCAGGCCGGCGGCCCGCAGCACGGCCTCCGCCCCGGCGGCCAGGTCGACGCCCGGGGTGCCCTGCCGGGTGGTCGACCGGCTGCCCGGGACCCGCCGCCCGACCTCGTCCGCGAGCTGCTCGGGCAGCTCGTAGCAGCCCCCGCACACCGCCGGCCCGAGGACGGCGCAGGTGGTCCCGGCGTCGGCCCCGAGCCCGGCCATCGCCACCAGCGTGGCCTCCAGCACGCCGCCCGCCAGCCCGGCCCGGCCGGCGTGCGCGGCAGCGACTACCCCGGCCTCTGCATCGGCCAGCAGCACCGGCAGGCAGTCGGCCGCCAGGACCACCAGGCCCAGCCCAGGGGTCGCCGTCACCAGCGCGTCGACGCCCGGCACCGGGTCCGGGCCGGCCTCGGCGAGCACCGCGACCCCCCTGCCGTGCACCTGCTCGGCGTACGCCAACCGGGGGCCGCCCACCGCTGCGCGCACCAGCTCGCGGTTGGCGCGCACGCGGTCCGGGTCGTCCCCCACGTGCAGCCCGAGGTCGAGCTGGTCCCAGGGCGGCCGGCTGGTGCCGCCGGCGCGGGTGGTGAACACGCCTGCGGCGACGCCGGGCAGGCCGGCGTCGAGCAGGCCGGGGCCCGGCCGGTCGCTCACCCGCCGCGCGCCTACTTGAGGAAGTCGGGGACGTCGAGGTCGTCGTCGAACACGACCGTGCGCTGCGGCCGCGGCGGCGCAGGCGGCGGCTGGAAGGCCCGGCGCGGCTCGGCGGCGGGGGCGACCGGCGGCGCGGGCTCGGGAGCCGGTCGCCGGGACGGCTCGGACCGGCGCATCGGCGACGGCGCGCCGGCGTCGAAGCCGGCGGCGATGACGGTCACCCGCACCTCGTCGCCGAGCGCGTCGTCGATGACCGCACCGAAGATGATGTTGGCGTCCTGGTGGGCGGCGTCGGCCACGAGCTGCGCCGCCTCGTTGATCTCGAACAGGCCCAGGTCGCTGCCGCCGGAGATCGACAGCAGGACGCCGTGGGCGCCGTCCATGCTGGCCTCGAGCAGCGGGCTGGCGATCGCGGCCTCGGCGGCCAGCACCGCGCGGTCCTCGCCGCGCGCGCTGCCGATGCCCATCAGGGCGCTGCCGGCGTTGCTCATGACGCTCTTGACGTCGGCGAAGTCGAGGTTGATCAGGCCCGGGGTGGTGATCAGGTCGGTGATCCCCTGCACACCCGACAGGAGCACCTGGTCGGCGCTCTTGAAGGCGTCCATCACGCTGACCTGCTTGTCGCTGATCGACAGCAGCCGGTCGTTGGGGATGACGATGAGCGTGTCGACCTCCTGGCGCAGGGCCTCGATGCCGGTCTCCGCCGAGGTGGCGCGACGCCGGCCCTCGAAGGAGAACGGCCGGGTGACCACGCCGATGGTCAGCGCGCCCAGGGACCGCGCCACGCTGGCCACGACGGGGGCCCCGCCGGTCCCCGTGCCGCCACCCTCGCCGGCCGTGACGAAGACCATGTCGGCGCCCTTGAGGACCTCCTCGATCTCGTCCCGGTGGTCCTCCGCCGCCTGGCGGCCGACCTCGGGGGCCGCGCCGGCGCCGAGGCCACGGGTCAGCTCGCGGCCGACGTCGAGCTTGACGTCGGCGTCGCTCATGAGCAGGGCCTGCGCGTCGGTGTTGATCGCGATGAACTCGACGCCCTTGAGGCCCACCTCGATCATGCGGTTGATGGCGTTGACGCCGCCACCGCCGATGCCGACCACCTTGATGACGGCGAGATAGTTCTGCGGTGCTGCCACGGGATGGGGGCCTCTCGATTGCCGGGATCTCGTCTCCACGAAACTGTCTCAGCCTCAGGTAGACGGTTGGCGTTATGTCAACCTGCGGCTGGACGGCACGCTACGGGTGCTGCTCCACACGGGTCAACCAGACCTCGGCGTGTCGTGGAGCTCTTCCGGAATCTGTGCCGATCTCACGCTTCGCAGTCAGCCGCTCTCAGAGCGTGGATCGACCGTCCCGCTTGGCGGCATACATGGCCTGGTCTGCGGCTTCGATGAGACCGGCCGCATCGGCGTCGCCAGCGGTGCTCACCGCCAGGCCAACACTCACTCCCACCTGGAGGGTGAGGCTCCCGACTTCGATCGGCTCGTCCAACGCGGCGACCAGTCGCTCCACCAGCGGCCCGAGCCCGGCCAGGGTCGTTCCCTCGGCCAGCACGAGGAACTCGTCCCCGCCGATCCGGGCGACGGTGTCGGAGGGACGGACGCAGGTCGTCAGGCGGGTGGCGAAGGTCTGCAGCACGGCGTCCCCGACGGCATGCCCGTACCGGTCGTTGACGCCCTTGAAGTCGTCCAGGTCCAGGAACAGCACGCCGGAGGAGGACCCGGACCGGGCGTCCCGTGCCAGCGCCCCGCGCAGCCGCTCCTCCACCAGGATCCGGTTGGCCAGCCCGGTCAGCGGGTCCCGGACCGCCCGCTCGGCCAGCACGGCGGTGAGGTCGCGCAACTCCTGCTCGACGCGCCGGCGCTCCGTGACGTCCTGCGCGCTCACGGCGAACCACTGAGGCTCGCCCTCTGCGGTGCGTACGAGGGACAGCCCGTGCAGCACCCAGAGCTCGCGTCCCCCCGCGCCGACGTAGCGCTGCTCGGTCTCCAGCGACGCCCGCCGGCCCGACACCAGGTCGGCGACGAGCCCGTCGCTCACCGGCTGCTCGGCGATCCGCACGAGCTCGCGGAACGCGACCCCCACCAGGTCCTCCGGCAGCTGGCCGAAGACGGCCGCGTAGGAGGCGTTGCACCGCAGGTAGCGGGTCGACAGGTCCGCGAGTGCCAGGCCGATCTGGACGCGGTCGAAGAAGTCCTCCCACAGGTCGCCGGACTCGACCAGCGCCTGCACGGTGCGCCGGGCCGCGGCGGCGGCGGCCGGCACGTCGACCGGACCACCGGGCGGCACGGGCGGCACCACGGGTCCCTGGTCAGGCGCCGACGGCCGAGCGCCGCGCGTCGGCGCCGGTCCGGTCACCACAGCCTCCTGGTCCTGCATGCTCGGCAGGATTCCCCAGGGGGCGGGCGACGACCCACGGCGACACCGGGTTCACCCGATCGATGATGTTCGTCACAAAACGTGCGCCCGTCTCCCGTCAGCCGGCCTCACGCACCACGGCGACCTCCGGCGCGGTCACGTCCACGGTCCGGCCCGGTCGTGGCAGCAGGGCGGCCACCACGGCCGCCTTGCGGGCGGCCTGCCCCGGCGGCCCCCACACGACCGCGCGGCCACTGCGCAGCTGCAGCACGACGGAGGCGGGTGAGGGCAGCTGCACGGCCGCCACCTGCTCCCGCAGCCAGCCCGGCAGCTCGGCCAGCACCTGGACCGCGGGCTCGGCCTGGGCCAGCGGCACCTGCAGCTCCGGCACACCCGGCGGGGCGGCAGCGGACGGGCCGAAGCGGACGCGATGCACGTCGACCAGCGCCCAGGAGCCGTCGGCCACCCGTACGGAGGCGAGCGCCGTGCGCTCGGTGACCTGCAGCCGCAGGGTGTGCGGCCACGCCCGGACGACGCGGACCTTGGCCACCGGCGCGAGGGTCGCGACGCGGGCCCGCAGCGCCGGGCTGTCGACCCGGGCGAGCGGGGTGCCCTCGCGGATGCCCGCGACCTGCAGCACCTGCTCCGCACCGAGCCGGGACGTGCCGGTCACCTCGACGCGGGTGACGGCCAGCAGGGGCGAGGCCAGCAGCAGCCAGAAGACCAGGCAGACCGGCACGAGGGCCACGCACAGGTACGACGTACGGCGGACCCGCCGCCGGAGCCGGTCGCGCCGGTCCTGCCGCTGCCCGGCCCGCAGCCGGGCCAGCTCGTCCTGCCGGCTGCCGGCGGGCAGCACCCGGCGCCGGGTCGGCGCGGTCATCGCGGCACCCCCGTCATCGCGGTACCCCCGTCATCGCGGCAACCCCGTCATCGCTGTTCCAGCAGCCGCAGGACCTCGGGACCGACCTGGGTGACGTCGCCCGCCCCCAGGGTGAGCACCAGGTCGCCGGCGCCCGCCCGGCGGGCGAGCTCCGCGGGCACCGCGGACCAGCTGGGCTCGAAGCGCACCCGCGCCGCGGGCAGCGGGACGTGGGCGGCGACGGTCGCGCCGGTCACCCCGGGCACCGGGTCCTCTCCCGCCGCGTAGACCTCCATGACGACGACGTCGTCGGCCAGCCCGAGCGCCAGCCCGAAGCCCTCCGCAAAGGCGAGCGTCCGGCTGTAGCGGTGCGGCTGGAAGGCCACCACCAGGCGCCCGCTCCCAACCACCTCGCGGGCGGCGAGCAGCTGGGCCGTCACCTCGGTGGGGTGGTGGGCGTAGTCGTCGTAGACGCGGACGCCGGCGGCCGTCCCCTTGAGCTCCATCCGGCGGCGCACCCCGGTGTAGCCGGCCAGGCCCTCCACGACCAGGCGCTCGGGCAGCCCCAGCCCGATGCCGGTCAGCAGCGCCGCGGCGCTGTTGAGGGCCAGGTGCCGGCCGGGGACCGCCAGCACCACCCGCGGAAGCCGCCGGCCGCGCAGCACGGGGGTCCAGGAGCTCGTCGTCCCGCTGACGACGACGTCCTCGAGGCGCAGGTCGGCGTCCTCGCCGGTGCCGTAGGTCCGGACGTCGACGCCCCGGCTCCTGGCCGCGAGAACCAGCCGGGCCGCGCCCGCGTCGTCCGCGCAGGCCACGAGGAAGCCGTCGGGGGCGAGCGTGGCCACGAAGTCCTCGAAGGCGGCGAACACCGCGGCGTCGTCGGCGTAGTGGTCGAGGTGGTCGGCCTCCACGTTGGTGACCACCGCCGCGTGCGGCGAGTAGACGAGGAAGGAGCCGTCGCTCTCGTCGGCCTCCACGATGAACAGGTCGCCGCTGCCGTGGTGGGCGTTGCTGGCGGCCTCGTTGAGGTCCCCGCCGATGGCGAACGACGGGTCGACGCCGCAGTGGAACGCGGCCACGGTGAGCATCGAGGTGGTCGTGGTCTTGCCGTGCGTGCCGGCGACGGCGACCCGGCGGCGGCCGGCCATGAGCACGGCGAGCGCGTCGGCCCGCAGCAGGATGCGCAGGCCGCGCTCGCGCGCCGTCCGGAGCTCGACGTTGGTCTCCCGGATGGCGCTGGACACCACCACGGTGTCGACCTCGTCGACGTTGGCGGCGCGGTGGCCCACCGATACCTGCGCGCCCAGCACCCGCAGCTCCGCCACGACCCGGGAGTCCTTGGCGTCGCTGCCGGACACCGGGATGCCCCGGGCGAGCAGCACCCGCGCGATGCCGCTCATGCCGGCTCCGCCGATGCCGACCAGGTGCACGCGGCCGAGGTCGCCGGCGGCCAGCGGGGCGCTCATGACCGCACCGCCGCGAGCACCATGCGGGCCAGCGCCACGTCGGCGTCGCGGTGGCCGAGCGCGGTTGCCGCCCGCGACATCTCGAGCAGCCGCGCCGGGTCGCGCAGCAGCGGCAGGACCTCGGCCTCGACCCGCGCGCCGTCCAGGTCGGCGTCGGCGACGAGCCGGCCCCCGCCGGCCGCGACGGTCGGCCCGGCGTTGAGGGCCTGCTCGCCGTTGCCGATCGGCAGCGGCACGTAGACGGCCGGCAGGCCGACCGCGGCGAGCTCCGCACAGGTCATCGCGCCGGCCCGGCACACGACCAGGTCGGCCGCGGCGTACGCCAGGTCCATCCGGTCGCAGTAGCCGAGCACCGAGTGGGTGGCCAGCCCGGGCGGTACGGCGGCGCGTACGGCCGGGGCCTGGGCGGCGCCGGCGACGTGCAGCACCTGGATGCCGGCGGCCGCCAGCGCGCCGGCGGCGGCGGCGACCGCCCCGTTGATGCGCTGCGCCCCCTGCGAGCCGCCGGTCACCAGGAGCACCGGGCCCTCGCCGAGACCGAAGTGCCGGCGGGCCTGGGTCCGGGACGCGGCCCGGTCGAGCTCGGCGACGTCGCGGCGCAGCGGGATGCCCAGGACCTGCGCCCCGCGCAGGCCGCTGCCGGGCACGGCCGCGGCGACGTGCCGGGTGAGCCGGGCGCCCACCCGGTTGGCGATGCCGGCCCGGGCGTTGGCCTCGTGCACCACGATCGGGGTCCGGCGGCGCCGGGCCGCGAGGTAGGCGGGCAGTGCCACGTAGCCGCCGAAGCCCACGACGACGTCGGCGCCCACCCGGTCGAGGTGCTCGCCGGTGCGGCGGACGGCGCCGACCAGCCGGCCGGGCACCCGCAGCAGGTCCGGGGTCGGGGTGCGCGGCAGCGGCACCCGCGGGATCTCCGCAAGCGGGTAGCCGCGGGCGGGGACGAGCCGGGCCTCGAGGCCGGTCGCGGTGCCCAGCGCCGTCACGTGCGCGCCCGGCGCCAGGCGCAGGACGGCGTCGGCAAGGGCCAGGGCCGGCTCCACGTGCCCGGCGGTCCCCCCGCCGGCCACCACGACGTGCAGGCTCACCGGCGCGGACCGGGCCGCGACGTCGCCCCCGCCGGCACCCGGGCGGGACCGCGCTGCAGCAGCCGCCGCAGGCCGCCGCGCTGGGCCTGCAGCGCCTCGGCGGCGCCCGGTTCCGCGCGGGCGAAGGACAGCAGCATGCCGATCGCGGTGAGCGTGAGCAGCAGCGCCGAGCCGCCGTAGCTGACCAGCGGGAGCGGGATGCCGGTGATCGGGAAGATCCCGATCACCGCGCCGATGTTGATGGCCGCCTGGGTGCCGAGCCAGGCGGTGACGCCGGCGGCGGCCAGCCGGGCGAACGGGTCGGTCGTGCGCTTGGCCACCCGTACCCCGCCGTAGACCAGCACCGCGAACAGCATCAGCACCGTGAGGCTGCCGAGCAGGCCGAGCTCCTCGCCGATGATGGCAAAGACGAAGTCGGTGTGCGCGTTGGGCAGGCCGCCCGCCCACTTCTCCCGGCTGGCGCCGAGGCCCACCCCGAAGATGCCGCCGGAGCCCATCGCCAGCAGCCCCTGGCAGGCCTGGAAGCCGCCCTCGAGCCGGTGCTCCGGGCTGCAGGGGTCCAGGAAGCTGACGAGCCGGGCCAGCCGGTAGGGCTCGGCGACCGCGAGCACGCTCGCCAGGCCCACCAGCACGACCATCATGACCCCGAAGTAGCGCAGCGGCGTCCCGACGACCCACAGCAGCGCGACCACCACCGTGGTGGTGGCCAGGGTGGTCCCCATGTCGGGCTCGAGCATGATCAGTGCCAGGACCAGGAGCGCCACCGGCACCAGCGGGACGAACAGGTGCCGCCAGTCGCCGAGCAGCTTCTTCTTGCGCACCAGCAGGTCCGCGCCCCACAGCGCCAGTGCGAACTTGGCCAGCTCGCTCGGCTGGATCTGGAAGCCGCCCGGCAGCACGATCCAGCGCACCGCGCCGTCGACCGACTTGCCGATGCCGAGCACCAGGACCAGCAGGAAGATGGCCACCAGCAGCAGCGGGTAGCCGGCCAGCCGCCAGACCCGGATCGGCATCCGGGACGCGGCGTACATCAGCGGCAGGCCCATCAGGATGTAGATGCCCTGCTTGAGCGCGATGGCGTACGTCGCACCGGTGTCGGCGTACGCCTTGATCATGGACGCCGAGAACACCATCACCAGGCCGACGGCGAGCAGGAGCAGCGTCGCGGCCAGCAGCAGGTGGTAGCTGGCGAGCGGACGCAGCAGGGCGGGGACGTCCTGCGCCGGGGCGATCCGGCTGCTGCCGGCGGTGCGGGGGCGGGTCGACGCGGTCGTCACGCGCCGGTCCGGACGGCGTCGGCGAACAGCCGGCCACGCTCGGCGTAGTCGCGGAAGCAGTCCATCGAGGCCGCGGCGGGAGCGAGCAGGACGGTGTCGCCGGGCACGGCGAGCCGGCGGGCGGCGGTGACGGCGGCGAGCATGGCCCCAGTGTCGAGGCGATCCACCTCCACGACGGGGACCTCCGGCGCGTGTCGCGCCAGCGCCTCGGCGAGGGCCGCGCGGTCGCGGCCGAGCAGCACCGCCGCGCGCAGCCGGGGCGCCGCCGTGCGCACCAGGTCGTCCACGTCGGCGCCCTTCAGCAGGCCGCCGGCGATCCAGACCACCGGGGCGTACGACGCCAGGCTCGCGGCCGCCGCGTGCGGGTTGGTCGCCTTGCTGTCGTCGACCCAGGCGACCCCGTCGGTGCTGGGCACGAGCGCGTTGCGGTGCGCGTCGGGGACGAAGCCCCGCAGGCCGGAGCGGACCGCAGCGGCGGGCACGCCGTGGGAGCGGGCCAGCGCCGCCGCGGCCAGCGCGTTGGCGACGTTGTGCGGGCCCACCACCTGCAGGTCGTCCGTGCCTGCCAGCTCGGTCGCCTCGCCGGGCACGTCGTCGACATCGGTGAACGCCCGGTCGACCAGCAGGCCCTCGACGAGACCGAGCTCGCCCGAGCGGGGCGCCTGCAGGGTGAAGGTGACGCGCTGTCCCCGCGCCCGGTTGAGCAGCGTGCGCGCGACCTCGTCGTCGGCGTTGGCGATGCTCGCGTCCGCGTCGAGGATCCGGGCCTTGGCCAGGGCGTACGCCTGGAAGGAGCCGTGCCAGTCGGTGTGGTCGTCGGCCACGTTGAGCAGCGCGCCGGCGGCCGGGCGAAGGGTCGAGCTCCAGTGCAGCTGGAAGCTCGACAGCTCGACCGCGAGCACGTCGTACGCCCCGGCGACGGCCTCGACGACCGGCAGGCCGACGTTGCCGGTGGCGACGGTGCGCAGACCGGCCGCGCCCAGGATCGCCTCGAGCATCCGCACGGTCGTGGTCTTGCCGTTGGTGCCGGTGACGGCCAGCCACGGGACGGCCGGGTCGCGCAGCCGCCAGGCCAGCTCGACCTCGCCGATCACCTCGATGCCGGCGGCCGCGGCGGCCAGCAGCAGTGGCGAGTCGGGGCGCCAGCCCGGCGAGGTCACGACGAGGTCGGTGCCGGCGGGCGGCTCGGCCAGGTCGAGCACCGGCAGCCCCTCCTCGCGCAGTTCCTGCCCGCGCTGGTCCTGCCCGCGCTGGGCGTCCGCGACGGTGACCCGCGCCCCGCGGCCGGCCAGCGCCCGTGCCGCGGCAGCGCCGCTGAGCCCGGCGCCCGCGACCAGCACGTCGGCCCCGGCGTAGCCGCCGCCCGCCGTCATCCCGGGCTCACTGGAGGGGGCCGGCGGACAGGTACTCGGCGTAGAAGACGCCCATCCCGAAGGCCACCGCCAGCCCGGCGACGATCCAGAACCGCACGATGACGGTGTTCTCCACCCAGCCGGCCAGCTCGAAGTGGTGGTGGATCGGCGCCATCTTGAAGACCCGTTTCCGGGTGGCCTTGAAGTAGCCGATCTGGATGATCACCGACAGCGTCTCGATGACGAACAGGCCGCCGAGCACGACGAGCAGCAGCTCGGTGTGGGTGACGATGGCGATGCCGGCCAGCGCCCCCCCGAGGGCCAGCGACCCGGTGTCACCCATGAAGATCTTGGCGGGGCTGGCGTTCCACCAGAGGAAGCCGAAGCAGGCCCCCATGATGGCGGCCGCGACCAGCGCCACGTCGAGCGGGTCGCGGGTGGCGTAGCAGCTCTGCAGGTAGGCCTCCCGGCTCGCCGCCGAGATGGCCTCCGGGACACGGCTGCAGGAGTTGCCGAACTGCCAGAACGCGATCACGACGTACGACGCGAAGACCATCACGCTGGTGCCGCTGGCGAGGCCGTCGAGGCCGTCGGTGAGGTTGACCGCGTTGGACCAGCCGCTGATCAGGAAGTAGGCGAAGATCACGAAGCCGACGGTGCCGAGGGTGATGCCGGAGTAGTCGCGTACGAAGGACAGGCTGGTCGAGGCCGGGGTCAGGCCGACGCCGTTGCGGAACTGCAGGGCGGCCACCGCGAAGCCCACGGCGACCAGCAGCTGCCCGGCGAACTTCGCGGCGGCGGTCAGCCCCAGCGAGCGCTGCTTGCGGATCTTGATGAAGTCGTCGAGGAAGCCGACCAGGCCCAGGCCGGTCATCAGGGCGAGCACGAGCAGGCCGCTCGCGGTCGGCCCGCGGCCGGGCTGGCGGATGACCACCAGGTGCGCGACCGCGTAGCCGATCAGGGTGGCCAGGATGATGACGGTGCCGCCCATGGTGGGCGTGCCGCGCTTGGTGGCGTGGCTGGACGGGCCGTCCTCGCGGATCTCCTGCCCGTAGCCCCGGCGGCGGAACAGCTTGACGACGGCGGGCGTGCCGAGCAGGGAGACGATCAGCGCGGTCATCGCCGCGACGAGGACCGACCTCACCCGCCGGCCCCGTCCAGCAGCGCCGCGGCGACCCGCTCGAGCCCGGCGGAGCGCGACGCCTTCACCAGCACGACGTCGCCGGGCGCGAGCTCGCCGCGCAGCAGGGCGACCGCGGCGTCCACGTCGTCGACGTGGATCGACTCCGAGCCCCAGGAGCCCTCGAGCACGGCGCCCGCGTGGATCCCGCCGGCCTCCGGGCCGACCACGACGAGCTGGCCCACGTCGAGGCGTACGACGAACCGGCCGAGGTCCATGTGCGCGTCGCGGGCGCCCTCGCCGAGCTCGGCCATCTGCCCCAGCACGGCCACCGTGCGCCGCTCGCCCCGGTCCCCCATCACCTTGAGCGTCTTGAGCGCGGCCCGCATCGAGTCGGGGTTGGCGTTGTAGGCGTCGTTGACGACGGTGACCCCGTCGGGGCGCTCGACCACCTCCATCCGCCAGCGGCTCACCGGCCGGGCGGTCGCGAGCCGAGCCGCGACGGTCTCGAGGTCGTGCACCAGCAGGGCCGCGGCCGCCGCCGACAGCGCGTTGGCCACGGCGTGCTCGCCGACCAGCCCGAGCTGCACCCGGGCGTCGCCGGCCGGCGTACGCAGGACGAACGACGCCCGGCCGCCGCCGTCGAGCTGCACGTCGTCGGCCCGTACCTGCGCCTGCGGCGACAGCCCGACGAGCACGACGCGGGAGCCGGCCGGGGCGCGCTCGCTCATCGCCAGCACCCGGGGGTCGTCGGCGTTGAGGACGACCACCGGCGGCTCGTCGCCGTACGCCGTCACGGCCTCGACGAGCTCGCCCTTCGCCCGGGCGATCGCCTCCACCGAGCCGAACTCGCCGAGGTGGGCGCTGCCGACGTTGAGCACGAGCGAGACGTGCGGCCGGGCGAGGCCGGCCAGGAAGGCGATGTGGCCGACCCCCCGGGCGGAGTACTCGAGGACCGCCGCGCGGGTGCGCTCCGTGCGCCGCAGCAGGGTCAGCGGCAGGCCCAGCTCGTTGTTGAAGGAGCCGACCGGGGCGAGCACGTCGTCGCCGAGCAGGTGCGCCAGCAGGTCCTTGGTGGAGGTCTTGCCGCTGCTGCCGGTGATCCCGAACGTGCGCGGCTGGTCCCGCGCGAACGTGTCGGCGGCCAGCGCCTGCAGCGCGGCCAGCGGGTCCGGCACGACCAGGCAGGGCGAGCCCGGGACCGGCCGGGCGGTGAGGGCGGCCACCGCGCCGGCGGCGACCGCGGCCGGCACGTGGTCGTGACCGTCGGTGCGCTCGCCGGGCAGCGCGACGAACAGCCCGCCCGGCGCGACCCGGCGGCTGTCGACCTCGACGTCGGCGCTCACCCGGGCCCCGGGGTCGGCGCCGGCGAGCCGGGCGCCGGTGGTCGCCGCGACCTGCGCCAGCGTCGTCGCGATCACGCGTGCACCGGAGCCTGCCCCGCGCCGAGCAGCTCGCGCAGCACCTCCCGGTCGTCGAACGGCGTCACCACCCCGCCGGCCTCCTGACCGCTCTCGTGGCCCTTCCCGGCGACCACCACCGCGTCGCCGGGCCGGGCCATCGCGACGGCCGCGGCGATCGCCGCCCGGCGGTCCGGCTCGAGCACCGCGCCGGGGGCCGCCATCTCCCGCAGGATCTGCGCGGGGTCCTCGCTGCGCGGGTTGTCGCTGGTCAGCACCGCGACGTCGGCGCCCTCGACGGCCGCCCGGCCCATCAGCGGACGCTTGCCGCGGTCGCGGTCGCCGCCGCAGCCCAGCACGAGCACGACCCGGCCGGAGGTCACCGCGCGGACGGTCTGCAGCAGCGTCGTCACCGCCTCCGGGGTGTGCGCGTAGTCGACCAGGGCGAGGAAGTCCTGGCCGGCGTCCACCCGCTCCATCCGGCCGGGAACGCCGGGCAGGCCGGCGACGCCCTCGACGGCCGCCTCGAGCGGTACGCCGGCGGTGACCAGCGTGACGAGCGCCCCGACGGCGTTGGCGACGTTGAAGGCGCCGGGCAGGCGGACGGCCGCCGCGCAGTCGACGCCCGGGCCCACCAGGCGGAACGAGCTGCCGTCGGGGCGCAGCTCGACGTCGCGGGCCTGCCAGTCGCCGCCCTCGCCGTAGGTCACGGTCGGTACGAGGCCGGCCGCCGCGATCCGCCGCCCGGCCGCGTCGCCCGCGTTGACGACGGCCGCCCGCGACCGAGCCGGGGTGAACAGCTGCGCCTTTGCGGCCTCGTACGCCGCCATGTCGGCGTGGAAGTCGAGGTGGTCCTGGGACAGGTTGGTGAAGGCGGCGACGTCGAACACCAGCCCGTCGACCCGCCCGAACGCCAGGGCGTGGCTGCTGACCTCCATGGCCACCGCCGTGATCCCGCGCTCGCGCATGACGGCCAGCAGGCCCTGCAGGTCGGGGGCCTCGGGGGTGGTGCGCACGCTCGGCACGACCTGCGGGCCCACCCGGGTCAGCACCGTGCCGAGCAGGCCGGCGTGGTGACCGGCGGCGCGCAGCCCGGCGTCGAGCAGGAACGCCGTGGTGGTCTTGCCGTTGGTCCCCGTCACGCCGAGCACCGTCATCGCCCGGCCCGGGTGCCCGTGCACCTCGGCCGCGGTCACGCCGAGCACGGCCCTCGGGTCGTCGGTCACCACCACCGGCAGCCCCGCCGCGCGGGCCCGGGCGGCACCGGCCTCGTCGGTGAGCACGGCCGCCGCACCCGCGGCCGCGGCCTGGGACGCGAAGTCGGCGCCGTGCGCGCGGGCGCCGGGCAGGGCGGCGTACAGGTCGCCGGCCTGCACGGACCGCGAGTCGAGGGTGCAGCCCGACACGACCGTGGCCGCCGAGCCGGGCGCGAGCCGGAGGGCCGGCACCGCGGCGGCGAGCTCCCCGAGGGTCCGCCGCGGCGCCCTTTCCGGGCGCACCGGGAGGCCGGCCGCGGTCACGGCGGGGGCGGCAGCAGGCACCGCGCCAGGCTACTTGCGGCCGTCGGCGTAGACCGGGGGCGCGACGAACGGCACGCCGGTGGGCGGCGTGTCCGTGCTGCGCAGCGCGAAGCCCATCAGCTGCTTGAACACCGGGCCGGCCGTCGAGCCGCCGAAGTAGCCGTTCTTGCCGGTGCCCTCGAGGATCACCACGGTCGCCAGCCGCGGCGCGTCGGCGGGCGCGAACCCGACGAACGAGGACGTGTAGCTGCCGTCGTAGCGGCCGTTGACCGCCCGGTCGGCGGTGCCGGTCTTCCCGGCGATCCGGTAGCCCGGGATGGCCGCGAGCGGCGCGGTCCCGTCGACGGTCACGACCCCCTCGAGCATGGGGTGCATGGCCTGCGCGGTGGCGGCCGAGATGACGCGGCGCTGCTCCGGGGCCCGCGTCGGGACCAGCTGCCCGTTCCCGTCGCCGACGGCCTTCACGAGGGTGGGCGTGACGCGTACGCCGTCGTTGGCCAGCGTCTGGACCACGGAGGCGACCTGGACCGCGGTCACCGAGATGCCCTGGCCGATCGGGATGGTCCCCATCGAGGAGCCGGACCAGTCGGCCGCGTCGGGCACCAGGCCGGCCGACTCACCCGGCAGGCCGATGCCGGTCCTGCTGCCGAAGCCGTAGGCCCGCAGGTAGTCCGTCAGCCGCTCCGCCCCGAGCCGCTCGGCGATCTGGACGGTGCCGACGTTGCTGGAGTGCATGAACACGCCGTTGACCGTCATGTCCTCGGTCGGGTGCCGCTCCGCGTCGACGACGAGCTTGGCCCCGAACTGCTGGGAGTACGGCACGGTGAGGACGTCGCTGGGCTTCACCACGCCCGTCTCGAGGGCCGCCGACATGGTGATGATCTTGTTGATCGAGCCGGGGTCGAACATCGTGGCCAGGGACCTGGAGCCGCGGTCGCCCTCGGGAGCCGCGGACGGCGCGTCGGGGTCGAAGGTCGGCGCGTCGGCCATCGCCAGGATCTCACCCGTGCGGATGTCCATGACGATCGCCGACCCGCTCGCGGCCTGCGTCTCCTGCACCTTCTGGGACAGCACCTGCTGGGCCTGCCACTGCAGGTCGCGGTCGATCGTCAGCTGCACGTCCCGCCCCTGCACCGGGTCGACCTGGCGCTCCTCGCCGCTCGGGATGACCCGGCCCTTGCTGTCGACCTCGGCCACCGAGCGGCCGTCCTTGCCGGTCAGCACCTTGTCGTAAGCCAGCTCGATCCCGGCGGCGCCCTGGCTCTCCCGGTTGGTGAAGCCGACGACGTTGGCGGCGAGGTCGCCGCCCGGGTGCACCCGGCGCGGCTCCGGGTCGACCCGGACACCGAGCAGGCCGAGTGCCCGCACCCGGTTGCCGACGTCCACGTCGAGGTCGCGGGCGAGGTACACGAATCCCGTGTCGCGGTTCAGCTTCTCGGTCAGCTCGCCGACCGGCAGGTTGAGCACCGGCGCCAGCGCGGCGGCAATGGTTCCTGCGCTGCAGGGCTTCTTGGCGTCCGGGAGGCAGGTGGCCTGCCGAATCACCCGCGGCTGCCCGGACACGGCCCGGCCGTCGTCGCTGATCGCGATCGGCGAGCCGTTGCGATCCATGATCTCGCCGCGCGCGGCCGGCAGCGGGGTCGCCACCCGGCGCTGGTCGACCGCGTCCATCGCGTACGCCGTCCCCGACACCGCCTGCAGCTGCACGATCCGGCCGGCCAGCAGGGCGAGGACGGCCAGGACGACGGCCAGCCCGACCCGCAGCCGCGCGCCGGAGGGGCCGAGGGGCCGCTGAGGGCGCCCGCCCGCGGCCTTTACCCTGCGGCTGCCCTCGCCGGCCGGCGGTGTACGGGGGGCGCTGCGTGGACTGCTGACCCGGGGACCCTCGCCGCCCCGCTGGGCGGCCGGGCGGGCTCCGGCCGGGCTCCTGCGCCGGCCGTCGGCGGCCCGGACCGGGGTGGCCCCGCCGTCGTGGGCGCGACCCGTGCCGGTGTGGTCTGGGCCGGTGCGGTCGGGAGCGGTGCGGTCGGGCGCGGTGCGGTCGGGCGCGGGGGCCCGCCTGGCGCGCACCGGACCGGGACGCGGCTCGCCGGGACCGGCCGGGGGGCGGGGCGGCGTCATCGGCCCGCCGCCGCGGAGGGCGACGGGGTGGCCCTCGCCGTGGCTTTCGGCGTGGCCTTGGGGGGCACGGCGGCTTTGGGAGTGGCCTTCGCCGAGGCGGCTGCCGACGCAGTGGCCCGGGTCGACGGCGTGGCCGTGGCGGCGGCGCTGCTGGCAGAACTGCTGGCGGAACTGCTGGCGGCGGAACTGCTGGTCGGGGCACTGCTGCTGGTGCTGGGCGTGACGGTCGGCGTGGGTGCGGCGGCGGGGGTCGGCTGGCCGAGGACGGCGCCGTCGGTCAGGCGCAGGAATGCGGGCGGCCCGCCGGGGACCATGCCCTGCCGCTGCGCCTCGGCGGCGAGGGCCGCGGGCGCCTGGAGCGCGTCGACCTCGCGCTGCAGCCCCTGCTGCTGGTCGCCGAGCTGCTTGGTGGAGACCTGCAGCTCGTGCAGCCGGAACGACCCGTGCGCCAGCACGGTGTTGAGCAGCAGCAGGCCCAGCAGGCCGGCCGCGAGCACGACCAGGACGAGGGCGACGAACGGGCCGCGGGCGACCGGGGACGGCGCCGGGCCGACGATGCGCAGCGACCCACCGCGCCGGGGGGGCACCTCGGGTGCCGGACCGGGAACGGGCAGCGCGTCGACCGCGGCCGCAGCAGGTCGGCGGGCGCCGGCCCGCAGCGCCGTACGGGCGGCCGACCGGGGTGCGCCGGTACTCGCGGTGGCGCTGCTCATCTCACTCCCCTGGTCACGCCGCTCCCCTGGTCATGCCGCTGCCCGGGAGCGCTCGCCCGGGGCGGAGCCGCTCGGCGGCCCGGAGCCGCACCGAGGCGGCGCGCGGGTTGACGGCGACCTCCTCGTCCGAGGCCTGCTCGGCGCCCCGGACCAGCAGCCTCAGCTCCGGGGTGCTGCCCTCGGGGATGAACGGCAGGTCCACGGGGACATCGCTGGTCGAGCGGTGGACCAGCTCGGCCTTCACAACCTTGTCCTCCAGTGACTGGTAGCTGAGGACGACGATGCGACCGCCCACGCACAGAGCATCGACGGCTTTCGGCATCGCGCGGCGCAACACGCCGAGCTCGTCGTTCACTTCGATGCGCAGCGCCTGGAACGTGCGCTTGGCCGGGTGTCCACCGGTACGTCGGGTGGCCGCCGGGATCGCGGTGCGCACCAGCTCGGCCAGCCGCGCGGTGCCCTCGAACGGCTCCTTGACCCGCTCGCGGACGATCGCGTCGGCGATTCGCGACGCGAAGCGCTCGTCGCCGTACTCCCGCAGGACCCGGGCGAGCGCCCGGCCGTCGTAGCCGTTCACCACGTCCGCCGCCGTCGGCCCGTGCGTGGGGTCCATCCGCATGTCCAGCGGCGCGTCCCGGGCGTACGCGAAGCCGCGGTCCGCCTCGTCCAGCTGCAGCGAGCTGACGCCCAGGTCGAACAGCACGCCCTGCACCCGCTCGATGCCGAGCCCGGCCAGCACCTCCGGCAGCGCGTCGTAGACGGCGTGGACGAGCGTCACGCGGTCGGCGTACGGCGAGAGCCGCTCCCGGCTGCGGCGCAGCGCCTCCGGGTCGCGGTCGAGCCCGACGAGGGTGGCCGCGGTGCGCTCCAGCAGCGCCTCGGCGTGACCGCCCATGCCGAGCGTGCAGTCGACGACGACCGTGCCGGGCGCGGCGAGCGCGGGGGCGAGCAGCGCCAGGCAGCGGTCCAGCAGCACCGGTACGTGCGCGGGCGCGGGCCCCGGTGCCGACATGGCCGGGGTCAGCCCAGCAGCAGGGCGCTCGAGGCCAGCGCGGCGACCAGGCCGAGGACGACGAGGGTGATCGCGAGCAGCAGGGCGCTCTCGCGCAGCTCCTTGCCCAGCTCCGCCCCGAGCTCGGCGCCGACCTTCGTCCCGACGTCGGTCATGACGTCGGCGGCCCGCGCGGTGAGCTCCTGGGGACGACCGGCGGCCGCGCCCGGGTGCGGGCCGGCGAGTGCCGCGGTGCTCGACGTGTCCATCTCGACCCTGCTCCTTCATCGGCTGCCGCCGGACCTGTCCCGGCCGGCGTGCTGGCGTGCTGGCGTACTGGCGTACTGGCGTACTGGCGTACTGGCGTGCTGGCCTCTGGCGTGCTGGTCGGACCCGGGCTCGCGGACCGGGCGTGCCCTTCGTGGGGCCAGGTCCCCGCCCGCTCCTCCGCCTGGCACCGGGGAAGGTGCGCCAGGTGGCGGAGCGGTCGGAGACCTCGACCCACGACGCGCAGTGCTGTACGGCGTGCGGTGGAGCTCAGCGCAGGACTCCGGGCACCTCCTCGGCGAGCTCGGCAAAGGCCTGCTCGTGCTCCGCCTCGTACGCCGCCCAGGCCGCCGCGTCCCAGATCTCCAGGCGGGTGTTGGCGCCGACGACGACGCAGTCGCGGTCCAGCCCGGCGTAGGCGCGCAGCGCCGGCGGCACGGTGATCCGGCCCTGGCGGTCGGGCTTCTCGTCCGAGGCGCTGCCGAAGAACTGGCGCGCGTAGTCCCGGCCGGCCTTGGCCGACAGGGGCGCGTCCTGGAGCTGCTGGGCCTTGTCGGCGAACCCGGCCGCGGTGAAGACGAACAGGCAGCGCTCCTGCCCCTTGGTGAGGACCACGCCGTCTGCCACCTCCTCGCGGTACTTCGCCGGCAGGAAGAGCCGGCCCTTCTCGTCGAGGCGCGGGGTGTGGGTCCCGAGAAACACGGGTCCCACCTCCTGTGTGCTCCTGGAGCACCCCGCGCCCTCCCGATTGCTCCACGCTACCCCACTTCGCTCCACCGTCAACGACATCGGCACCCGATCGCCCCCTGCCGCTCCCGGGCGAGCGCGGCCGGACCGCGCAGGTCGCACACCTGTATCCGCACGTGCGGGTGCCAGCAGCGCCCGGCGGTGCGAGACTGGGGGGAACTGCTCGACAGCCCGCCCGGCCGACCGGCCACGCCGTGACCCGCCACGACGTGACCCGCCCACGACGTGACCCGCCCGCGACATGACCGCTCGACCCGGACCGACACCCGCACGTGACGGCACCCGCACCGCGGGCTCCGGAGCGCAGGAGGATCTCGTGGCACGCCCGACCGCACCCGCTCCGGCCTCGAGCGCAGGCCTGGACGCCCTCCAGGACGCGACCGGGCGCATCCGTACCAACATCGAGCGGGTCGTCGAGGGCAAGCCCGACGTCGTACGGCTGGCCCTGGTGGTCCTGCTCGCCGAGGGCCACCTGCTCATCGAGGACGTGCCCGGCGTCGGCAAGACGATGCTGGCCAAGGCCCTCGCGCGCTCCATCGACTGCTCGGTGCGCCGGATCCAGTTCACCCCGGACCTGCTGCCGAGCGACGTCACCGGCGTGTCGGTGTTCGACCAGGAGCGCCGCGACTTCGAGTTCAAGCCCGGGGCGATCTTCGCCAACCTCGTGGTGGGCGACGAGATCAACCGGGCCTCGCCCAAGACGCAGTCCGCGCTGCTGGAGGCGATGGAGGAGCGGCAGGTCACCGTCGACGGCACGACGTACGTGCTGGAGACGCCCTTCATGGTCGTCGCGACCCAGAACCCGATCGAGATGGAGGGCACCTACCCGCTGCCCGAGGCGCAGCGCGACCGCTTCACCGCCCGGGTCTCGATGGGCTACCCGTCGGAGGCCGCGGAGCTGGACATGCTCGACACCCACGGCGGCACCGACCCCCTCGACGAGCTCGAGCCGGTGGCCGACGCGCTCGAGGTCCGCAAGCTCATCGAGGTGGTGCGCGGCGTGCACGTCGCCGACCCGGTCAAGCGCTACGTCGTCGACCTCGCGACCGCGACCCGCCGCTCGCCTGACCTGCGGCTCGGGGCCTCGCCGCGCTCCACGCTCCAGCTCGTCCGCGCCGCCCGCGCCCAGGCCGCGCTCGACGGCCGCGACTACGTCCTGCCCGACGACGTGCAGTCCCTGGCGGGCTCCGTGCTGGCGCACCGCCTGCTGCCGACCGCGGAGGCCCAGGTGAACCGGCGCACGCCGCAGGCCGTCGTCGCCGACCTGCTCGACCGGGTGCCCGTGCCCGACGGGCGACGGTGACCGGCCCGGCCGAGCCGTGACCGACGTGAAGGCCGCGCCGTGACCGACGTCCAGGCCGCCCTGTCCGGCCTGACCACCCGCGGCCGCTGCCTGCTGTCCGCCGGCACCGCGCTCGCCATCTGCGCCGTGCTGCTCGGGCAGCGCGACCTGCTGCGCGCCGCCATCTTCCTGCTGGCGCTGCCGATCGCCGCCGTCGCCGTCGTGTCGCGCACCCGCTACCGGCTCGCCTGCACGCGCCGGCTCGAGCCGGTCCGGGTCGAGGTGGGCCGCAGCAGCGACGTGCACCTGCACCTGTCCAACGTCAGCCGGCTGCCCAGCGGCACGCTCCGGATGGAGGACACGCTCCCGTACGCGCTGGGCGGGCGCCCGCGGTTCGTGCTCGACCGGGTGGAGCCCAAGGGCGTCCGCGAGGTCACCTACCCGGTCACGTCCGAGGTCCGCGGGCGCTTCCAGGTCGGGCCGCTGTCGGTGCGGATGGCCGACCCCTTCGGGCTGTGCGAGCTGTCCCGGGCGTTCGCCACCAGCGACGAGCTGGTCGTCACGCCCGCCGTGATCCCGCTGCCCACCGTGCCGCTCGGCGGCGACTGGGCCGGCGGCGGCGAGACCGCCAGCCGGGCCACCGCGTCCTCCGGCAGCGACGACGTCAGCACCAGGGAGTACCGGCACGGGGACGACCTGCGCAAGGTGCACTGGCGGTCGACGGCCCGGGTCGGCGAGCTGATGGTCCGCCGCGAGGAGCAGCCCTACCAGAGCCGCGCGACGCTGCTGCTGGACACCCGCTCCATGGCGCACCGCGGGGACGGCGCGGACTCCTCCTTCGAGTGGGCGGTCACGGCGGTGGCGAGCATCGGCGCGTCCCTGCTGCGGGCCGGCTACACCGTCCGGCTGGTCACCGACGACGAGCAGGAGCTGGTGCCGCAGGGCCTCGCGCTCACCGAGGGCCTGCTCCTCGACCTGCTCGCCGGGGTGACACTCGGGCGCGGCCGCGACCTCGAGCCGGCGGTGCAGCGCCTGCGGCGCGGGATCGACGGCGTGCTGGTCGCGGTGGTCGGCACCTGCGAGCCGGCGGTGGCCGAGCGGCTGTCCCGGCTGCGGTCGGGGACGACGGCCTGCACCGCCCTGCTGCTCGACACCCGCACCTGGGAGCCCTCGGCACACAGCCGGTCGGCCAACCCCCACCGGCGGCTCCCGACCGGCCCCGACGCCGCCACCACGCTGCTGCGGGCGGGTTGGCAGGTGCTGCCCGCGCAGCAGGGCGTGCCGCTGCAGAGCCTGTGGTCGCCCGCCGGCGGCTCGCCCCCGTCCGCCTCGCGCCCCGCCGTCTCGGAGGTCCCCGCATGACCGTGCGCGACCGGCTCTCGGTGGTCTCCGCCGTCGCCGTGCTGCTGTCCACCTCCGCGCTGTGGCAGGTGTTCGCCACCCGCGGCTGGCTGCTGCCGACCCTCGGCGCCATCCTCGTGGTCACCGGCGCCTCGCTGCTGGCCCGGCGGCTGGGCGTACCGCCGGGGGCCGTGCCGCTCGCCGCGCTGCTCGGGCTCGCCGCGTACCTCGTGGTGGTGTTCGCACCGTCGACCCTGCACGCCCTCGTGCTGCCGGGCACCGACACGGTCGGGGCGTTCCGGACCCTGCTGGCCGACGCCGGCACCGACCTGTCGCAGTACGCCCCACCGGCGCCCACCACCCAGGCGCTGGTCCTGCTGGCGGCGGGGGGCGTCGGCCTGGTCGCCATCGCGGTCGACACCCTGGCCAGCGTGCTCGCCCGCCCGGCCGCCGCCGGCCTCCCGCTGCTGGCCCTGTTCGCGGTGCCCTCGGCGGTCCTGCCCGGTGGCCTCGGCTGGGCGCCGTTCGTGCTGGGGGCCGCCGGCTGGCTGGCGCTGCTGCTCGTCGAGGGCCGCGACGCGGCCTCCCGCTGGGGCACCCCGTTGCGCAGCAGCACGCAGGGCGACCCGGCCGGGCTCGGCCGGCTCGG
>DASTLY010000094.1:0-4296 GCA_035714445.1 Mycobacteriales bacterium
CGCCGAGGACGTCGTCCAGGAGGTGCTCGCCAAGGTGTTCCTGCGCTGGCCGGACATCAGCCGCGCCGATGACCCCGACGCCTACGTGCGGCGCATGGTCGTCAACCGGTGCCGGTCGTTCTGGCGGCGCTCCGCGCGGCGCGAGCGACCCTGGGACACCGACTGGCTGCCGGATCGGGAGCAGCCGGACGGCTCCGCCGCCCACGCCGACCGCGACCTCATGCTGCGGCTCCTGCGGCGGCTGCCCGAGAAGCAGCGGACGGTGCTCGTGCTGAGGCACTACGAGGGACTGGCCGACGCCGAGATCGCCGACCTTCTCGGCACGTCGAGCGTCACCGTCCGCAGCAACGCGCACCGCGGCCTCGCCGCCCTGCGCACGCTGCTCGCGTCGCAGGACCAGCGATGAGCGACGACGACCTCGAACGGCGGCTCGGCTCCGCGTTGCGCACCGGGGTGGGCGCCGGCGAGGTGGACCTCGGTCCCGTCGTGCGCGGCGCCCGGACGCGGGCCGAGCGGACACGCCGCCGCCGGGTGGCCGTCGCCGGTGCCGCTGTCGCCATGGTGGTCGCGGTCCCCGTCGGGGCGGTCGCCTGGACGACGCTCGGTGCCGACGGCGCCCGACCCTCCGAGGCAGACGTGGCCACCCAGCCCACCCCCACCCAGCCCACCCCCACCCAGCCCACCCAGCCCCTGCCCACCCAGCCCCTGCCCACCCAGCCCCTGCCCACCCAGCCCCTGCCCACCCAGCCCAGCCGGCCCGGCCGGCCGGCCGCGGTGCCGGCGCCCGAGGTGGACACGTCGAGGCTCGGCCCGGCGGAGAACGCCTACGAGATCCCCGAGTCGGTGCTGCTGCGACCTGCCGACCTCCCGGTGCCCGTCGTCGAGCTCGCGCGGTCGACCTACCGGGACACCCCGGCCGTCCCAGGTCAGGCCTGCGGCGGTGCGCCGGGGCTCGAGCCGGCCGCCGGCCTGTCCCAGCAGCTCGCCGAGGAGAACAGCGACGACTTCGACCAGCTCTCCGTGTCGCTGCAGGTGACCGGCTGGTCCCGCGGGGACGGCGCAGCGGCCTTCGCCGAGGTGCGGGACGGCACGGGACGCTGCCGCTGGCTCGATCCCGTCGACCGTGGCGTCGACCGGGTCACCGCCGGTCGGCCGGAGCTGACGCTGACCAGGACGAACGGGGGCCTGCGCTTCTGGGTTGGAGTCGTGCAGATCGAGGACGTGCTCGTCGCCGTCGAGGTCGCCGGCCCGGTCGAGGGCGGTACGGACCGGGCCGCGCTTCCCCTGCAGCTCGCGCACGCCGTCGCGGACCGCCTGGTCGCCGCCGGTGCCGTGGGCAGTGCGCGATGAGCGTCGGCCGGCGGTCCGCGACGCGACCGCAGCTCGTCGTGGTGAGCCGAGCCGGCCGCGGCAGCCTGCCCGAGCCCGCCTGGCAGCGGCTGGAGGCCGCCGCACAGGTCCGAATGGTACGGCGCGACACGGCGCCGGGGCGTGACGAGGCGATCGCCCTCCTGCGCGACGCCGACTACCTCGGCGCGACCAACGTCTGCCTCCCCCGCCTGGACGGCGCGCTCCTGGACGCCCTGCCACGGCTGCGCGGCGTCGTGCTGTACGCCACCGGCTACGACCACGTCGACGTGCCGATGCTGCGCCGCCGCGGGGTCGGGCTCGTCGTGCTGCCCGACTACGCGACGACGGCGGTGGCCGAGCACGCGCTCGCCCTGCTGCTGGCCCTGGCGACCCGCCTGCACCTCGCGCACGACCGCAGCCGCGGGCTGGCCGGTCCGCGCACGTCCCTGCGGGGCGTCGAGCTGTCGGGGCGCACCCTCGGCGTCGTCGGCGTGGGCCGCATCGGGACGCGTGTCGCCGGGCTCGCGCGCGGTCTCGGCATGAGCGTCCTCGGGCACGACATCGACCCGGCCGCCACCGCACGGGCGTCGGCGGCCGGCGTCGAGACCACCGGCCTGGACGACCTGCTGCGACGCAGCGACGCGGTCGCGCTGACGGCGAGCCACCGCCTCGGGCGCCCACCGGTCCTCGGGCCGGCTGAGGTGGCCGCGATGCGTCCGGGTGCGCTGCTGGTGAACGTGGGGCGTCCCGCGCTGGTCGACACGCCGGCCGCGCTGGCGGCGCTGCGCTCCGGGCACCTGCGCGGCTACGCCGTGGACGACGTCGTCCTCGACCCGTCGACGGACACCCGCTCGGAAGCCGACCTGGTCGGCCAGGGCCGCCTGCTGCAGACCGGGCACAGTGCGTGGTGGCGCGACGAGGTGCTCGAGCGCGGTGCCCGCATGTGGGGCGAGCGGCTGCTCGCTGCCGTGACGGACCGCCCGGTGGACGCGGTCACGTGGCCGAGCCTTCCGCTCCCGCGCCGCCCGCGGCCGTCGTCGCAGCTGGTGCCGGCGTGAGCGCCGTCCGCCGCCGGGTCGTCCTCGCACTCGTGCTGGTCGCCGTCGCCTGGCCGGCGCTGCTGGTCGCCGGCCGGTGGCCGCTGTGGTGGGCGTGGATCGCCTCGGAGCAGACGCCGATGACCTGGCTGCAGAGCGTCACGCTGGTGCTGGCCGGCGCGGCGGCACTGCTGACCGGCGCCGTCCTCGCGGTGGCCGGGGTGCCGGCGCGCGGACGCTGGGTGTGGTGGGCGCTCGGCGGAGGGCTCGGCGGGCTGGCCCTGGACGAGCGCTTCGCCCTGCACGAGCGGGTCCGCGACGGCTACCTGGCGCCACGGGGGATCTCGGCGCCCCTCCTGTCGTGGGTGGCCCCGGGCGACTTCGTCGTGATGGGCGTCGCGGTCGCCGGGCTGCTGCTGCTGCCCTTCGTGTGGGCGGCGGTCGCGCCGGACGGCGCCGCCCGGAGAGCCCTGGTCGTCGGCGTCGTGCTCGGCGTGGTCGCGGTGGCTCTGGACTCCGTCGACCCGGCCCTGTGGACACCCGCGCAGGAGCGGCTCCAGCAGACGTGCGAGGAGGTCGTGGAACTCGCGTCCGGGCTGGCGCTGCTGGCCTGCACCACCCTGCGGCTGCTGGGCGCCATCGCCGGACTGGGCCACGACAGCGCGCTGGACGGCGAAGGGCCGCCCGCGCCGGTGGCGCAGGCGGCCCGGTAGCCGGGCGGTCCCGAGCGGGTCAGGACCTCGGTGTCAGTGGTGGCCGACGGGGGTCGTGCCGAACATCAGCGTGCGGCGCCGGACGTCGTAGAAGACGGTGCCGGCCGTCGACAGCAGGTCCTGCAGGTTGTCGGCGTCGTCGGGGTCCAGCGTCAGGACCTCCTCCCACGCACCCTGGTCGAGCACCAGCTGCAGGGTGTAGGTGCCAGGCTGGCCTGACTCGCCCGCGACCCAGCTGAACTGGTAGTGGCTCAGCTGGCGGACGGCGATGCTGTCGTCGGTCAAGGGGTGTTCGGACATGAGCGCTCCTTCGGTTGGTGGTGGCGACGTCGCCGCCGTGGTGCCCGAGAAGCCTTGCGCAGGAACGGGCTCCGCGCCCGTCGAGCCGGCCTCCTCAGTGCTCGGTGGTCGGGTCCCCGGGAGCCTCACCGAGGGCCGCACCGCTGTCGCCGCCGCGAGCCGCGCCGGCCGCGCGCCCGGCCTCGATCGTGGCGGTGGACGCGAGGACGCCGACCGCCAGGGCACCGAGGCCCCACAGCGGGCCCGTCGCCCTGATGCCGAGCTTGGCGTCCAGAGAGGCGTCGCCGGGGCCGTCGTCCGCCAGCGCCGTCAGCAGCGCGATCAGCACGGCGTTGTACTCCCAGCCGCCGTTCGAGACCCAGGGACCGTTCGCCAGGTGCACCTTGCGGATCGCCGTGGTCATCACCCCGATCAGGGCTGCCGCAGCGGCTGGCGTCGCCAGCCCCACGGCAAGCAGGGCACCGCCGGCCGTCTCGGTGACGCCGGCGGCGAGGCTGTTGCGCCGGGGCGGGTGCATGTCGAGCGACTCCATGAACGCGTCCGTGCCGGCGAGCCCACCGCCGCCGAACCAGCCCACCAGCTTCTGGGTGCCGTGGCCGATGAACAGCCCTCCGACGAGTCCCCGGGCCAGCAGTCGACCGAGCGCCATGACGTCTCCTTGGGTGGCGGGAAGTGTTTGCACAGTCAAACACCCGTAGTCGGGCAGCGCCATCGGCCGAACCCTGCCTCGCGAGCCGGTCCCCTGCTAGCGTCGACCCCGCCCGCACAGGTAGCGGCCACCCCCGTCAGCAACCCCCCGGGAGGTCGGCCATGACGTCCACCGTGCGTCCGTTCCGCCGCGACGACCGCGAGCAGCTCACCGCGCTGGTCAACGCGCACGTCCAGGCCGTGGTGCC
>DASTLY010000095.1:0-35907 GCA_035714445.1 Mycobacteriales bacterium
GGGCCGGACGGCGGCTCGGTGCCGGACGCCTTGGCCGCGGCGCGGGCCCGGCTCGCGCAGGGCGCGGCGCGCCGGGCGGCCGCGCAGGGGCTGACCGGCGCCGAGCGCGAGCTCGCCCTGCTCGAGGCGCTCGAGCTGGCACCCGACGACGCGGACCTGCTGGCCGAGCTGCGGGCGGTCGGGGTCGCGCCGGCGACCGGGGTGCGCGCCGAGCCGGCGGGCAGCGGGGTCCGGGTGAGCTGGCAGGCGTCGCCGTCGCCGGGTGCGGTCGACTACCGCGTCCTCGGCCCGGACGGCAGGGTGCTGGGCACGACCCGGGCGACGGAGCTGGAGGTCGGTCGACCGGCCGGCCGCCTGCCGGCGTACACCGTCGTGGCCCGGCGCGCCGGCGTCGTCTCCCCGCCGGCCTCCTCGGCCGCGGGGGACCCGCCGCCGGCCGTGCCCAGCCTGGCCGCGCTGGCGATGGGGGCCCGCGTGCGGCTGGTCTTCCCGCCGCCGCCGACCGGCCGCGCCGAGGTCCGCCGCCTGCCGGCCGGCGCCGCACCCCCGCCGCCCGGCAGCGTCGTCGCCGACCCCGAGCGGCTCGGCGAGCTGGTCCCGCCGATGGGCCCGGGCCTGGCCGTGGACCGCCCGGCCGGAGCCCTGGTGCGCTACGTGGTGCTCACGGTGGACGGCGTGGCGGTGGCCGGGGCGGCTGCCAGCTGGGTCGACCTCGAGGGCATGGCCGGCGCGCGGGTGCGGCACGACCGGCTGTGCTGGCAGTGGCCGGCAGGGTGTGAGGAGGCGGTGCTGTGCTGGCGGGCGGACGCACCGCCGCTGCATGCCGGCGACCCGGCGGGGGCCAGCCGGCCGGTCACCCGCGAGGAGTACGACGACGAGGGCGGCGCGGAGCTGCCCGCGGCCCGGCCGCTGCACGTGGCGGTCTTCCCCGCCGTACGGCTGGACGGTGAGCTCCACCCGGGGTCGGCGGCCGGTGCCGGTGCCCGGCTGCACCTGGGCGGGAGCTGACTCAGCCGGCGAGGACGCGCTCGAGGACGTCGGCCTTGAGCCGGACGAAGTCGGGGTCGGCCAGCACGGCGCGGCCCCGGTGCGGTGGGAACGGCACCGCCAGCTCGTCGACGACCGCCGCCGGCCGGGCGCTCAGCAGCACCAGCCGGTCACCGAGCAGCAGCGCCTCCTCGACGTCGTGGGTCACCAGCACGGTCGTCGTCGGCCGCTCGGCCAGCAGCGTGCCCAGCCACTCGTGCATCCGCAGCCGGGTCTGCGCGTCGAGCGCCCCGAACGGCTCGTCGAGCAGCAGGACGGGCGGCCGGTTCGCCAGCACCTGCGCGATGGCGGCCCGCTGCCGCATGCCCCCGGACAGGGCGCGGGGCAGCGCGCCCGCGAAGCCCACCAGGCCGGTGGCGGCAAGCAGCTCGTCGACCGTCCGGCGGACCGCGTCCCGCGGTGCGCCGCGCGCCCGAGGCCCGTACGCGAGGTTGTCGCGCAGCGACAGCCAGGGGAACAGCCCACCGGCCTGGGCCACCATGCCGCGGTCCGGGGACGGCCCGCCCACCGGCACGCCGTCCAGCAGCACCTGCCCGGCCGTCGGTGCCTCGAAGCCGGCGAGCAGCCGCAGCAGCGTGGACTTGCCGCAGCCGCTGGGCCCGAGCACCGAGAGCACCTGCCCGGGCCGGGCGAGCAGGTCGACGCCGGCCAGCACGAGCAGGTCCCCGAACGACCTGTGAAGCCCGTGCGCCGCCAGCTCGCCGGTCACCGGTCGGCCCAGCGGACCCAGCGCCGGGTGAGCAGGCGCAGGACCAGGTCGGCGGCCAGGCCGACGGCCGCGAAGATGAAGATGCCGACGATCACCTGCTCGGTACGGCCGGTCTCGCGGGCCGCGTTCATCATCGCCCCGAGGCCGAGCGTGAACCCGTTGAGCTCGGCCACGATCACGCAGGTCCAGGCCAGGGTGAGCGAGAGCCGCAGGCCGGTGAGGACCTCCGGCAGGGCGCTCGGCAGGTAGACGGCCCGCCACAGCTGCCGGCGGGGGGAGCCCAGCATCCGCGCGGTCTCCACGTACGCCCGCGGGACCCGCGCCGTCGCGTCGGCGGTCGCGACGAGCACCGGCCACAGTGCGCCGAGGAAGATCAGCGCGCGGGCGGCGCCCTCGCCGATGCCGAACCAGATGAGCACCAGGGGCAGCCAGGCGAACAGCGGGACGGCGCGCAGAGCGTTGAGCACCGGGTCCAGCAGGTCGCGGAACAGCGGGGACAGCCCGAGCAGCAGCCCGACGGCGCTGCCGGCGGCGACCGCCAGCAGCCACGCCACGCCGCACCGCACCACACTGGCCGACAGGTGGTCCAGGCCGGCGCCGGCGTACGGCACGACCCCCGCCAGCGTGCGAGGGCGGGTGCCGAGGAACAGCGTGTCCATCGACCGGAGCACCGCGCCGGGAGTGGGCAGGAGCCGCCCCGAGATGGCGCCACTGCTGGCGAGCACCTGCCAGAGCGCGAGCAGCCCCAGGGGCACGAGCAGTCCGAGCAGCCGCCGCAGCCCGGGGCGCCGCGCTCCCGACCGCGCGCCGGCAGTGCCGGGCAGTGCGGCGATCGGGGCGTCCCCCAGCAGCCCGCTGGCCACCTCGGAGTCAGGCCGCCCAGTAGTCGCGGGCGTACAGGCTCTCGTAGTCCGGCTCGGCCGCGACCAGCCCCGCGGCCTTCAGCAGCCGGCCGGCTCCCTCCACCTGCTCCTCGCGGGTCCGGTCGAAGCGCCACACCGCACCGACGTTCTCCAGCACCGCCTCGTACACCGCGGTGGTGTAGCCGAACTGGTCCACGAGCAGCTCACGCCAGTGGTTCCGGTCGTTCACCCCGCCCGGGGTGAGGAACTCCGCCGCCTGCCGCTGCAGGCCGACGACCTGCCGTACGACGTCGGGGCGCTCCTCGAGGATCCTGGCCGAGGCCCAGTTGGCGGTGTTGAAGTCGCCGATCGGGGTGCCGCTGACCTCCGGGAGCCGGACGCCGACGCCGGTCACGACACTCTGCGTGCACAGCGGCTCGGTGCCGATGTAGGCGTCGATGTCGCCCCGCTCGAGGGCGGCGGGGTGGTCGGCGTACGCCAGCGGCACGGCGGTCACGTCGGCGCCGAGCCGCAGCCCCGCCGACTGCAGCAGGTCGGTCAGGATCAGGACCTGCGCGCCCGGCGGCGGGACGCCGACCTTCTTGCCGCGCAGGTCGGCGACCGTGGCGACCCGGCCCTTGCGCCCCACCAGGCCGATGCCCTGCCGGGCGATCATGCCGACGATCCTGGACGTCAGGCGACCCTCCGAGGCCGCGATGAGCGTCGTGTACGAGCCGAGCAGGCCGAAGTCGAGCTGGCCCGCCTCCAGCGCGTCCTGGATCTGGGCGGACCCGGTGACCGGCGTGACCTCGATGGTCCAGTTTGCGGGTGCGAACTGCTGCCAGTACAGCGCGGAGGATGCGTGGTTCTTGGTGTAGACGCAGGTCCGCACGGTGACCGGCGGGCCGGTCGCGGCGGCAGCCGCGGGGCCCGGGCTGTCGTCGCCGCAGGCCGCCAGCAGGGCAGCAGCACCGGCGCCCGCCCCCAGGCCGAGCACCTGCCTGCGCGACAGGCCACGCGAGGACACAGGCACGGGTACCCCTCCGCGTGGACGACCGGTCCGGCACATCGAAGCAGCCGAGCGGCCCCGCGCCCGGCAGCCACGCCCGGCGGCGCCCTACAGCCGGGCCCCGCGACGGTCGACACCTGCGCTGCGCAGCGCGGCCGCGGTGCGCCTGGTCGCGACGGGGGCTCGGGTGAGGCGCAGTCTGACGGGACCCGCCGCGCCCCGGTGGTGGTCGCTGCTGGCCGTCGCTCCCTGGTTGTCCCTGCTCGCCGTGGTGTCGCTGCCCGGCGACCGCGGCGCCGCGGTCAGCGCGTGCCTGTGTGCGACGACCGCCGCGAGCGCCGCGACCTGCTGGGCGCGCGCGCTCACCCGACGCACCGACCGCTTCGCCTGGGTGCTGCTGTCGAGCGGCTGGTCGGCGTACGCCCTCGGCTTCGTGATCGTGCTGTACCTGCCGCAGCTGCAGTCGGCCGGTCCGCACGACCTGAACCTGTCCGACACCGTGTCGCTGCTGCTCTACCCGTGCGGCTGGTGCGGGCTGGTCCTGCTGACCAGGGCCGGCCACCGCCGCAACATCGGCCTGCTGCTCGACGCCGGCATCGTCGGCTGCGCCGGCGCCGCGGCGGCCCTCGCGTGGGCCGCCCTGTCCTTCCCGAGCCTGCTGCTCGGCAGCCCGATCGACGTCGTGTACGCGCTGGCCTACCCGGTCGGGGGTGCGACGCTGCTGGTCGTCCTGTTCACGGGCTCGGCCGCTGTCCACTGGCGCCTGGATGCCGAGTGGTCCTGGCTGGCGGCCGGGCTGGTGCTCATGACGCTGGGCGACGCGTTGTACGGCGCCCGGTCCGGCGCGGGAACCTTCGCCTTCGGGTCGCTGCTCGACCCGCTCTACACCGCCGGGCCGGCGTTCACCGCCGTGGCCGCGTGGCGCCGCCCGGCCGCCGCCGCACCCGTCCGGGCGCGCGTCGGGGCGCGGCTGTTCGCTCCCGCCGCGGGGATGGTGATCGCTCTCGGGCTGCTCGTCCTGGACCACAGCTGGCCGCTGCCCCTGGCGGCGGTCGGTCTGGCCGCGTGCGCCGGGCTGCTCGGGGTCGGCCGCAGCGTGACCTTCCTGCGGCAGGAGGTGGCCGCCGAGCAGGAGCTCCGCGAGGCCCTGACCGACGACCTCACCGGGCTGTGGAACAGGCGGGCGCTGCTGAACGCGGTCCAGGAGGCCGTGTCGGAGGGCCGCCCCTGCGGGCTGGTGCTCGTCGACATGAGCGGGGTCGACCAGGTGAACGACGCGCTCGGCCACGACGCCGGCGACGCGCTCCTGGTCCAGGTCGCCGAGCGGCTGCAGGCCGTCGTGGGCCCGCGCCTGACCGCCCGGCTCGCCGGCGACGAGTTCGCGGTCATGACGCAGGGGGGCCGCGACGGGGAGCTGCTCGTGCGACCCCTGCTGGGGCGGCTCGCCGAGCCCGTCGAGCTCGAGACCGTGACCGTCGGGGTGGGACCGCTCGCCGGCAGCAGCGACTGCCCGACTGACGAGCCGCTGACCGCCGGCGAGCTGCTGCGCCGCGGGCGGGTCGCCCTGGACACGGCGCGCCGGACGTCACGCCCGCACGTCGCCTGGACCGCCGCGCTCGACGAGGGCGCGCTGGAGCGCCTCGCCCTCGCGCACGAGCTGCAGAGCGCCCTCGAGCTCGACCAGATCCTGGTGCACCACCAGCCCAAGGTCTCGTGCCTCACCGGACGGGTGCACAGCCTGGAGGCCCTGGCGCGCTGGCAGCACCCGCGGCGCGGCCTGCTGGGCCCCGCGGCGTTCGTCCTCGCCGCCGAGAGCGCCGGGCTGCTGCCCGCCCTGACCCGCAGCGTCCTGGCCCTGTCCCTGCGCCAGGTCCGCGAGCTGCGCCGGGATCACCCCGACCTGCAGGTCGCCGTCAACCTCGGCGCCCCCGACCTGCTGGACACCGGCCTCGTCGAGCACGTCGAGCTCGCCCTGTCCGCGCTGGGCCTGCCGCCGTCGGCGGTGCGCTTCGAGGTCACCGAGACCGTGGTGATGTCGGAGCCGGCACCGGTGCTGGCAACGCTCCACCGGCTCCGTGCGCTCGGCGTCGGGATCAGCCTGGACGACTACGGCACCGGCCTCGCGTCGCTGTCGTACGTCCGCGACCTGCCGATCGACGAGCTGAAGATCGACCGGTCCTTTGTCCAGGGCATGACGACCGACCGGGCCCGGACCCTGATCGTGGTCTCGACCGTCGAGCTCGCCCACGGGCTCGGGCTGTCCGTCGTCGCGGAGGGCGTGGAGGACCTGGCCACCCTGGACGCCCTGCGGCAGCACGGCTGCGACCTCGTCCAGGGCTACCTGCTCGGGCCGCCGGCTCCCGTGGACGCCCTGGACCTCACCGGCATCGGCGCGAGGGTCCCGCTGGACCGGAGCTGACCGGCTCACGCCCGGTCAGGTCACCGGGGGGATGCCCGTGTCGGGGGGGCCCGGGGCTCCCGGGTAACGGGCCCGGCCGACCACGGCGGCTGCCCCGAACGCCGCCGCGAGCAGCCCGCCGATCCCGAACAGCAGCGGCCAGCGGGCGGCGTCGGCCAGTGGTGACAGCCCGGCGGTGGCCACGCCGCTGCCGACGAACAGCGCCCCTGCGAACAGCGACACCATGCTGGCGCGGGCCTGGGGCACCACCTCGGTCGCCCACGTCTGCATGGTCGAGTGCATCCCTGCCCAGGCGGCGCCGACGACCACGGCCGCGCCGCCGACCGCCCACCCCGAGCGGGTGGCCGCGACGGCGGTGTACGCCACCACGAGGCCGGCCGCGCCCGCCGCGAGGAACACCTCCGGGCGGGTGCGCCCGGCGACCCGCTTGACGACCCGCGAGGTCAGCAGCAGGCCGAGGCCGTAGAGCGCCACCACCGGCCCGGCCGTCCGCGCCGACCAGCCGGCGTCCTCGAGCGCCGGGGCGAGGTAGGTGAGCAGCCCCAGCAGCGCGGCCCCCTCGACCAGCGCCAGCACCAGGACGACGACGCCCCAGCGCGAGCGCAGCACCGTGGGCACGCCGCCCTGCGCCAGCCGGCTCGGCGGCGGCTCGGGCAGCCGCGCCAGCACCGCCACGACAACCGCCGCGGCGACCCCCGGGACGGCGAAGGCGACCCGCCAGGACAGCGTCGCGGCGAGCACCCCGCCGAGACCGGTCGCGAGCGTGATGCCGGTGGCGGTGGCGGCGTTGATGTCGGTGAGGGTGCGCTGCCGGCGGACCAGCGGGACGGCGTCGCCGACGTAGACCAGGCAGGTGGGCACGACCGCGGCCATGCACGCGCCCGTGCAGGCCCGGGCCAGGACCAGCAGGGGCAGCCCGGGCGCCAGCGCCGACAGCAGCGCGAAGACCGCGGCGAGGGCGAGCGCGACCCGCATCGTGCGGACCCGCCCGAGCCGGTCACTGGCCAGCCCCCACAGCGGCTGGCTCAGGCCGTAGCAGAGGAAGTACGCGCTCGCGGCCGCCGTCGCGGCTCCGAGCGGCTCGCCCAGGTCCGCGGCGAGGGAGACGAGCAGGGCGCTGACGGCGAAGCGGTCGAACGCGCTGGTCGCGGAGGCCGCCTGCAGGATCCGGATCGCGCCGGTCTCCTGCCGCTCGGTCAGGGCGGTCGCGTCGGGCACGCACCATTGTCGGGGTGCGTACGGCCGGGCCGCGGGTTGGCCACAACCCGCTGCCCCCCTCTACCGCCCGGGGCCCCGAGGTGGTTTCCTCCCCGCTGCGCCCCTTTCTGCCGAAGGGGCCGGAGGGAGACATCGGGATGGGAACTCGCTCGAGGTGGGCCGCGGTCGCCGCGTCGGTGACGCTGGCGACCGGCCTGGCGGTGCCGTTGACGACGACACCCGCCGCGGCCGCGGGCTGCGACCCGGTGTCCACGGTCCCGCAGTGGCGCGGCGACGTGCCCTCACCGCGGTCCGTGCTCGGCTTCGAGCTGGGTCAGCGCGAGGTGACCACCGCCGAGTCCGACCGCTACCTGAGCGCGGTCGACGCGGCCACCCCCCGGGTCACGACCGGGGTGGCCGCCCGGTCCGTGCAGGGCCGGGAGCTGCGCTACGCGATCGTCGGCCGGGCGGCCAACGTGAGCGAGGCCGGGCTGGCCCGGATCCGCGGCAACCTGGAGCGGCTGCAGGACCCGGCCACGTCCACCGCCGACGCCGCCGCCCTCGCGGCGTCGACGCCCGCCGTGCTGTGGATCGCCGCCAACGTGCACGGCAACGAGGAGAGCGGCACGGACGCCTCCCTGCGGGTCCTGCGGGAGCTGGCCGACCGCAGCGACTGCGCCGCCCAGCAGATCCTCGACAACGCGATCGTGGTGATCCTGCCCGTCCAGAACCCGGACGGCCGCGAGATGGACACCCGGCGCAACGCCTACGGCTTCGACATGAACCGCGACTGGTTCGCCCGCACCCAGACCGAGACGGACGGCAAGCTGGAGCTGCTGCGGCAGTACCCGCCGCAGATGTTCATCGACGCGCACGAGATGGGCCGGGCGGGCTTCTTCTTCCCGCCCAACGCCGACCCCGTCTACCACGAGATCAGCGCCCAGTCGGTCGACTGGATCAACAACATCTACGGCCGTTCGCTGCAGCAGGCGTTCACGCGCAAGGGCATCCCGTACTTCAACTACGACGTCTACGACCTGTTCTACATGGGCTACGGCGACACGGTGCCGAGCACCGGCTTCAACGCCGCCGGCATGACGTACGAGAAGGCCAACGGCGACCCGATCGCGCAGCGGCTGAACGAGCAGTACCTCGCCCAGTGGGTGTCGCTGTCGCAGGGCGCCCTGCGCAAGCAGGAGATCCTGCGCGGCTGGCACACCGCCTTCACCCGGGCCGCCACCGAGGGCCGGCGCGGCCTCCTCGAGCCCAACACGATCATCGCCCCCGGCAACGAGGTCGAGAACCAGGTGCCCGACCTGTCGGTGCGCTCCTACTTCCTGCGCGACGACGACCCCGCCAAGCGGCGCGAGGTCGAGATGATCGTGCACCGGCTGCAGCGCATGGACGTCGAGGTGTCCCGGCTCACGGCGCCGCTGACCGTGCCCGACTTCAAGGAGTACGGCCGGTCGCGGACCAGCACGACGCTGGAGGCCGGCACCTACTGGATCTCCATGAACCAGAAGCAGAAGCACTGGGTCCAGGCGATGCTCAACGAGGACACCTACGTGCCCTTCCCGTACTTCTACGACGTGACCGCCTGGAGCCTGCCGCTGCTGGCGAACGTGCGCGGCGGCTACTCCGGGCGGGTTCTGTCGCCGAAGGCCACGCCGGTGCCGCCGCTGCCGGCGCCGAGCCCGCACCGGCTGACCCTGACCGGCGCACCCGCGCTGCCGGCCGACCTGCCCCGCGTCGCGGTGCTCCAGCTGTCGGCGGACTCCACCGACTCGATCGAGTCGACCGGCTGGCTGCGGTGGCGGCTCGAGCGCGACTGGAAGCTGCCGTACTCCACCGTCACCCCGGCCGGCATCGCTGCCGGTGCGCTGGACTCCGTCGACGTGCTGCTGGTGCCCGACGGCCCCGCCGAGACCGCCGCCGCCGCGCTCGGCGCCACCGGCGAGATGGCCCTGCGGACCTGGGTCAACGACGGCGGCCGCTACATCGGCTGGCAGGGCGGCACCGAGCTCGCGGCGCGGGTGGGCGTCAGCACCGCCCAGCTCAGCGAGCCGACCTCGGACGTCCCCGGCAGCCTGCTGCAGAGCCGGGTCGACACCCGCAGCCCGTTCGCCGCCGGGGTCGGCAACCGGGTCTGGAGCTTCTACGCCTACGACGCGATCATGCGGGCCTCCCAGCCCTCGCACGTGGTCGTCTCCTACCCCTTCGCCGACGACCGCGACTGGCAGGTGTCCGGCTTCGCCCGGGGCGCCGAGGAGCTGGGCGGGACGGCCGCCATGATCGACGAGCCGGTGGGGCGCGGCGACGCGGTGGTGTTCGCGGCGGAGCCCAACTTCCGGGGCTTCACCGACGGCACCGCCAAGCTGCTCTACAACTCCATCGTCAACGCCGGCAGCCGTGCGCCGGTCGCGGCGGTGAGCGCCGGCAGCGCGCCGCGGCAGGCGGCGGAGGCGACCGCCCGGACCGGCGCGGGCAGCCTGCTGCAGGCCGGCCGCCCGATCCGGGTGTCGGTGCGACCGGCGGACGCGGCGGCAGCCGGCACGGTCCTCAGGGAGCTCGGCGCGCGGTGGACGAGCACCACCACCGACCAGCGGGTGTCGTTCGTCGTCGCCAACCCCGGCCTGCTGGCCACCGACGAGCACCCGTGGGCGAGCGCCCTGCCGTCCCGGCTGACCTCGGCCGGCATCCGACCCCTGGCGGTCGTCCTGCCCTAGGTCGGGCCCGGGTCGCGGTCCTGCCAGGTGCACAGGCAGACCCGGTTGCCGTCAGCGTCGCCGAGGACCCAGAACGCCGGGGCCTCGGCGGCGCTGAGGAGCTCGCCGCCGGCGGCGACCGCCGCCGCGATCCGGTCCTCGACGACCTCGGGAGCCACCCACAGGTCGAGGTGGAAGTGCTGCCGGGGCTCCGCGCTCCCGGACGGCTGGAACCACAGGCTGGGCAGCGAGTCCGAGCGCAGCTCGGCGGCTCCCTCCGAGGACTCGGTCTCGCGCATGTCGAGCACCGCCCGCCAGAACGGCCGCACCGCCGCCGCGTCCGGGCTGTCCAGTGCCACCTCCAGCACGGCGGTGGCGTACGGCGTGGCGACGACCCCCTCCTCGGCCGCCAGCGCGCTGATGGTCCGGGCCAGCCGCAGGTCCCGCCGGGTCACCCCGCCCACGTCGTGGCTGACGAGGTGGACGTCGAGGTGGGAGTAGCGCAGGTCCAGGTCGGGGTGGTGGTCGACAGCCTCGGCGGCGGCGCCGATCCGGGCCACCAGGCGCAGCCCGGTCGCGAAGTCCGCCGGCAGCCGGGTGTGCAGCCCGCCCTGCAGGTAGGCCCAGTCGGTCAGTGCGGCGTCCGCGATCTCGCGCCCGCTGAGTGTCGGCCCGGTCGCTGTCATGGCCGGCATTCTGGCGCGTGCCGCCTCAGGTGCCGCAGAAGGTCCGGTAGGCGCCGAAGTCCGGGGGAGCGGCGGCGGCGTACGACTCGAGACCGGGCCGCTCGTCGAAG
The DNA here is from genome assembly GCA_035714445.1 of Mycobacteriales bacterium. Classification (GTDB taxonomy): domain Bacteria; phylum Actinomycetota; class Actinomycetes; order Mycobacteriales; family SCTD01; genus DASTLY01. Next base: position 10,725 of record DASTLY010000095.1, read on the forward strand.
GGAGCCGCGATCGCGGCCAGGAGCCCGTGCAGCGGGTCGAGGTCGCCGCCCGTCGCGGCGGCGAGGGCCTGCTCGACGAGGTGGTTGCGGGGCAGGTAGACCGGGTTGACCCGGTCCATGGCGTCGGCGTCCGGGCCCAGGGCGAGCCAGCGGGCCAGCCAGACGTCGATCCGGGGCAGGTCGAGGAACAGGCTGCGGACGGGCTCCGGCTCGCCGCGGGCGGCCGCCCCGAGGGCGCGCAGGCACGACGTGTAGTCGACCGGCCCGGTCTGCAGCTGGGCCAGCAGCTCCTCGACCAGGGCCGAGGCGTCGACCCCGTCGGCCAGGCCCAGCTTCGCGCGCATGCCGGCCGACCAGGCGGCGTCGTACTGCGGGCGGAAGCCGCCCAGCGACTCGACCGCCAGGGCGACGGCCTGCTCGGGGTCCGGGGCGAGCAGGGGGAGCAGCGCCTCGGCGAGCCGGGCGAGGTTCCACTGCGCGGCGAGCGGCTGGTTGCCGTAGGCGTAGCGGCCGCCCTCGTCGATGGAGCTGAAGACGGTGGCCGGGTCGAAGGCCTCCAGGAAGGCGCACGGCCCGTAGTCGATGGTCTCGCCGGAGATGGTCATGTTGTCGGTGTTCATCACGCCGTGGACGAAGCCGACCAGCATCCAGCGGGCGACCAGGGACGCCTGAGCGGCGACCACCGCCTCGAGCAGCGCGAGGTAGGGGTTCGCCTCGGCTGCGGCGGCCGGGTAGTGGCGGGCGAGGGCGTGGTCGGCGAGGCGGCGCAGCAGGTCGACGTCGCCGGTGGCCCGCGCGTACTGGAAGCTCCCCACCCGCAGGTGGCTGCTGGCGACCCGGGCCAGCACGGCGCCCGGGAGCAGGCTCTCCCGGCGCACGGTGCGCCCGGTGGCGACCACCGCGAGCGAGCGGGTGGTGGGGATGCCGAGGGCGTGCATCGCCTCGCTGACGACGTACTCCCGCAGCATCGGCCCGACGGCGGCCAGGCCGTCGCCGCCGCGCGCGAACGGCGTCCGGCCCGAGCCCTTCAGGTGCAGGTCCCGGCGGACGCCGGCGGCGTCGACGAGCTCGCCCAGCAGCAGCGCGCGCCCGTCTCCCAGCCGGGGGACGAAACCGCCGAACTGGTGGCCGGCGTACGCCTGGGCCACCGGCGTGGCGCCCTCCGGGACGGCGGTCCCGACCAGCAGCCGCAGCCCCTCGGGCTCCCGCAGCCGGGCAGGGTCCAGGCCGAGCTCGGCCGCCAGCGGCTCGTTGAGCACCAGCAGGCGCGGGTCGGGAGCCGGCTCGGCCCGCCACGCGAGAGCCAGCTCCGGGAGCTCACGGGCGAACCGCCCGTCGAGCGGGACGGCGAGGGGCACAGCGACGCTCACCCGTCGACAGTACGTCGCCCGCTGTCCGGATCTGAGACGACGGGGGGCTGCCCGCCTCACTAGCGTCGGCGCCGGCTCCGACCGGGGTCCGTCTGGAGGAGATCATGAAGGCGCTCGTCTACCACGGCCCCGGCGCGAAGTCCTGGGAGGACGTCCCCGACCCGGTGATCCAGGAGCCGACCGATGCGGTCGTCCGGGTCGACACGACCACCATCTGCGGCACCGACCTGCACATCCTGCAGGGCGACGTGGCCGCGGTGACCGACGGCCGGATCCTCGGCCACGAGGCGGTGGGCACCGTGACCGCGGTCGGCGAGGCCGTCCGCGGCTTCGCCGTCGGCGACCGGGTGCTGGTCCCGGCGGTCACCCGGTGCGGCCGCTGTGCCTACTGCCAGCGGGGGATGCCCTCGCACTGCCAGACGGTCGGCGGCATCGGGTGGATCCTGGGCCACCTCATCGACGGGACGCAGGCGGAGGCCGTCCGCGTGCCGTACGCCGACACGTCGCTCTACGCCGTGCCCGAGGGCGTCAGCAACGAGCAGGCGATCTTCCTGGCGGACTCGCTGCCCACCGGCTACGAGGTGGGCGTCCTCGCCGGCGGCGTACGGCCGGGGGACACCGTCGCGGTCGTGGGCGCCGGCGCCGTCGGACTGTCTGCGATCCTCACCACCGGCCTGTGGGGCGCCTCGCGCGTCATCGCGGTGGACACCAACGCGTTCCGGCTCAAGAAGGCCCTGGAGTTCGGGGCCACCGACGTGGTCGAGGCCGGGCCCGGCGCGGTCGCCGAGGTGATGGCGATGACCGACGGCCTGGGGGTGGACGTCTCCATCGAGGCCGTCGGCTACCCGCAGACGCTGCTCACCGCGGCCGCGATCGTGCGGCCGGGCGGCACGGTGGCCAACATCGGCGTGCACGGCGCGCCGGTCGAGCTGCCGATGCAGGAGATGTGGATCCAGAACATCACTCTCACCATGGGCCTGGTCGACACCGTCTCGATCCCGACCCTGCTCACCATGGTGGCCGGCGGCCGCATCCCGGCCGAGAAGATGGGGACGCACACGTTCGGCTTCGACCAGATCGACGCGGCGTACGAGGTGTTCCGCGACGCGGCGTCGCACGAGGCGCTGAAGGTGGTCCTGACGCCCGGCTGAGCGCCGGCGCCCGGGTGCCCGGCTGGTCGCGGACCCACCGGCACGGTGGGGCAGCATGTCGGGCAGCCGGGGCAAAGGGAGCCGATGAACCTGTCCGAGGTCGACCTCGTCGTGGGGGACCACGCCGAAGCCGTGCCCCGTGCCCGGGGCCAGGTCGTCCGGGCGCTGCGCGACCGGCCGGGGGTGCCGCAGGACGAGGTGGCGCTGGTCGTCACCGAGCTGGTGACCAACGCCGTGCTGCACGGGTCGGCGCCCATCCGGGTGCGCTGCGGGCTGCTGGCGGCCGGCGGCGTCCGCCTCGAGGTCGAGGACTCCGGCCGTGACCTGCCGGTCCTGCCCCGGCAGAGCACCGAGGCGATGACCGGCCGCGGCCTGGCCCTGGTCGGCCGGCTGAGCGCGCGCTGGGGTGTCGACCCGGCGGTGCATGGTGGCGGCAAAATCGTCTGGGCGGAGCTGAGCCACGCGGACGCGGCGGCCGACGCTCAGGACGTCGACGCGGACGTCGACCTGGACCGGCTGCTCGCGGCGTTCCCCGACGACGAGCCGGAGCCGGTGTTCACCGTCGAGCTGGGCTCGGTGCCCACCGAGCTGCTGCTCGAGGCGAAGTCCCACCTGGACAACGTCGTACGCGAGTCGGTCCTGGCCGCCGCCTCGGAGGTCCAGGCGGCGGCCTCGGACCCGGCCGGGCTCGGGACGGGCACCGGGCGGATGCCCTCCGACCTGTCCCAGCTCGTGACCACGGTGGTGCACGGCTTCGCCGCAGCGCGAGGGGCGATCAAGCGGCAGGCCCTGGCGGCCGCGGCCCGCGGTGCGCGGGAGGTGCGGCTGTCGCTGACCCTGCCCGCGTCGGCCGCCGACGCGGGGGAGCAGTACCTGGCCGCGCTGGACGAGATCGACCGCTACGCGCGCAATGCCCGGCTGCTGACCCTCGAGACCCCCCCGGTCCACAAGGTGTTCCGGCGGTGGTACGTGCAGACGCTGGTGGACCAGCTCCGGGCGGCCGCGGCCGGGGAGCCGCCACCGGTCACCGCGACCTTCCCGGAGCGGCTGGCCGAGGCCCTCACGCGGCTGGCGCCCCTCGAGACGCAGGCGACGCAGCTCGGGGTGCTGCAGCGCGTGACCGCTGAGCTGACCGGCGCCGGCACCGTCGAGGAGATCGCGCGGATCGTCGTCCGCTGCTGCGCCGAGCAGCTCGGCGCGCACAGCGCGCACGTCTACCTGCTCGGCGACGACGGGATGCTGACGGTGGCCGCGTCGTCCGGCGTGCGCAACCAGCGGCTGGCGCAGCGCTACGACCGCCTCCCGGTGACCGCGGACTTCCCGATCGGGGCCGCGCTGCTGGCCGGCCGGCCGCTGGTCGTCCGCGACCGGGGCGACCTCGCGCAGCGCTTCCCGGCGCTCGTCGACGTCTACCCCGGGGAGCTCAGCCTGCTGGCCGCCCCCCTGACCATCGGCCGCCACCAGCTCGGCGCCCTGTCGATGACGTTCAGCGGCCCCGCCCGCGTGGAGGAGCGCACCCAGCTGGCCTTCCTGACCACGCTGGCCGACGTCACCGCCCAGGCCCTGGAGCGGGCCCGCGCCACCTCGGCCGCCGCGCAGGCCACCGACCGGCTGCGCTTTCTCGCCGAGGCCTCGGTCGTCCTGTCCGGCACGCTCGACTCCCGCGCCGTGCTCGAGGCGGTCGCCCGGCTCGTCGTCCCCGGCATGGCCGACTGGTGCTCCGTCGAGCTGGTCGACGACGGGCGCCGGGAGACCGTCGCGATCGCCCACGTCGACCCGGCGAAGGTCGAGTGGGCGCGGCAGCTGGCCGAGCGCTACCCGCCGGACCTCGACGCGGCCACGGGGGTGTCCGAGGTGCTGCGGACCGGCCGCACGGAGGTCTACACCCACATCGACGACGAGATGCTGGTGGCGACGGCCGTCGACGAGGAGCACCTGAGGCTGATCCGCGAGCTCGGCATGTCCAGCGTGCTCATCGTGCCGCTGGCCGGCCGCACCGGGTTGCTCGGCGCCGTCACTCTGATCGCCGCGGAGTCGGGGCGGCGCTACGACGAGAGCGACGTGACCTTCGCCGAGGACCTCGCCCGGCGGGCCGCCCTGGCTGTGGAGAACGCCCGCGCCTTCCAGCAGCAGTCCGGCCGGCTCGCCAGCGTGCTGCGCGTCGCGGAGGCCGCCCAGCACGCCATCCTGGCCGCTCCGCCCGACCGCATCGGCCCGGTCCACCTCGCCGCCCGCTACCAGAGCGCCGCCGCCGAGGCCCTCATCGGCGGGGACCTGTACGAGGTGGTGACCCGCCCCGGCGCCGTGCGCCTGCTCATCGGCGACGTGCGCGGCAAGGGCCTGGACGCCGTGCGTACGGCCACCGTCGTGCTCGGCGAGTTCCGCTGCGCCGCCGCCGACCTGCCGGCGCTGACCGCGGTCGCCGCGCAGATGGACCGGCGGCTGCGTGGCTACCTCGACGCCGAGGACTTCGTGACGGCGCTGCTGGCCGAGATCGCGGACGACGGCACCTACACGCTGGTGTCCTGCGGCCACCCGCCACCGCTGCTCGCCCGGCGCGACACCGCCGTACGGGTGGTGCCGGTGGCGCCCGCCCTCCCGCTGGGCCTCGGCGGCGAGCTGGCCCCGACCACCGGGCGGCTGACTCCCGGGGACCGGCTCCTGCTCTACACCGACGGGATCCTCGAGGCCCGGGACGCGCAGCGGGAGTTCGTCGACGTGCTGCACCTGGCGGGGTCGCTGTCGCGGGGCGGGCTCGGGGAGGCGCTGGACGAGGTGCTCCACCGGCTGGGCGCGGCGGTGTCGGGCCGGCTGGGTGACGACCTCGCGCTGCTCGTCGCGGAGTACCGCCCGACCGGGCCCGGCGGCCGCTAGGTGCGCAGTGCCACGTCGTGCCAGCCGTCCGCCGGGGAGGTCGGGGACGGCGGCCCCCAGGTGCCCTTGTAGTACGGCACCGGGCGGTCGGTGAGGTCCAGGATCGGGTCGACGATGCGCCACTCCTCCTCGATGGTGTCCTCGCGGGCGAAGCGGTGCCGGCGGCCGTCCATGGCGTCGTCGAGCAGGCGCTCGTACGCCTCCCGACGGTGACCCAGCGCGGACTCGAAGTCGACGGTGAGGTCCACCGGCTGGGTCAGGGTGCGGGCCCCGGGCGCCTTGGCCTGCACCGACAGGGTCACGCCGTCGCTGTGCCCGAGCCGGAACCGCACCAGGTTGGTGCTGGGCACGTCGGCCTCGTGCCCGGCGAACAGCAGCCGCGGCGGGCGCCGCAGCTCGATGACCGCCTCGGTGGCGCTGCCCGGCATGTACTTGCCGGCCCGCAGGTAGAACGGCACCCCCGCCCAGCGCCACGACTCGATCGTCAGGCAGGTCGACACGAAGGTCTCGGTCGTGGACGAGGGCGCGACGCCCTCCTCGTCGAGGTAGCCGACGTACTGCCCCCGGACGGTGTTGCGGGGCTGCAGCGGCGAGATCTGCCGCAGGACCTTGACCTCCTCGTCGCGGTAGGCGTCCGCGTCGTCGGCGATCGGCGGCTCCATGGCCAGCAGCGCCACCACCTGAAGCAGGTGGTTCTGCAGCACGTCGCGGACGGCTCCGACGCCGTCGTAGAAGCCCGCCCGGCCCTCGGTGCCGAACGCCTCGCCCAGGGTGATCTGCACCCCGGCGACGTAGTTGCGGTTCCAGAACGGCTCCAGGAACGTGTTGGCGAACCGGAAGACCAGCAGGCCCTCCACGGACTCCTTGCCGAGGTAGTGGTCGATCCGGAAGATGGAGTCCTGCTCGAAGGCGCCGGCCAGCCAGCCGTTCAGCTCACGCGCCGACGCCTGGTCGCGCCCGAACGGCTTCTCCACGATCACCCGCCCGCGGGCCGCCAGGCCGGACTTCGCCAGGCCGCGGACCACCTCCGGGAACACCGACGGCGGGATCGCCAGGTAGAAGACGGGGCGCTCGGAGCCCTCGAGCCGCCGGGCGAGGTCGTCGTACATCGCCTCGTCGCCGTAGTCGCCGACGAGCATGGTCATGCCCTCCGCCAGCTGGCGGAAGGCCTCCTCGTCCACCGGTCCCTTGCCGATCGCCTCGACAGCGCTGCGCGCCGCGGACCGGAGCCGCTCGTCCTCCCACGCCGAGCGGGCGACACCGATGACCGGCACGCCGAGCCGGTCGACCCGGGCGAGCTGGTAGAGGGCAGGGAGCAGCTTCTTGCGCACCAGGTCCCCGGTCGCCCCGAACAGGACGACCGCGTCCGCCCGACCCTCCGTCATGAGCTCTCCCGCCGTCTCGCGCAGCTGTGCAGCCGCGCCTGTGAGGCCGCAGCCTCACATGCCGGGCACGGCAGGACCAGCAGCACGCGCGGGCAGGGGCAGGGCCTTGCCCGGGTTGAGGATCCCGCGAGGATCGAGCGCCTGCTTGATCGCGGCGTGCAGCGACCGCGCGGTCGGGTCCAGCTCCCGCGCCAGCAGGTCGGGCTTGAGCATCCCGACCCCGTGCTCGCCGGTGACGGTGCCCCCGAGGTCGAGGGCGACCTGCACGATGTCCCGGAAGGCCGCGGCGCCCCGCACGGCTGCCGCCTGGTCGCCGTGCGGGAGCACGACCGTGGGGTGTAGGTTGCCGTCGCCGGCGTGGCCGAAGGTGCCGATCACGACGTCCCGGTCGACGGCGACCCGCTCGATGCGGGCAATGGCCTCGACGAGCTGCGAGCGCGGCACCGCGACGTCGTCGAGCAGCACCGCGCCCATCCGCTCCAGGGCGGGCAGCGCCAGGCGCCGCGCCTCCAGCAGCTGGTCGGCCTGCTCGGCGTCCTCGGACCGGTAGGCGTCGACCGCGCCGGCCGCCTCGCACAGCGCGAGCAGCGCCTCGGCCTCGGCGGGGCCGGGGGAGTCGGTCTGCGCCAGCAGCAGGGCCGCCGCGTCGACGTCGAGCCCCATCGGCCGCAGCGCCTCCACCGCCCGGATCGTCGTCCGGTCCATCAGCTCCAGCAGCGACGGCGTGAGGGCGCTCGTGATCGCCTGGACCGCCCGGCCGGCAGCGGGCAGGTCGGGGAACACGGCGACCACCGTGGTCGGCGGCAGCGGCGCGGGCCGCAGCCGCAGCGTCGCCTCCGTGACGACCCCGAGGGTTCCCTCGCTGCCGACGATGAGCGACACCAGGTCGTAGCCGGCCACGCCCTTGACGCTGCGCCGCCCGATGCGCGTGGTCCGCCCGTCGGCCAGCACGACCTCGAGCGCCAGGACGGCGTCGCGGGTCACGCCGTACTTCACGCAGCACAGCCCGCCCGCGTTGGTGGCGATGTTGCCGCCGAGCGTGCACCAGGAGCGCGACGCGGGGTCCGGGGCGTACCACAGGCCGCTCCCGGCGGCCTCGTCCCGCAGCCGCTGGTTGACCACCCCGGGCTCGACGACCGCGCAGCCGTCGGCGGCGTCGATCGAGCGGATCGTCGTCATCTTCTCCAGCGACAGGACCAGGCAGCCGTCGACGGCGTTGGCGCCACCGGACAGCCCGGAGCCGGCCCCCCGGGGCACCACCGGCACCCGTGCGCGGTGCGCGGCGGCCAGGACCACGGACACCTGCCCGGTGGTCCGCGGCAGCACCAGCGCAGCCGGCTGCCCGGCGAGCAGCCCGCCGGCCTGGTCGTTGCGGTAGGACGCCAGCCGGTCCGGGTCGGTGACCAGGGCGCCTTCCGGGAGGGCCGCCCGGAGCTCGGCGACCAGACCGCGGTCTGTGAGTGTCGTCACAGTGCCATCGTAGGGCGGCCGGCTGGGGCCCTGCCGTGGGAAGGCAGCGGGCCAACCGGTGGTTGTCGAGGACAACCTTTGACGCTGCAGGAGCTGCCCGTGCCGCGTTTCGACCGTCGTCCCGGTCACCGCATCACCTTCGTGGTGCTGTGCGCCGGGGTGACGGCGTTCTCGCTGCTGCAGTCGTTCGTCCTGCCGGTGCTGCCGACGATCCAGCGATCGCTCGGCACCGACCAGCGCACCGTCACGTGGGTGCTCACGGCCTACCTGCTGTCGGCCTCGGTGTTCACCCCCATCGTCGGCCGGATCGGCGACAAGGTCGGCAAGGAGCGCATGCTCGTCGTCGCCCTCGGCGCGCTCGCGCTGGGCTCGCTGGTGGCCGCGCTGGCGACCAGCATCGAGGTGCTCGTGCTCGCCCGCGTCGTGCAGGGCATCGGCGGCGGCGTGCTGCCCCTGACCTTCGGGATCATCCGCGACGAGTTCCCGCCAGAGCGGGTCGCCGGCGCCATCGGCACGGCGGCCTCCCTGCTCGCGGTCGGCGGTGGCCTCGGGCTGGTCCTCGCGGGCCCGATCGTCGGCACCCTGAGCTACCACTGGCTGTTCTGGCTGCCGATGATCGTGACGGTCGCCGCCGCGGTCGCCGCCCACTGGTGGGTGCCGGAGTCACCCGTACGGACACCGGGCCGGATCGACGTACGGGCGGCGGTGCTGCTGTCCTCATGGCTGGTGTGCCTGCTGCTCGCCATCAGCCAGGGCCGGATCTGGGGCTGGACGTCCGCGGCCATCCTCGCCCTGCTCGCCGGCGCCGTCGTGCTCTGCGCAGCCTGGGTCGCCAGCGAGCTGCGCAGCGACGCCCCGCTGATCGACATGCGGATGATGCGCCTGCCGGCGGTGTGGACGACCAACGTCGTCGCGCTGCTGTTCGGCGTCGGGATGTACACCTTCTACGCGTTCCTGCCGCAGTTCCTCCAGACGCCGGAGCGCACCGGCTACGGGCTCGGCCTGTCGGTCACGGTGTCCGGGCTGCTGCTGCTCCCGCAGTCGACCGCGACCTTCCTCGCCGGCCTCGCCTCCGGTCGGCTGGCCGCCCGCCTCGGCAGCAAGCGGGTCCTCGTGCTCGGCGGAGCGCTCAACACCGCCGGACTGCTGGGGCTGACCCTCGCGCACGCCGAGCTCTGGCAGGTCCTGCTCTGGACCGTCGTCAACGGGCTCGCGTTCGGGCTCGGGTTCGCGGCGCTGTCCAACCTGGTGGTGGAGTCCGTGCCGGCCTCCCAGACCGGCGTCGCCAGCGGGATGAACGCCAACATCCGCACCATCGGCGGGGCGATCGGCGGAGCGGCGCTGGGCAGCGTCATCACCGCCGGCGCCCGCCCGGACGGCCTGCCGGTCGAGGCCGGCTACACCGCCGCCTTCGCGGTGCTCACCGCCACCAGCCTCGCCGCCTGCCTGCTCGCGCTGCTCGTCCCGCTGCGGCGCACCACGTCTGCCGACGGTGCCGGGAGGACGCACCCCCAGCCGGCCGCGGTCCCCGCGGGGACCCGGGCCTCGGCCGAGCACCCGCCGCCGGGGGTCGGCCGGTCCTCGTCCGGTCCGGTCGGACCGTGCTGACGTCGGAAGATCCGGCGCACCGGTCAGTCCGGGTGGCCGGCGGGACCGGTGGAGCGCGGCATCTGCCCTGAGGACGTCCCCGTGGTCACGGTGGGTGTGACGGGCGGACGGGTGCCGGGCTCTGCGGTGAGCTCGGCCTCGATGTACCGCTTGAAGTCGTGCGCGATGACGAGCCGCTCCTGCAGCCAGCGCAGCCGCTCCTCGACGAGGAGGCGGTACATCGACAGTCGCTCGCGGGCGTCCGGGCCCTTCGTGGGGTTGTGCAGGTCGTCCAGGACCGCCAGGACGGCGCCCATCTCCTCGAGGCTGAATCCGAGCGGCTTCATCTTCATGATCAGGCGCAGGCGGTCGATGTCGGCGTCGGTGTACAGGCGGTGGCCGCCCTTGGTCCGGGCCGACGGCACCGCGAGGCCGACCTCCTCGTAGTACCGGATGGTGCGCAGACTCAGGCCGATCCGCTCGACAACCTCACCGATCGAGACGTACGCGTCGCTCACCCGCACCCCTGGGACTCACCGCGGCCGCCTGAAGGCCGGACCAGCACGAGCAGTCAAGCACGCGGACCTGCTGGCGAGACAGCCCGGCGCGGAAGCCGCGCGGGACCTTGACCACATCGGCCTCCCCGCGCCGGTCGGTGAAGCTACCGTTGGGGGAGATAATCGAAGCCGTAAGAAGGAGCATACGTGCGTGTCGCCGCATCCTTGATCATCCCGGTGTTCCACGGCTGGCCGTACGTCGTGGCGCTGCTGGCCGGGCTCGACCTCCGCGGCGATCCCGAGCTCGAGATCGTCGTCGTGGACGACGCCAGCGAGGACGGCGGCGCGGAACGGCTCCAGGCGACGTTCCCGGACGTGCACGTCCACCAGCGGACCGTCAACGGCGGCTTCGCCGCGGCCGTGAACTCGGGGGTGCAGCTCAGCAGCGGCGAGGTCCTGGTGGTGGCCAACAGCGACCTGCAGCTGTGCCCCGGTGCGCTGCAGACCCTCATCGACACCGCCCAGGCCCACCCGGACCTGATCCTCGGCCCCCGCGCGGTCGGGGCATCGGGGCATGAGCTCAGCGTTGCCCGGCCCTTCCCGTCACCGCTGCGGGACGCCGCGGAGCTGTTCCTGCCCGTGCTCGTCCTGCGCCGGCTGTGGCGCCGCTGGCACGGCCTGAACCCCCGCGGCGCCGGACCGGTCAGCTGCGACTGGGTCAACGGGGCATGCCTTGCTTTTCACCGCTCGGTCTGGCACCGGACGGGCCCCCTGGATGAGGGCTACCGGATGTACTCCGAGGAGGTCGACTGGCAACGCCGCTCGGCGCAGCAGGGCATCCGCTCCGCCTACCTGCCCGCGGTCACCGTGGTGCACGACGAAATGCACGGGACGGCGATCACCAGCCCGGCCTTCGACACCCGCTTTCGCGCCATCTGGCGCTCCAAGCTGCGCTACCACCGGACGCACGGCGGGCGGCGGGCGTCGGCGTGCCTTCAGCTCGCCTGGGTCGCGGCGTACGCGGTGAGCGCCCCGCTGTACTCGGTGGCGAGCTTGGTGCCGGCAGTGCGCGACCGGGCGCTGGCGGAACGCCGCCGGGTACGACTGCTCGCCGCGTCGGCGGTACTGCGGCGCAGCCTGTAGCCCTCCCCGGTTACGCAGGACAGCGCGACTCAGCGCGGCGCCATCCGAATGGCCCCGTCGAGCCGGATCGTCTCGCCGTTGAGCATCGGGTTCTCCACGATCGCCTGGACCAGCTGCGCGTACTCGGCGGGCTGCCCGAGGCGGCTGGGGTGCGGCACCTGCGCCCCCAGCGAGGCGCGCGCCGCCTCGGGTAGACCCGCCAGCAGGGGCGTCTCGAACAGGCCCGGCGCGATGGTCATGACCCGGATGAGCATGGACGCGAGGTCCCGGGCGATCGGCAGCGTCATGCCGGCCACGGCTGCCTTGGAGGCGGAGTAGGCCGCCTGCCCCACCTGGCCGTCAAAGGCCGCGGCGGACGCGGTGTTGACGACGACGCCCCGCTCGCCCTCGACGGGGTCGTTGCCGGCCATCGCGGTCGCGGCGAGCCGCAGCACGTTGAAGGTGCCGAACAGGTTGACCCGCACGACCCGCTCGAACTCCGGCAGCGGGAACGGCCCGTTGCGGCCGACGGTGCGGACCGCGTTGCCGATCCCGGCGCAGTTGACGAGCACGCGCAGCCGGCCGCCCTCGTTGGCCGCCGCCACCGCCGCGGCGACCGCAGCCTCGTCGGTGACGTCGGCGCCCACGAAGCGCACCGCGCCGCCCAGCGCGTCCAGCCGCTGCGTCGACGCGCTCGGCAGGTCCACCGCCACGACGTCGGCGCCGGCCGCGGACAGCCGCTCCACCGTCGCGAGCCCGAGCCCCGACGCACCTCCGGTGACCAATGCGGTCACACCCTCCACCTGCACGACTTCTCCTTCGTCCTGTCGTCCTGCCCGGCCACTGCGGCTGCGCCAGTATCGCCCTACTGCAGCAGCTCCTTGAGCGTGCCGACGTCGGCCAGTCGCCGCTCGAGCCCGGGGGCCACCGGGTTGACGTTGAAGGTGGTCGCGCCGGCCTCCCGGAACGCCGCGAGCCGCTCGCGCACGTGCCCCAGCGGGCCGACCAGCGAGGTCGCGCGCAGCAGCTCCTCCGGCACCGCCGCGGCCGCCTCGGCCTTTCTCCCGTCGAGGTAGAGGTCCTGGATGAGCTCGGCCTCCCGCTCGTAGCCGTAGCGTCGGGCCAGGTCGTTGTAAAAGTTCCTGCCGCGCGCGCCCATGCCGCCTATGTAGAGGGCGAACTGCGGGCGCCCCTGCTGCAGCAGCTCATCTACGTCGTCGCCGATCGCCAGCCGCAGCCCGACCACGACGTCCAGCGGCCCCAGGGCGGGGTCGCGCAGGGCCGCGCCCTCCCGCAGCGGGCCGCCCCACACGTCGGCCGCCTTCTCCGGGTGGAAGAAGATCGGCTCCCAGCCCTCCGCGATCTCGGCGGCCAGCGCGACGTTCTTGGGCCCGATCGCCGCCAGCAGCACCGGGATCCGCTCGCGCACCGGCGTGTTGATCAGCCGCAGCGGCTTGCCGAGGCCGGTGCCGCGGCCCGGCGGCAGCGGCACCTGGTAGTACTTGCCGTCGTACTGCACCTTCTCCCGCCGCCACACCTGCCGGCAGATCTCCACGACCTCGCGGGTACGTCCCACCGGCGCGTCGTACGGCACGCCGTGGAAGCCCTCGACGACCTGCGGGCCGCTGGCCCCGATGCCCAGGGTGAAGCGCCCGCCCGAGACGTGGTCCAGGCCGGCCGCCGTCATCGCGGTGAGGGTGGGGGTGCGGGTGTAGAGCTGCAGGATCCCGGAGGCGATCTCCACCCGCTCGGTGCGGGCGGCGATGAAGCCGAGCTGGCTCACGGCGTCGAAGCTGTACGCCTCCGGCACGAACACGATGTCGAGGCCGGCTCGCTCGTAGTCGCGCAGCAGCTCCACCGTCTCGAGGAAGCCGCCGCTGTACTCCAGTGGCATCCCGACCCGCACGGGGGCGGTCGGGGCGGGCGTCGGGTGCGGGGTCACGACGGCGTCCCCTGGCTGCGGCCGCGGGCCACGACGGCGGCCCGCCGCTGCTCCACCTTCGCCGGGTCGAACTCGCGCTGCCTCCAGGTCTCGCTGGCGGCGGCCTCGACCGCGAGGCCGGGGCCGTGCAGCTGGTCGGCCACCGCGTGCGCGGTCGCGAGCAGCGTGCGGACCGCGGCGCGGTCGTTGCCGGCGATCGTGGCGGCGAGCTCCTGAGCGCGCGGCAGCAGCTGCTCGTGCGGCACGACCTCGCTGACCAGCCCGGCCCGGAGGGCCTCGCGGGCCGGCAGGTAGTCGCCGGTCAGGCTCAGCTGCCGGGCCAGGCGGGTGCCGATGGCCGCGGGGAGCAGTACGGACGCGCCCCAGCCGGGCATGACGCCGACCCGGGCGTGCGTGTCGGCGAACGCGGCCCGCTCGGAGGCGAGCAGCAGGTCGCAGTGCAGGGCGAGCTCGAGCCCGCCGGTGACCGCGACGCCGTTGACGGCACCGATCAGCGGGGTCGACATCGGCGCCCAGGGGTGCCCGGGCGGCAGGCCGTCGGGCTCGCCCCCGAGCCGCAGGTTGCCACCGGTGCTGCCGAGCTCCTTGAGGTCGAGCCCGGCGCAGAACGCGGGGTCGCTGCCGGTCAGGACCACGGCGCCGACCTCGTCGTCCGCGTCGAGCGCGGCGAGGGCTTCGCGCAGGGCGAGCAGGAGCGCGGAGGACAGCGCGTTGCGCGCCGCCGGCCGGTTCAGCGTGACCGTCGCGACCCCCTCGGAGCGCTCGACCAGCAGCACGTCGCCGGTGCCCGTCGCCTCGGGAGCGGCGACCTCCTCCTCGGCGTTGACGTCGGGAACGCCGCCGCCGCTCATGCCCGGCTCCCGGCGAGCTCCGGGGCGTCGGCGCCGACCAGGTCGGCGGCCTCGGCGCCCGCGGGCACCGCGTCCGGGCCCGGCAGCGCGGCCGGGTCGTCCAGCACCAGCCGGGCGAGCCGCTCCCGGTGCCAGGCCGGCGTCCCGAGCAGCGCCGCGTCACCGACCGCCCGCTTGAGGTAGAGGTGGGCCGGGTGCTCCCAGGTGAAGCCCAGCCCGCCGTGCACCTGCACGGCCTGCTTTGCCACCTGCACCGCCGCCTCCTTGGTGGTGACCGCGGCCAGGCTCGCGGCCAGCGCCAGCCCGGGCCCGCCCGCGTCGGCGACCTCGGCGGCGTGCGCGACCGTCGAGCGGGCGGTCTCCACGGCGACGAGCATGTCGGCGCAGCGGTGCTTGACGCCCTGGAAGGCCCCGATCGGCCGGCCGAACTGGAACCGGGTGCGGGCATGCTCGACGCTCAGGTCGAGCAGGCGCTGGGCGACGCCGACGAGCCCGGCGCAGAGCACCACGACGGCGACGTCCCCGACGCGGTCCAGCGCCGGTCCCGCCTCGCCGAGCGGTCGGGCCGGCGCCGCCTCCAGCACGACCGTGGCCTGCCGGCGGGTCAGGTCCATCGTCGACTGCGGCACGACCCGGCAGCCCGGCCCGGCCGGGTCGACGGCGTACAGCTCGACCTGGCCCTCGAGCCGGGCGGCGACCAGCAGCAGCCCGGCCCCGGCGGCGTCGACGACGTGCGGGCTGGTGCCGGACAGCAGCACCGCGTCGCCCTCGCGGGTGGCGGCAGTGGTGACGTCGTCCGGCGCCCAGCGGCCCAGCCCGTCCTGGGCGACCACGGTCGCGAGCAGGTCGCCGGCCAGCAGCAGCGGCAGGTCGCCGTACGGGTCGCCGGTCAGCTGCAGCGCCGGCGCGGCCAGCGCGACGGTGCCGAGCAGCGGCGCGGGCAGCAGCGCCCGGCCGAGCTCCTCGGCGACCACGCACAGCGTCGCCAGGCCCGAGCCGGCGCCGCCGTGCTCCTCGTCGACCGCGAGCCCGAGCACGCCGAGGTCGGCCGCGAGACGCCGCCACGTCGCCGGGTCGTGCCCCTCGGGCGTCGCCATGACCCGCCGCACGTCCTGCTGCCGGACCTCCCGGTCGCACAGGTCGCGGACCGCCTCGCGCAGCGCGGTGAGCTCGCCGGCGTCGACCGAATGAACGTCAGCCACGGGGCACCTCCCGCCACGGGACCGTCCGGTCGTCCCGCGGGTCGCCCGGCAGCCCGAGCACCCGCTCGGCGAGCACGTTGCGCAGCACCTCGGAGGTCCCTCCCTCGATCGTGTTGGCCCTCGAGCGCAGGAACGCCCGCTGCAGCGGCCGGTCCCGCTCCTGCTCGCCCGGCTCGTACGTGTCGTAGAGCGTGCCCTCGGGCCCGAGCAGATCCGTGCAGAAGGCGTACAGCTCCTGGTTGAGCTCGGCGTTGACCAGCTTGCCAAGCGAGCCCTCCGGCCCCGGGTCGCCGCCGCGGCCGGTGCCGCGCAGCCGCTGGCCGGTCAGGCGTACGGCCTCCGAGCGGGCGTACAGGCCGGCGAGCCGGTCCCGCAGGACCGGCGTGCGCAGCTCCGGCCGGCTGCGCCACAGCGCGAGCGCCGCGCCCAGCGCCCCCGCGCCGGGCAGCGCCGGGCCGCCGCCGATGGCGCTGCGCTCGTTCATGAGCGTGGTCATCGCGACCCGCCAGCCCTGGCCGACGTCGCCGAGGCGGGCGCTGTCGGGGATCCGGGCGCCGGTCAGGTAGACCTCGTTGAACTCGGCGTCGCCGGTGAGCTGCCGCAGCGGCCGCACCTCGACCCCCGGGTCCTGCATGTCGAGGACGAAGTAGGTGAGCCCGCGGTGCTTGGGCTGGTCCGGGTCGGTGCGGGCCAGCAGCAGCGCCCAGCGCGCCCGGTGCGCCAGGCTCGTCCACACCTTCTGCCCGGACACCACCCACTCGTCGCCGGAGCGCTCCGCCCGGGTGGCGAGGCCGGCGAGGTCGGAGCCGGCGCCGGGCTCGCTGAACAGCTGGCACCACAGCTCCTGCGCCGTGTAGAGCGGGCGCAGGTGCCGCTCCTGCAGCGCCGGGCTGCCGTGGCCCATCAGCGTCGGGCCGGCCATGCCGTAGCCCATCGGGTTGAGCGAGAACGGGTCCGGGCCACCCGCGCCCTGCAGGACCCGGTTCGCCACCCCCTGCAGCGCAGGGGACGCGCCGAGTCCGCCCCGTCCGACCGGGAAGTGCACCCACGCGAGCCCCGCGTCGAAGCACGCGCCGAGGAACTCCCGGCGGGGGGCGCGCCGCGGGTCGACCTCGTCGACGACCGACCGCGCCCGGGCCGCCACCTCCTCGGCGCCGGGCGCCTGCACTGCTGTGGTCACTGCGCTACCTCCATGTGGTCGGGGGGCTCAGGAGTCGGAGAAGGTCGCCGGGCGGCGCTCGAGGAGGGCGGCGACCGCCTCCGGGTGGTCGCGGGTGTACGTGGTGAGGATCTGCGTGCGGTTCTCCAGGTCGATGCCGGCGCGCAGGCTGGCGACCTCGAGCTGGGCCCACATGACCTCCTTGGTCATCCGCAGCCCCATCGGGCTGTGTGCGGCGACCTGCCGGGCGAGGGTGAGCGCGGCCGGCAGCAGCTCCGCGTCGGGGACGACCTGCCCGGCCAGCCCGATCCGGTAGGCATCCTGCGCGTCGACCCGCCGGCCGGTCAGCAGCAGCTCGAAGGCGACCGACGCGCCGACCAGCCGGGGGAGCAGCCAGCTCACCCCGATGTCGCAGGCGGACAGCCCGATGCCGGAGAATGCGACGTGCAGGCTGGCGGAGTCGGCCAGCACCCGCAGGTCGCTGACCAGCGCGAGCGAGAGCCCCCCGCCGGCCGCCGGCCCGTTGACCGCCGCGACGACCGGCTGCGGCAGGTCGCGTAGCGTCGTCACGAGCGCGGCGATGCGCTGCTGGCCGCGCATCCGCTCCTGGGGCGAGGACTCCTGCAGCCCCTCGAGCCCGCCGAGGTCGAGCCCCGCGCAGAACCCCCGGCCGGCGCCGGTCAGCACCAGCACCCGGCAGCCCGCGGTCTCGCGGACCTCGGCGAGGGCGGCGTGCAGCTCGTCGACGAGCTGCGGCGACAGGGCGTTCAGCCGCTCGGGCCGGTCGAGCGTGAGCACCCGTACCGGTCCCTCGTCACTCACCTGCAGCGCGGGCTCCTCGGCCACCTGGTCTCCTCCTCGCTGCCGGCCACAAGACACCCAGTTGATGCAGGTGTCAACTGAGGGCTTGCCCGGGGACCCGGCGTCGGGGGAGGGTTGCGCCGGTACCCGACGCCGAGGAGGCGGGATGGCTCCGCAGGGCGCGCCGGAGCGGCGGGCCGACCCGCAGGGCGCCCGGCGCGAGACCGGGCCGGTCACCGACCGGGGGGTCGTACGCCGGCTCGAGCTGCTGGCGGCGGCCCGCCGCGTGTTCGAGGCCCAGGGCTACGTCGACACCCGGGTGGCCGACATCGTGCGGGCGGCCGGCGCGTCGCAGGGGACGTTCTACACCTACTTCGACTCCAAGGAGGCGGTGTTCCAGGAGGTGGCCGACCAGGCCGTCGGCCGGATGCTGGCCGACCTGCACGCCGACGCCGTCGCGGACGACCCGGTCGAGCGCATCCGTGACAGCCTGCGCCGGTTCGTGCACGCGTACCGTCCGGCGGCCCGGATCCTGTCGCTTCTGGAGCAGGTGGGCACGTCCACCCCGGAGCTGAAGGCGCTGCGGCTCGCGATGCGCGAGGCGTTCGTGCAGCGGACCGTACGCGGGCTGGAGCGCTGGCAGGCTGACGGCACGGCCGACCCCGCGCTGGACCCGCAGCTGACCGCCGAGGTGCTTGGGTCGATGGTCGACTCGGTCTGCCACGTGTGGATGAACCTCGGCCGGGAGTTCGACGAGGACGCCCTGCTCGACGTGCTCACGACGGTGTGGAGCCGGGCGCTCGGCGTGGCGCCGGCCCGGCGGCACCCGGTGCAGGCGCGGGGCGCCGCCGACCTTGACAGCGTGACGGGCACCATCTGAGGGTTGACGCGGGCGTCACGTGGCGCGCTCATGCAGGGAGGATCTGCCCATGGGGGACGAGCTCGTCGAGCTCCGGACGTTCATCGACGCCGAGGTCGTGCCGGCTGAGGACAAGTTCCTCGCGCGGATCGACGACGGACCGGGCGAGGTGCACGCGCGCCGGCTGCTCAAGGACCCCGGGCTCGCCCCGCGGGCGCTCTGATGGGCGTTCAGGCCGGGACCGAGGCCTTCCCGCGCACGGCCCGGGCGATGACGCTGGGCGCGGTGCTGTCCCGCACCACCGCGACCTACCCCGACCGGGTCGCCTACCGCTGCGGGGCCGAGCAGCGGACCTACGCCGAGCTCGACGCCCGGGTCGACCGGCTCGCCGCCGCGCTGCGCTCGCGCGGCGTCGGGCCCGGCGACCGGGTGGCGGTGCTGATGAAGAACCGGCTCGAGGTCGTCGAGACCTACTGGGCGGGGTGCCGGCTCGGGGCGATCGTGGTGCCGCTCAACTTCCGCCTCGTGCCGGAGGAGGTGGCGTACGTCCTCACCGACTGCGGCCCCACTGCGACCGTGGTCGACGCCGACCTCGCCCCGGTGCTGCAGGTCGTACGGTCCGCGCAGCCCGGGCTCGGCGGCGCGGTCCTCGCGCTGGGCGGCAGCGCGCACGTGCCCGACGCGGACGACTACGAGGCGGCGCTGGCGGCCGGCGCCGGCCCGGTGGCGGTCGACGTCGACGAGAACGACCCGGCCTTCCTCATGTACACCTCCGGCACGACCGGCCGGCCCAAGGGGGCGGTCCTCAGCCATCTCAATCTCATGATGAACGCGTTCAACATGCTCGTCGCGCAGCGCGTGGGGGCCGGCGAGGACCACGTGTGGCTGTCGGGGCTGCCGCTGTTCCACATCGCCGGGCTCAGCGGGGTCCTGCCCTACCTCGTGCTCGGCGGCACCAGCGTGATCGTGCCGTCCGGCGACTTCTCCGCGGCGGACACGCTCGACCTGCTCGCGGCCGAGCGCGTCACCGCCTGCTTCTTCGTCCCGACGCAGTGGCAGGCGCTCTGCGCCGAGCAGTCCGGCGCCCCCCGCGAGCTCTCGCTGCGCATCATCTCGTGGGGCGCGTCGCCGGCCCCGCCGTCGGTGCTGCAGGCGATGGCCGAGGTCTTCCCGGACGCCGCGAACTACAACGCCTTCGGCCAGACGGAGATGAGCCCGGTGACCTGCCTGCTGATGGGCGAGGACGCGCTGCGCAAGATGGGCTCGGTGGGCCGGCCGGTCGTCGACGTCGAGGCGCGGATCGTGGACGACGCGATGAACGACGTCCCGGTCGGACAGGTGGGCGAGATCGTCTACCGGGGCCCGACCACCTTCCTCGGCTACTGGAACCGGCCGGACGCCAACCAGGAGGCCTTCGAGGGCGGCTGGTTCCACTCGGGCGACCTGTGCCGGATGGACGAGGAGGGCTTCATCTACGTCGTCGACCGCAAGAAGGACATGATCATCTCGGGTGGCGAGAACATCTACTGCTCCGAGGTCGAGGTCGTCATCGACCGGCACCCCAAGGTGTCGCAGGTGGCCGTCGTCGGGCTGCCGCACGAGAAGTGGGTCGAGACACCGGCCGCCTTTGTCGTCGCCGCCGACCCGGCGGACCCGCCGAGCGAGGCCGAGGTGCTCGCGTTCTGCCGGGAGCACCTGGCGTCGTACAAGAAGCCCACCGTCGTACGAGTGGTGGACGAGCTGCCCCGCAACGCCAGCGGCAAGGTGCGCAAGACGGTCCTGCGCGACCTGCTGAAGCCCTGACCGCGGTGCCGGCACCGGGGGAGGCCGAGCAGCTCGCCCCGGTCGCCGACCTGCTGCGGCGGACCTGGTCCGCGGGTGAGGTACGGGTGCTCGCCGCCGAGCGGCTGTCGGGCGGGGCGTCGCGGGTGACGTGGGCACTGGACGTGCTGGTGGACGGCGAGCGCGTCGTGCCGCTGGTGCTGCAGCAGCGGCGGGCGGGCGCCGTCGGTGCCGGCCTGCTGGCGCTGGAGGAGCGGCTGCTGCGGGTCGCGGCCCGGGGCGGCGTCCCCGTGCCGGACGTGGTCGCCGCCGACCCCGACGGGGACCTGCTCGGCGCGCCGTTCCTGGTGACGGCACGGGTCGAGGGCGAGACCATCCCGCGGCGGGTGCTGCGCGCGCCGGAGCTCGCCGCCGCCCGCGACCGCTTCGCCGCCGACTGCGGGCGGGTCCTCGCCGCCGTCCATGCCCTGCCGCTGGAGGAGCTGCCCGGCCTCCCGCGGCCGGACCCGCTGGCCGAGCTCGTCGGCCACCTCGACGACGCGCTCGGGGCCTCGCCGGCGTTCGAGCTGGCGCTGCTGTGGCTGGCCGACACCCGTCCGCCGGCCGTGCGGCCCGCCGTCGTGCACGGCGACTTCCGCACCGGCAACCTGCTGCTGCAGCCGGCCGGGCTGACGGCGGTCCTGGACTGGGAGCTCGCGCACCTGGGGGACCCGGCAGAGGACCTGGGCTGGCTGTGCGTGCGCTCCTGGCGGTTCGGCGGGCCGCAGCCGGTCGGCGGGATGGGCACCCGGGAGGACCTGCTGACGGCGTACGCGGCCGCGGGCGGCGCGGAGCTCGACCCCGCCGGCGTCTTCTGGTGGGAGGTGCTGGGCACCTTGCGCTGGGGCGTCATGTGCCACCTGCAGGCCCGGGCCCACCTCGACGGCCACAGCCGGTCGGTCGAGCTCGCCGTGATCGGCCGCCGGGTCGCCGAGAACGAGTACGACCTGCTGCGGATGCTGCCGTGACGGCGCTCAACGCCCGGCCGACCGCCGCCGAGCTCGTGGAGGCGGTCCGCGAGTTCCTCGACGGCTCGGTGCTGCCGGACGGCGCACCGCCGGGCGCGTTCCACGTCCGCGTCGCGGTCGGTGCGCTGCGGATCGTCGAGCGCGACCTGGCCTGCGCCGAGGACCACCGCCGGCGCCACGACGAGCGGCTCGCGGCACTCGGGTTCGCCGACGACGCGGCGCTGGCCGGTGCCCTGCGCCGGCGGGAGGTGCCGGCGGCGCAGCTCCCCGCGGTCCGCGCCGCGGTGCTGGCCGGGGTCGAGGACGCGCTCCGCATCGCCAACCCCCGGCACCTGACCGGCGACGACAGTTAGCTTCCTCCTGACGCGGCAGATCCACCGGGTGCGCGATGCTCGTGCCATGGGCGAGGCGTCTACAGGCCGACCACGCCTGCTGGCCGTGCTGCTCGGCCGCGCGGTGCCCCGGCTCCGGCATCCGGCGCAGGTGGTGGTGGCGGGGTTCGCCGCCGCCGCGACCGTCGGCGCGTTGCTGCTGCTGCTGCCGGTGTCGCGCCGGGAGACCGCGGGCGCCAGCGTGGTGGATGCCCTGTTCACGGCGACGTCCGCGGTGTGCGTGACCGGGCTGATCACCGTGGACACACCGACGTACTGGTCCGGGTTCGGTCAGGCCGTCATCGTCGCGCTCATCCAGGTCGGCGGGTTCGGCATCATGGCGCTGGCCACGCTGCTCAGCCTGCTGGTGTCGCACAAGGTCGGCATCCGCAACCGGCTCAACGCGGCCGCCGAGGTCAAGAGCCTGGGGCTGTCGGACGTGCGCCGCGTGCTCGTCGGGGTCACCCGCACCAGCCTGCTGTTCGAGGCTGCCGGTGCCGGCGTGCTGGCCCTGCGGTTCGCGACGTCGTACGACGAGCCGGTCGGGCGGGCGTTGTGGCTGGGCGTCTTCCACGCGGTGTCGGCCTTCAACAACGCCGGCTTCGCGTTGTACAGCGACAACATGATCGGGTTCGCCACCGACCCGGTCGTCAGCCTGACGCTGTGCGTCCTGGTCATCGCGGGTGGACTGGGCTTCCCGGTCCTGTTCGAGCTGCGACGTGCATGGCGGACCCCGCGGCGCTGGACGGTGCACTCGAAGATCGTGCTCAGCATGACCGGGGTGCTGCTGTTCCTCGGGACGGCGGTGTTCCTGCTGCTGGAGTGGTCCAACCCGAGGACCCTCGGGCCGATGAGCGCTGCCGGCAAAGCGGTCGCCGGCTTCTTCCAGGGAGTCCAGCCGCGCACGGCCGGCTTCAACAGCATCTCCACGGGCGACCTGAACCCGGAGACGCTGCTGGCGACCGACGTGCTGATGTTCATCGGCGGCGGCAGCGCCGGTACCGCGGGCGGGATCAAGGTCACGACGTTCGCCGTCCTGCTGGCCGTGATCGTCACCGAGGTCCGCGGGGACGAGAGCGTCACCGCGTTCTCCCGCCGCATCCCCCGCGAGGTCCAGCGGCAGGCCCTGTCGGTGGCGCTGCTGGCTGTCGCCGTCGTCGTCAGTGGCACCGGGCTGCTCCTGCAGCTGACCGCCTTCTCCCTCGACCAGGTGCTGTTCGAGGTCGTGTCGGCGTTCTCGACCGTCGGTCTGTCGACCGGCATCACCGCCCAGGTCGGCACCGCCGGGCAGCTGCTGCTGACCGCGCTGATGTTTCTCGGCCGGCTCGGCCCGATCACCCTCGCCGCCGCGCTGGCGCTGCGGACCAAGCCGCGGCTGTACGACCTGCCCTACGACCGCCCCATCATCGGCTAAGCATCCGGGTGCTTCGATGTCGGCGTGACCAGCTCCGAACAGGTGCCGCGCGTGGCCAGCGCGAGCCGCGTCGTCGCGGCCGACGCGGCCCGCATCTTCGAGCTCATCGCCGATCCGGCCCGGCAACCGAGCTGGGACGGCAACGACAACCTGGCCGAGGCCCCGGCCGGGCAGCGGGTGCGCGCGGTGGGCGCGGTGTTCACCATGACGCTGACCGGCGGTGCCGTGCGGGAGAACCACGTCGTCGACTTCGAGGAGGGCCGGCGCATCGCGTGGCAGCCGGCTGAGCCGGGTGCGGCGCCACCGGGGCACGTGTGGCTGTGGCAGCTCGAGCCGCTGGATGCCTCGCGGACGCGGGTCACCCACACCTACGACTGGACGCAGCTGACCGACGTGACGCGCCTTCCCCGGGCCCGGGCGACGACGCCCGACACGCTCCAGGCCTCGCTTGCCCGGCTCGCCGCCGTCGCCGAGCGGGCCTGACCCGAGGTCCACGGCCGCCGGAGGAGTCGCCGGCTACGGACGCAGCTCGACGTCCAGGGTGGCACCGGCGGCCCGCAGCACGGCCGGGCCCTCGACGAAGCCCGAGGGGAGCTGCACCGGCCACGTGATCCCGTACCGGTCGTCCTTGGAGCGGGCGTCCGCCTTCGCCAGGGTGACGACCTGGGCCCCCTGCTCGAGAACCAGCCCGACGTTGCTCAGCGGAGCCTCCTCACTGGCAGGAGCCCCGCAGCCCGAGCCCTGGCCGGTGTCGTCGCACCCGGAGCGGAACCAGACCCCGGACACGCTGGAGGGCGCGCGCAGCGACAGGTCCGCCGGCGCCTGCAGGGCAGGTCCCGCACACGCGGCCGAGGCCACGTCGAGGGGAACGATGCCCAGGGCGAGACCCGAGGCCACGAGCACAAGCGTCCTGCCGACGCCGGACCAGCTCATGGACAGCAGACTGCCGCACTCGCGGCTGCGGTGGGCTCGGGCCGGTCCTGCCTCCCGCAGGCGGTCGTGGTCGTTCGCGTGATGGCAGGCCGGCGAGATGGTCTGATGCGTTCATGGGCTGGCATGGAGCGGACCTGTACGTGCACACCACCGACGACGGGCTGGCCGGCTGGAGACGTGGCTCGACGCCGCTCTCGCACGCGGAGCAGGCCGACGTCGCGATCAGCCGCTCCGGGGAGTGGCTGGTCGTCCACTACCACTGGGAGACCGGCCCGGAGCTCGAGGACGGGCCCTGGACGGCGCTGCCCACCGCCGGCCGGTTGATCGCCACTCGGTACTCCAGCGTCTCCGACGTCTACACGTTCGAGCTGCTGGACGGGGGGCGGCCGGTCCGGTCCTTTGTCTGGTCCGAGCGCGAGCTGGTCGAGCAGGAGGGTGCGCCGCTGGCGGAGGAGGCGGGCCTGGACTGGCCGGAGCAGCCCGAGGACGAGCTCTTCACCCTGGTGGACCGGCTGACCGGCGTGCCGGAGCCTGCTCATCACGACCTGACCTGGTACCCCCTGCTTGCCTGAGCCGCACCGAGGACGGCGGCCGGATGCTGCCGGAGCGCGCACTCAGCTGCCGACGGCGGCGACCGCGACTCCCACGGACAGCACCGCTCGGCCAGGACCCGTCGGCACTGCTCGACCTGCTGCTGAGCAGCCGGCCGGCCACGGCCTCCGCATGACCGATCCCCGCGCCTGGCGGGTCCTTTGCCCCTGTCGGCGGCCGTCGGGCGTCCGCATCATGCTCCTGACGACTACCACGGGAGGCACCATGAGCAAGGCAGTCCTCGAGAGCACGACCGCCGCCAGACCGGTCGACCGCGGACGCGCGCAGCCCCCCGGTGCAGCCGAGGACCGCGCCGGACGCGCGGCCCGCTACCTCGGCGCCGCAGCCAGGCTGAGCCTGGGCTGGGTCTTCCTCTGGGCGTTCCTCGACAAGGTGTTTGGCTGGGGCCTGGCGACCGCGGCGGGCAAGGGCTGGATCGACGGCGGCTCGCCGACCGCAGGCTTCCTCGGCAACGCGACGGCCGGCCCGTTCAAGGGCCTGTACGGCGACATCGCCGGTGCCGGCTGGGCGGACGCACTGTTCATGCTCGGCCTCCTCGGGATCGGGACGGCCCTTCTGCTCGGGATCGCGATGCGTATCGCCTCGATCTCCGGCGCGCTGCTGCTCGTCCTGATGTGGACAGCCGTGCTGCCGCCCGAGAACAACCCGTTCATGGACGACCACCTCGTGTACGCGCTGTTCCTCGGCGTCCTGTGCCTGACCCACGCCGGCCGGACGCTCGGCCTCGGTCGTCGGTGGGAGCAGCTAGCGCTCGTCCGCAGGTATCCGGCCCTCGTCTGAGCGACGTACGAGGA
>DASTLY010000096.1:0-10519 GCA_035714445.1 Mycobacteriales bacterium
CCAACAACCCCAAAGAGCCATCAGCAGACAAAAGAGAGCCGCCGCCACCCTGACGGTGGACAGCACAAACCCCAGATCACAACACTGACAAAAATGTTGATCACCAGAAAAGCCCCCCACCCCGACACACGCCGGAACAGACGACCAAAAATGGCACTGACTTTCAGCACGCTGTTGAGTTCTCAAGAACCAGACGCACACCGGGGACCGGCCTACTAGGCCATTCCGCTCGGGGCAACTCGCCTAACCTAGCCGGTGCGGGCCCCGGCGTCAACCTGGACTCCCGCTCCCACCTCGCCGCTCCCGACTCTCGCCGGGGCTGTACGGGTGGCCCGGACCGTGGGGCGTGTCGTACCGCCACCGTCGTTCTCTCCGGGGTTGAGGACCATACGACCCCCGCCGGCCCCGGTCAAACGGAGACCTACTGGGGCGGCAGGCGAGGGCCTCCCTCCGGTGGTCCGGTGGGAGGCCCTTTGCTCGCGGGTGGAGCTGAGGGGACTCGAACCCCTGACCCCCACACTGCCAGTGTGGTGCGCTACCAGCTGCGCCACAGCCCCGCGGTGCGGTCAGTACCTTACAGGCCCGCCGCGGCCGCCCAGGACTCCGGCTCGGCGAGCGCTACCGGGCCCGCGCCGTGCTGCTCGAGCCGCCAGCCGTTCGGGTGCTCGGCCACGACGGTCCAGCATGTGTTGCCCAGCCCACCGAAGCGCCACCACTGCGGTGGGTCCACCTCGAGCAGTCGGCAGAGTGCCCCGCGGGCCGTTCCGCCGTGGGTCACCGCGATGAGCACCGCCCCGGGCGGGACGTCCGCCAGCCCCTCCGTGATGCAGGCCACCGCGCGCTCGCCGGCCTGCCGGTAGGTCTCGCCGCCGCCCCGCGGGATGTCCACTCCGGAGCGCCAGGCGGCGTGCTCCTCCGGGAACCGCTCGCGCGCCTGAGCCACGGTCAGGCCCTGCCAGGCACCCAGGTCGAGCTCGCGCAGCCGTGGGTCGGTGCGGACGACGAGCCCGCCGGCCTGCGCGAGCGGGGCCGCGGTGTCGGCTGCGCGCCGCAGGTCGCTGCTCAGCAGCACGACCGGCCGGGCGGCCGCCAGCAACGGAGCGACGGCTGCTGCCTGAGCGCGACCGGTGGCATCCAGCGGGGTGTCGAGCTGGCCCTGGATCCGGCCGGAGGCGTTATCGCCGGTACGCCCGTGTCGGAGCAGGACGATCCGCCGACGCCGGGGCGCCGCACCGGGACCGCTCAGGGGGCGACCTGCTCGCGGCCGATGGCCCGTCCGGAGTCACGGTCGACGAACGGCACGACCGGGCAGTCCTTCCAGAGCCGCTCGAGCGCGTAGAACACCCGCTCCTCCTGGTGCTGCACGTGCACCACGATCTCGGCGAAGTCCAGCAGCACCCAGCGACCCTCCTGGGTGCCCTCGCGGCGGACCGGCTTGGCGCCGAGCTCGCGCAGGCGGTCCTCGACCTCGTCCACCACCGCCTTGACCTGACGGTCGTTGGGCGCGCTGGCCAGGACGAAGACATCGGTGATCACCAGCTGCTCGCTCACGTCGAGCAGCAGGATGTCGTTGGCAAGCTTGTCGGCCGCCGCCTGCGCAGCGGCCAGGGCGAGCTCGATCGCGCGCTCTGACGCGGGCACGGGGTTCCTCTCGCGGGTGGGCCGGACGTGTCGAGGCTAGCCCGGCGGACCCGCGGCAGCGCCGGTCGAGACCTGTGCGACGGCCGCTGCCGGCTGGTCGGCACCGGGCGGTGGCGTGTCCCGCAGGGCGAAGTAGGCGGTGACGACCAGGGTGAGCAGCACCGCGACCGCGAGCGCCGCCAGCACCAGCCGGCGCCGCGCCCGGCGCCGCTCCCAACGTCGGTCGGCCCGGGCCGAGGCCCCGGCTCCAGGCGGCTGCGTGCCCAACCGCCTGGAGCCGGGCCGGCAATTGCCCGGGTGCTGGGCGCCCGGCTCGGCGTCGCTCACCCGGTGCCCTCGCGGTAGAGCCGGCGCTTCTCGATGTACTGCACCACGCCGTCCGGGACCAGGTACCAGACCGGGTGCCCGCGCCCCACCCGGGCGCGGCAGTCGGTGGAGGAGATGGCGAGCGCCGGCACCTCCACCAGGGTGACCGCGCCGTCCGGGAAGCCTTCGAGGTCGACCGGTTCGTACCCGGGCCGGCTCACGCCGACGAAGTGCGCGAGCTCGAACAGCTCCGCGCTGTTGCGCCAGCCGAGGATCGCGGACAGCGCGTCCGCGCCGGTGATGAAGAACAGCTCGACGTCGTCGCCGTACGCGGTGTGCAGGTCCCCGAGGGTGTCGACCGTGTAGGTGGGACCGGGCCGGTCGATGTCGGTGCGGCTGACCGAGAACCGCGGGTTGGACGCGGTGGCGACGACCGTCATGAGATAGCGGTCCTCGGCGGCACTGACCTGCCGCTGCGCCTTCTGCCACGGCTGCCCGGTCGGGACGAACACCACCTCGTCGAGCCCGAACAGCGTGGCGACCTCGTTGGCCGCCGACAGGTGGCCGTGGTGCACGGGGTCGAAGGTGCCGCCCATGACTCCCACCCGATGCCCGCCCATGATCCCGGACTGTAGCGAGATCAGGAGGGCAGCAGCCGCTGGACGAAGTCCTCGAGCTGCACGGCGTTGCGCACCTCGACCATCTCGATAGCCTCGGCGTACTGCGCGACCGCGCTGTCACCGGAGCTCCAGTAGGCCTGGGGCTCGGGGTTCAGCCAGTACGCATGCCGCGCGCGGCCGGCCAGCTGGCGCAGCGTCGCGAGGCCGGTCGCCCGGTAGTTGTTGCGGGCGTCGCCGAGGATGAGCAGCGACGTGCGGGGGCCGACGGCGTCGGGGTAGCGGGTGGCGAACTCCTCCAGGGAGTGGCCGTAGTCGCTGTGGCCGTCGAACCAGACCAGGTCGGCCTCGGCCGACATGCGGGCCAGCGCGTCGGCGACGTCGCCCCCTGGGGTGAAGAAGCGGGTGACCTCGTCCACGGTGTCGATGAAGGCGAAGGCCCGCACCTTGGTGAACTGCTCGCGCAGGGCGTACGCCAGCATCAGCGTGAAGTGCGCGAAGCCGGCGACCGACCCGGAGACGTCGCAGATCACCGTGAGCTCGGGCTTGTGCGGCTTGTGCGGCTTGTGGTGGGTCACCAGCGGCACGCCGCCGGTGCCGAGCGAGGCCCGCACCGTACGGCGGAAGTCGAGCTTGCCGCTGCGCCCCAGGCGCCGGCGGGCGGTCAGCCGGGTGGCGAGCCGGCGGGCCAGCGGGAAGACCTGCCGACGGAGCTCGGCCATGTCGTCGCGGCTGGCCCGCAGAAAGTCGACCTGCTCCGCCAGGGGCTGCACGACCGTCCTGCTGACCTGCTCGACGCCGCGGTCCTCGGCGAGGCGCCGGCGCACCTCGGCCTCGACCATCTCCTGGAACTGGCGGATGCGCTCCTGGATCGTCTGGCGGGCGACCCGCTCGGCCAGACCCCCGCGCTCCTGACCCTGCAGCAGCCGCTCGAGCAGCGAGGCGACCAGCGTCTCGGGCGAGAGCGCCCTCAGTACGCGGTAGGAGAACCAGTTCTGTCGGCCGGGCGACGCGTCGGCCCGGCCCAGGTCGGTGACGACCTCGCGGGCGAACCGGCGCAGCGCCTCCTCGTCACCCTTGAGCAGCAGGTCGCGGAGGGCGTCGCGCAGGGCCTCCGGGTCGGCCGGCCCCTCGCCCGGTGCAGCGTCGGGGTCGCCCTCGACCTCGGCGCGGCTGGGGTCGCCGGTGACGGCCGGGAACCACAGGTCGAACAGCCGGTCGTAGGTGGCCCGGTGGTTGGGGCGCTTGACCGCGCTGGCGGCGAAGGCCTGGCGCAGCGCCTCCCGGTCCATCAGGTCGATCGCCCCCATGGCGCGGGTCGCGTCGAGGAGCTCCGACAGGGCGACCGGCACGCCGGCCGCGCGCAGCGCGTCGAAGAAGGCGATCTCGCGCTGGAGCAGGCCGCCGCTCATGCTCAGTTGAGCTTGAGCGAGGTCGCGGCGCGGGCGTGGTCGCTGGCGTGCTTCAGGACGACGCCCAGGGTGTCCTTCACGGCCTGCTCGTCGAGCGTGTCGAGCCCGAGCGCGACCAGGGTGCGGGCCCAGTCGATGGACTCCGCGATGCTCGGCGACTTCTTCAGCTCCAGCGCCCGCAGCGCCCGGACGGTCTGCACCAGCTGGTCGGCCAGCCGCTCGGCGACCTCCGGCACCCGGGAGAGCACGATCGCCTTCTCGCGGTCGGCATCCGGGTAGTCCAGGTGCAGGTAGAGGCAGCGGCGCTTCAGCGCCTCCGACAGCTCCCGGGTCGCGTTGGACGTGAGGAAGACGATCGGCCGGCGGGTGGCCCGGATCGTGCCGAGCTCCGGGATCGTCACCTGGAAGTCGCTGAGCACCTCGAGCAGGAGCCCCTCGACCTCGACGTCGGCCTTGTCGGTCTCGTCGATCAGCAGCACCGTCGGGTCGGTGCGCCGAATCGCGGTCAGCAGCGGCCGCGACAGCAGGAACTCCTCCGCGAAGACGTCGTCGTGGATGGCGTCCCAGGCGTCGTCGTCCTTGGACGCCTGGATGCGCAGGAGCTGCTTCTTGTAGTTCCACTCGTACAGCGCGCGGGCCTCGTCCAGGCCCTCGTAGCACTGCAGCCGGATCAGCTCCGAGCCGGTGGCCTCGGCGACCGCCTTGGCCAGCTCGGTCTTCCCGACGCCGGCCGGACCCTCGACCAGCAGCGGCTTGCCCAGCCGGTCGGCCAGGAAGACGGTGGTGGCGATGGCGTGGTCGGTGAGGTAGCCGGCGGCCGACAGCCTCGCCTGGACATCGTCGACGGAGGCGAAGAACGGCGTCAGCACGTGCGCTCCTCGCGCTCGGGGAAGGTACCGAACGAGATTCTAATGCTGACGCCGTCCGGGGCCCGCTAGGGGGTCGGAATCATCCAGCCCAGGACCGCCGTCGACTGCAGCGTGACCAGGATGCACATGAACAGCAGCAGGACGAGGCTCCAGCCGAGCACCTTGCGCAGGATCTCGCCCTCCTGGCCCGACATCCCGACAGCGGAAGCCGCGATCGCCAGGTTCTGCGGGCTGATCATCTTGCCCATGACACCGCCGGAGGAGTTGGCGGCGGCGAGCAGGACCGGGTCGAGGCCGGCCTTCGCGGCGCTCTGCACCTGCAGCGCCCCGAACAGGGCGTTGGCCGAGGTGTCCGAGCCGGTCACCGCGACCCCGATCCAGCCGAGGATCGGGGACAGGAAGGCGAACGCGGCGCCCGTCCCGGCCAGGAAGCTGCCGAGCGTGCCGGTCTGGCCGGACTGGTTCATGACGTACGCCAGCCCCAGCACCGCCATGACGGTGAGGATGGCGAACCTGAGCTCGTGGAGCGTCTTGCCGTAGGTCTTCAGCGCCTGCAGCGGCGAGACCTTGAGCACCAGCATGGTGATCAACCCGGCGAGGATCATCAGCGAGCCGGCGGCAGCGAACCAGTTGAACGTGAAGGTCGCGCTGGACTGGGCGACGCCCGCGCCGGTGAGGACGTCCAGGCCCGGCCAGGCGAACTTGACGGTCCAGGGCTTCTCGGCCAGGGCGGCCTTGACGCCGGCCAGGTTGGCGATCGAGAAGATGACGATAATGATCAGGTACGGCGCGTAGGCCTTGAGGACCTCCACCGGGCGGTCCTGCACGCCCCGGTCGGTCGCCACACCGCCGGCCCCGCGGCCGGTGCCGGAGGCCGCGTCCACGGTGGTGCCGTCGCTGCCGCCCCGCGCGCCCTCGGTGCCGGTGCCCGCGGCGCCGCTGCCGAGCGCCGCGCCGGCAGCACCGCCGGCGCCCTTGCCGAGCCGGACACTGCTGGCTGTGCCCGCCGCACCGGACTCCGCGCGGCCGGCACCCGCCCCGGCGCCCGCCTCGCCGCCAACGGTGTCGGCCGTGATGGTGTCGGCCGGCTGCCAGACCTTGAGCAGGCCCACCACGCAGGCGGCCGCGACGAGGGAGGCGACGATGTCGGTGAGCGGCACGGAGATGTAGTTGGCGGTGACGAATTGGGCGATGCCGAAACTCACACCGGCCACCAGCGCCGGGAGCCAGGTCTGGCGCAGCCCACGCTTGCCGTCCACGACGTAGACCAGCACGAGCGGCACGATCGCCGCCAGGATCGGCGTCTGCCGGCCGGCCATCGCACCGAGGTTCTCCACGGTGAGACCGGCGGTGTCGGGCTGCACGCCGCTGGTCACGGCGGCCAGGGTCACGATGGGCGTGGCCAGCGCGCCGAAGGCGACCGGCGCCGTGTTCGCGATCAGTGCGATGGCGGCCGACTTGAGCGGGGCGAGGCCCAGGCCCATGAGCATCACGACGGTGATGGCGACCGGCGTGCCGAACCCGGCGAGCGCCTCCAGCAGACCGCCGAAGCAGAACGCGACGATGACCGCCATGATGCGCAGGTCGGCGCTCACGCCGTCGAAGGACCGGCGCAGCACGTCGAAGTGCCCGGTGTGGACGGTCAGGTTGTAGACCCAGATCGCGTTGAGGACGACCCAGAGGATCGGGAAGAACCCGAACGCCGCGCCCTCGGTGGCCGACAGCACCGTCTGCCCGACCGGCATCCCATAGACCACGATCGCGACGACCATCGCGACGAGCAGCGAGATGACGCCGGCCAGCCACGCCTTCAGCTTCAGCCCGCCCAGCAGGACGAACAGCGTCAGCAGCGGAAGCACCGCGAAGATCGACGACACCCCGAAGCTGTCGGCGACGGGGTCGAGGACCTGCCGGTAGGACTCCGCGAGGACCATGTACGGACCTTTCAGGTCGAGGCGACGGCGGGTGCCGGGGCCGAGGGCGGGCTGGCAGACGAGGGCGGGCTGGCGGACGAGGGCGGGCTGGCGGACGAGACGACCGTGCCGGGACCGGTCAGCGCCAGGCTGAGCAGCCGCTCGACGGGGACGCCGCGCAGGGAGGCGTCCAGGACCTGGATGGTGTGGGCGACGGGCAGCCGCGTGCCCAGGCGGGCGAGCGTGGTGGCCACCTGCATCCAGCAGCCCGGATTGGCCGTCACCATGATCTGGGCGCCGGTGCCGAGCACCGCCTTGGCCTTGCGCTCACCGAGCTCCTGGGCCGGCTCGGGGTGCAGCAGGTTGTAGGTCCCCGCGCTGCCGCAGCAGATCTCGGCTTCCACGAGCTCCTTGAGCTCGACCCCGGGGATGCCGCGCAGCAGCCGGCGGGGCTGGTCGCGGACCCCCTGGGCGTGCGCGAGGTGGCAGGCGTCCTGATAGGCCACCGTCATCGGCAGCGGGTGCCGCTCGGCGACCGGGCCCAGCTCGTCCAGCAGCTCGCTGATGTCGCGGACCTTGCCGGCGAGCGCCTCTGCCCGCTCCGTCCAGCCGGGCTCGTCGCGCAACTGGTGGCCGTACTCCTTGAGGTTGGAGCCGCAGCCGGCCGCGTTGACCACGACCGTGTCGACCCCCTCGAAGGCCTCGATGACGCCCTTGGCAAAGGCGAGCGCCTCCGGCTCGCGGCCGGCGTGCGCGGACAGCGCGCCGCAGCAGCCCTGCTTCTGCGGTACGACGACCTCGCAGCCCTCGGCCGCCAGCACCCGGACCGTCGCGGCGTTGACGTCGGGGAAGAAGGTGCCCTGGACGCAGCCGGTGAGCAGGCCGACGGTGCGCCGCCTCGTGCCCTGCGCCGGGGTGCGGGCAGCGAGCTTCTCGACCTTGCCCAGCCGGGGCGCCAGGGACTCCATGGCCTGCAGCGGCTGGGGCAGCCTGCCGAGCAGCCCGCTGCGCACGAGCACCCGGCCGAGGCCGCTGGCCTGGTAGGCGCGCAGCGGCCCGCGCAGCACGCGCAGCCGCTTGGGGTACGGGAACAGCTGGTAGATCATCTCGCGGAGCAGCTTCTCGGCGCGCGGGCGCGGCGCCCGGCGCTCCAGCTGCGCGCGGGTGCTTTCGATCAGCTTGTCGTACTGGACGCCGGAGGGGCAGGCCGTCACGCACGCCATGCAGCCCAGGCACTGGTCGAGGTGCCGCACGCTGTTGCCGTCGAACGGCGCGCCCTCGAGGCCGGCCTTCATGATGTCGATGCGGCCCCGGGGGCTGTCCATCTCCTCGCCCCACAGGACGTAGGTGGGACAGGTCGGCAGGCAGAAGCCGCAGTGCACGCAGTCGCCGGCGAGCGCCGCGTCCGGCGGGTGGTGCTCGTCGAAGGCCGGCATCAGCGGCTGGCCGATGCCGGGCAGGCCCAGCCCCACGGTGGCACCGGCGGCGCTTGCGGCAATCGGCCCGCCCTGCCCGAGGTCGAGCGGGCGGCGGGCACCGACGACCTCGGCGGCTGCCTGGTCGGTGGCCCGGTCCGCGCCGGTCGGCGTGCCGCCGGGCAGGTCGGTCGCGGACGCCTCGACCGGCACCCGGCCGGTGGACATGTCTGCGGTCACTCGGCCGCCCCCACCGTCACGGCGCTCAGGGTCACGGCGCCCCTAGTCACGGCGTCCAGGGTCACGGCGCCCAGGATCACAGCGCTCATCCTCACAGCCCTCCCAGCAGGCGACCGGGCGACAGGCGCCGCTCCGGGTCGAATCGTTCCTTCACGCGATGCATGAGCGGAAAGGAGTCGGGCAGCGGACCCCAGTGGTCCAGCCCGGCACGCAGCGCCTCGGGAACGGCGAGCACGACCGCGGAGCCGTCGTACGGCGCGATCGCCTGACGCAGGGTCGCCAGACCGGCGACACCCTGCTCCGCCGGCAGCGCGGCGTAGGCCACGCCGGTGCCGGTCGAGGCGGTCACGGTCGCGGTCGCGGGCAGCGCGCCGAGGACGGCGGGCAAGGCGAAGGGCTCGTACGCCAGGCGCAGCACGAGGTCGTCCGGGCCCCCCGGCCGGGCACCCAGGTCGAGGTCGTCGACCCGGTCGCCGCCGCCGAGGAGCTCGATCGCCGTTGCGGTCTGCGCCTGCACGGACTCGGGGATCGACTCGAACAGCACGGTCAGCGACAGGCGGCCGTCGACACGGGTCAGCTCCGTGGCGGACGGCGTGAGCGTGGACCGGACCAGCAGCTGGGCCAGCCGGCCGGCTGCGGCGGCGTCGGGCACCGGGACGACGACCGCGCCCGCCGCCGGCGGCAGCGGGTGCAGTCGCCAGGTGGTGGACACGAGGACGCCGAGGCTGCCGTGCGCGCCCGTGTAG
The DNA here is from genome assembly GCA_035714445.1 of Mycobacteriales bacterium. Taxonomy (GTDB): domain Bacteria; phylum Actinomycetota; class Actinomycetes; order Mycobacteriales; family SCTD01; genus DASTLY01. The sequence continues at coordinate 9,160 of DASTLY010000096.1, forward strand.
AGCTTGCCAAGGTCGTAACCGGCGACGTTCTTGACGACCTTGCCGCCGGAGTGGGCGACGGTGCCGTCGGCGAGCACCACGGTCACCCCGATGAGCAGGTCGCGGACGGTGCCGTAGCGCAGCCGCCGCGGCCCGGAGGCGTTGGCGCCGACGATCCCGCCGAGCGTTGCGCCCGCCTCGGACGGGTCGAGGGCGAGCATCTGGCCGGCGCCGGCCAGGCGCTCCTGGAGATCGGCCAGGCGGACACCGGCCTCGGCGATGACCACCAGGTCGCCGGCCGTGTGCTCGACGATGCGGTCCAGCCCGGTCAGGTCGAGCGCCAGGTCGCACGACGTGGGCGGTGCGGCCCAGCCGATCTTGGTGCGTCCGCCGACCGGCACGACCGTGCCGCGGGTCGAGCGCAGCACCTCGGCGACCTCGTCGGCAGTGCCGGGCCGGACGACCTCGGCCGGCACGATCCCGCCGACCGCGTCGTCCTGCGTGCCGCGTCGGGCCGCAGTCATCGTCGACACGTCAGAGCACCGGGCCCATCAGAAGACCTCGCCCAGCGCGGGGTCGTGGGTGTCGGCCGCCGTACGCGCTCCCGGGCGCTCGCCGCACAGCCGGGGGGTCGGGAACAGCTTGCCCGGGTTGGCCAGACCGTCGGGGTCGAACGCGCAGCGCACCAGCTGCATCGTGTCCAGGTCCTCCGCAGTGAACTGACTGCTCATCTTGGACTTCTTCTCGACCCCGACGCCGTGCTCGCCCGTGATCGAGCCGCCCGAGTCGATGCACAGCTGCAGGATCGCGAAGCCCAGCTGCTCGGCGTCGTGCGCCGAGCCCTCGACGGTGTCGTCGAACAGGATCAGCGGGTGCAGGTTGCCGTCGCCGGCGTGGAAGACGTTGGCGACCCGCATGTGCGCCTCGTCGGCGAGCCGACCGATCTCGGCCAGCACCTCCGGCAGCTTGGTGCGCGGGATGACGCCGTCCTGCACGTAGTAGGAGGGGCTGATCCGCCCGACCGCGGCGAAGGCCGACTTGCGGCCCTTCCACATGAGCGCCCGCTCGGCGGCGTCCTGGGCGATCCGCGTCTCAAAGGCGTGGCGTGCTTTCGCGAGCTCCTCCACCTGGGCGAACTGCGCCTCGACCTCGGCCTGCGGGCCGTCGAGCTCGATCACCAGGACGGCCACCGCGCCCGAGGGGTAACCGCAGCTCACCGCGGCCTCGGCGGCCTCGATGGCCAGCGCGTCCATCATCTCCACCGCGGCGGGCAGGATCCCGGCCGCGATGATGTCGCTGACCGTGCCGGCCGCGTCCTCGACCGACCGGTAGCCCACCAGCATCGTGTGCACGGTCTCCGGCACCCGGATCAGTCGCAGGG
>DASTLY010000097.1:0-10504 GCA_035714445.1 Mycobacteriales bacterium
CGCGCTGGACGCCCTCGTCGCCGTGGTGGACGACCCGGGCCCGTCGACGGCCGAGCAGCCGGCGCCCGCCCCGCGGCCGGCGGGCGGCGCGGTCGCCTGCTCCCCCGGCGTCGTCGTCGGTTCCGCGGCCCCGCGCCGGGCCCACACCAGCCGGCCGGACACGGCGGCCGGCGACCCGGGGCAGGAGCTCGACCGCCTGCGCGCGGCCCGCTCCGCGGCCCGGGGTCAGGTGCAGCGCATCCGGGACGCGACGGCCGCGGAGCTCGGCGAGCAGGAGGCGGCGGTCTTCGACGCGCACCTGCTGCTCGTCGACGACGAGGACCTCGTCGTCGACGCCGAGCGCCGGGTCGCGGGCGGGGAGCCGGCGGCGGCCGCGTGGCAGTCGGCCGTGACCCGGGTCGAGGCGTCGTTCGCCGGGCTGCCCGACCCGTACCTGCGGGCCCGCGCGGCCGACGTACGGGCGGTCGGCGACCAGGTCCTGGGCGCCCTGTCGGGCGACGAGCAGGAGCTCGACCCCGTGGGCGTGCTGGTCGCCGACGACCTCACCCCCGCTCAGGCAGCGGGGCTGGACCCGGCCCGCACCGTCGGGGTCGTGCTGGCCGCCGGCAGCCCCACCGCGCACAGCGCGATCCTGCTGCGCGCCCGCGGTGTGCCGGCGGTCGTGGGGGCGGGCCCGGCCGTGCTCGACGTCTCCGCGGAGACGCTCGTGGCGCTCGACGGCTCCACCGGCGAGCTGCACCTGCATCCCGACGAGGCGACCCGGGCGGCGTTCGCCGCACGGGCAGCCGCCGAGGCCGGCGCCCGCCGCGCGGCCCTGGGGCAGGCGGCGACGCCGGCACGGACCCGTGACGGCGTGGACGTGCTCGTCGGCGCGAACCTCGGCTCGCTGGACGACGCCCGCCGGGCGGCCGACAGCGGCGCCGACCTTGCGGGCCTGGTGCGCACCGAGTTCCTGTTCCTGGACCGGGACGCGGCGCCGGGCGTCGAGGAGCAGGAGGCGGCCTACCTCGAGCTGGCGGAGGCGCTGGGGGGCCGGCGCCTCACGCTGCGCACGCTGGACGTCGGCGGCGACAAGCCGCTGCGCTACCTGCCGGGGCCGGTCGAGGCCAACCCCTTCCTCGGCGTACGCGGGCTGCGGCTGTCCCTGGCCCGCCCCGGGCTGCTCGCCGACCAGCTGCTCGCCGTCGTGCGGGCGGCGCACCGCACGCCGGTCAGCGTGATGTTCCCGATGGTCAGCACGCTGGCGGAGCTCACCGCGGCCCGGCAGGTGCTCACCGACGCGGTCGCCCGCGACGGCCGACCGCCCCCGGCCGACCTGCAGGTCGGGATGATGGTCGAGGTGCCGGCAGCCGCGCTCAAGACCGCGGCGTTCGCGCCGCACGTCGACTTCTTCAGCATCGGCACCAACGACCTGACGCAGTACGCCCTGGCGGCCGAGCGCGGCGCCCCCGCCCTGACCGAGCTCGCCGACGCGTACGACCCGGGGGTGCTGGCACTGGTCGCCGCGGTCTGCCGGGGCGCCGGGCAGGCGCTGGTCGCGGTGTGCGGCGAGCTGGCCGCCGACCCGCGCGCCACCGGGCTCCTGGTCGGCCTCGGCGTCCGGGAGCTCAGCGCCGCGCCCGCCGCCGTCCCCGCGGTGAAGCAGGCCGTCCGCGCGCTGGACACCGGCGAGGCGGCCGGCGCCGCGGCGGCCGCGCTGGTCGCGCCGGACGCCGCCGCGGTCCGGGCGCTCAGAGCGGCAGGTCCTCCAGCATCTCCGTGACCAGCGCGGCGATCGGCGAGCGCTCGCTGCGGGTGAGCGTGACGTGCGCGAACAGCGGGTGGCCCTTGAGCGCCTCGATCACCGCGGCGACCCCGTCGTGCCGGCCGACCCTGAGGTTGTCGCGCTGAGCGACGTCGTGGGTGAGCACGACCCGGCTGCCCGAGCCGAGCCGGGACAGCACGGTCAGCAGCACGCCCCGCTCCAGCGACTGCGCCTCGTCCACGATCACGAACGCGTCGTGCAGCGAGCGGCCGCGGATGTGGGTCAGCGGCAGGACCTCGAGCAGCCCGCGGGCGAGCACCTCCTCGATCACGTCCGGCGAGACCAGCGCGCCGAGCGTGTCGAACACCGCCTGCGCCCACGGGCCCATCTTCTCGGCGGCGTCGCCGGGCAGGTAGCCCAGCTCCTGGCCGCCGACCGCGTACAGCGGCCGGAACACCACGACCTTCTTCTGCGTGCGCTTCTCCAGCACCGCCTCGAGGCCCGCGCACAGCGCCAGCGCGCTCTTGCCGGTGCCGGCGCGGCCACCGAGCGAGACGATGCCGACGTCCGGGTCGAGCAGCAGCTCGACGGCGATCCGCTGCTCGGCGCTGCGGCCGTGCACCCCGAACGCGTCGCGGTCGCCGCGCACCAGCCGTACCGACTTGTCCGGGGCGACCCGACCGAGACCGGAGCCGCGGGGCGACAGCAGCACCAGCCCGGTGTGGGTCGGCAGCTCGCGGGCCTCGGGCAGGTCGAGGACACCGTCGGCGTACAGCGCGTCCAGGTCCTGCGCGTGCACCGACAGCTCGGTCATGCCTGTCCAGCCGCTCGAGACGGCCAGCTCGGCGCGGTACTCCTGCGCCGCCAGCCCGACGGCGGCGGCCTTCACCCGCAGCGGGAGGTCCTTGCTGACCAGCACCACGTCGACGCCCTCCGCCGCGAGGTTGGCCGCCACGGCGAGGATGCGGGTGTCGTTCTCGGCGACCCGGAAGCCGGCCGGCAGCGCCTCCACGCTCGAGTGGTTGAGCTCGACCCGCAGCGTGCCGCTGCCCACCGGGACCGGCTGGTCGAGCCGGCCGTACGCGATCCGCAGGTCGTCGAGCACCCGCAGGGCCTGCCGGGCGAACCAGCCGAGCTCCGGGTGGTCGCGCTTGCCCTCGAGCTCGCTGATGACCACGAGCGGCAGGACCACCTCGTGCTCGTCGAAGCGCCCCATGGCACCGGGGTCGGAGAGCAGGACCGAGGTGTCGAGCACGTACGTCGTCATGGGGCTCCCCTGGCTGCTGTGGCGTCTCCCGGTGCCAACGACGCTAGGACGGCGCCGGGCGCGAGGGCCGTACGACACGCGGCACCGTCAGGTGAACGCCCTTCGCTTGTCTGCCCGCAGCAACGGCGTACGGGCCCGGCCACGTTGCTGCGGGCAGACAAGCGGGACAGAGCGGCGCGGAGTCAGGTGCCGTAGCGGCGGTGCCGGGCGGCGTACGCCCGCAGGGCGCGCAGGAAGTCCACGCGACGGAAGTCCGGCCAGTAGGCGTCGCAGAAGTAGAACTCGCTGTGCGCGCTCTGCCAGAGCAGGAAGCCTGACAGGCGCTGCTCGCCGCTGGTGCGGATGACCAGGTCCGGGTCGGGCTGGCCCTTGGTGTAGAGGTGCTCGGCGATGTGGTCGACGTCGAGGTCCGCGACGATCTCGTCGATCGTGGCACCCTGCGCGGCGTGCGCGCTGAGCAGGCTGCGCACCGCGTCGGTGATCTCGCGGCGCCCGCCGTAGCCGACGGCGACGTTGACCAGCACGCCCGGCCGCCCGCCGGTCGACGCGGCGGTCTCCTTGAGCAGCCGGGCGGTGTCGGCGGGCAGCAGGTCGAGGGCGCCGACGATGTTCAGCGTCCACCGGTTGCCGGCACCGGCCAGGTCGACCACGACACCCTCGATGATCCGCAGCAGCGGCGCCAGCTCGGGCTCGGGCCTCGACAGGTTGTCCGTCGACAGCAGCCACAGCGTGACCACCTCGACGCCGGCGTCGTCGCACCAGCGCAGCAGGTCGACGATCTTGTCGGCGCCGCGCTGGTGGCCCTCGGCGCTGGCGGCGCCGACCGAGCGCGCCCAGCGGCGGTTGCCGTCGAGGATGACGCCGACGTGCCGGGGCGAGGCGCCGCCGCGGCGGGCGAGGGTGCGGGCCAGCCGGCGCTCGTACACGCCGTAGACGAGGTCACGCACTGTCACCCGACGCCTCCTCGACCGCACCTGCCCGGCGCCCGCAGCCTAGCCCCGGGCAGCGGGCTCAACCCTGCGCGAGGCGTTCCTTGAGCGCCGCGTGCTCCTGCGCGAGAGCGGCGGGGAAGTGGTCGCCGAACTGGGCGAAGTAGTCGTCCATGAGGTCGGCCTCCTGCGTCCACACCTCGGTGTCCACCGACAGCAGCAGGTCGAGGTCGGCGGCCGGGATGTCCAGGCCGTCGAGGTCGAGCGCGTCCGCGGACGGCAGCGTCCCGATCGGGGTGCTCACGCCGGTGCCGCGCCCCTCGATCCGGTCGACGATCCACTTGAGGACCCGGCTGTTCTCGCCGAACCCGGGCCACAGCCACCTGCCGCCGGCGTCCTTGCGGAACCAGTTGACGTAGTAGATCTTCGGCAGCTTGTCCGCGTCGGTGTCGTTGCCGATGTCGAGCCAGTGCTGCGCGTAGTCGGCCATGTTGTAGCCGCAGAACGGCAGCATCGCGAACGGGTCGCGGCGCAGCTGGCCGATGGCGCCGGCGGCGGCGGCCGTGGTCTCGGACGACACGCTCATGCCCAGGAACACGCCGTGCTGCCAGTCGCGGGACTCGGTCACCAGGGGGACCGCCGAGGCGCGCCGGCCGCCGAACAGGATCGCCGAGATCGGCACGCCGTCCGGGTCCTCCCACTCCGGCGCGATCGTCGGGCACTGCCCGGCCGGCGTGGTGAAGCGGGAGTTGGGGTGGGCCGCCGGGGTGCCGGACTCCGGCGTCCAGGAGTTGCCCTTCCAGTCCGTCAGGTGGGCCGGGGGCTCCTCGGTGAGGCCCTCCCACCAGACGTCGCCGTCGTCGGTCAGCGCCACGTTGGTGAAGATGGAGTTGCCGGTGAACGTCTGCACCGCGTTGGCGTTGGTGTCCTCGCCGGTGCCGGGGGCGACGCCGAAGAAGCCGGCCTCGGGATTGATCGCGTACAGCCGGCCGTCCTCCCCGAAGCGCATCCACGCGATGTCGTCGCCGACCGTCTCGACCGTCCAGCCCGGGATCGTCGGGGTGAGCATCGCCAGGTTGGTCTTGCCGCAGGCGCTCGGGAAGGCCGCCGTGACGTACTTCGGCTCACCGGTCGGCGGGGTGAGCTTGAGGATGAGCATGTGCTCGGCCATCCAGCCCTCGTCCCGGGCCATCACGCTGGCGATGCGCAGCGCGAAGCACTTCTTGCCGAGCAGGGCGTTGCCGCCGTAGCCCGAGCCGTACGACCAGATCTCCCGGGTCTCGGGGTAGTGGACGATGTACTTGGTGTCGCTGCACGGCCACGGGACGTCCTGCTGGCCGTCCTCGAGCGGTGCGCCCACGGTGTGCACGGCCGGTACGAAGAAGCCGTCCTCACCGATCTCCTCGAGCGCCGCGCTGCCCATCCGCGTCATGATCTTCATGCTGACGACGACGTAGGGGCTGTCGGTGATCTCCACGCCGTACTGGCTGATCCGGCCGCCGAGCGGGCCCATGCAGAACGGGACGACGTACATCGTGCGACCGCGCATGCAGCCGGCGAACAGCGGCTGGAGCGTCTCGCGCATCTGCGCGGGGTCCATCCAGTTGTTGGTGGGGCCGGCGTCCTCCTGCTTCGCGGAGCAGATGTAGGTGCGGTCCTCGACGCGGGCGACGTCGGTCGGGTCGGAGGCGGCGTAGAAGCTGTTGGGCCGCTTGGTCTCGTCGAGCCGGGTGAACGTGCCCGCCTCGACCAGCAGCGTGGTCAGGCGCTGCCACTCCTGCTCGGAACCGTCGGCCCATTCCACCCGTTCCGGCGTCGTGAGCTCCGCGACCTCCCGTACCCACGCCAGCAACGCGGCGTTGCGGGTGGGTGCGCTGTCGAGGCCGGGGATGCTGGACGTGGTGGTCATGCTGTCCTCTCCATCGAGGTGGCCGGACGTGATCGCCGAGTGGCGGGCGTCGGCGGGAGTGGCAGGATGGTACCCGCGCGCCCGCGCCCGAGCCCTGTGACCCTGAGCACCGCACGGAAGGAGGGCTCGATGCAGGACGCGCTCGAGGAACGCCTGCACGACGTCGTCGAGCTGGTGAAACCGCGGCTTCGCGGGGTCCTGCACCAGGCCGCCTTCGCGGCGTCGCTGGTCACCGGCACGGTGATCATCATCCTGGCCGAGGGTGCCCGGGCCACCACGGCGGCCACGGTCTACGCGACGTCCGTGGCGCTGCTGTTCGGGACGTCCGCCGCGTACCACCGGGGGGCCTGGTCACCGCGGGCCCGCTCCGTCATGGAGCGCCTCGACCATTCGATGATCTTCGTGCTCATCGCTGGGACCTACACGCCGTTCGCGCTGCTGCTGCTGGACGGGGTGACCCGCTGGGTGGTGTTCGGCCTGGTGTGGGGTGGCGCCGCCGTCGGGATCCTCGCGCGCAACCTGCTGCCCCGGCGGGGGCGGTGGCTGTTCACCGGGCTCTACCTCGCGCTCGGCTGGGTGGCCCTCGGGGTGATCCCCGACATCTACCGCGAGGGCGGCCTGGCCGTGCTGGTCATGCTGCTGCTCGGCGGGCTCTTCTACAGCGCGGGCGCCGTCGTCTACGCCCGGCGCCGGCCCGACCCGTCGCCCCGCTGGTTCGGCTTCCACGAGGTGTTCCACGCGTTCACGCTGCTCGCCTTCGCCTCGCACTACATCGCCGTCAGCCTCGCGACCTACCGCTACCCGGGTGCCTGAGGGCAGCGCCGTGGTGCGCGCCTGGGCCGCCCCGGTGCGCTACGCGGAGATCGACGGGCAGGGCGTGGTGTTCAACGCGCACTACCTGACCTGGGCCGACGAGGCCTGCACCGCCTGGTTCGCGGCGGTCGGCATCCCGTACGACGCCCTGCTCGCCCGCGACCTGGACATGAAGGTCAAGGCCAGCACCCTCGAGTGGGCCTCGTCGGCCCGCTACGGCGACGTGGTCGAGGTCGACGCCCGGTGCGAGCGCATCGGCGGCACCAGCTGGGTGCTGGTGCTCGCCGTCCGCGTCGGGGAGCGGCTGTGCTGCACGGTCCGTACGACGTACGTCCTGGTCGACGGGGACGGCCGGCCGGTCCGCGTCCCCGACGACCTGCGCGCCCGCTGGCAGGCCGGCTAGCCGACCGGCGGCTGCTGGCGCACCTCGTCGACCGCCTTCATCGCCTCGCGCAGCTCGCCGAGCCAGGACTCGGCGTGCTCGCCGACCAGCCGCACGCTCCACGCCAGCGCCTCCGAGCGGCTCCGCGCCACGCCGGCCGCGACCAGCGTGTCGAGCACCTGCCGCTCCGGCTGGCGCAGCCGCGTCATCACCGGGACTGACAGGGTGGTGAACACCTGCCGCGTGCTGCCGGCCTGCGCGCCCCAGGCGACGTGCCGCCCGTAGCGGTGCTCGGCCTCGCGGGCGATCGCGATCCGCTCGTCGCGGGTGCTTTCCCGGAACCGGGCGATGCGGCCCGCCTCCGCCTGTGCGGTCGCTGCCGGTGAGGCAGCGGCCGCGTCCGGGCCCGCCTCCGGGGCGCTCACCCGGCCGACCACGAGGACCTCGTCGCGGTCCACCGTGACCTCCGGCGGGCCCTCGAACCAGCCGTCGGGCAGCCGACCGGCGAACCAGCCCTCGATGCCCTCGGCCGACGGGACGTCCGCCTCCTCGCGGCGCCCGGCACCTCGCGGGCCGCCTCCCCCACGCATCCCGCGCGGGCCCATCCTGAACTGCTTGTCGTACCGCATGCTGGTCTCCTCCGTCGTGGTGCTTACACGATTACAGTGTTGCACAACTTGCGGAGGCGGCCGGCTGTTCCGGCCTGCCGGTCAGTCAGGGAGGACGACCGCGAGCTGCTCGCGCAGGCGGGCGGCGTCGGTGGTGGGCAGCTCGCAGGTGAAGCCGCGGCAGACGTACGCCGCCCCGCTCTCCCGGCCCTGTGCCAGCGGGCCGCCGGTCACGACGACCGCACCGGGCGCGGTGGCGCGACGGGCGACGGCGAGCAGGTCCGGGCGGTCGAGCACGACGACCTCGGCGGGCCCGGCAAGCAGCGCCTCGGCCGCGGCCAGCCCCCAGCCGGTGAAGCGGGCGTGCCGGGCGAACAGCGGCGCGAGGGTGCCCAGCGCCGCCTCCGCTGCGGCGCGGTGCACGGCGGAGCCGGTCAGCGCCGCGTAGGTCAGCAGCGCCGAGGCGGCGGCGCTGGTGCCGCCCGGCGTCGCGCCGTCGGTGGGGTCCTGGGGCCGCCGGACCAGCTGCTCGGCGTCGTCGGCGGTGTCGAACAGGCCCCCGGCCCCGTCGCCGAAGTGCTCCAGCACCACGTTCAGCAGCGCGCCGGCGGCGATGAGCCGCCGCTCGTCCCCGTCGACCTGGTACAGCGCCAGCAGCCCCTCCGCCAGGTCGGCGTAGTCCTCGAGGACGCCGGCGTTGCGGCCCGCCACCCCGTCCCGGGAGGTGCGCAGCAGCCTGCCCTCGACCGTGTGCAGCCGCGTCAGCAGGTCCGCGCAGCCCGCGGCGGCCTCGGTCCAGTCCGGCCGGTCCAGCAGCACGCCGCCCTCCGCAAGCGCGGCGACCGCGAGGCCGTTCCAGGCGGTGACCACCTTGTCGTCGCGGCCCGGCTGCGGGCGCCGCGCGCGCGCCTCGAGCAGCGCGGCGCGCACCCGCTCGTACCGCGGGAGGTCGTCCGGCTCCTGCAGCCGCTGGGCCACCGACGTCCCGCGCTCGAACGTGCCGCCCGGGGTGACGTCGAGCTGCAGCGCCGCCCACCGGCCGTCGTCCTCCCCCAGCACCTCGACCAGCTGCCCGGGCGTCCAGACGTACGTCAGCCCCTCCTCGCCGTCGGTGTCCGCGTCCAGCGCCGAGGCGAAGCCGCCCTGGGGCGTACGCAGGTCGCGCAGCAGGAACTCGCCGGTCTCGAGGGCGACCCGGCGGGCGGTCTCCGACCCCGAGGCCCGCCACCAGTGCAGGTAGACCCGCAGCAGCAGCGCGTTGTCGTACAGCATCTTCTCGAAGTGCGGGACGGTCCAGGCGGCGTCCACGCTGTAGCGGGCGAAGCCGCCGGCGAGCTGGTCGTACATCCCGCCGCGGGCCATCGCCTCGCAGGTGTGCGCCACCAGCTCCAGGCCCTGCCCCGTGCGGGCGTGCGCGCGCAGCAGCGCCTCCAGCACCATCGACGGCGGGAACTTCGGCGCTCCCCCGAAACCGCCGTGCACCCCGTCGTACGACGACCGCAGCGACGCACCGGCCGCGTCGAGCAGCTCGGGTGTGATGTCCGCGGTCGCCGGCGCGGCCGGCCGGGACAGCCGGGCGACCACGTCGGCGCCGGCCGTCTCCACCTCGTGCCGTCGGGTGCGCCAGGTGCCGGCCACCGACTCCAGCACCTCGCGGAAGCTGGGCATCCCGCCGCGCCGCCGGTCCGGCCAGTAGGTCCCGCAGAAGAACGGCTCCCCCCTGGCGGTGAGGAAGCTGGTCATCGGCCAGCCGCCGTGGCCGGTCATCGCCTGCACGGCCTCCATGTAGACGGCGTCCACGTCCGGCCGCTCCTCGCGGTCCACCTTGATGTTGACGAAGTTCTCGTTCATCAGCGCGGCTGTCGCCTCGTCCTCGAACGACTCGTGCGCCATGACGTGGCACCAGTGGCAGGCGGCGTAGCCGACCGACAGCAGCACGGGCAGGTCGCGGCGGCGGGCCTCGGCGAACGCCTCGGGTCCCCACTCCCACCAGTCGACCGGGTTGTCCCGGTGCTGCAGCAGGTACGGGCTGGTGGACGCGGCCAGGCGGTTCGGCATGGCAGCAGCCTGCCCCGCCCCGCCGGCTGCTACGGGTGCCGGTGCGCCGCGGCCGCGACGCCGTCGCCCCCGGCCGCGGTCGGCGCCTCGCCCACGGGGATGCGCAGGGCGTTGACCCAGAGCCGGGTCGTGGTCGCCACCAGCGTCTCGAAGGGGACGTCGTCCTCCAGGACGAACGTGGCGTAGGCGAGCCGGCTGACCATCCCGGAGATGGCGCGGGCGGCCACGTCGGCGTCGAGGTCGGGGTCGGCCAGGCCCTGGGCCTGCAGGCGGCTGATGCTGCGGGCGTTGCGGGCGGCGAAGGCCCGCCCCCGCTCGCGGCGCATCGCCCGGAACTCGTCGTTGACCGTGACCATCTGTTCGATGACGGCCATCAGCGCGGCGTTGCTCCGGTACAGCTCGAGGTAGGCGCGGTTGTTCGCCTCGATGTGCGCCACGATGTCGTCGTGCGCACCGTCCGCGGCGATCCGCGGGTGCAGCATCTCCTCCTGCACGGCGTCGAAGACCGCGGTGAAGATCTCCGCCTTGTTGTTGAAGTAGGTGTAGAACGAGCCCGTGGCGACCTCGGCCCGCTGCGAGATGTCGTTGATCCGGGCGGCGACGTAGCCGTCCCGGGCGAAGATCTCGCGAGCCGCGGACACCAGCGCCGCCCGCGTCCGGATCCCCCTGGCACTGGTGGGAAGCGGGCGCGCGGCCTGGTCGGTTCGCCTCGTGGCTGTCCTTTCTCGTACCGGGTCGGGCCCTTCATCGTGCCCGGCAGGGGCCGGAAGCGCTGCCGGGGCCGGGGGCCGTCG
>DASTLY010000098.1:0-1737 GCA_035714445.1 Mycobacteriales bacterium
CCCCACGCGCCGACCTCGAGCAGGCGGGCTCCCGGCAGGGAGGCCAGCACGGGGGAATGGGTCGCGCAGACCACCTGCGAACCGTCGAGTCTGAGCCGGTCGAAGGCTGCCATCAGCGAGAGCGTCGAGGAGAACGACAGCGCGGCCTCCGGCTCGTCGAGGCAGTAGAAGCCGGTGGAGTCGAACCGGGCGTCGAGGAGCGCCAGGAACGACTCGCCGTGGCTCATCTCGTGGAACCGCGGGTCGTGCTTGCCGGGGTGCTCCTCCGCGTAGGTGTACCAGCCGTGCATCGTCTCGGCTCGCAGGAAGAAACCCCACCGGCGCCCGCCGAGGCCGCGCTGCAGGCGGATGGCGGTGTGCAGCGGTGACTCGCTGGGCCGGGTCGCGTGCCGGCCGAACGGCGTCCCGCCCTCCGGCGACAGTCCGTAGGCGATGGCCAGCGCCTCGACCAGGGTGGACTTGCCCGACCCGTTCTCGCCGACGAGGAACGTGACGCCGGGGTCCAGGTCGAGCCCGTCGCGCACCAGCTGCGCCACGGCGGGGATGGTGGCCGGCCACACGTCGGGGGGCAGGGGGCAGTCCGGGTCCGGGACGACGCGCACCACGGGCGCCTCGCTGAACTGCACCGCGGTCAGCGTGCCGCGCCGGCCGGGCGTTCCTTGGCCTGCCGCTTGGACTCCTGCTTGAACGCCCGCACCTCCAGCAGGCTCGCCGGGTCGGTGACGTCGGCGATGCTGCGCCGCGCGCCGTCGTCCCCGTAGGAGCCGGCCGCCTCGCGCCAGCCCGGCGGCCGGACGCCCAGCTGCTTGCCCAGCAGCGCCACGAAGATGCGCGCCTTCTGGTCGCCGAACCCCGGCAGCGCGGTGAGCCGGCGCAGCAGCTCACGGCCCGTGTCGGCCGACTCCCAGACGGCGGCGGCGCGGCCGTCGTGGTGCTCGACGAGGTAGGCGCACAGGGCGGCGACCCGGTCGGCCATCGAGCGCGGGAAGCGGTGGATGGCCGGCACCTGGGCGAAGAGCCCCGCGAGATCGGGATGACCGGCGACCGCCTCGGCGTCCAGGGACGCGTCGGCGCCGGCACCGAGCCGTTCCAGCAGCACCGCGGGCCCGCGGAAGGCCTTCTCCATGGGCACCTGCTGGTCGAGCAGCATGCCGATCAGCAGCGCCAGGGGGTCGCGGGACAGCAGCGAGTCGGCTGCCGCGTCCTGACACAGGTGCAGCTGGACCGGCGACGACGTCACGCGTCCACCCTGTCAGGGACTGGTGCGCCGGGCCAGGCCCGCCGGAAGGCGCTGTGCCGCGGCGGCGTCCAGCAGCCACAGCGTCGCCCGCTTTCCCGACACGCCGGCCGCGGGCACCTGCACCGGACCGGCTCCGGACAGCGCCATCGACACGGCGGAGGCCTTGTCCGCGCCCGACACGACGAGCCAGACCTGTGATGCCTGCCGGATGGCGGGGACGGTCAGCGAGATGCGGGTGGGCGGTGGCTTCGGTGCGCCGTGCACGCCGATCACCGTGCGCTCGTCCTCGTAGACGCCGCCGTGCTCGGGGAACAGCGACGCCACGTGGCCGTCGGGCCCGACGCCCAGCAGCAGCACGTCGAACGCCGGAACGCCGTCGCGCTCCGTCGGCTGGCACGCGGCCTCGAGCTCCTGGGCGTAGCGCCAGGCGGCGGCCTCGGCGTCGTTCCCGTCGGGGCCGTCGCTCGCCGGCATGGCGTGCACGCGGTCGGCAGGCA
>DASTLY010000099.1:0-7258 GCA_035714445.1 Mycobacteriales bacterium
GGCCGGACGACGTCCGCGGCACGCTCAACTTCCTGGACGACGGCACGCGGCTCGCCGCGGCGGCGCTGATCCGCCGGGGAGCCGCGTTCTCGCTGACCCAGTCGTTCGACAACGACGGCCCTCAGAAGGGCTGGCGCCGCCGGATCAACCCGCTGCACGTGATGATGGACACCGGTACCGACGCGGAGCTGGGCAAGCAGGGCTTTCCGCACGGGATCGGCGGCGCCGACGACATGATCACCATGCCGCTGCAGTGCTCGACGCAGTGGGACGGCCTGGGCCACATCTTCGACCACGGCATGGCCTGGAACGGCCGCCGGGCGGGCGATGTGGTCACCGGCTCGGGCGACTGCGTGACCGGCATCGAGACCGTCGAGGGCCGCTTGGCCGGCCGCGGGGTCCTGCTCGACGTCGGCCGCGCCTGCGGGGTGGACGGCGAGCTGCCGGACGGGTTCGCCATCACCGCCGAGCATCTCGAGGCCACCATCGCCTCGCAGGGCGACAGCGCCCGGGTCGGTCGCGGCGACATCGTCCTGGTGCGCACGGGGCAGCTGGCGCGGACTCGACGGGACGGCTGGGGCGACTACGCCGGCGGCGCCGCTCCCGGGCTGTCGTTCACCACCGTCGACTGGCTGCACGACACCGAGATTGCGGCGATCGCGACCGACACCTGGGGCTTCGAGGTGCGGCCGAACGAGTTCGACCACGCGTTCCAGCCACTGCACCAGGTGGTGATCCCCAACATGGGGCTCTATGTCGGGGAGATGTGGGACCTGGACGCCCTCGCCGCCGACTGCGCCACCGACGGGCAGTGGGACTTCTTCCTCGCGGCGGCCCCGCTCGCTGTGACCGGTGCTGTGGGCGCACCGGTTCACCCGGTCGCGATCAAGTGACGGCTGTCCGGACAGCACGCGTCGCCGCCCGCAGCAACGACCCGGACAAGGGCCTGTTCGTGGCCCCGCCGGTCTGAGGACGGACACCCATGAAGTTCGCCACGTACGAAAAACTGGCTGCCAGCCGAGAGGTTCGCGCCGGTGTCGTCGAGCAGGACGCCGACGGGACCGCCCTGCTGCACCCGCTGCCGGCCGGCACCACCGTGCTGGACCTGGTCCGGGCCGGCTTGCCCGCCGCGCTGCGCGCCGGGCAGGCCGCCCTGGCCACCCCGCCGGTGCCGGTGGCCGACGTCCGGCTGCTGCCCCCGCTCGCGCCGCCCTCGGTGCGCGACTTCCTCGCCTTCGAGGAGCACAACCAGGGCATGGTCGCCGGCCGCGGCATCCCGCTGCACGAGCAGTGGTTCCAGGCGCCGACCTTCTACTTCGCCAACCCGGCCAACCTGATCGGCGCGCACGACCACGTCGCCGTGCCGCCGGGCTGCGAGCAGCTGGACTACGAGCTCGAGGTCGCCGTGGTGGTCGGGGCCGTCGACGGGATCCCCGGCGCCTCGCTGACGCCGGAGCAGGCGGTCGACCACGTCTTCGGCTACACGATCTTCAACGACTGGTCGGCCCGTGACCTGCAGCGGCGGGAGATGGCCGTCGGGCTCGGCCCGGCCAAGGGCAAGGACAGCGCCACCACCCTCGGCCCCTGGCTGGTCACCGCCGACGAGCTGGCCCCGCACCGCGACGACGAGGGCTTCCTGTCGCTGGCGCTGCGCGTCTCGGTCAACGGCGTCCAGTACGGCGAGGACAACCTGTCCCACATGGCCTGGCCGTTCGAGGAGCTGGTCAGCTACGCCTCCCGCGGCACGGTGGTGCGTCCCGGCGACGTCCTGGCCTCCGGCACCTGCGGCAACGGCGGGTGCATGGCCGAGCTGTGGGGCCTGCGCGGGCGCATCGACCCGGCGCCGCTGCAGGTGGGGGACGTCGTGGAGATGACGGTCGAGGGCATCGGCACCCTCCGCAACACCGTGGTGGCCGGCCTCACGCTGCCGCCCGTACGCCGGGCCCGCTCCCGCATGCCGGTCCGCTCGGCCGTCTCATGACGGCGGGCCGCACCGGCAGGGTCATCGTCGTCACCGGGGCCGGCCAGGGGCAGGGCGCCGCCTTCGCCCGCGCGCTGGCCGCTGAGGGCGGCACGGTCGTCGGCCTCGACGTCACCGCGGAGCCCGCCGAGGAGCTGCCCGGCGTCGAGTTCCGGCAGCAGGACGTCGCCGACGCCGCCGGCTGGCAGGCGCTGGGCGCGGACCTCGCCGAGCGGTACGGCCGGGTCGACGGGCTGGTCGCCAACGCCGGCATCACCTGGCGGGAACGGGTCACCACCGTCGATCCCGCCGACCTGGCCCGGGTCTACGCCGTCAACGTCACCGGCACGGTGCTCGGCATCCAGACGCTGGCGCCGCTCATGACCGGCGGCGGCTCGATCGTCGTCGTCGGGTCGGTGGCCGCGCTGACGGGGCACTACGCGGTCGCCTACACCGCGAGCAAGTGGGCCCTGCGCGGGGTGGCCAAGGCGGCCAGCCTCGAGCTGGGCCCGCGGGCGATCCGGGTCAACACCGTGCACCCGGGCTGGATCGAGACGGCGATGAGCCGCTCGGCGCGGCCCGCCTTCCGCACCAGCCACCTCGCCGAGACCCCCCTGGGCCGGGTCGGCACGATCGAGGACATCGTGCCGCTGGTTCGCTTCCTGCTCAGCGACGACGCCTCGTACATCACCGGGGCCGAGATCGCCGTCGACGGCGGGATGAGCGCGCACGGCGGCGTCAAGTCGATCAGCGACGCCCTGGCGGCGGCTCCTTGAGCCGCCTCGCCGGGAAGGTCGTGCTCATCACCGGCACGGGCAGCGGGCAGGGGCGGGAAGCGGCGCTGAGGTTCACCGCCGAGGGTGCCGTCGTCGTCGGCACGGACGTCAATGCCGCGGGCGCGGCCGAGACCGTCGAGCTGGTGCGGGCCGGCGGCGGAGAGATGGACAGCACCCACCCCCTCGACCTGGGCGACGAGCCCGCCGTCAAGGCCTGGGTGGACGCCGCGGCGCAGCGGCACGGCGGCATCGACGTGCTCTACAACAACGCGGGCGCCACCCGGTTCTCGCCGGTGGCCGAGACCAGCTACGCGGACTGGTCCTTTGTCATGCGCAACGAGATCGACATCGTCTTCCTGCCCACCAAGCACGTGTGGCCGCACCTGGTCGCGCGCGGTGGCGGCAGCGTGCTGCTGATCGGGTCGACCGCCGGCGTGACCGGCTCGGTCACCAACCCCCGGATCGCGCACACCGCGAGCAAGGGCGCGGTGGTGGCCATGGCCCGGCAGCTCGCGGGGGAGGGGGCGCGGTACGGCATCCGGGCCAACAGCATCAGCCCCGGCATGATCGCGACCCCCGCCACCACCCTGGACCTGTCCGCGGCGGACTCCCCGCTGCTCGGCATCGCCGAGCACATCCCGCTCGGGCGGGTCGGCACACCCGCCGAGGTCGTCAACTGCGCGGTGTTCCTGGCCAGCGACGAGGCGTCGTACGTCACCGGAGCAAATCTGATGGTGGACGGCGGCTGGTCCGCAGTGCTGCCCGGCCCCGTCAGCCACTGAAGGAGGACTGTCGTGTTCGAGTACTTTCCCGGCAACTACGTCTGGAACCTGGGGGTCGTGGCCACGCTCAACAGCGGCGGCACGATCGACGAGGTCGACCGCGCGTGCCGGCCGATCCGCGAGGCCGCCGCCCGCGGCGAGGACAGCGCGAGCGTGGACTTCCTGCGCTCCTGGACCGCGCTCACCGACCAGCTCGTGGGCCAGGCGGAGGCGGCGGACAAGGCCGGCCACGCCCGTACGGCGGGCCAGCTCTATGCCCGGGCCACCAACTACCTGTGCCAGGCCGAGCGGATGCTCTCCCACTCCGACCCCACCCGGCTGCCGACCTACTCGCGGGTCCTGGAGCTGCAGCAGAAGGCCTTCGAGCGCAAGGACGGCGGCCGGGTGACCCGGGTGGCGATCCCGTACGAGGGCACGACGCTGCCCGCCTACCTCAGCGTCGCGCCCGCCGCGGCGGACGGTCCCGTACCCGTCATGATCATGTGGAACGGCCTGGACAGCACCAAGGAGCACATCTACGCCTCCGGGCACTGGGAAGAGCTGGCCGCCCGCGGCATCTCCTGCCTGATGGTCGACACGCCCGGCACCGGCGAGGCGCTGCGCCTCGGCGGGCTGACGGCGCGCATCGACACCGAGGGCGCCGCGGCTGCCTGCGTGGACTTCCTGCTCGGCCGGGACGACGTCGACCCGGCCCGGATCGGGCTGGCCGGCTGGTCGCTGGGCGGCTACTACGCGCCCCGCGCCGCGGCCTTCGAGAAGCGCCTGGCGCTGGTCGTCGCCTGGGGCGCCAACCACGACTGGGGCGCGGTGCAGCGCCGCCGCGTCCTGCGCGAGGGTGAGCGGCCGGTCCCGCACTACTGGGAGCACGTGCTGTGGGTCTGGGGTTCGCCGGACGTCGAGACGTTCCTGGACATGGCGGACGCGGTCAACCTCGACGGCGTCGTCGAGCAGATCACCGTGCCGTTCCTCATCGCCCACGGGGCGAACGACCGGCAGATCCCGCTGTCCTACGCCCACCGCTCGTACGACCAGGCGGTGAACAGCCCCAACCGCGAGCTGCGGGTGTTCAGCCTCGAGGAGGGCGCGACCGAGCACTGCGGCCTGGACCACCTGCCGTTCGTCAGCTCCTACGTCGCCGACTGGGTCGCCGACACCTTTGCCGAGCTGGGCGCTCGATAGCGGGTCTGCCGGGCGCCGGCGCGGGGCAGGCTGCTCGGCACGAGCGGCTCCGGTCGCCTGGCGGACGGAGCGCACGGTGCAGGTGCACGTGGAGGGGACGCGCGCGCTGCGCTTCGACGACGGCTCCCCGGTCCGGGCGGCCTCGGCGCTGGCCCCGCTCGGGCGTGGCTGGCTCGTCGCGCAGGACGACGCGACGCACGTCGCCTGGCTCGTGGACGGCGCCGTACGCCGGCTGCGGGTGTTCCCGCCCGTCGAGGGCCACGACGTCTTCAGCGAGGCCGACGGCACCAAGCACCTCAAGCCCGACCTGGAGGCGGCCTGCCGGGTCGACCACTCCGGCCGGCCGGGGGTGCTGCTGCTCGGCGGTGGCGCCACCGCTGCCCGCCGGCGCGGTGTCCTGGTGACGGGCGAGGACGAGCCGGCGGTCACGGTCGGCAGCCTGGACGCGCTGTACGACGCCGTGGCCCGCACCCTGGACATCCCCGACGGCCAGCTCAACCTCGAGGGCGTGGCGCGCAACGGCGCGGTGCTGCGCTGGTTCCAGCGCGGCAACCTGGCCGCGGGTGTGCCGAGCGCCAGCGTCGACGTCGACCTGCCCGCGCTGCTCGACGCGCTGATCGGCCGCCGGGACCCCGCGACCGTGCCGCTGCGCGCCCCGCGCCGCTACGCCTTTCCCGAGGTGTCGGGTGTCGGCCTGGCCGCGACCGACGCCGTCGCCCTGCCCGACGGGCGGGTGCTGCTGAGCGCGGCAGCCGAGGACACGGCCAACGCCATCGACGACGGAGCGGTCGTCGGGGCCGCCCTGGCCCTGGTCGACGGCGAGGAGGTGCTCGACGTCGCCCCGCTGCCCGAGGTGGACGGCGTGGTGCAGAAGGTCGAGGGCCTGGGCATCGAGGACCTGCTGCCGGACGGCCTGCGGCTGCGGGCGGTCGTGGACGCCGACGACCCCCTCGCGCCGTCGGTCGAGCTCACGATGCGGGTGTCGTGGTCCGCGCCGGGGTCGGTGCGCCTCTAAAGAAGTGGCAGGCTCGGCCGGTGCCGGGGCTGCCGTACGACGTCGCCGACCCGGCGCTGGCCGAGCGCGGCGCGCGACGCACCGACTTCGCCGAGCGCTCGATGCCTGTCCTGCGCCTGCTCCGGGAGCGCTTCGCCCGAGCCCGGCCGCTGCAGGGCGTACGCGTCGCGGCCTGCATGCACGTCACGCCCGAGACGGCGGCGCTGGCCCGCACCCTGCTGGCCGGCGGCGCCGAGCTGCACCTCGCCGCCTCCAACCCGCTCTCGACGCAGGACGACGTGGCCGCCGCGCTGGCCGAGCAGGGGGTCGGGGTCCACGCCCGGCACGGGGTGGACCGCGCGGGCTACGCCGCCCACCTCGACGCGGTGCTGCAGGCCCGCCCGCACCTGCTGCTGGACGACGGCTGCGACCTCGTGCAGGTGCTGGTCCGGCGGCCGGAGCTGCGCGACGGGGTCCGCGCGGGCTGCGAGGAGACGACCACCGGCGTGCTCCGGCTGCGCCAGATGGCGGCCGACGGCGCCCTCTGGCTGCCGATGATGGCCGTGAACGACACCGCGACGCAGCTGCTCGTGGCGAACCGGCACGGCACCGGCCAGTCGACGCTCGACGCGGTCGTCCGCACCACCGGCACCCTGCTCGCGGGTGCCACCGTCGTCGTCGCCGGCTACGGGTGGTGCGGGCGGGGGATCGCCGAGCGGGCCCGGGGCCTCGGCGCGTCGGTGGTCGTCACCGAGACCGACGCCGGACGGGCCCTCGAGGCGGTGCTCGACGGCAACCGGGTGCTGCCGATGAGCGAGGCGGCCCCGCTCGCCGACGTCGTGCTGACCGCGACCGGCAACCGGGACGTGCTGACCACGGAGCACTTCGGCCTGCTGCGCGACGGCGCCGTGCTCGCCAACGCCGGGCACTTCGACGTCGAGATCGACGTCGCCGGGCTCCGCGCCGCGGCGGTGAGCGTGCACCGGGTCCGGCCGTACGTCGACGAGCACGTCCTGCCGGGCGGCCGGCGGCTGCTGCTGCTCGCGGAGGGGCGCCTGGTCAACCTGTCGGCCGCCGACGGACACCCGCCCGCCGTCATGGACGTCAGCTTCGCCGTCCAGGCGCTCGTGCTCGAGCACCTGGTCACCGCCGACCTCGCCGCCGGTGTGCACGCGGTGCCCGCCGACCTCGACGCCGAGGTGGCGCGCACCAAGCTGGCCGCGATGGGCGTCGAGCTCGACGCGCTGACGCCGGAGCAGGTCCGCTACCTGTCCTCCTGGGCCTGACCGTGCCGCGGGGGGCCTACCTGGTGGGCGGCGGGCCGCACGAGCCCGGGCCGTACGCCCTGGAGCGCTTCTCCTGTGCGGCCGGGCCGGCCGGCTGGCGCTACGTCGCGACCCGCGAGCACCCCGGCACCGGCGCCCCGCTGGGCCGGCTCGACGTGGTCCTCGACGCGACGGGCGCGCCGGTGCGCGTGCAGGTCGAGACGGGGGGCTGGGCCCTGCGCGGAGGGGTCGTGGGGGACGAGGCGTGGTGGCGGCGCGGCGACGACGAGCGCCGGGAGCGC
>DASTLY010000100.1:0-5767 GCA_035714445.1 Mycobacteriales bacterium
GTTGTGGTCGTGGTGGCTGACCACCCGGCCGGTGGGCGTGACCCCGAGCGCAGCGGTGAGCCGCCGGAGGCGGCGGGTGTCCTCGGCGGCGACGACGTCGGCGGTGGCGAGCAGGTGGGCCAGCCGCGGTGGCGCGTCGGAGGGGTCGCCGATCGGGGTGCCGGCCAGCACCAGGACGCCCGGGGCCGCGCCGGCAGACGGCCTGCCGGGAGCGTCAGCCACGCGCCGATCCTGCCACCGGCACGGCCCGCCGCCACGGCACCGGGCCCGCAGCCGCACGGCCCGCCGCGGCCGACGCGGCCTCGGCCGGTCCCGTCGGACCGACACCTACCATCGTCGGGTGACCACGACCGCGACGGTTCCGGCCGGGTCGTCGCAGATGTCGGCCGATGACCAGCCACGGTCCCCCGGGGGCGAGGCACGGCTGCGGCGGCACCTGCTGGGGCGCACACCGACCGACCTGATGTGGGGCTGGGTCGGACCGCTCCTGGTCGCCGGCGTCGCGGGGCTGCTGCGCTTCTGGCGGCTGGACCAGCCCCACCAGCTGGTGTTCGACGAGACCTACTACGTCAAGCAGGCGTACACGTTGCTGCAGACGGGCTTCGAGAACAAGTGGCCGGAGGACCCGGACCAGCGGTTCACCACCGGCGCCGTGGACATCTACCTGCCGGAGACCGACCGCGCGGTGCACCCGCCGGTCGGCAAGTGGATGATCGCCGTCGGGGAGTGGCTCTTCGGCGCCGACTCCTCCTTCGGGTGGCGGTTCTCGGCCGCCCTGGTCGGCACGCTGTCGGTGCTCGTCCTGGCCCGGACGGCGCGGCGCCTGTTCGGGTCCACGCTGCTCGGGGTCACCGCGGGGCTGCTGCTCGCGGTCGACGGTCACCACCTCGTGCACAGCCGGACCAGCCTGCTCGACATCTTCCTCAGCTTCTGGGTGCTGTGCGCCTTCGCCGCGCTGGTCCTCGACCGCGACCACAGCCGGCGCCGCCTCGCCCGCGCCGTGGCCGCCCGCCGGGCCGCGGGGCAGCCGCCGGGCAGGTTCGGACCGTCCACGGGCTGGCGTCCGCTGCGGCTGGTCGCGGCCGTCTGCCTGGGCCTGGCCTGCGGCGTGAAGTGGTCGGGGCTCTACTACCTCGCCGGCTTCCTGGTCATGAGCGTGCTGTGGGACGTCGGCGCGCGACGGGCGGCCGGCGTCCGCAGGTGGTGGTGGGGGGCCGTGGTGCGCGACGGCCTCCCGGCCGCCGCCACCACCCTGCCGCTGGCGCTGGCGGTCTACACGGCGTCATGGGCGGGCTGGTTCCGTGCCGACGCGAGCTACCTGCGCCAGTACGCGGCGCAGAACCCGAGGGACACGCCGGTGCCGGACGCCCTCCGCTCGCTGTGGGCCTACCACCGGGACATGTACGAGTTCCACCGCGGGCTCACCTCGGACCACACGTACATGTCGAACCCGTGGTCGTGGCTCGTGCAGGGACGGCCGACGTCGTTCTTCTACGAGGCCCACGAGAAGGGGCAGGCCGGCTGCGTCGTGGACACGTGCTCGAAGGCGATCACGTCGCTGGGCAACCCGGTGATCTGGTGGTGCGGGACGCTGGCCATCGCCGTCCTGCTCGTCATGTGGGCCGGGCGACGGGACTGGCGGGCGGGCGCTGTCCTCGCGGGGCTGGCCTCCGGGTACCTGCCCTGGTTCCAGTACCAGGAGCGGACCATCTACGCGTTCTACGCCGTGGCGTTCACGCCGTTCGTGGTGCTGGGCCTGACCTACGCCCTCGGCCTGGTGCTCGGACCGCGCACGGCACCCCCCGGTCGCCGGATGGCCGGGGCCGCGGCGGCAGGTGCGGTGGTCGTCCTCGCCGTGCTGGCGACCGCCTGGTTCTGGCCGGTGCTGACCGCGGAGGTCATCCCGCAGCAGCAGTGGCGGATGCGGATGTGGCTGCCCAGCTGGGTCTAGCCGGTGAGCCGGGCAGCCACCCGCGTCCTGCCGAACGTGCGGGACGGCGGCTCAGATGCCGGAGCCGCCGCGGTTGTACTCGTCGTCGCCGAACGGGGTGGCGGGCTGGCCGAGCGGGTCGTCCAGGACCGTCGGGGCCGGCGTGGTCAGGGACTCGTCCACGAGCACGGGGGCCGGGGTGCCGAAGTCGTCGCCGACGACGACGACGGGTGCCGGCGGGGTGGCCGGCTCCGGCGAGCTGCTCGAGGTGGCGGACTTGGCAGCGCCCGTCAGCTTCTCGCTGACCGCGGGCACCTGCTCCTTGACGACGTTGGTGGCGCTGGTGACCTTCTGCTGGACCTTGGGGTCCTGCCAGAACGCGGTCGCCTGCGACACGATCTTCTCGTACTGCTGACGACCGGCGCGGGCGCCGAGCACGTACCCGGCCGCAGCGCCGGAGATGAGGGCGAGCTTGGCCTTCATGGGGGGTGTCCACCTTCCTGTGGGGGTCCCGGTTGGGGGTCCTGACGCCTGCGGACGCGATGTCCGCCGTCCGCGGCAAGGGCCTAGCATCGTGCGCGGCGGACCCGCGCGCCACCCGGTACCCCGCATGCCGCCCCCTGCGTTGGCGCCGCGGCGCCCGCCGTGGTCGGCTCGGTGCGTGGACAGCGCCGAGCAGGGTCCCCGCACGGATGGTCCCGTGAACGAGCCCACCGACGGGCCGCCCGCCGAGGCGGACGCGGAGGCGCGACACGTCGCCGAGCGCGCCGAGCTGCTGCCGGAGGAGCGGGCAGCCGGCAGCGCCGCGCCCCTGGAGCAGGCGGCGCTGCTGCTCGAGGAGTCGCAGGACCGGACGGAGCACCCGGACCCGGACGCCAGCAAGCAGTCGGGACGCCGGGCGTCGGCCGACACCGCCGCCCCTCCCCCCTGACCGGTCGAGGCGTGCCGCGGCCTCAGCGGTGCCCGGCGTTGCGGCGGGCCGCCAGCGGGACGACCACTCCGCCGGCCCTCACCCTCGCCGGTTCGGCCACGTTCGCGGCGAGCCAGGCGGTGAGCTCCGCCGCGGGCACCGGCCGCAGGTAGCGGTAGCCCTGCACGGCGTCCGTGCCGATGGACGCCAGGAACCGCTCCTGCTCCACCGTCTCGACGCCCTCGGCGACCGTCGACAGCCCGAGCTGCCCGGCCATGTGGACGACGGCCTCGGTGACGGCGCGGTCGTGCGGGTGGTGCGGGCTGCCGGCGACGAACGACCGGTCGATCTTGACCACCTGCACGGGCAGCACGCGCAGGGTCGTCAGTGCCGAGTACCCAGTGCCGAAGTCGTCGATCGCGATCGTGACGCCCCGCGCCGCCAACGCGTCGAGCTGGTCGACGGCGGCCCTGGACGACAGGAGCAGGGTCTCCGTCACCTCGAGGACGAGGAGCTTCGGCGGCATCGAGAACTCGCGCAGGCACGCGGTGACCTGAGCGGTGAACACCTCGTCCAGCTGCGCCGGGGAGACGTTGACGTGGACGGCGGGCGCAGCGTCCGGGTGGGCGGCGCGCCACCGTGCCGCCTCCGAGCAGGCCTGCCGCAGCACGACGGCCCCGATGTCGTAGATCGCACCCGTGCGCTCGGCCGCCTCGATGAAGTCGCCGGGCGGGAGCAGCCCGCGCTGCGGGTGCTGCCAGCGCACCAGCGCCTCCACCGCGGTGCACCGTCCGTCGGCCAGGGACAGGATCGGCTGGTAGTGGACGACCAGCTCGCCGTTGCCCGCGGCAGCGGCGAGCTCGCTGTCGAAGGAACGCGCCGCCGGACGCTGCTGCAGCAGCCGTGGCTCGAACACCTGGCTGCGACCCTTGCCGGCGGCCTTCGCCGCGTACATCGCCACGTCGGCGCGGTGCACCAGCTCCTCGGGGCCGTCGGCTGCTGCCGCGGTCGCCACCCCCACGCTGGCGCCCACCTGCACCACCGTGCTTCCAGGGCTCCCAGGGCTCCCGGCGCTCCCAGCGCTCCCGGGGTCGCGAGCGCCGTCGAGCTGCATCGGGGCGGCGATCGCGCGCACGATCCGCTGGCCGACCCGGGCGGCGGCGCTCTCGCCGGCGTCGCCGCCGAGGAGCACGCCGAACTCGTCGCCGCCCAGGCGGGCGCACAGGTCCTGCGGGCGGACCGCCGCGCGGAGCCGTGCCGCGGCCTGGCGGAGCAGGTCGTCCCCGGCCGCGTGCCCGAGCAGGTCGTTGACGTCCTTGAAGTCGTCCAGGTCGACCAGCAGGACGGTCACCGGGACCGCCGCCTCCCGGGTGAGGGCCGACCTCAGCGCCGCGGTGAAGCAGGTGCGGTTCACCAGGCCCGTCAGACCGTCGACCGTCGCCTGCACCGTGAGGTCCTGCTGCACCTCGACGTTGCGGACCGCGAGGGCCACCTGGTTCACCAGGCTGCGCAGGGAGACCAGCGCCTCCGCCGGCACCGCCCGGGGGCACCCGACGAGCAGCCAGCCGCGCGGCGCGTCACGCAGGACCGGGCAGGGGACGGACGTCCAGGCACAGGGGTCCCCGACGGCCGCCGCGAGCGCCGCGGCACCGGCGGGCCCGGTGGGCGGCGCCGGCTCGCCGGTCAGCACGCTGTCGTGCGGCTCGTCCCCCGTCGGGACGACGTCCGCCGGCAGGGCGACGGGCACGGTGGCGAACGCTCCCGCAGCCTCGACGACGACCACGCCCGCGGCGTCCTCGACGACCTTGAGCAGCCGCAGTCCCGGTGTGGCCGCACCGATGGCGGCGGCCGCTTCCCAGGCGACCCGCTGGAGCTGCGTCGCGTCCGCGGCCCGCAGCAGGTCCGATCCGAGGCGCACGTGCGCCTCGTCCCGCTGCGCCGCGGCCCGCCGGTCGCCGACCGTCCGGGCGAGGTGACGGGCGACGAGCACGGTGAGGAACATCGTCGGCACCGAGCCGGCGATCGGGCCGATGTCGACGCTGGCGTCGTGGCCGTCGTCGGGCACGAACGCCAGCAGGGGGATGCTCGCGAGCATCACGGTCGCGTACAGCGCGCAGCGCACCAGCGCCTGGCGGGTCGTCCCGTACAGGGTGCGGAACCAGATCGCCGCGAAGACCAGGGACAGCACCGCCGCAGGGACGGGAGCCGCGAGGGTCAGGACGAGCATGGCGAGCGAGTCCACGACGTCGGACGCCAGGCCTCCCCGGCGGCGCCGGTAGCCCAGCAGCAGCGAGCAGCACAGGACGGCAGCGGCCAGGACGGCCGCCAGCCGCATCCCGGGCGAGGCCGTGGCCAGCGGGGCCGCGAGCGCGAGGGCGAGGGACGTCACGGTGAGCAGGCAGAAGATCCAGCGCGTCGCCTCCACGATCTCGGCGGGGCGTCGCAGCGGGTGCCACCAGTGCCCGACCGGGGCGGACGGTACGGCCGACATGTGGTCCTCGTCTCGGGCGGACGACGGACCGGGGCGATCCGTTCGCCCGGCGGGCGGCACGGCAGGGGCTGCCACGTCGTCTGCGTGCTCTTGGATGTCGGCCGCCCCGGCGACGCCTTGACCGGACCGGCCCCGGCTCGCCGGGGCGTCACCCGTTCGGCTCAGGTCCGCGGGACGTGACGACGCCGCCGGGCGGCCGTCACCAGGCCCAGCCCAGCGACCCCGACCAGCAGCGCCACCGCGACCGGAAGCCGCGACCCTGACCCGCTCTGCGGCGCCGCGGCGGCAACGGCGCCGACCTCCGGCGAGAGCCCCGACCGGTTGCCCGCGAGGTCGACCGCCTCGACGGCGTACCGGTGCGCGGAGGGGTCCCCCGGCGGCTGCTCGACGTGCCGCAGTCGCTGCGTCGTGGCGACCTGCTCGCCGTCGCGGTACA
>DASTLY010000101.1:0-34759 GCA_035714445.1 Mycobacteriales bacterium
ATCGCCCGCGGCGTCGGCCTGGTCGCCGGCGCCTACGGCGGGGTCTACGCCGAGTACGCCCGACCGTGACGACCGCCCTCCTGCCGGCAGACGACCGGCAGCCGGTGCAGCGGACCGGGCCGCGCTGGCCGTACGCCCTCACGGCGCTGCTCCCGCTCGCCCTGTCGGTGGCGGCCGCCGGACGCACCGCGCCGGTCCTCGCCGGCGCCGGGCTGATGGCCGCGCTCGTCGTGCTGCACAACGTCCTCGGCGCTCCGCCGCTGGACCCCTGCCGGCTGGCGCTCACCGCGAACACCGCCCTGCTGGTCGCCTTCCCGTTCGCCCGGCTGCCCCAGGACCGCACGACGTCGTACGCCGTGGTGGTCAGCACCCTGGCCGTGGCCGGCTCGGCGCTGCTGCGCACCGCGCCCCGCCCGGCCCACGCCCAGGTGCTGCTGCTGTGGCTGTTCGGGCTGCTGGCGGTCACCTCCGCGATCGCCCCCGACCCGGGCGCGGTCAAGGTGGTCGTGGTGGCCTTCGCCGCGGGTGGCGCGTCGTTCCTGCTCGCCACCCGCCTCAGCGCCCCCGGCGTGGTCGGCATCGCCGAGACGGTCCTGCTGCTGGCCGCGGCCTCGAGCGTGCTCGCGCTCGTGGAGCCCCGGGCGTTCCCCGACCACCTGTGGGCGCCGGCGCAGGTCAGGCCGGACGGCACCGTCGTGAACCTGCTGAACCCGCTGCTCGCCGGGGTGGAGCGCTCCCAGGGCACCCTCGGGCACCCGCTGCAGCTCTCGCTGCTGCTGGTGGTGGCGCTGGCCCTGCTCCTCGGCGTGCTGCCGCACCTGCCCGCCGCCCTCCGCGTGGGGAGCGGCGCCCTGCTCCTCGTCGGGCTGGTCGCGAGCGGCTCCCGCAGCGCGCTGCTCGGCGCCCTGGCGCTGGTGCTGGTCGGCTACCGGCGCCGCCGCGTCGACCAGCTGGTGACGGCCGGGTGGACGGTGCTGCTGCTCGGCGCGCTGGTCGCCCGGCAGGTGCTCAGCGACGCCCCCGTGACGTCGCTGCTGCGCTCCGGCTCGTTCCTGCACCGCGTGTCGGCCTACGAGTCCTTCGAGAAGCTCACCTTCGGCCAGCCGCTGCCCCACGTGCTGTTCGGCAACGGCTTCCTGTCGACCGGCCGGGTGTTCGACCTCGGGCTGCTGCAGGACGACGGCTTCGCCGTGGTCGACAACCAGCTGGTGCTGACGCTGTCGCAGGGCGGCGTCGTCTGCCTGCTGCTGCTGCTGGCGGTCGCGGGCACGGCGCTGCTGCACGCCGGGCCCGCCCTGCGGCCGGCAGTGCTCACGGTCCTCGTCGCCCTGCTGGTGACCGACACCCTGGTGAGCCCGCCGGCGGCGTGCCTGACCCTGCTGGTGCTCGGCCTGGCCTGCCGCCGTCCGGCCGAGGGTGCCTGATGGCTCCGACCCCCGCCGTCCGCGTCGTCCTGCTCGCGGCGCTGTGCCTGCCGGCCGTCGCCTGCTCCGGGGATGCCGACCCGGTCGCCGCGCCGCCCGCGGCCACCGCCAGCCCAGCGCCGACGACGCCTGCTGCTCCCGCCCCCGAGGCGTCGGCACCGCCCGTCCCTCCTCCTCCTGCCATGACAGGATCCGCGCCGAGCGACCTGCCGACCACCCTGCCGCCGGGTGGGGTGCCGGTGCCGGACCGCGTCGTCCCGACCCTGCCCGAGGTGCCCCTGACCGCCCCCGCGCCGTTCGGCACCGGTGTCGTCGTCCGGATGACCGGCGCGCGCGCCGTGGCCTCGGCCGGTTCCGGCCCCGGCCAGCTGGCCGGGGCCGCCGCGGTGGCCTTCTCCCTGACGCTGGAGAACGGGACGGCGCAGCCGGTCGGGCTGGACCTCGCGAACGTCGCCGTCCGGTCCGGCCCGGACGGCGACCCCGGGCTGCCGGTGGAGGGTCCGCCCGCGGCACCGTTCCGCGGGGTCCTCGCGGCCGGTGCGTCGGCGACCGCGGTGTACGTGTTCGTCATCGCGCCGGAGCAGCGGGACCGGGTCGTGCTGTCCGTCGGCTACGCCCCGGACGCGCCCCTCGTCGAGCTGACGGGGTCGGTGCCGTGACCGGCTACCTGCGGTCCGTGCTGGTCGTCCACGGCTCCGCGGAGCTGTACGGCTCGGATCGCACCCTGCTCGAGTCGGTGCGGGCGATGGTCGGCCACGGCGCCGCCGTCACCGTCGCCCTGCCCTGCGACGGGCCGCTGGCAGGTCCGCTGCGGCAGGCCGGGGCGGTGGTCGAGGTGGCGCCGACCGCCGTGGTCCGCAAGTCCGCCCTGTCCGTGCCCGGCGTGCTCCGGCTGGTCGCGTGCGCGCTGCGGGTCGCACCCGGTCACCTGGCGCTGCTGCGCCGCTGCGCGCCTCAGCTGCTGTACGTCAACACCGTCATCGTCCCGCTGTGGATCCCGCTGGCCCGCCTGCTCGGCATCCGCGTCGTGTGCCACGTCCACGAGGCGGAGGACGGCGTGCCGCGGCAGGTCGCGCGGGCGCTGGTCCTGCCGCTGCTGCTGGCGCACGCGGTGGTCGCCAACTCGAGGACGGCGCGGGAGGTGCTGCTGCGCAGCTGGCCGCGCCTGGCCGGCCGGGTCGAGGTCGTCTACAACGGCGTGCCGGGACCGACCGCCGCGCCGGTGAGCCTGCCCGAGCAGGCGCCACAGGAGCTGCGGCTGGTGCTGGTCGGCCGGCTCTCGCACCGCAAGGGCACCGACGTGGCGGTCGCGGCCGCGCTCGCGCTGCGCGCCGGCGGCCTGCCGGTGCGCCTGCAGCTCGTCGGCTCCGCCGCGCCCGGCATGGCTGACCTCGAGCGGGACCTGCGCCGGGCGGCGGAGGCGTCCGGCGGCTGCATCACCCTGGCCGGCTTCCAGGAAGACGTCTGGCCCTGCCTGGCCGCGGCCCACGTCGTGCTCGTGCCGTCCCGGCTGGAGCCGTTCGGCAACGTGGCGGTCGAGGCGGCGCTGGCCCGCCGGCCGGTGGTGGTGTCCGGCGTCCAGGGCCTGCGCGAGATCGTGCGGGACGGCGCCACCGGCCTCGTGGTCCCCCCGGACGACCCCGGCGCGCTGGCCGCGGCCGTGCGGCGGCTGCACGCCGACTGGCCGACGACCCGGCGGCTGGCGGCCGACGCGGAGGCCGACGCGACGGCCCGGTTCGGCGTCCGGCGGTACGCCACTGAGCTGATCGCTGTGCTCGAGACGGCACTCGGACGCAACCAGCGCGTATAGTGACCGTTTGACTACTCCATGTGAGGGTCGCCGCGATTCCCGGGACCAAGGCTGTCGTGCCGGTGTTCGTCACCTCGCGTCATCTACCGTGTGCCCCGGCGAACGCGCCTGTCGCCTGTGGACGTAAGGAGATCCGTGCCCGAGCGCGACCCGGCAGCTGCCCCGCGCAGCTCGCCCACCGACGTCGAGGTCGCCGTCCTGGCCGCCCGGGCGGCGGCCGATGTGCTCCTCGACCTGCGGCGTCGGGCGGGCGGCGACGCCGACCTGCGGGCCCGCGGCGACCGCGACGCGCAGGCCGCCATCGCCCGGGTGCTGGCCGACCTGCGCCCCGGCGACGCGGTGCTGTCCGAGGAGGCGGCGGACGTGAGCGACCGGCTGTCCGCGGAGCGGGTGTGGATCATCGACCCGCTGGACGGCACGCGGGAGTACGGCGAGGCCGGCCGCGACGACTGGGCGGTGCACGTGGCGCTGTGGGAGCGGGGCACCGGTGATCTCACCCGGGCCGCCGTGGCGCTGCCCGCCCGCGGCCTGGTGCTGACGACCGACACGCCGACCGGTGGCGCCCGCGTGCCGGCGCCGCACGGCGGCCCGCCGCGCTTCGCGGTGAGCCGCACCCGCGCGACCCGGGTGGTCACCGACGTCGCCGCCGGGATGGGCGGCGAGCTCGTGCCGATGGGCTCCGCCGGCGTGAAGGTCTCCGCCGTCGTGCTCGGTCAGGTCGACGCCTACGTCCACACCGGCGGCCAGTACGAGTGGGACAGCGCCGCGCCCGTGGCCGTGGCCCGCGCCGCCGGGTTGCACACCAGCCGGGTGGACGGCAGCCCGCTGCTGTACAACCAGGCCGACGTGAAGCTCCCGGACCTGGTGGTCTGCCGCCCGGAGCTCGCCTCCGACATCCTGACGCTGCTCGCCGAGCTGCTCACCGCCGCGACCTCAGACGGGGGACCCTCGTGACCGACACCCAGCCGCCGACGACCGACTACCGCCTCTCGCACCTGCGGACGCTGGAGTCGGAGTCGATCCACGTCTTCCGCGAGGTCGTGGCCGAGCTGGAGCGACCGGTGCTGCTGTTCTCCGGCGGCAAGGACTCCATCGTCATGCTGCGCCTGGCGGAGAAGGCCTTCTTCCCGGCGCGCATCCCGTTCCCGGTGCTGCACGTCGACACCGGGCTCAACTTCGCCGACGTGCTCGCGTTCCGGGACGCGCGGGTCAACGAGCTCGGCGTGCAGCTGCTCGTGGCCTCAGTGCAGGACGCGATCGACCGGGGCACCGTGCAGCAGGAGCCCAGCGGCTCGCGCAACCGCATCCAGACGCCGGTGCTGCTCGACGCCGTGGAGAAGCACCGCTTCGCCGCGCTGTTCGGCGGCGCCCGGCGCGACGAGGAGAAGGCCCGCGCCAAGGAGCGCGTCTACTCCTTCCGCGACGAGTTCGGCCAGTGGGACCCCAAGAACCAGCGGCCGGAGCTGTGGAACCTCTACAACGGCCGCATCCACCTCGGCGAGTCGATCCGCATCTTCCCGCTGTCCAACTGGACCGAGCTCGACGTCTGGCAGTACATCGCGCAGGAGGGGATCGGCCTGCCCGGGCTCTACTTCGCCCGGGAGCGCGAGGTGTTCGAGCGCGACGGAATGCTGTACGAGGTCAACGAGTTCACCGCACCGCGCCCCGGTGAGCGGGTCGAGGTCGCCATGACCCGCTACCGGACCGTCGGCGACGCCAACCTCACCGCCGCCGTACGCTCCGACGCCGACACGCTGGAGAAGATCATCGCTGAGGTGGCCGCCACCCGCATCACCGAGCGGGGTGCCACCCGCGGTGACGACAAGGTCAGTGAGGCTGCCATGGAAGACCGCAAGCGCGAGGGGTACTTCTAACCGTGGACATGCTGAGGTTCGCCACCGCCGGCTCGGTGGACGACGGCAAGAGCACCCTGATCGGCCGGCTGCTGTACGACAGCAAGGCCATCTTCACCGACCAGTACGAGGCGATGGAGCGCGCCAGCCTGGACAAGGGCGACGAGTACGTCAACCTCGCGCTGCTCACCGACGGCCTGCGCGCCGAGCGCGAGCAGGGCATCACCATCGACGTGGCCTACCGCTACTTCGCCACGCCCCGGCGCAAGTTCGTCATCGCCGACACCCCCGGCCACATCCAGTACACCCGCAACATGGTCACCGGGGCGTCCACCGCGGACCTGGCGATCGTGCTGGTCGACGCCCGCAAGGGCCTGGTGGAGCAGAGCCGCCGGCACGCCTTCCTGGTCAGCCTGCTCCGGGTGCCGCACCTGGTGCTCGCCGTCAACAAGATGGACCTGGTCGACTACAGCCAGGACGTCTACGACGAGATCCACTCGGAGTTCACGGCGTTCGCCGCCAAGCTCGACATCCACGACCTGACCACCATCCCGATGTCGGCGCTCAAGGGCGACAACATCGTCACCCGCTCCGACCGCATGCCCTGGTACGAGGGGTCCTCGCTGCTGCACCACCTGGAGAACGTCCACGTGGCCAGCGACCGCAACCTCATCGACGCCAGGTTCCCGGTGCAGTACGTCATCCGCCCGCAGTCCGAGGCCTACCACGACTACCGCGGCTACGCGGGGCAGGTGGCCGGGGGAGTGTTCAAGCCCGGTGACGAGGTCGTGGTGCTGCCCAGCGGGTTCACCTCCAGGATCGCGTCGATCGACACGGCCGACGGCCCGGTCGACGAGGCCTTCCCGCCCATGTCGGTGACCGTGCGGCTCGAGGACAACCTCGACGTCTCGCGCGGCGACATGATCTGCCGGCGCAACAACGCGCCGACCCCCTCGCAGGACCTCGACGCGATGATCTGCTGGATGTCCGAGACGCCGATGCGACCGGGGCAGAAGTACGCCATCAAGCACACGACCCGCACCGCGCGCGGGCTGGTCAAGGACCTGCAGTACCGGCTGGACGTCAACACGCTGCACCGCGACGAGGGC
Organism: Mycobacteriales bacterium; assembly: GCA_035714445.1. Lineage (GTDB taxonomy): Bacteria > Actinomycetota > Actinomycetes > Mycobacteriales > SCTD01 > DASTLY01. The sequence goes on from DASTLY010000101.1 coordinate 6,197, forward strand.
GCCGCCGACCTGACCCTCAACGAGATCGGCCGGGTCCGGCTGCGCACGACACTGCCGATGTTCGTGGACGCCTACAGTCGCAACCGGACCACCGGTGGTTTCGTGCTCATCGACGAGAGCACCAACCGCACGGTCGCGGCAGGGATGGTCACGGCCAGGTGAGCGCAGGGGGGACACGCATGCTGCGGGTGGCGACGACGCGCCCCTCGGGGGCGATGGCGCCGAGCCCGTCAGCGGAGCGGGACTCCGGGCCCTACCTGCTCGTGGTCTGCTCCAGCGGCGGGCACCTCGCCCAGCTCGTGGCCCTGCGTCCCTACCTCGCGTCGCACCGCACCCGCTGGGTGACCTTCCCGACCGCGGACGCCCTCGACCTGCTCGCCGGTCAGGACGTCGTGTCGGCCCACTACCCGACGACGCGCAACCTGCCGAATCTGTTCCGCAACACCCTGCTGGCGCTGCGGATGCTGATGCGCGAGCGGCCCGACGCAATCGTGTCGACCGGCGCCGGCGTCGCGGTGCCGTTCTTCGTGTTCGGCAAGCTGCTGGGCGTCCCCACCGTCTACCTCGAGGTCTTCGACCGGCTCGACACCCCGACCCTGACCGGCCGGATGTGCCGGCCCTTCGCGGACCGGATGCTCGTGCAGTGGGACGAGCAGCAGGAGCTGTACCGCGGTGCCACCGTGGTCGGGCCGGTCCTGTGACCGGGCCGGCCCGGTCAGGGCCCGGGCTGTGCGGCGGGGCACCGCGGTGACCGGCGCAGCCTGGCCGGCGCACCCGCTGGGCGCCGCGGAGCAGGCGTTCACGGTGCTGGTGGTCGTCGGCACCGACCACCACCGGTTCGACCGGCTCGTCGACTGGCTCGACGACTGGGCGGAGCGGCAGGAGTCGGCGACCCGAGTGGTCTTCCAGCACGGCTCGGCGCGGGCGCCCCGCTTCGGCGAGGGCTACGGCCTGCTGCCGCACGAGCAGCTCCAGAAGCTGATGGCCGACGCCTCCGTGCTGGTGACGCACGGCGGGCCGGCCACCATCTGCGAGGCCTGGCGGCACAACCGCCTGCCGCTGGTGGTGCCCCGCGACCCGACGCTGGGCGAGCACATCGACGGGCACCAGCAGCGCTTCAGCCGGCGGCTCGGCTCGCAGGGGCTGGTCCGGCTGTGCGAGCGGCGCGAGGACCTGGAGCACGCGCTCGACATGTCCCGCCGGGACCCGGCCTACGCCCAGTTCGGCGAGGGGAAGGGCCGGGACGCGCTGGTCGCCGCCTCGGTCGCCCGCATCGGCCAGGTCATCGACACCCTCATCGCCGAGCGCGGCAAGCGCCGGCGGGGCGGCCGGCGCCACCTGCCGGTCTGACGGCCCCGCGTGCCCGGGCTCAGATGCCCCGGCCGCGCGCGTGCAGGGCGCGCAGGATGCGGTCCGGCCCGACGGCGCCGGTGGCGACGGCGAGCGCCAGGTAGGCCCGCCCCTCGCGGGGGTTGAGCCGGGCCGTCCGTGCCGCGCAGCGCAGCGCCGAGCGCCGTTCGCCCCGGGCGGCGTGCGCGAAGGCGATCTGGCCCAGCACCCGGGCCTTGCCGCGCGGCTCGCCGTCGAACTCCGGGTAGTGCTCGAGCAGCCACTCGAGGGCGGTGGCGATGGTCTCCCAGCGGCTGTCGAAGTAGGACCTGCGGTGCCACAGGATGTCCACGAGCACGTCGGGGACGTTGACGACGTCGTGCACCCGGGCGATCCGCAGCAGGAACTCGTAGTCCTCCGCGTAGCTGCCCGGGATCTGCTCCTCGACCAGGCCGACCTGCTCGAGCAGCAGCGCGCGCCGCAGCAGGAAGGTCGACGGGTGCAGCTCGGTGAGCCGGGAGCGCAGCAGGTCGGCCAGGGTCACCCGCTGCTGCGGGAGCGGCCGGTCGACCGCGTGCTCGTCGTACAGGACGCGGATGCCGCAGGTGGCCAGCACCGCCTGCGGCGCGCCCTGCAGAGCCGCGACCTGGGCGGACAGCCTGCCGGGGTGCCAGACGTCGTCGTCGTCGCAGAAGGCGAGCAGCTCGCCCTCCGCGGCCAGGATGCCGGTGTTGCGGCCGCCGGCCAGGCCCGGCCGGCGCACGTTGGGCAGAACCCGCACGGACCGCGCGTCGCCGTGCCGGACGAGCGCGTCGTCCGGCTCGCTCTGGTCGAACACCACCAGCACGTCGACCGGGCCCGGGTAGTCCTGGGCCGCGATCGCCGCCAGCGTCGTCATCAGCAGGTCCGGGCGGTTGCGGGTGGCCACGACCACACTGACGCCGGGGGCACCGCTGCCGGTGGGGCCGCTGCTCACCGGCCGGCCCGCGCGGTGCGGCCGTACCCGAAGCGCGCGCGCACCGGGGCGGTCAGCGCGGCGACGAACCGCCGGTCCCGGGTCGCCATCTGGGTGCGCCAGGCGTCGTCGGCGCGGACGACCAGCGTTCCGGAGCGAAAGCGCATCGGGTTGCCGGCCACGGTGTGCGTGGTCTGCAGCTGCACCCCGCCACCGGCGCTGAGGAAGGCCAGGTCGGCCTCCTGGACGGGCAGGTCGGCCTGGCGACTGATGCGCACCAGCGTGCTCCTCGGATCGGCGACCAGGTCCTCGTACCGCACCACCCGCACCGCGGTGCCGAGCATCCGCAGCAGGTCGTAGACGACGTTGTCGACGCTCCAGCGCACGGCCACGCGCAGCAGGGAGTACTGCGGCATCAGCTCGTCGGGGCCCGCCTCGGGCCGCACCACCTGACGGCTCCAGGAGTAGGCGACGGCCGGGCTGTCGCGGACGACGTGCAGCACGTGCAGGTCGAGCCGCCGCGACCAGCGCAGGCAGGACGCGAGCGAGACGTGCTTGCTCGAGTCGACGACGGCCCGCGCGCCGGAGACCTCGCGGGCCGCGGCATAGACCTTCTCGTACAGCTCGACATAGGCCAGCAGGTCACGGCGTACGGACGGGCGCAGCAGCGGCAGCAGCAGCCGGGGCAGGTAGCGGGTGCGGTCCGCGCGGTACTTGAGGGCGACCACCTCCTGCGCGTCGAGCCGGTCCCAGCCGCCGAACGCCCGGGAGCCCACCTCGCCCCAGAACGGGCAGGCCGAGAACGCCCGCCCGCAGCCGCAGCGTTCGTCGTCGCGCAGCGCCCGCTCCCACAGGTGCACGACCTCACCGAGCGACGCGACGCCTGGCAGCTCGCCCAGCATGCGCTCGAGCAGCGTCGACCCGCTGCGGCCGAGCCCCCCGAGATAGAGCACCGGCACCGCCGGGTCTGGGTGCGCCTCGCCGGCCACTCAGGCCTGCCCGTCGAGCAGGTCCAGCAGCTCCGCGGACCCCACCGGGTCGATCTTGCGTGCGAAGAAGTCGCCGCTGTCACGGATCGCCGGGAAGTCGGCGGCGTCCAGCACCGCCGGGTGCCGGTCCCCGGGGGTCCAGCGCAGGTAGCGGCGCCGGGCGTCCACGATCCGCAGGTGCGCCGCGTCGTTGAGCAGCAGCGTGGGCAGCAGCGCCTCGTCGGCGATCGAGCACCGGTCGAGATAGCGCTCCACCCGGCGCAGGCGCGCCCGCTGCTCGAGCAGGTGGGCCACCGCGGCCGCGCCGAGGTTGACCCACATGTCGCCGATGAACAGCTGGGTCCCGCCACGGAACGGGTGCCGGCGCGGCGCCGGCACCGAGCGGTGCGTGCGCGGCAGGCGCAGCTTGTGGAGGTAGCGCCGGCGGCAGACCGCCTGCCAGTGGTGGACGTCCTGCGCGGGGTCGGCCGGCACGGGGAGCCACCGCAGGTAGCCGTCGTCGGTGGAGGCGTGCAGGTCCCGCTCGATGCTGCGCATGGAGCGCGCCGGGTAGTCCTGGCCGGACACCAGCAGGAACCACGACAGGTCCGGGACCAGGCCCGCGGCGACCGCCGCGCAGCGGAGCATGCCGTGCGCCAGGCTCGGCTGCCCCCAGTTGCAGGGCTGCGGGTCGGGGACCAGCAGCACGCGGTCGCTGTGCGGCAGGTCCAGCCGCGGGCCGCGCGGGTCGTGGTGCACCAGGGCGACGCTGCCGGTGCTGTGGAGCACCCGCTCGACGAGGCGGCGCACCAGCGGCGGGTCGCGGTGCGACAGCACCGCCACCACCACCGGGCCACTGCTCATGAGCTCGCGCCGGGCACGCGGTCCACCCCGATCTCCTCCTCCAGCACGGTCTGCGTCTGTGGGCTTCCGGCCGGGCGGGTGTGCCGGGACCCTACGCTGGACATCATGCAGCATCTACGCTCGGTGACCGGTACGTCCCCCGACGCGCGGGGCGTCGAGCAGTCGCCGTCCCGGGCGCCGGTGCGGGTGGCGTTCATCGGTGCGACCGGCCGCAGCGGCAGCACCCTGCTGTCCCGGGTGCTCGGCAGCGTCCCCGGGGTGTGCTCGGTCGGCGAGCTGCACTGGCTGTGGAGCTACGGGGTGCAGCGCGACCGGGCCTGCGGCTGCGGGCAGCCGTTCTCCCGCTGCCCGTTCTGGACCGGGGTGGGCCGGCGCGCCTTTGGCGGCTGGGGGCAGTTGGACGCGGAGCGGGCCACGGCGCTGCGCCGCGACCTGACCCGCAACGCCCGCATCCCGGCGCTGTGGACCGGCGGCCGGGGCCGGCTGGCCGCCGACGTCGAGGAGTACGCCGGGCTGCTGTCCCAGCTGTACACGGCGATCCGGGACGAGAGCGGGGCGCAGGTCGTCGTCGACAACTCCAAGCAGACCGGTGCCGCGCTGCTGGCCCGGCGGGCCGCCGGGGTCCGGCTGTCGGTGGTGCACCTCGTCCGCCGCAGCCACGGGGTCGCGTACTCCTGGACCAAGCACGTGCCGCGCAGCGACAAGGACGGCACCGAGATGCGCCGGCGCACGGCCGGGCGCACCGCGGTCAAGTGGACGATGGACAACGCGCTGTTCGAGACGCTCGGTCGCTCCGGGACGTCGCGGCTGCTGCTGCGCTACGAGGACTTCGTCGCCGAGCCCCGCCGCGAGACCCTGCGGCTGCTCGAGGCCCTGGAGGTCCCCGCCGGCCCCGACGCGATGTCCTTTCTCAGCGGGAACACCGTGGACCTGGCCACCGACCACAGCGTCTGGGGCAACCCGATGCGGCTGCGCACCGGGCCGCAGCAGCTGCGCCCCGACGACGCCTGGGTGACCGGGATGCCGCGCCGGACCCAGCAGCTGGTGACCGCGCTGAGCCTGCCCGGCCTGCTCCGGTACGGCTACCTGAGGTGACGGCACCCTCCACGGCGCCCGGCAGCAGCGCGGGCGACCTGCGCTCCCTCGGTCGCGGCACGTCGCTCAACCTCGCCGGCAGCGTCGTCGCCGGGGTGCTGAACGTGCTCGTCCCGGTGTTCGTGACGCACGGCTTTCGACAGGAGGAGGCCGGCACGTTCTTCGCCGCCACCGTGCTGTTCACCATCCTCATCAACGTGGGCACGATCGGCGCGGACACCGGCATCCTGCGCTCGATCCCGCGGGCCCGGGCGCTCGGCCAGCGCGCGGAGCTGCGCACCCAGCTGCGCATCGCCCTCCTGCCTCCTGCTGTTCTGAGCGTCCTGCTCGCGGTCGTGCTGGTCGTCCTCGCCCCGCAGATCGGGCGGCTGGCGGGCAGCGGGAAGTCCAGCCAGCCGGAGCTGTTCGCGCAGTACCTGCACGTCCTCGGGCCGCTGCTGCCGGTCGCCGTGGTCTACGTGATCGGGCTGTCGGCGAGCCGGGGGTTCGGCGCCCTGAAGCCGCTGGTGCTGTTGGAGAAGGTGGGCCGGGGCCTGCTGCAGGCCCTGCTCATCCTCCTGTGCGTGCTCGTGGCGCCGAAGACGCTGCTGCTCATCTCGGCGTGGGTGCTGCCCTACCTCGTCGCCGGCGCCGTCCTCGCGGTGTGGCTGCGGCGGCTGCTGCGCCAGGCCGAGGTCCGCGCCTCGAACGCCGAGCAGGTGCCGAGCCGCCCCCTTCGGGAGATCGCCCACGAGTTCTGGGCGTTCTCGGCGCCGCGGGCGCTGTCCCGGGTCTTCAGCGTCGCCCTGCAGCGCATCGACATCCTGCTCGTGGCCGGGCTGCTCGGCCCCGCGGAGGCCGCCGTCTACACCGCGGCCACGCGCTTCCTGCTGCTGGGCCTGCTGTTCGTGCAGTCCATCCAGCAGGTCATGGCCCCCAAGTTCAGCGAGCTGATCGCGCACGGGGACGTGCACCGCTCGACCGTCCTCTACCGCACGACGACCTCCTGGCTCACGCTGGTCGCCTGGCCGATGTACCTGATGTCGGCCATCTTCGCGCCGTTCCTGCTCCAGATCTTCGGCCCCGGCTACGAGCGCGGCGCAACCGTCGTCACGGTGCTGTGCCTGACGATGCTCGTGGCGACCACCTGCGGCCCGGTCGACAGCGTCCTGCTCATGGCCGGCAAGAGCAGCTGGAGCCTCTACAACACCGGTGCGGCCCTGCTGGTCAACATCGGGGTCGACCTCGTCCTGGTCCCGCGGATCGGCATCAACGGTGCCGCGATCGGCTGGGCGGCCGGGATCCTGGTGGCCAACCTCGTGCCGCTCTACCAGGTGAACCGGTCGCTGCACATGCACCCGTTCGGACCGGCGACCCGGCAGGCGATGGTGGTCGGCGGGCTGTGCTTCGGGGTGCTGCCGCTGCTCGTCCGGCTGGGCCTCGGCGCCGGCCTGGCCGGCTTCCTGGTCGCCGCGGTGCTGTCCACCGGCGCGTACGCCGCGCTGCTCCTGCGCCGCCGCGAGGTGTTCGAGCTGGCCGCCCTGACGTCGGCGCTGCGCCGGCGGCCCGGCCGCGACCGCCGCGGACCCGCAGCGCCCGGCACCTGACCGTGCGCCGCACCGGACTGTCCGGTGCGCCGGTCAGCGCCGCCAGGACGGGGTACGCCCGAGCCAGGCCGCGAGCCGCTCGTCGTGCGGCGCGAAGTGCTCCTCGAGCTCGGTCCGCAGCGCCGCCGGCAGTGGCGACCGGCTGCGGGCGTTGTGCCGCTCGAACACGGTCCGGGGGTGCGGCGGCAGCCCCAGGAAGCGGAGCACCCCCGCGAACGACGGCTCGGGGTCGGTCCAGAAGTCCTGGCTGTCGACGACGTGCAGCCGCTCGCGCCCGACCAGGCGTTCCAGCGCCACCAGCTGCTCGTGGTACTGCCCGCGCCGCAGGTAGGCGTGGTGCTGCCAGGCGTGGCTCTCGTAGCCGGGCTCGGCCACCATCCGCTCACGCTCGCCGGCCAGCCGCTCCGGCTCCAGGGCGACGGCGCGGTCGAACGGCTCGGTCTCGTAGCCGCGGGCGAGCTCGTGCGAGTGCCCGGAGTACGCGCGCTCCACCGGGTCGCGGAGCACCACCAGCAGCTTCACATGCGGGAGGTCGGCGGCGATCCGCGGCCCGGCCAGCGGGTGGTGCATGTAGTACGGGCTGGACTCGCCGGTCAGCGGGCGTCCCCGGCCCAGCCGGCGCAGCCGCGCGGTGGCCGCGACGGGGAAGTGCCCGCGGTACCACTGCGGCCCCCGGTCGTAGCGCTTGTCGAAGTAGTGCACGCCCTTGCGCAGGAACGGCTTGGCGACCAGCGGGTGCTGCACGAGGGTCTTCCACATCGTGGTGCTGCCGCTGCGCTGGGCGCCCACGATGAGGAAGTCGGGCTGCAGGCGCACCGCGCTGGTGCGGCGCACGGAGGCGTCCGCGAGCCGCCGGACCTCCCGGCGAACGACCCGTACCGGTCCCGGGTTCACCGGTCCGCCAGCGGGTCGTCGCGCAGCGCCGGGACGATCCACTCGTCGACCCGGCCGAGCGCGACCCCGGCCTCGGCCTGGTGGTCGCGCAGGTAGCGGCTGCCCAGCGTGATCAGGTAGAGATGGGCGGTGACCTGGGCGTCGGCCGGCGGCACTCCCAGCGGCGCCATCAGGTCCGCGGCGCGGCGCAGCAGCTGACGGGCGGCCTCCAGCGGCGGGCGCCCCTGCTCGGCCAGCCAGCGGTGCAGGTCGTGGTGGAGCAGGTCGAACCCGAGCGGTGCGTTCTGCTCGAAGCGCTCCCAGTCCCAGATGTAGGTGCGCTGGCGGCGCAGCGCGAGGTTGCCGGGGTTGAGGTCGCCGTGCCAGGCGCCCAGCCGCTGCACCGGTGCCTGCGCGTCGATCCGGGCGAGCTCCGCACGGAGCCCGTCGCCCCGCGCGTCCAGGGTCGCCAGCTCGTCCTCGAGGCGACGGCGCAGCGGGCTGGCGGCCCAGCTGTACTCCTCGCAGCCGAGCATCGAGAAGATCTCCTCCACGACGTCGAGCAGCCCGCGTCGGGCCAGCGCGCCGCGGCGGCGGGTGCCCAGCAGGGGCAGCGGCTCGAGCACCAGCAGGGTGAGGCCGTGCCAGTCCTCGTCGAAGGCCAGCACCTGGGGCGCCAGCGAGCTGGACGACCGCGCCGCGCCGGCCTTGCGCAGCACGGCGGCCTCGCGCCCGACCAGCGTGCGGGTGAGGCTGTCGTGCCCCACCTTGACGTACGCCAGGGCGACCCCGTCGCGGTCGGACACCTGGAGCACCGGCTTGCGGGTGGCCCGGGCCGGCCCGACCGGCATCGTCAGCAGCACCTCGTCGACGCCGAGGGCCTTGCACAGCCAGCCGGTCACGGAGGGGGCGTCGTCCGGGCCGGTGACCAGGAGCTGGTGGCGCCCACCGCGGTCCAGCAGGCCGGTGCGCAGCGCCACAGCGGCGGCGACACGGGCGGCGCGGGTGCGCGCCCGCTGGCCGGTGAGCTGCCGCGCGGCGGTGCGGGCGGCCACCCGCGGCCGGCCGGCGGGGACCAGCAGCCGCGGCCGGTTGATGCCCGGAATGGCGAGGTAGGCCGCGAGGGTGTCGGCACCGGCCCGCCCGCCGCGCCGGACCAGGAGCGGCGCCGGATAGAGCCGGTGCAGCATGTCGAGGAGGTAGGCCGAGGCCGGCTGCTCGTCGCGCTCCTGGGTCGTCATCGCCGTTGTCGTGATGGACGCCGTCGTCGTGCTGCAGCCGGTGCGGTCACGCTGACGCCCTGTCCCTGACGCGCCGCGGCGTTGCGCCACAGGAGGGCGACCGACAGCATCGCGATGACCAGCGGCATGAGCAGGGCCTCGTAGAACAGGCCGTAGAACAGGGTCAGCAGGACCACCAGGCCGCCCGCCAGCCCGACCGGGGAGGCGTCCCGCCGAAACGCCCACCAGCTGCGGGCGAAGAACCCGATGTAGAGCAGCAGGCCGGTGAAGCCCTGCGCGATGAGCAGCAGCAGGTACTGGCCGGTGCTGCCGACGTTGCGGTTGCCGCACTTGGGGCAGTCGGCGGTCTTGCCGACGGCGATGGAGTTGTCGCTGCCGATGGTCTGCCGGGTCGAGCCGTAGCCGAGCAGGGGTGAGCTGAGCGCGGCCTCCAGCGACGCGCTCGCCAGGGAGGTGCGGGAATCGTTGCTGTGCCCGTTGTCCAGCCGAGCGCTGACCATCGTCTGCAGGGGGGAGGCGACAAAGGCGATCGCGGACATGCCGAGCACCAGCGCCAGGGCGCCGAGCACGAGCAGCCGGCCGCGCGCCGCCAGCCGTACCGCCAGGTAGAGCAGGGCCAGCCCGATGCCGATCCAGACCCCGCGGTTGAGGGAGTAGACGATCGGGACCACGGCGAGGACCAGCAGGACGCCGGCCGCCAGCCGGACCCGGCGGCCGCTCACGGCCGCGAAGGCCACCACCCAGACCAGCATCAGGGACAGGTTGTTGCCCCAGGCGTTGGTGAAGGCGAACGGAGCGGCCGGCCGGGGCGAGACCACCCCCAGGACGGGCTGCACCTGTGCCAGGGCGGCGGTGTCCTGGCCGGTCGCGCCGATCAGCGTCAGCACGGACTCCGGCAGCACCAGGGTCAGCGCCGTCGGGAACTCGAACCTCGGGAACGCGATCGCCGCGAAGCCCAGCAGGACGGTCCAGACCGCGAGCACCGCCAACCAGCTCATCACCCGGCGCCGGGGAAGCTCCCGCTCACCGAGGTTGCCGATGTAGAGCAGGAAGACCGTGACTGCGCAGTAGTTGAGGAACCGCAGCCCGAAGGCGGCGTAGCGCGAGGTCCCCTCAGGAGGCACGGTGCCCGGCGCCGTGACATTCAGCATCACCGCGCTGAGCGCCACGACGACCAGGAACAGCAGCCACATCCAGAACCCCGGCGGCACCCGCAGCCGGTCCCGCCCGCGCAGGTCCAGCAGCAGCAGCACCGCGGTGACCAGGAACAGGAACGGCGTCACACCGAGCGCCCACCAGAGCGGGTAGGCACCGACGGCGAGTCCCAGCGGCCAGCCGGCGGGCAGCCGGCGCTCGCGGGGCGGCTCCTCCGCGGCCACCGGCCGGGTCAGCAGGACGCTCATGATGGCGGCGCCGGGACGGTGACGCCGGTGCCGGCCGGCACGAGCAGGACCCAGGTGGTGCCGGGCTGCAGGCGGGTGGGGGTGCCGTTGCCCCCCACGTACTTGAGGTTGGTGGTCCGCCCGGGGCGGTTCCAGGTGCCGACGTCCACGACCGGCCCGGACAGCATCGTGGCCTTGCCGGCGCCCTCCAGGGCCGGGCTGCCCTCGGTGCGGCCGCCGGTCTGCGGCACGACGAGCGGCTCGTACGTCACCTCCTGCAGGACGACGTTGGTCGCCGACAGGGAGAACGCACCGACGGTGGCCCGCCAGGTGCCGCTGGCGAGGTCGTAGGTCAGTGAGCTGGTCGGCTGGCCGGGGATGCGCACCTCCACCGGGCCGGGCCCGGTCACGGGCGGCGGCGCGGGCGGCGCGAACAGCAGCAGCCCGCCGCGGGCCGGTCCGGCGCCGGGGGCCTGCCGGGCCGCGGCCGTCGAGCCGTAGACCTGGCCGGTCGCCGGATCCCGGGTGAAGGAGCTGGTGTGCACCAGCGACGACCACTCGGGCAGCTCGGCGGCCCCGACCTGCTTGACGAAGCCGGCCGGGCCGCCGCTGTGCTGGAGCACGGCGTCGAGCGCGACGAGCAGCTTGCCGTCGAGCGGGCGGGTGTCGCCGACCGGCCCCACCCGCGCGGCGTCCTGGCTCTGGTACAGGGCCAGGCCGCGCTGACGCCCGGTGGACGGGAAGCTCACGTAGACCACGTCGGCCTGCTCGAGCCCGGCCAGCGGTGCCCGGCCCGCGTCGATGGCGACCGCCACGATGGGGACGGCAGCGGCCTCGGGGCTCGTCGCAGGGCGGCCGGTGAGGGGCGCGGGCAGCGGCGTCGCCGAGGGGGTGACCCCGGCCGGGGTGCCCGCGGGAGCGGCCGACGGCACGCCGTCGAGCGGGTTGACCGGCGCTGCACCGCCCGACCCGCCCGACCCGCAGGCGGCCAGGACGGCTCCGCACAGCAGGCCGACGGCGGGAGCGGCTCGCTGGGCGACCCGGGACCGCTGCCTCACCGGGAGCGGGGGGAGTCCGCGCCTGGGCCGGCACCCGAGCGTCCGGCGGGCTGCGCCGAGCCGAGCGTCGACAGAGGGGAGTCCTCCGGCCAGGCCGCCTGTGGCGGCACGGTGCGCACCTCGGCCGCCCGGCGCACGAACGCCGGGACGAGCACCAGCCCGACGACGTCGGCGCCCACGGCGCGCCCCCCGTCCGCGGCCTCGGTGGCCTCCCGGGCGTCGGTCCGGCCGCGTTCCGCCACGACCAGCAGCGTCGTGCCGTGCGCCGCGACGGCCTGTGCGGCCGCGGAGCTGCCGGTGTCGAGGGTCTCGACCACGACCGGGGTGGAGCCGGCGGCCAGCCCGTCGAAGACCGTGCGTGCGGCGGGCGACTGCAGCAGGGGCTCGAGCGCGTCGACGTCGGAGCCGGGCAGCACCAGCCGCACGCCGGGCAGGGCCGGGTGCGCCACGGTCACCTGCTCCAGGGTCCGCGTCCCGCGCAGGACGTCGACCAGGCCCGGCGAGCCGTCCGCGCCGGCGGCGCCGGGCAGCGCCGAGCCGGGGTGCGCGACGACCAGCAGGGCGTCGCCGTGCGAGCGGGCGAGCGACTCGGCCAGCTGCGTGGCGACCGTGCTGCTCGCGCCCCGCGGTCCCGCGTCGGCGACCTGCAGGACCCGCGAGGTCCCACCTGCCCGGGCCAGCGTGTTGCGCAGCCGGTCGTACTGCGCGGCGTGCGCGTCGTCGAGCGGGGAGACCGAGCCGCCCTCGATCGAGGCGAGCACCGGCAGGCCGACCTTGCGGGTGACGTCGGAGGGGCGGCGCAGCCGGTGGTCGGCGCGGTCGGCCAGCGCGGCCGTCGCGAGCCCGATCAGCAGGCCCGCGACCAGCCCGGCGCCGATGTTGAGCGCGGGGACCGGTGAGCTGGCCTTCGACGGCAGCGGCGCGTCGGTGATGATCGCGCCGACGTCGGTCGCGGCGTTCTGCAGCGGGGCCAGCCGGGCCAGCAGGTCGTTGACCTGGTTGACCGCGATGGTGCGCTGGGACTCAGCCAGGACTTTGTCGGGCGAGTTGGCCACGATCGCGGCGGAGCGGTCCGACGCCGCCCGCAGCTGGTCCTGCGCGGCCGTGAGCTGGGCCTGCAGGTTGGTGATCTGCGCGTCGGCGGCCCGCTTGGCCTGGGTGGCCCGGTCGGCGAGGTAGGCCTCGGCGAAGGCGTGCGAGCCCTGCTGGGCCGACGTCGCCTGGCCGGCGTCGAAGGTGATGTCGAGCACGGAGCTGTTGGGCGGCACGGTGACGCTCACCTGGCGCTGCAGGTCCGCGACCGGCGTGCTCACCGCCAGCAGGGTGCGGGCCGCGGCGGCCACCCGGGCCGACCGCACGATCTGCGACTCGGTGTCGAGGTTGACCTCGGTGTTGGTACGGCCGCCGTCGACGGCGCCCGACGTCCCGGCCACCGGCGACACGAGCACCGACGTCGTCGACCTGTAGGTCTTGGTCTGCGACGCCGTGTAGAGCAGGCCGGCGCACAGGCCCAGCAGCAGACCGAGGGCCAGGGCCCACCAGCGCCGTCGGAGGCGGGCGCCGTAGTCGGTGAGGTCGCTGCTGCCCACGTCCGTGCTCAGTCGGTCCACGGTCGTCTACGCCCTCTCGGCAGTCTGCAATTCGTGACCTTCGGAAACGCTGCGGAGTCTAAGGGACGGAAAGCGCTCAACGGGCCGTCTGGGCATTCAGCGATAGCCGTACCGGCGCATCAGCGGCCCCGCGACGCCGACCGTCACCGCCCGCTTCCAGGCGGGGAGCTCCCGTCGCCAGGCCTCGTCCAGGCGCAGCGGGAGCGGGCCGGTGCGCAGCCGGACCCGCCCCCCCGCGACGGCGTGGCTGTGCCCGGTGCGCAGCCCCTCCGGTCCGAGGAAGGACGTCGCGCCCGGCTCGACCGGCCGGCCGGTGAGGGCCAGCACGGCGTGCATCGCGCGGACCGGCTCGCTCACCAGGTCCTCGTAGCGCACCCGCGTCATCGGCACCCGCCGGCCGAGCACCTCGGTCATCAGGTTGACCGTGACCCAGCGCCGGACGATCTGCCGCAGCGGGCGGCGCTTGAGGTGGTCCCGCGCGCCGGCGTTGTCGGGCAGCGGCACCTCCCGGCTCCACGAGTTGACGACGCCGCGCGGGTCTCGCACCACCAGCAGCAGGTGCAGGTCGACCCCGGGGGCCCGGCTGAGCAGGAAGGCGGTCGAGGGCCGCTTGGTGGAGTCGACGACCACCTCGCTGCCCGAGACGTGCGCGATCGCGGCGTACAGCCGGGTCGTGGTGTCGAGGTAGGAGCGCACCCGGGCGGCGTGCCGCGGGAGCAGGCGGCCGAGCAGGGCCAGCGGCAGCCGGGCGGTCGTGTCGACGCGGGCCTGCAGGGCGAGCAGCGCCCGGACGTCGACCCGGGCCCAGCCGCCGAAGGCGTGCTCGCCGACGGCCGTCCAGAACGGGCACTGCGAGAACACCTCGCCGCACGCACAGCGCTGGTCGCGCAGCGCTCCGGCCTGCCACATGTAGAACAGCTCGCCGATGTCGCAGTGCCGGGGCAGCTGGCCGACCATTAGGTCGAGCAGGGTGGAGCCGCTGCGCGGCATGCCGCCGACGAACACCACGGTCGTGCGTGCGCCAGGTGTCGGGGCGGCAGGGGTCTGGCCCACGGCTCAGGTCGTCCTCTCCAGGTAGCCGTACACGGCCCGGCTGGGCAGGGTGAGACCGCTGACCAGGCGCCGGGCCCGGCCCGGCATCTCCCGGCGCCAGGCGTCGTCCAGGCGCAGCGGCAGCACCCCGCCGCCCAGCCGGATGCGGCCGCCGGCGACGACGTGGGTGCCGGGCACCCGCAGGCCCTCCGGCGTCAGCGCGGTGCGGTCCACCTGGCCGCCGAGCCCCTCCGCGGCGGCGATCCGCTCCAGCTCGCGCAGCGGCTCCCGGACGAGGTCCTCGTAGCGGACGCGTACGGACGGGACGCCGAGCCGGGCCAGGCTGGAGATGGCGGCGTTGACCGTCACCCAGCGTCGGGCCACCTTGACCGTGCCGGTGCGCGGCATCGTCGAGCGCAGCGCCGCGCCCGGCGGCAGCTCGACGGTCTTGGCGAAGGAGAAGGCGACGCCGCGCGGGTCGCGTACGACGTGGGCCACGGTGAGCCGCAGGTCGGGTGCGGCCCGCAGCACGAACGCCAGCGACGGGCGCTTGGAGGAGTCGACGACGACGCGGGCGCCGGAGACGGCCAGGATGCCGGCGTACAGCCGCCGCAGCACGCCCGTGTACTCCTCCAGTGCGGCCTGGAACGCGGCCGGCCGCCGCGGGGCCAGCAGCAGCGGCACCACGGCGGTCCGGTCGACCGTCTCCTGCAGGCGCAGGACCCGGGTCGCCAGCTCGTACGTCCAGCCGCCGTACGCGTGCTCGCCGACCTCCTGCCAGAACGGGCAGGCCGAGAAGGTCTGCCCGCACGCGCACAGGCCGTCGTGCAGCACGCCGTTGCGCCACAGGTAGAACAGCTCGCCCACCGCCACGTGGCCCGGCAGGCTGTCGAGCATCAGGTCGGTGAGCGTCGACCCGCTGCGCGGCATGCCGCCCACGTACAGGATCTCGACAGGGGCGGCGCTCATGACCGGGCCGCCGGCGGGCTCGCGGGGGCGGGCGGGAAGCCGCGGGCCGCCGACAGGTCGTCGAGGTCGTAGCCGAACCGGCGCACGCGGTCCCCGAGCTGCGTCTCGATCCGCCGCACCTGCCGGCGGTGCCAGGGGTTGCGGCTGGTCCGCAGCGCTGCCCACTCCTGCTCGTAGCGGCTGCTGCGGCGGGCGTCCACGCTGCCGGCGGGGATGTCGCCGTCGAGCCCGAGGAAGTCGCGGACGCCCTCGAGGGTGCCGGCGGGGTCGGCGACGAGGTGCTCGTAGGACAGCACGTGCAGCGCCCGCACGTGCGGCGCGTCCGCCAGCAGGATCTCGTGGGCCGCGAGCCAGTGCTCGACCAGCCTCGGCAGCGTCGTGCGGCGCACCCACTTGCGCGTCGACAGGGCCACCACGACCGGGTGGCGTACGACGACCACGAAGCGCGCCTGCGGGAACAGCGCCTGCAGGAACCGGGTCATCAGCAGGTTCGCCGGCGACTTCTCGACGAGGACCGGCCGGCCGAGGTCCCAGTAGGGCGACCACTGCTGCAGGAGCCGCTCGGCGTTGGCCGGCACGGCCAGCGGCGACTGCTCGGTGAGGTGCGCCGCGGGGGAGAAGGCGAACTTCCCGCTGCCGCCGTGGACCCGCGCCGGGGGGTAGACCTGCTGCAGGTGCTGGCCCTCGTCCTCCGTCGCCCCGGTGCCGGAGAAGCCGCTGACCTGCGGGTGCTCCGACAGCACCCGGGCCAGCGGGGTCGTCCCGCTGCGGTGCAGGCCCGCGACGAAGACGAGGCCGTGCCCCGCTGCAGTCATGCGCTCCCTCAGCTCCACGGCGACCTGCCCCGGTCGCGCGGCACCAAGGTACGGGAGCGCGCTGCCCGGCCCGGGGAGGCGTCGCGAGGCCGTGGACCAGCGCGGCGCAACCTGTCGAGAACACTGACAGGGTCCGGCACCGTGGTTAGGGTTGCGCCCAACGTGACCGCCGTCGACGGCGTGCCCATCGCACACGACCCCGCTGCTGAGGACCTCCCATGACTCGTGCACCTGCCCGCCTGGCGCGTCGCACCTGGACGGCCGCCGCCGTGACAGGGCTCGCGCTGTCCGCCGGGGTCCTGTCGGCCAGCCCGTCCGGCGCCGCCGCGCCGCCTGCCGCCGAGGCCGCCGCGGGCGACACCGCCTTTGGCGCGGTGGTCAAGCCGCGGGGGAGCGAGAACTGGACGGAGGCGATGACCCGGGCAGAGCAGGACTACGGGCGGTTGGCCGTCATCCGCCTGTTCGACGCCAACGCCCCCGACCCGTGGAAGACCATCCGCGGCAAGGTGACCAACCACCCGGTCATCGCGTCCTGGAAGATCCCGCCGGGCGAGGTCCTGTCGGGGGCCCACGACCAGAAGCTGCGGACCTGGTTCCAGAACGCGCCGCGCACCCGGCCCACCTGGTTCTCCTACATCCACGAGCCCGAGGACGACGTGGAGCGCGGTTCGTTCGCGGCGGACGAGTACCGCGCGGCGTTCGCGCGCATCTCGGCCCTGGCGGACGAGGCCGGCAACCCCCGGCTCAAGGCCACGCTGATCCTGCAGTGCTACACGGTCAACCCGAGGTCGGGCCGGGACTGGCTGCAGTTCTACGCCGGTGACGCCGCCGTCGACGTGATCGGCTGGGACTGCTACAACCACAAGACCAACACCCCCATCGGCTACGGCAAGCCGTCCGACCTGTTCGGCAAGGCGATCGAGGCGTCGCGCTCGGTCCAGAAGCCGTGGGGCGTCGCGGAGGTCGGCAGTCTGGTCCAGCCCGGCGACGACGGCACCGGCCGGGGCGCGTGGCTCACCGCTGTCGCGAGGTACCTGTTCAACCAGAACGCGCAGTTCGTGAGCTACTTCGACACCAACGGCGCCGGCACCGACTACCGCCTGCTGGACGCCCCCTCGAAGCGGGCCTGGCGCGCCGTCGTCAGCGACCAGCGGCCGTAGCGCCCGTGCAGGTGCGCCCACCCCGGCGGCTCCTGCCCGCCGCACTTCTGGCACCCGTCCTGCTGGCACCCGTCCTGCTGGCACCGGTCCTGCTGGCACCTGCACCGGTCGCTGCCGCGCCGGCGGCCGAGCGCGCGGGCGCGAGGGTGGTGTCCGCGGTGCCCGCCGCGGGCACCCCGCAGGTGCTCGACGGCAGCGTGCAGGCGATGGCCCAGGTGGGGGGCGTGCTCGTCGCCGGCGGCAACTTCACACAGGTCGCCGAGCCGGGCTCGTCCGGCTCCGTGGCCCGCAGCGGCCTGGTCGCCTTCGACGCCGACAGCGGCGACCTACGACCCGGCTTCTCCCCGGTCCTGGACGGGCCGGTCAACGCCGTGGTCGCGGGGCCGACGCCGGGCACCGTGCTGGTCGGCGGCGCCTTCGACCGGGTCAACGGCATCGCCGCCAAGTCCCTGGTGCTGCTGCGCCTGGCGGACGGCTCGGTCGACGACTCGTTCGCCGTGCCCGTGATGAACGGCGTGGTGCAGGCGCTCCGGGTCGTCGAGGCCACCCACCGGGTGTACGTCGGCGGCACCTTCAAGCGCGTCGGCGGCGAGGCGCACGGCGGTCTGGTCGCCCTGGACACGCGGACCGGCCGGGTCGACGAGCAGGTGGGGAGCTCGGTGGCCCTGAACCACAACTGGACCGATGACGCCCCGCCGGGCCGCCCCAGGGGTGCGGTGGGCGTGGCCTCGCTCGACGTGTCGCCGGACGGCCGGCGGCTGGTGGCGGTGGGCAACTTCCGGGAGGTCGACGGGCGGCCCAGGGACCAGGTGGTGATGCTCGACATCTCCGGCCGCACGGCTGTCGTCCGCCCCGACTGGCGCACCCGCCGGCTGGAGCCGGCCTGTCTGGCGGCCATGTTCGACAGCTACGCGCGCGCCGTCTCCTTCTCCCCTGACGGCGGCTACTTCGTGCTGGGCAACAGCGGCGGGGGCTTCCCGGGCACCGTCTGCGACAGCGTCTCCCGGTGGGAGACCGGCGCGTCGGGCGACGACGTCCAGCCCACCTGGGTCGCCGCCACCGGTGGTGACAGCATCCTGTCCACGGCAGTGACCGCCGCCGCGGTCTACGCCGGCGGCCACCAGCGCTGGCTCAACAACGACGACGGTGTGGACGCGCCCGGGCCGGGGGCCGTGCCGCGGCCCGGCCTGGCCGCGCTGGACCCGGTCAGCGGCATCCCGCTGGACTGGAACCCCGGCCGCAACCCGCGCGGGGTCGGCGCCGGTGCCCTGCTCGCCACGTCGCAGGGTCTGTGGGTCGGCAGCGACACCAGCTACATCGGCAACAGGCGCTACCTGCGGCAGCGGATCGCCCTGTTCCCCCTGCGCGGCGGGGCGGCGCCGGCGTCCAAGCGCGTCCCGGGCCTGCCCGGGACGCTCTGGTCGGTCAACGAGGCGGGCCGGCTCACGACCCGGGCGTTCGACGGCACGGGGGTGGGGGCCGCGCAGCCCGCTCCCGCGCAGCTGCCCACCGGCGGGATCCGGGCGGCGACGCTGGTGGGGGACCGGCTGTTCTACGCCCGCGCCGACGGCCTGTACGTCCGCCGGCTCACCCGTACGTCGTTCGGCCCGCAGCGCGTCGTGGACCCGTACAACGACCCGGCGTGGTCGCGGGTGCAGACCGGCTCGGGGCAGACCTACCGGGGCGAGCAGCCCAGCCTGTACCGCGACCTGGGCGACGTGACGTCCCTGATGTTCGACGGTCGCAGCCGGCTCTACTCCACCCTCGCCGGCAGGGACGGCCTGTTCGTCAGCCGGTTCAGCCCGGACAGCGGCATCGTCTCGTCGTCGCGTCAGCAGGTGCCCGGGGTGGACCTGCCGCCGGTGAGCGCGGCCTTCCTCGCCGAGGGCCACCTCTACTGGGTCCCGCGCGGCAGCAAGGACCTGACCCGGGCCGCGTTCAACGGCTACCGCCTCACCGGCCCACGCCGGGTCGTCGGCCACCTCGACCCCGCCGGCCTGCTGTTCCTCGGTCCGCCCGCGCGCTGAGCCGCGTCCACCCGCCGGAAACAGGGCCTCGCGCTAGGGCGCTGCGCGCTGCTCGGCCTTGCGGGCCCGCTCGGCCGCCTCGGCCCTGGCGAGCGCGGGCAGGCCGTGCCGGCGGCGCACCCACGCCCATGCCAGCGGCGCGACCAGGCAGCAGCCGAGCAGGATGTAGCCCAGCACAACGGTGTCGACGCCGAGCAGCTTGAGCCCGCTGGCGGTCAGCACCAGCACCAGCGCGCGCCGGATGACGCCGCTGGGCGCGGCGCTGGACCAGCGCGCGCCGAGGTAGACGCCCGGGATCGCGCCGACCAGCAGGGCGGCGGTGACGTCCAGGGAGAACTCGCCGAAGAAGTAGTGCGCGACCGCGGCCGAGGCGACCAGCGGCACGGCCTGCACCAGGTCGGTGCCGACCAGCTGGTTGGCGTTCAGCGTGGGGTAGAGCGCCAGCAGCGCGATGATGATCAGCGAGCCGGACCCGACCGAGGTCATCCCGACGATCAGCCCGCCGACGACGCCCACCAGGATCGTCGCGACCGGCCGGAGCACGACCTGCGGGGCACCCGTCGAGTCCTGGGTGGCCTTGAGGCCCAGTGCCCGCCGGCGGCTGCGCGCGGCCAGCGCCAGGTACGCCTTCAGGGCCAGGGAGGCGGCGGCGATGAGCAGCGCGACGCCGAGGGCGACCTTGACGGCGTTCTGCACCGTCTGGCTGTCGCCGAACGCCCGCAGGACGAACACCCCGGCGAAGGCGCTCGGCACGCTGCCGATGATCAGCAGCTTGGCCATGCCCTTGTTGACGGTGCCGTTGCGCAGGTGCACCGCCCCGCCGATCGGCTTCATGAACGCCGACGCGACGAGGTCGCTGGACACCGCGGCGAGCGGCTGGACGCCGAAGAACAGCACCAGCATCGGTGTCATCAGGGCGCCGCCGCCCATCCCGGTCAGGCCGACCACGATGCCGACGAACAGCCCGGCAAGCGCGAGTCCGACGTCCACAGGGGTACCCCTCTCGGTGTTCGCCGGCGTGGGCGGCGTCCCCGGCGTGGGCGCGGCAAGTCTGGCACGGCTGCCCGGCCGGGTGCGGCAGGTCGGGCGTCGCCGGCGCCCCGGACGTAGGCTGGACGCGCACCCGCGCGGTCCGTCGCGGCGGGGGCCGTTCGCCATGCCCTGGAGGCACTCCCATCCCCGCTCCCCTTGCCGGACTGCTCGACGTCGTCACCGGTGACCCGGCGCTGCGTACGGCCCTGGAGCAGGCCGACCGCGGTGCCGGCCGGCTCGACCTGACGGCGCCGGCCGGCATGCGGCCGTTCGTCGTCGCGGCCCTGGCCGCCCGCACCGGCCGCCCCGTGCTGGCCGTCACGGCCACCGGCCGCGAGGCGGAGGAGATGGTGGCGGCGCTGGGCAGCATCCGGGGCCCCGACCGGGTCGCGCTGTTCCCGTCCTGGGAGACGCTGCCCCACGAGCGGCTCTCCCCGCGCGCCGACACCGTCGGGCGGCGGATCGCGGTGCTGCGCCGGCTCGCCCACCCCGCGGCGGACGACCCGTCGACCGGCCCGCTGGACGTGGTCGTCGCGCCCGTCCGCTCGCTGCTGCAGCCGCAGGTCCCCGGGCTGGGCGACCTCGAGCCGGTGTCGCTGGTGCAGGGCCAGGACGCCGACCCCGAGGACGTCGTACGCCGCCTGGTCGACCTGGCGTACGCCCGGGTGGAGCTGGTCGAGAAGCGCGGCGAGTTCGCGGTGCGGGGCGGGATCGTGGACGTGTTCCCGCCGACCGAGGAGCACCCGGTGCGGGTGGAGTTCTGGGGTGACACCGTCGAGGAGGTCCGCTTCTTCCAGGTCGCGGACCAGCGCAGCCTGCGGGCCACGCCGCAGCACCCGGGGACGGCCGGGCACGGTCTGTGGGCGCCGCCCTGCCGCGAGCTCCTGCTCACCCCCGAGGTCCGGGCCCGCGCCAGGGAGCTGGCCAAGGCGCACCCCGAGCTCGCCGACATCTGCGAGCGGATCGCGGACGGCACCCCCGTCGAGGGCATGGAGGCGCTGGCCCCGGTGCTCGTCGAGGACCTCGTGCTGCTCGTCGACGAGCTGCCCGCCGGCACCAGCGTCGTCGCCTGCGACCCGGAGCGCATCCGCACCCGCGCGCACGACCTCGTCCGCACCAGCCAGGAGTTCCTCGAGGCCTCCTGGGCCACCGCGGCCGTCGGCGGGGCCGCCCCGATCGACCTGGGTGCGGCCGCCTACCGCTCCCTGCTCGAGGTCCGCGACCACGCCCAGGCGATCGGGCTGCGGTGGTGGTCGGTCACGCCGTTCACCTCCGACGCCGAGCTCGAGGACGACACGGTCGTGCTCGCCGAGCGGGCGCCGGCGGCCTACCGGGGCGAGACCGAGCGGGCCCTGGCCGACGTGCGGGGCTGGCTCGCGGGCGGGTGGTCGGTGGTGCTCACCACCCAGGGGCACGGCCCCGCGCAGCGCCTGGTGGAGGTCCTCGGCAGCGAGGACCTGCCGGCCCGCCTCGTCGACGACCTGTCCAGCCCGCCGCAGCCCGGCGTCGTCACGGTCACCACCGGCTGCCTCGACGTCGGCTTCGAGAGCGCGCTGCTTCGCACCGTCGTGCTCACCGAGACCGACCTGACCGGCAGCCGCGGCCTGGCCGGCAAGGACGTCAGCACCAAGATGCCGTCGCGCCGGCGCAACGCCGTCGACCCGCTGCAGCTCAAGGCGGGCGACCCGGTCGTGCACGACCAGCACGGCGTCGGACGCTACGTCGAGATGGTCCAGCGCACCGTCGCGGGCGCCACCCGCGAGTACCTCATCCTGGAGTACGCCCCCAGCAAGCGCGGCCAGCCGGGCGACCGGCTGTTCGTCCCCACCGACCAGCTCGAGCTGGTCACCCGCTACGTCGGCGGCGAGGCGCCGGGCCTGGACAAGCTCGGCGGCGGCGACTGGGCCAAGCGCAAGGGCCGGGCCAAGAAGGCGGTGAAGGAGATCGCCGCCGGGCTGATTCAGCTCTACAGCGCCCGGATGTCCGCGCCGGGCCACGCCTTCGCCCCGGACACGCCGTGGCAGCGCGAGCTCGAGGACGCCTTCCCGTACGTCGAGACGCCCGACCAGCTCAGCGCCATCGACGAGGTCAAGGCCGACATGGAGAAGCCGTCGCCGATGGACCGGGTGATCGCCGGCGACGTGGGCTACGGCAAGACCGAGATCGCCGTACGGGCCGCGTTCAAGGCCGTCCAGGACGGCAAGCAGGTCGCGGTCCTCGTCCCCACGACGCTGCTGGTGCAGCAGCACCACAACACCTTCCGCGACCGGTTCGCGCAGTTCCCGGTGTCGGTGAAGGCGACCAGCCGGTTCAACTCCGACAAGGAGCAGCGCGAGGTCCTGGCCGGCCTGAAGGACGGCACGGTGGACGTCGTCATCGGCACCCACCGGCTGCTCGCGAAGGGGACCGAGTTCAAGGACCTAGGCCTGGTGATCGTCGACGAGGAGCAGCGCTTCGGCGTCGAGCACAAGGAGTACCTCAAGCAGATGCGCACCGCGGTGGACGTGCTCACCATGAGCGCCACCCCGATCCCGCGCACGCTCGAGATGAGCCTCACCGGCATCCGCGAGATGTCCACGATCCTCACCCCGCCCGAGGAGCGCCACCCGGTCCTGACCTTCGTCGGCCCGTACGACGAGAAGCAGGTGGGCGCGGCGGTCCGGCGCGAGCTGATGCGCGAGGGGCAGGTCTTCTTCCTGCACAACCGGGTGGAGTCGATCGACCGGGTGGCCAAGCGGCTGCGCGAGCTGGTGCCCGAGGCCCGGATCGCCACCGGGCACGGGCAGATGAGCGAGGACGCCCTCGAGCAGGTCATGGTGGGGTTCTGGGAGAAGCGCTTCGACGTGCTGGTCTGCACGACGATCGTCGAGAGCGGGCTCGACATCCCCAACGCCAACACGCTGATCGTCGACAAGGCGGACGCCTTCGGGCTCTCGCAGCTGCACCAGATCCGCGGCCGGGTCGGCCGCGGGCGGGAGCGGGCGTACGCGTACTTCACCTACCCGCCGGAGAAGCCGCTCACCGAGCTGGCCCACGACCGGCTCGCGACCATCGCGCAGAACACCGAGATCGGCGCCGGCATGGCGGTGGCCATGAAGGACCTGGAGATTCGCGGCGCCGGCAACCTGCTCGGCGGCGAGCAGTCCGGCCACATCGCCAGCGTCGGGTTCGACCTCTACATGCGCCTGGTCGGCGAGGCGGTGGGCGACTACAAGCGCGGGCTGTCCGGTGAGCGGGTCGAGCAGGACGACACACCGGACACCAAGGTGGACCTGCCGGTCGACGCGCACCTGCCGCACGAGTACGTGCCGGGGGAGCGGCTGCGCCTTGCGGCGTACCGCAGGATTGCGGGGGCGAACGACGACGCCGCGCTGGCAGCGGTCCGCGAGGAGCTGACCGACCGCTACGGCCCGCTGCCGACGCCGGTAAAGAACCTGCTGGCCGTGGCGGCCTTCCGGATCGTCTCCCGGCGGTTCGGGCTGACCGAGGTGGCGCTGCAGGGCAGCGGCAACGCCGCGCAGGTGCGCTTCGCGCCGATGCCGCTGCGCGAGTCGCAGGTGCTGCGGCTGCAGCGCCTCTACCCCAAGTCCGTCGTCAAGCAGACGGTGGAGACCGTGCTGGTGCCGCGGCCGATGACCAAGGCCTTTGGCGGTCAGCCGCTGCGCGACACCGCCCTGCTCGACTGGGCGGCCGGGCTGCTCGAGGCGGTGCTCGGCGAGAGCGTCGCCGCGGCCGGGGCGGCCGCCGCCCGGGCGGGCTGAGCCGGCCACCTGGCCGTCCCGACCGTGCACCGGCCGCCCCCGCGGCCTGCCGTGGCAGGCTGGGCCGCGCCCCTCGACGTCGCCGTACGCCCGTCCGCACCGCCCTGGAGGACCCGTCGTGACCCGGAACGACCGCCGCGCAGCCGCCCGCCTGCTCGCCACCTGCGCCGTGGCCGCGGTCGTGCTCACCGGCTGCGGCAGCTCCCCCATCCGGGCCGGCGCGGCCGCTGTCGTCGGCGACAGCCGGATCAGCACCGAGGAGCTCGCCCAGGACGTGGACGAGGGGCTGGCCGACCCGGGCGCCGCCCAGCTCGCGGCCGACCGGCCCTCCTACCAGCGGGACGTGCTGAGCCGCCGGATCAGCGCCGACCTCGTCGACGTGGCCGCCCAGCGCCGGGGCGTCAGCGTCACGCAGGGCCAGGTCGACGCGGAGTACGCCGCGCTGGAGCAGTCCGTCGGGGGCCCCGAGGAGCTGGCGTCGCAGGCGGCCGCCGCCGGTCTGCCCATGGACAGGGTCCGCGACCTCGCCCGCACCCGGGCGCTGTCGACCGCGCTCGGCGACGCCCTGACCGCGGACCTGCCGGTGACCGCGGACCAGCTGCAGCAGGCCTACCAGGCCGCTCTCGACACCTACGACCAGGTGCGGGTCGCGCAGATCCAGCTCCCCACCGCCGCCGAGGCGCAGGCTCTGCTCCCGCAGGCACGGGGGCTGTCCGACGAGGGCTTCGCCGAGCTCGCCCGCACCCGCTCGGTCGACGAGGCCAGCAAGGCGCGCGGTGGCGACCTCGGCCTCGCGCCCCGCAGCGCCGTCGGCAACGGCGTGGAGGCGTACGCGACCGCGGTGCTCGGCGCCCAGGTCGGTGACACGCTCGCGGTCGCCGCCCCGGAGGCCGGCTTCGTCGTCCGGGTGCTCGAGCGCCGTACGACGACGCTCGAGCAGGCCACCCCGGAGTTGCGGCGGACCGTGCTCGACCAGGAGCGCCAGGCCGCCCTGCAGCAGGAGCTGACCGAGACGGCCCGCAGCCTGAACATCACGATCAATCCCCGCTTCGGCGCCTGGGACCCGGCCACGCTGACCGTCGTGGCGGCCCAGCCCACCGGCAACCGCGAGCTGAGCAGCCCGGAGGCGCCCGCGGGCGGCGCGGAGGCACCGGCCGAGGACCTCCCGATTGCGCCGGAGCAGCCGGAGCAGCCGGAGCAGCCCGAGCCCGTGGAGCCGGAGCCCGTGCAGCCGGAGCCCGAGCAGTCGCAGCCCGTGCAGCCCGAGCAGTCGCCCGCCGGGCAGTAGCGGCCGTGGCCGACCCCGGGCGGCGGCTGCTGGTCGCGACCTCGGGCCGGCTGCCGCCGGGCCAGCTGTCCTGGCGGGCCTGGCAGCTGCTGCAGGCCGGGCCGGTGCTCGCGGAGGCCGGTCACCCGCAGCTGGCGGCCCTGCGCGAGGCCGGGGTCGCGGTGCGCGAGGTCGCCGCCGGCGGGCTGCCCGCCGCGCTGCTGGCGGCCCAGGGCACGGGCGCCGTCGGCCTGCTGCCCGCCGGGGAGCTCGCCCCGCCCGACGGCCTGGGCGCCTGGGAGGTGGTCGTGGGCTCGGCCGACCCGCCGGGAGCGCGGCTGCTCGACGTGGTCGCGGTGATGAACCGGCTGCGCAGCCCGGGTGGCTGCCCGTGGGACGCCGCGCAGACGCACGCCTCGCTCAAGCCGTACCTGCTCGAGGAGGCGTACGAGGCCTATCAGGCGCTCGAGGACGACGACCCGGACGGGCTGCGTGAGGAGCTGGGCGACGTCCTGCTGCAGATCGTGTTCCACGCCCGGCTCGCCGAGGAGGGCGACCGGCCCTGGTCGGTCGACGACGTGGCGGGCGACCTGGTCGACAAGCTTGTCCGCCGGCACCCGCACGTGTTCGCCGGCGCCCCGGCCGACGACCTCGAGAGCTCGTGGGACGCGCTCAAGACCGCGGAGAAGGGCCGTACCTCCGTCACCGACGGGGTCCCACTGGGCCAGCCGGCGCTCGCGCTGGCGGCCAAGCTGCAGAAGCGGGCCGGCCGGCTGGGCGCCCCCGTGCCCGAGTACGACGGGCCCGGCGGGCAGCTGTGGGAGCTGGTCCGGCGCTGCCGGGAGCAGGGCCTCGACCCGGAGCAGGCGCTGCGCGCCGTCGCCCGGGGCTTTCGCGACACCCTCGCCGGTGTGGAGCGCGACGTACGCGCCGCCGGCGG
Organism: Mycobacteriales bacterium; assembly: GCA_035714445.1. GTDB lineage: Bacteria > Actinomycetota > Actinomycetes > Mycobacteriales > SCTD01 > DASTLY01. The sequence goes on from DASTLY010000101.1 coordinate 32,161, forward strand.
CGACCCGGCAGCACTGACCTCCGCGCAGTGGGCCGACCACGGCCTGCGGCCGCCCCCGCGTTGACGTCAGCTGCTCACACGCACGGCGTGCCGTCGGCCCTGAACAAACGATCAGCGCAACGACGGTCAGCGCAACGACGATCAGCGGGAGTGGCGGGGCCGGTGGCGGCACGGCCGCTGGTTCACTGGGGCCGTGACCGTCCGCCCCGCGCTCGCCGCCGCCGCGCTCGCGCTCGCGCTCGCCGGGTGCACCTCGGACGGCGGCGCCACCGCTCCGGCGTCCCCGGCCGCCGCCACGTCGGGCCCGGCAGTCCAGCCGGGCGGCACCGCCGCGACCGGGGCGGCGTCGCCGACACCCGACGAGGACTCGCCCCCGGTGCTGACCCTGCAGGGCGACGGGCTCGGCCTGCTGGCCGCCGACGAGTCGGTCGCGCCGCTGCCGTTCGGCACTACGGGGCCGGCCGACGTGCGCGCGGCCGTCGAGGACGCGCTCGGCCCGACCACGGAGGTGCCGCTGCCGGCCTGCCCGCAGGGACCGCGGACCGCGCTGCAGGTCGAGGGCTTCAGCGTGCTGTTCGACGGCGAGAGCTTCGTCGGCTGGACCGACGTCGGCGCTCCCGACCGGGTCCTCACGACGGCCGAGGGTATCGGCACGGGCAGCAGCGTGGTGGAGCTGCAGTCGGCGGTCCCGGACGCCCAGATCGGCCAGGACCCGACCGGCGCCACGACGTTCAGCAGCCCGGGCGGGCTGTCGGGGGTGCTGAGCGGTCCGGAGCCGGAGGCCCAGGTGCGGGCGCTGTCGGCCGGCCAGACCTGCCCGGGGCCGTGAACGCCTTCTCCCAGATCCCTGGGCCTGCCGGCCTGCGCGCCGCCGGCCACCGCTGCGCGCTCCCCGGCTAGTCTCGCGGGACTTGCCCGCACACCGACAACCTGGGAGCACCGTGCCTGCCATCGAGGCCGTCGGCGCCCGCGAGATCCTCGACTCGCGCGGCAACCCCACCGTGGAGGTCGAGGTCGCCCTCGACGACGGCACCCTGGCCCGGGCGCTGGTCCCGAGCGGCGCCAGCACCGGCCAGTACGAGGCCGTCGAGCTGCGCGACGGCGGGGCGCGCTACGGCGGCAAGGGGGTGCGCAAGGCCGTCGACGCCGTGCTCGACACCATCGGGCCCGAGCTGGTCGGCGTAGAGGCCACCGAGCAGCGACTGGTCGACGCGGCGCTGATCGAGCTCGACGGCACGCCCGACAAGGGCGCGCTCGGGGCCAACGCGCTGCTCGGCGTGTCGCTCGCCGTGGCGCGAGCCGCGGCCGACTCGCTCGGCCTGCCGCTGTTCCGCTACGTCGGCGGACCCAACGCGCACCTGCTGCCCGTGCCGATGCTCAACATCCTCAACGGCGGCGCGCACGCCGACACCAACGTCGACGTCCAGGAGTTCATGGTCGCGCCGATCGGCGCCGCCAGCTTCTCCGAGGCGCTGCGGATGGGCGCCGAGGTCTACCACTCCCTCAAGTCCGTGCTGAAGGCCCGCGGCCTGACCACCAGCGTCGGCGACGAGGGCGGCTTCGCCCCCGACCTGCCGGCCAACCGGGAGGCGCTCGACCTCATCCTGGAGGCGGTGACCGCCACCGGCCTCACCCCCGGCACGGACATCGGGCTGGCCCTCGACGTGGCCGCGAGCGAGTTCCACAGCGACCAGGGCTACCTGTTCGAGGGCGCCCACAAGAGCGCCGAGCAGCTCACCGACTACTACGCCGACCTGGTCGCCAGCTATCCGATCGTGAGCATCGAGGACCCCCTGGACGAGAGCGACTGGGAGGGCTGGGCGCACATCACCCAGCGGCTCGGCAGCCAGGTCCAGCTCGTCGGCGACGACCTGTTCGTCACCAACCCGACCCGGCTGGCCGACGGCATCGCCCGGGGCTGCGCCAACGCCCTGCTGGTCAAGGTCAACCAGATCGGCACCCTCACCGAGACCCTCGACGCGGTGCACCTCGCGCACCGCAGCGGCTACCGCTGCATGATGAGCCACCGCTCCGGCGAGACCGAGGACACCACGATCGCCGACCTCGCGGTGGCCACCGACTGCGGGCAGATCAAGAGCGGCGCGCCGGCGCGCAGCGAGCGGGTGGCCAAGTACAACCAGCTCCTGCGCATCGAGGAGGAGCTCGACGACGCCGGCCGCTACGCCGGCGCGACCGCGTTCCCCCGCTTCCGCAGCCCCGGGGCCTAGGCGGCGGCGTGGAGCGTCCCCGCCGCCCCGCCGCCGGGCGTCCCGACGTCGGGCCTCCCGAGGCCGGCCGTCGCAGCGCGCAGCGCCGGTCCGAGCGCGTCCGGGCCGGCGTCCGGCGGGCAGCGGCCGACGGCCCCGCCCCGGCGTACGTCGGACTGACCACCCGGGCGGCCGTCGTCGGCCTGGTGCTGTGCGCGCTGGTGGTCAGTGCTGCCCTGCCGCTGCGGGAGTACCTCTCCCAGCGCGGTCAGATCGCCGCCCTGGAGCAGACGGAGAGCACCCGGCGCGGCGAGGTGGCCGCGCTGCAGCAGCAGCGGGCCCTGCTCGCCGACCCGACCTACGTCGCGTCCCTGGCCCGCGAGCGGCTGCAC
>DASTLY010000102.1:0-6644 GCA_035714445.1 Mycobacteriales bacterium
GACCCGACGGCCGTGCGCGAGCGCTACGGACACGTCATCGACTACCTCGCCCGCGTGGAGCTCGAGGTGGACCGCAACGTGCTGGAGCTGCTCACGCTGCTCCCGGGCGTTCCCGACACCGACCGCACCTTCTTCGCCGACGTGTGGCAGCCGCAGGAGATCCAGCACGGCCTGATCCTGGACCGTCTGCAGCAGGACCTGGGCATGCCGGCCGCCGTGCCGGACACCACGACCCTGTCGGGCAAGGTCCGGGTGCTCGGTGCCCTGTCCCACCTGCACCCCGTGCACGAGGTCGTCCGGCTGCTGTACTACCTGACCGGCGCGGCGACGGAGAAGTCCGCCGTGCTGGCGTACAACCGCCTGTCCGCCGGGATGGTCGAGCTCGGGGAGACCGCCGTGCAGCGGACCGTCGTCGGGCCGATCAAGCGGCAGGAGCCCGGACACTTCGCCTACTACCAGATGTCGGCCACCTCGATGGTGCAGCACGGGGTGCTCGCACCGTGGCAGCTGCGGCTCGCCGGCATCCTGCGGTCGCGGTCGTTCGGCGTGGTGGGTGCCGGCAGCCGCGCGCAGCGCGCCGCCTTCGGCGGCGTGATGGTGTCGCTCGGGCTGGACGACGACGTGGACGGCTACGCCCGTGACATCGCCGTCGTCGAGGCCCGGCTGCTGTGGTCGCAGCAGCAGGGGATGCGCGTGCCGTCCTACGTCCTGGCCGCCCTGCGCGAGGCGCTGACGCTGCACTCGACAGCCGAGGGCAACCGCTTCGTCACCGCGGCGTAGCCGAACTGCCCACGCGGAGCACCCGGGGATCGCAGGCGCAGCCGTCACCGCGCGCCGCGGGTCAGTCCGGCGGCTCTCCCTCGGCGCCGCCCTGAGCCAGGGACTCGTCGCCGGAGTCGTCCGGCACCTCCTCGGCGCCCGGTGCGAGGTCCATCCTGTCCACGAGGTCGGAGACGTCGTCGCCTCCCGGGGGCACCACGGGCTCGCTGGAGATCGGGCCGCTGTCCTGCTCGCTCATCTGCACTCCTGTGCTCGGGCGCACCGGCCGGCGGACGGTCGCGCCCCGCAGCATGCCCGAGGCGGCGCCGGCACGCCGCCCGGGCCGGCTCCGATGGCGAGTCCCCGGTTTACGTTGTAGACACGGCCGGACAGCGTTCGCTGTTCCCCTTCCCATGCCGAGGAGCCCTCGTGACGGACGACCGCCGCAGCGGGACAGCCACTGCCAGCAGCAGCAAGAAGAAGGCCGACGCCCCCGACCCCGACGACCCCCGCAAGCCCGAGGGGCCCGACGACCTCTCCAAGCCGTCATGGAAGTACGTGCTGCGCAAGACGATGCGCGAGTTCAGCTCGGACCAGTGCACCGACCTGGCCGCCGCCCTGACCTACTACGGCGTGCTGGCCCTGTTCCCGGCCCTGCTGGCGCTCATCTCGCTGCTGGGCCTGGTGGGGCAGAGCGAGCGGGTGGTCGACACCCTGCTCAACCTGCTCTCCGACGTGGGCCCGGCCGACGCCGCCGACACCCTCGCGCCGGTGCTGGAGAACCTCACCAATGCACCTGCCGCGGGCCTGGCCCTGGTGACAGGTCTGCTCGGTGCCCTGTGGTCGGCGTCCGGCTACGTGGGCGCCTTCAGCCGGGCCATGAACCGCATGTACGAGGTCGAGGAGGGGCGGCCGTTCTGGAAGCTGCGCCCGACCATGCTCGTCGTCACGATCATCTCGGTGCTGCTGGTCGGGATCGCGCTGACCATCCTCGTGGTGAGCGGGCCGGTCGCCCGCTCGGTGGGCAACCTCATCGGCGCCGGTGGTGCCGCCGTCACCATCTGGAGCATCGTCAAGTGGCCCGTGCTGGCCCTGGTCGTCGTCCTGGTGGTCGCGATCCTCTACTACGCGACGCCCAACGTGCAGCAGCCCAAGTTCGCGTGGATGAGCGTCGGCGCCCTCGTCGCCATCGTCGTGTGGCTGCTCGCCTCCGTGCTCTTCGGGTTCTACGTGTCGAACTTCTCCAGCTACGACGCGACGTACGGCTCCCTGGCAGGGGTCATCGTCTTCCTGCTGTGGCTGTGGATCACCAACCTCGCCCTGCTGTTCGGCGCCGAGCTCGACGCCGAGCTCGAGCGCGGCCGCCAGCTGCAGGCCGGCATCAAGGCCGAGGACGAGCTGCAGCTGCCGCCGCGCGACACCCGCACCAGCGACAAGAAGGCCGCGAAGGAGCAGGAGGACGTCGAGCGAGGCGCCACCCTGCGGCGCTCCCGCGGAAAGCAGGACAGCGCCTGACACCCACGGCGGGCACGACGGAGGGCGGGGTCCGCTGGGACCCCGCCCTCCGTCGTCGGCCCCGGGCCGCACAGGATGTGCGCAGACGGACGGACACGCCGGCCTGTCCCTCCGCTCGCGACCACTCCGGGGCCGGGCGACCCGCTCCAGGGCCGGGCGAACCGCTCCGGCGGGGCCGGCGGCGCCGGTGGCGCCGGTGGCGCGGGACCAGGGGTGCGCAGCACGACGGGCGGGGTCCCTGTGGACCCCGCCCTTCGGCGCACCTGTCGCCAGCGCCCGTGGCGGCCGCCGGCGTCGTGCTCAGCGCTGCTGCTGAACGGTGTCCTTCGCGTCCGCGGCCTGGCCCTTGACGTCCTGGGCGGCCGACTGGCCCTCCTGCTTGACGGACTGGACGGCGTCGGTCGCGGTCTCCTTGACCGAGGCGACCGCGTCCTGTGCCGGCTCCCGCAGGTTCTCCGCCGCGCCCTTGGCGAGCTCGGTGGCCTCCTGCACCAGGGGCTGGGCCGCCTGCTTGACGGCCTGGGTGGCCTGCTGCTCCCGCTGGGTCGAGGGCAGCAGTGACGCCGCCAGGGCGCCGACGCCGAAGGCGATGAGGCCGGCGGCGAGCGGGTTGCCCTGCGCCTGCTGGCGCACCCGGCTGGGAGCACCGGCGGCGGCACCCTGCACGCTGGAGACCCTGTCGCCGACGGCACCGCCGACGCTGGAGGCCCTGTCGCTCACGGCGCCGGTCAGGCCGGACGCCTTGTCGCTGACCGACCCGCCGATCCCCGACGCCTTGTCGCCGCCCGAGCTCCTGAGGTCGCTGGCGCTGCCCATGACACGGTCCTTGACGCCGGCTGCAGCGTCCTTGACCTTGTCGACCTGCCACTTGGCCTGGTTCTTCGGGTTGATGCTCTCGCCGAGTGCGTCGACGTCCTGGCTGAGGTTCGCGCGGGTGCGCTCGATCTCGGCGCGGATCTGGTCTGGGTCCTGGCTCATCGGTTGTTCTCCTCCTGGCCCTTGATGGCGTTCGGGATCTTCTTCACGGTGTCCGCGGTCTGCGGGATTCCCTTGGTCTGGGCCAGCTGCTTCTTGCCCATGGCGGCCAGGACGGCCGCCACGATGCCCCACAGCAGGGCCACGACCAGGGCGGACCAGCCGCGCCCGATGGCGTTCCCCAGTCCCCACCACAGTGCGATGGAGAGGAACAGCAGCAGGAAGTGACCGGCGACCCCGGCCCCGGCGAGCATGCCGGCGCCCTTGCCCGCCTTGCTGGCGGACTCCTTGGCCTCGGCCTTGGCGAGCGCGACCTCCTGCCGCATCAGCAGGGAGATGTCCGCGCTGACGCTGCTGAAGAGCTCACCGATCGACGGACGCTCCGCCGGCTCGTTGTGCAGGTCGGCAGAGTGGCTCATGCGGAGAAGCCCTCGCGACCGCTGGTGGTTCCCGGCGCGTAGTACCCGGGCGTGGCCGGGGCCGTGCCGGGAGCCGCGTACGGGTAGCCCGGCTCGACCGGGTCGGCCGTGACGGGGCTGCTCACCGTGGTGGTGCTGTACGACTCCGGGGCGCTGGTGCCGTAGGACGTGCTCGTCCCGTACGACGCGTCGGACGTGCCGCCCGACGACGACGGGCTGTCGTCGCTGGCGAGGTCCTTGGCGCCGCGGGCGAAGCGGCCCACGAGCAGACCGGCGCCGGCCGCGATGGCCAGGAACGCGCCCGGGCGGCGGCGCGCGAACATCTGCACCTCCTGCAGCAGGTCGGCCGGCTCACGGCTCTCGATCCAGCTGGCGACGGTGTCGATGCGCTGGGACGCCTGGTTGATCAGGTCGGCGGCCGGGCCGGGAGCGGGCTTCTCGCCCGCCGCCATGGCGCTCAGCTCCTGGCCGAGGGTCTTGAGCCCGCCGGCCACGCGCTGCTGCTGACCGCTGGCCTGGGTCTTCAGCTCACCCTGGGCGTTCGTGAGCAGGGTGCGCGCCTGGTTGCCCGCCTCCTGCGTGACCTGGCCCACCTGGTGCTTCGCCTCGCCGGCGACCTGCTGGCCGGCCTGCTTGGCGCCCGAGGCGACCTGGCCGGCCTGCTCCTTGGCGACGTCCTTGGTGCCCGTGGTCGAGCCACCGTCGTCCCATGTGGTGGTGCCCCCGCCCGTCGCCGCGGTCGAGCCGTACGGCGTGTCGGCGCCGAGCGCCGGGTCGGGCGTTGTGTAGCTGTCCGTCATGGTTCCTCCTGTGGATGACCTGCACGCGTCAAGATGTGACCGTTCACGCGACAGAGTGCTTACGGCGTACGTCAGCCTGGCACCATCTCGCCCGAGCGCAAGCCGACGCCCCATCCCGCGCCTGAACGGGTCACGGGACCGAGCGGCTGCAGCGCCGGTGCCGGAGATGGGCTGGTTCGTCCTACGCTAACGGGCACAGACCGGTCGCGTCCCGCCGGGCCGGTCCCGACGTCCCAGCACCACTGCCCGCCGAGGAGGACCGATGACCGACGTCCCCACGGTCGCCGCGACGGCCTCGGCGTGAGGGTCGCCGTCGTCGGTGCCACCGGCAACCTCGGCACCGCGCTGCTGCGCCGCCTGGTGGTCGAGCCCGCGGTCACCTCCCTGGCGGGGGTCTCGCGCCGCCCGCCCGGCGCGACGCCCGCGCCCCCCTTCGACGCCGTCGACTGGCTCTCCGTCGACATCGGCGACGCCGCGGCCGTGCCGGCGCTGACCGCCCACCTGCGGGGGGCCGATGCCGTCGTCCACCTGGCCTGGCGCATCCAGCCGACGCACGACGAGTCGCTGCTCTGGCGCACCAACGTCGACGGCACCCGCCACGTCCTGGCGGCGGCTGCCGCGGCCGGGGTGCCCCACGTGGTGGTCGCCTCCTCCGTCGGGGCCTACAGCCCGGCGTCGAAGGACGCGCCGGTGGACGAGACGTGGCCCACGGACGGCATCCGCAGCTCGGCCTACAGCCGCGAGAAGGTGGTGGTGGAGCGCCTGCTCGACCTGTTCGAGCACGACCACCCCGACGTCCGGGTCGCCCGGCTGCGGCCGGGGCTGGTCTTCGCCGGCGACGCCGCGTCGGAGATCGCCCGGTTCTTCCTCGGCCCGTTCGTGCCGACCTCGGTGCTCGGCCGGCTGCGCCTGCCGTTCCTGCCGCTGCCCGGGCAGCTGCAGTTCCCGGCCGTGCACGCGGACGACGTCGCCGCCGCGTTCTGGACCGTGCTGGCGGCGCGGGCGACCGGAGCCTTCAACGTCGCCGCCGAACCGGTGCTGACGCCGCCGCTGCTGGCCCGGGCGCTCGGCGCGGGTGGCTCCCGGCACGTGCCGCTGGCGCTGGTGCGGGCGCTGGCAGCCCTCACCTGGAAGCTGCGCCTGCAGCCGTCCGACGCGGGCTGGGTCGACATCGCGTCGCAGTGCCCGACGATGCGGACGGACCGCCTCGAGGCGCTGGGCTGGGCCCCCACCCGCTCGGCGACCTCGGCGCTGGAGGAGCTCGTCGAGGGCATGCGCACCGGCCGCGGCGGTCCGGGGCCGGCTCTGCGCCGCCGCGGAGCCGTCACCGGCCGGGCCGCCCGGTAGCCCCGCCGGAGCCGGGCGTGGACATCGACGAGGCGGCCGCCGAGCTGTACGCGGGCCCGCCCGAGGCGTTCACCGCCCGCCGCGGCGAGCTCGCGGCCGCGGCCAGGAAGGGCGGCGACACTGCCGCCGCGAAGGAGATCGGCCGGCTGCGCCGCCCGACGGTCTCGGCCTGGTGCCTGAACGTCCTCGTCGCCGGGCAGGACGACGCCCTGGCCGACGTCTTCGAGGTGGCCGAGGCCCTGCGGCGGGCGCAGGCCGCCCTGGACGCCGCGCGCATGGCCGAGCTGTCCACCCGCCGGCGCGCGCTCGTCGGCCAGGTGCAGCGCCGGGCAGCGGAGGTGGCACGGGCCGCGGGGCAGTCGCTGTCGGCCGGTGCCCAGCGGGAGGTCGAGGAGACGCTGGCGGCGGTCGTCGCCAGCGAGGACGCTGCCGCCGCGGTCGCGTCCGGTCGCCTCACCCGGTCGCTGTCCTACGCCGGCTTCGGCGACGTGGACCTGAGCGGGGCGACGGCCACGCCGCTGCGCAGCGTCCCCCGGCCGGCTCTCGATCCGGAGCCGGAACCTGAGGCGGACCCGGAGGCGGAGCTGGAGCGCGGACCGCAGTCGGCCGGTCGAACGGCCGGGCAGGCGTCCGAGCCCGGCGAGCGGCCGCGGCGGCCGCGGCGGGCGCCCGCCGCGGCCACGGCGACGGCGCGGACGGCACCGACCGCAGACCTGCGGCTGGTCCCGTCCGGTGGGTCCCGGGCCGGGAAGGGCCCGCCCCCGCGGACGGCGGCCGACCGCGCGGCCGACCGGGCCACCGAGGCCGCGGCGGCGGCGGCGGCGCAGGT
>DASTLY010000103.1:0-1995 GCA_035714445.1 Mycobacteriales bacterium
ATGCGGGTGCCCTCGACGGACTCCACGTCGTCGCGGAAGGCGTCCGTCTGCGCCGTGCCCGAGGCCTCGAACGTCGGCGCGAACGCCGCCAGCGCGCCGAGCACGACCGCCGTGACCACCCACACCACGCGGGAGCGCTGACCCACCAGGCGCGCCACCCGGCCCCAGACACCGTGCTCGGCGGTACCGGCCCGCGGCGCGTCGTCCAGGCGGGGCATCCGCGGCCAGAACAGCCACCGGCCCGCCAGCAGCAGGACGGGAAGGAAGGTGAGCACGGACAGCATCGCGGCGGCGACGCCGATGGCGCCGACCGGTCCGAGCCCTCGCGTCGAGCCCAGGTCGGACAGCAGCAGGCACAGCAGGCCCAGGACGACGGTCGTCGCGGAGGCGACGATGGGCTCGACGGACGCCCGCCACGCCACGGTCATGGCGGCCCACGGCCGCCTGTGGTGGTGCAGCTCCTCGCGGTAGCGGGAGATGAGCAGCAGCGCGTAGTCCGTTGCCGCGCCCACCACCAGGATCGACATGATCCCCTGGCTCTGGCCGTTCAGCTCGATCACGTCGTTGTCGGCCAGGGGGTAGACCACCAGACCCGCCGCGGCGAGGGCGAAGACGGCCGACAGCAGCGCGACCAGGGGCAGCACGGGACTGCGGTAGACCAGCAGCAGGATCACGAAGACGACGAGCAGGGTCACCTGGAGCAGTCGCGTGTCGATGCCCGCGAAGGCGGTGAACAGGTCGGCGAGGACGCCGCCTGGCCCGCCGACAGCGGTGGTGGCACCTTCCGCCACGGTGTCGCGCAGCGACGTCCGCAGCGCCTCGGCGACGCCCAGCAGCGCGGCCTCGCCGTCGGGCAGCAGCTGGTCGGCGGCCGCGGCGTCCACGTTCGCGACGACGAGCACGGACTCGCCGTCCGCGCTGGGGATGGGCACGAGCGGGTCGGGGGTCAGGTAGTCGCCGACCGTCCGGCCCTCGCCGCCCGGGACCGCGACCGACGGCAGGTCGGCCGCGAGTGCCTGCACCGCGGCCAGGTCGTCCGGTCCGAGGCCACCGCGACGCTCGACGAGCAGGAAGAACGGCAGCCCGGCGGACTGGGTGAACCCCGCGCCACGCTCGGAGACCTCCGTCGACTCGGCGGTCTCTGGCAGGAAGGAGGCGTTGTCGTTCTCCTGAACCTCGGCCAGGCGCCCCACGAGCGGCCCACCGACGCCCGCGACGGTGCCCCAGACGACCAGCGCGGCCAGCAGGGCGATGCCGCGCAGGACGCCGCGCGGTACGCCGCCGCCCGAGCCCGCCCGGTGCCGCGGCTTCCGCGGCCCGTCGGAGCTCTCCGACCCGGCGGCGCTGTCGGGCTTGCCGGAACCAGCCGGGGCGGTACCAGCCGGGGCGGATCTGGCGGCGGCCCGGTCGCTCGACGTCGAGCCTGCGGCGGCTGCCGGTTCCGTGCGTGACATCGTGGTGCTCCCTCTGCTGCAGCGGGCCGGCGGTAATGTTCAGCCTGCTGAGCATTGTGGCGACCGTCGGCCGTCGGGCGCAAGCCTGTGCAGGGCCGGAGCAGAGGAGGGCGGGCGTGGCCGACGACAGTGACCTGCACACCTGGGCGACGGGCCGGCTGCTCTCCACCGCGGCGCGCTTCGTGGAGCACGCCTGGGACGCCCACCTGGCGCAGTGGGGCCTCAACCACGCCGGCTGCGCCGTGCTCTTCCTGCTCCAGGACGGCCCCTGCAGCCAGCGCCGCCTCGCCGGCCCCCTGCACGTCCAGGACCAGACGATGAGCCGGGTGGTGGAGCGCCTGGAGCGGCGCGGCTACGTGACGCGGGCGCGCAGCGCCGCCGACCGCCGGCGCGTGCTCGTGACGGCGACGGACGCCGGGCGCGCCGCCCTGCGGGAGGCGACCGCCGGCGACCGGGCGGACGCCATCGTTGCCGACGCCCTGCCCGAGGCCGCCACGGCCGAGCTGCGCGGGCACCTGGTGACCCTGGTCCAACGGCTGGG
>DASTLY010000104.1:0-45719 GCA_035714445.1 Mycobacteriales bacterium
CACCTAGCCCGCGTGTCCGTGGCCCGCGTCGAGCCGGGACAGCTCGTCCGCCGACAGCTCGACGTCGGCCGCCGCAGCCGAGTCGGTGATCGACTCCGGTCGGCTGGCGCCGGGGATGGGCAGCACGACGTCGGCCTGGGCCAGCTCCCAGGCCAGGCAGACCTGCTGCGGGGAGACCCCGCGCTTCCGGGCGACGTCGGCGAAGGCCACGTGCGCGTCGCCGAGCGTCGCGGCCGCGGACATGCCGCCGAGCGGGGACCACGGCAGGAAGGCGATGCCGTGCCGGGCGCACAGGTCGAGCTCCGCGCGCGAGGACCGGAACGCCGGCGAGAACTCGTTCTGCACCGCCGCCAGCTGCGTGGTCTGCATCGCCAGCTCGATCTGGTCGACGTCGGCGTTGCTGATGCCCACCAGCTGGATCTTGCCCTCCTGGCGGAGCTCCTCCAGGGCCCCGATCGACTCCGCGTACGGCACGGCCGGGTCCGGCCGGTGGTACTGGTAGAGCCCGATCGCCTCGACCCCCAGCGCGCGCAGCGACGCCTCGCAGGCCGAGCGCAGGTAGGCGGGGCTGCCGTCGAGCCCCCAGGAGTCGTCCGGCGGCCGGGTGTGCCCGCCCTTGGTGGCGACGAGGACGTCGTCGACGTTGCCGCCGTACGCCGCCAGCGCCTTCGCCACCAGCCGCTCGTTGTGGCCGACCTCCCGGTGCCCCAGGCAGTACGCGTCGGCGGTGTCGATGAGGGTCACCCCCGCGTCGAGGGCCGCGTGCACGGTCCGCAGGGCGCGCTCCTCGTCCGGCCGCTCCCCGATCGACAGGGGCATCGCGCCCAGCCCGATCGCGCTCACGGGTCGTCCGGCCAGGCGTCGCTGCTGCACGGAAAGGTCCTCCAGGGAGAGTCGGGTAAGCCCACCCCTACCCCCCGGGCCTAGGGTCGAGCACCACAGCGATCGCTTCCAGGAGGTACCAGTGGTGCACGAGGTCCGCGGGGTCGTGGCGAGGGGCAAGGGCGCCCCGGTGACGGTGGAGACGGTGCTCGTCCCCGACCCCGGGCCGGGCGAGGCGCTCGTCCAGGTGCAGGCGTGCGGGGTCTGCCACACCGACCTGCACTACCGCGAGGGCGGGATCAACGACGAGTTCCCGTTCCTGCTCGGGCACGAGGCGGCAGGCGTGGTGGAGGCGGTCGGCGCGGGCGTCACGCACGTGCAGCCCGGGAACTTCGTGGTGCTCAACTGGCGCGCCGTCTGCGGGCAGTGCCGGGCCTGCAAGCGCGGCCGGCCCTGGTACTGCTTCGACACCCACAACGCGACGCAGAAGATGACGCTGGCCGACGGCACCGAGCTCAGCCCGGCGCTCGGCATCGGCGCGTTCGTCGAGAAGACCCTCGTCGCCGGCGGCCAGTGCACTCGGGTCGACCCCGGCGCCGACCCGGCCGCCGCCGGCCTGCTCGGCTGCGGCGTGATGGCCGGCTGGGGGGCCGCGGTCAACACCGCGCCGGTCGTGAAGGGCGACACGGTCGCGGTCATCGGCTGCGGCGGCGTGGGCAACGCCGCCATCGCCGGGGCGCTGTACGCCGGCGCCCGCCAGGTCATCGCCGTCGACCTCGACGAGCGCAAGCTCGAGTGGGCGCGCGAGTTCGGTGCGACCCACACGCTGGTGTCTGGGAGCGACGTGGTGGCCGACCTGCGCGAGCTCACCGGCGGCTTCGGGCCCGACGTGGTCATCGACGCGGTCGGCCGGCCGGAGACGTTCCGCCAGGCCTTCGACGCCCGCGACCTGGCCGGCACTGCCGTCCTGGTCGGGGTGCCGAGCCCGACGATGAGCTTCGAGATCCCGCTGATCGAGGTGTTCGGGCACGGCGGCGCCGTCAAGAGCAGCTGGTACGGCGACTGCCTGCCCGAGCGCGACTTCCCGCTGCTCATCGACCTGTGGCAGCAGGGCCGCTTCCCACTGGACAGGTTCGTCAGCGAGCGGATCGGGCTGGACGCGGTCGAGGACGCGTTCCACAAGATGGAGCGCGGCGAGGTGCTCCGAAGCGTGGTGCTGCTCTGATGGCCGCGCGGGTCGAGCACCTGGTCACGAGCGGGACGTTCAGCCTCGACGGGCAGACCTTTGACGTCGACAACAACGTCTGGCTGCTCGGGGACGACGACGAAGTCCTGATCATTGACGCCCCGCACGACGCGGACGCGATCGAGGCCGCGGTCGGCGACCGCAGCGTCGTCGCCATCGCCTGCACGCACGCCCACGACGACCACGTGCGCTTCGCGCCGGAGCTCGGCGAACGGCTGTCGACCGAGGTCCTGCTGCACCCCGACGACCGGGTGCTGTGGGACCTGACCCACTCGCGGCACGAGCCGGACGGGGCGCTGCGCGACGGCATGGTCCTGGAGGTCGCCGGGACGAAGGTGCACGTGCTGCACACCCCGGGCCACGCCCCGGGCGCGGTGTGCTTCTCGGTGCCCGACCTCGGCGTGGTGTTCAGCGGCGACACGCTGTTCTCCGGCGGTCCGGGTGCCACCGGCCGGTCGTACAGCGACTACCCGACGATCCTGGACTCGATCCGCACCCGGCTGTTCGCGCTGCCGCCGGAGACGGTCGTGCACACCGGCCACGGCGACAACACCACGGTCGCCGCCGAGGCGCCCTCCTACGACGAGTGGGTCCGCAAGGGTGGCTGACCCGGCGGGCCGGGCAGCCGTCACCGCCACCCCGCTGCACCCGCTGCTGGCGCACCGCTGGAGCCCGCGCGGCTTCGACCCGGCGCACGTGCTCACCCGCGCGGACCTGCTCCCGCTGCTCGAGGCGGCCCGCTGGGCTCCCTCGGCCGGCAACACCCAGCCGACCCGCTGGCTGGTGACGCTGCGCGGCGAGCCGGCCCACGCCCGGCTGCTGGGCTGCCTGAGCAAGGGCAACCAGCCGTGGGCCCCGCGCGCCTCCGCGCTGCTCGTCGCCGTCTCCACCACCGCCGACGACACCGGCCGGCCCTACCCGTCCCACCTGCACGACACCGGCCAGGCCACCGCGCACCTCACCGTCCAGGCACACGCGCAGGGGCTGCACGTGCACCAGATGGGCGGCTTCGACGCGGACGCCGTACGACGGGAGTTCGGCCTGTCCGACCGCCAGCAGCCGTCGGTCGTGGTGGCGCTGGGTGAGCCGGGCGGCGAGGCGCTGCCGGAGCGGCTGGCCCAGCGGGAGGCCGCCGCGCGCAGCCGGCTACCGCTGGCCGAGCTGCTGCTCCCGGTGCCGGACGCGCCCGCGGATCAGGAGGACGAGGCGGGCGCCGCGATCCGGTAGCCGCGCTTGACGACCGTCTCCACGACGGAGCCGGCCGGCCCCAGGGCGCTGCGCAGCCGCCCGACCGTCATCTCGACCGCGTGCTCGTCCCGGCCGCCCTCGGACCACACCTCGCGCAGGATCTCGCCGCGGGACAGCACGTCGCCGTCGGCCCGGACCAGGGCGGCCAGGACGCCGGCCTGCCGACCGCTCAGCTCCACCGGGCGGCCGTCGACGAGCACGCTGTGGCCGCGCAGCTCGAGCAGGTGGTCCCCGGCGGCCAGTGCCCGGCTACGGGCCGGCAGGTGCTCGACGACGGTACGGACGAGGGCGCCGAGGCGGGCCCGCGCCGGCTGGACGGTCGGCACCCCCAGGCGCTCCAGCGGTGCGGCGGTGACCGGTCCGACGCAGGCCACGAGCACGTCCCCGGCCAGCGCGGCCAGCAGCGACGCCGTGCGCCCGTCCTGCTCGGCGACGCGCAGCAGCGAGGCGACGGCGGGGGCGCTGGTGAAGGTGAGGCAGTCGATCGAGCCGCGGGTCGTCAGCTGCTCGACGAGCCGGTGCACGGGGCGGACGTCCTCGGGAGGCACCCAGCGGTAGACCGGGACCTCGAGCACCTCCGCGCCGGCGTCGCGCAGCGCGGTGGTGAGCTCCAGCAGGGGCTCGCCGTGCAGCTGGACGACGACCCGGCGGCCCGCGACGCCCTCCGCCAGCAGCCGGGCGAGCACCTCGTCGCTGGACTCGCTGTCCGGCGACCAGGTCTCCGACAGGCCCGCGGCGCGTACGGCGCCCTTGGCCTTGGGCCCGCGCGTGAGCAGCTCGGAGGACGCGAAGCGGGCGCGCAGCTGGTCGCCGAGCCCCCAGCCGTCGGCCGCCTCCATCCAGCCGCGGAACCCGATGCCGGTCGTGGCGACCACGACGTCCGGGGCCGCGGCGATGCAGGCCCGGGTGGTGGCCAGCAGCTCCTCGTCGTCGCCGGTCGCCACGATGCGGATGGCCGGCGCCTCCACCACCCGGGCACCGCGGCGCACCAGCAGGCCGACCAGCTCCTCGCGGCGCCGGGCAGCCGTCACCGCCACGGTGAAGCCGGCCAGGGGCTCGTCCACGCACGCTCCTTCCCGGGTCGTCTGCCGGTGCGGGCTGCCAGCCTGCCGCGCGCGCGTTACGGGGGCGCCCTGATGGCGTTACGAGCCAGTATCCCTGCGTGGCGCGCTGCCTGGCCGGTCCGCGGCCGAGGGCGGTGCGCCCGGGCCGGACGGGAGCGACGCACGTACGGTCTGCGGGTGCTGACCCCGTGGGCCGAGGCCCGCCGCCTGGCGTGGGAGGCGGCCGTCGCCCGACCCGCCGAGGACGTCCCCGTGGCCGACGCCCTGGGTCACGTGCTGGCCGAGCCGCTCTGGGCCCTGGCCGCCCTGCCGGCCTTCGACACCTCGGCGATGGACGGCTGGGCGGTCCGCGGCCCCGGTCCGTGGCAGGTCGTCGGGCGCACGCTGGCCGGGGACCCGCCGCCGCCGCCGCTGGTCGACGGCCAGGCCCGCGAGGTCGCCACGGGCGCCGTCGTCCCCGAGGCCTGTGACGGCGTGGTGCCGGTGGAGCAGGGGGCGCTGCTCGGGACGGAGCTAGCCGCGGAGCCGCCGCTGGGCCGGCACGTACGACGGGCAGGGGAGGAGTGCGCGCCGCGGACGGCCGTCCTCGCCGCCGGTACGACGCTGCGTCCCGCCGCCCTGGGGCTGGCCGCGGCGCTCGGCCACGACGTGCTGCGGGTCCGGCCGCAGCCCCGGGTGTCCGCCGTGATCACCGGCGACGAGCTGCTCACGGCCGGGCTGCCCGGCGCCGGGCGGGTGCGCGACGCGGTCGGCCCGCTGCTGCCCGGTGCGGTCGCCGGCCTCGGCGGACGGCTCGCCGGCCTGCGGCACCTCGGCGACAGCCGGGCCGCTCTGGTGGCCGCGCTGGCCGGGGCCGGCGGGGACGTGGTCGTCACCAGCGGCGCCTCCTCGCACGGTCCCGCCGACCACCTCGCGGGCGCGCTCGCCGACCTCGGGGCGCAGGTGCTGCTCGACGGCGTCGCCGTACGCCCGGGCTCTCCCCAGACGCTCGCCCGGCTGCCCGACGGCCGGCTGCTGGTCGGCCTGCCCGGCAACCCGCTGGCCGCGCTCGCCGCGCTGGTCACCGTGGTCGGACCGGCGCTCGCCGGGCTGTCCGGCCGGGCGCTGCCCGAGCTGGCCTGCGCGCGGCTCACCGACCCCCTGCCCGGCGGTCGGCACACCCGGCTGGTGCCGGTACGCGTCGGGCACGGCCTGGCCCGGCCCACCGGCCACGGCGGCGCCGCCATGCTGCGGGGGGCGGCGACCGCCGACGCCTTTGCGGTGGTGGACGACGAGCTGGCGGCCGGCGACCGGGTGCGCCTGGTGCCCCTGCCCTGAGACCCCAGCTCTGGGCCCCCTGCCTGCCAGGAGCCCCGTGCCCCCTGTCCTGGGCCCTGGCCGCGGGCTCCGAACGCCCGCTCGGCGGTCACCCGCGCGACCAGGGTTCTGCTTCGCCGGTCGGGGCAGGTCAACGCCGTGCGTACCGCCGTGATCGTCATCGTCGTCCTGCTCGTCCTGGCGTTGATCGCCGCGCTGGTCGTGGCGCAGCGCAAGCGCGCCAAGATCAAGGCGGAGCAGCGCCGCGAGCAGGCCCGCGTGCACCGCCGCGACGCCGAGCAGGTGCAGCTCGAGGCCGACCGGACGGCGGCCGAGGCGCAGCTGCAGGCGACCAGGGCCCGCCAGGAGCAGCTCGAGGCCGAGCGTCGCTTCGAGGAGGCCGAGCAGCGCCGAGGCGAGGCGGCCGCCCTGCACGACCGGGCGAACCGGCTGGACCCGAAGGGCGCCGACCGCACCCCGGATGTCGACCGCACCCCGGATGTCGACCGGACCCAGGTCGACCGCACCCCCGATGTCGACCGGACGCCGTACGACGACCGCGGTGACGAGGTCGGGCACACCCACCACGTGGAGCGCGTCAGCCCCGACGACGACTCCGAGCGGGCCCGTGGAGGGCAGCGCGAAGGGAGCGTGCGGGCCGACCCGGACGGCACTCCCCGCACCTGACCGGCGCCCTCGGGTGCCCGTACTGAACCGCACTGCGGCGCGTCGCGGCCCCCGAACCGGAACTGACTTGCGCTCTCTCCTAAATTGGTCGCCAGCGACCTGAGGGGGAGACGCGCCGCATGCTCAAGCAGCAGGCCGAACATCAGCAGGAGCCGGCCAGGGGCCGGCGGATCACCTGGCGGCGGGTCCTGCTGCCCGCGCTCGTCGTGCTGCTCTCGCTGTTCGTGGTCGCACCGCTGGCCGGGACCCTCTCGAGCAAGCTCAGCAGCGTGACCGAGAACGACCAGGCGGCGTTCCTGCCCGACTCGGCGGAGTCGACCCGCTCGCTCGAGCTCGAGACGCGGTTCGCCGGAGCGCAGGACATCCCGGCGCTGATCGTCTACGAGCGCCGGGGCGGGCTGACACCGGCCGACCTCGGCGCGGTGCAGCAGGCCATCGGGCGGTTGAGCGGCGTGGAGGGCATCGCGGGCCCGGCCTCCGCGCCGCTGCCCAGCGAGCACGGCGAGGCGGTGCAGGTCGTCGTCCCGCTGCCGGGGGACAACACCGCTTTCGAGACGCTGCCCGGGATCGTCGAGGAGCTGACCGCGGCCGCGCAGGTCGAGGGGCTCCCCACCTACGTCACCGGCCCCGGGGGCCAGTTCGCCGACTTCGCGGCCGCGTTCGAGGGGATCGACGGGCGGCTGCTGTTCACCACGGTCGGCGTCATCCTCGTCATCCTGCTGCTCATCTACCGGAGCCCGGTCTTCCTGCCGGTGCTGGTCGCGGCGGGCCTCGCGCTGGTGCTCGCGCAAGCCGTCGTCTACCTCGTGGCCAAGGCCGGCTGGCTCACCGTCGACGGCCAGAGCCAGGGCATCCTGTCGGTCCTGGTCCTCGGCGCGGGCACCGACTACGCGCTGCTGCTCATCAGCCGGTTCAAGGAGGAGCTGCACAAGGTCGACGAGTGGTCGGTCGCGATGCGTGCCGCGCTGCGGGGTGCCGTACCCCCGATCGTCGCCTCCGGCGCCACCGTCGTGCTCGGGCTGCTGTGCCTGCTGCTGTCGGACCTCAACAGCAACAAGTCGCTGGGGCCGGTCGGCGCGATCGGCATCGCCTGTGCGGTCCTGGCCATGACCGTGTTCCTGCCGGCGGTGCTGATGGTGCTGGGCCGCTACTGGTTCTGGCCGATCGTCCCCCGTCACGACAACGTCGTCAGCCACGACACCGGGCTCTGGGCGCGGGTGGCCGGCCTGGTGGGCCGCCGGGCGCGCACCGTCGGTACGGCGACGGCGCTGCTCCTGGTCGTCGCGGCGCTGTTCACCACCCAGCTCGACGCGAAGGGGCTGACCACGGCCGAGCAGTTCACCACCGAGGTCGACTCGGTGGTGGGGCAGGACGTGCTCGGCCGGCACTACCCGGCGGGCACCGGCACGCCGGTCAGCGTCATCGGGCCCGAGCAGGACGCCCAGCGGCTGCTGGCGCTGGTCGGCGGGGTGGAGGGCGTCGCCGACGCCCAGCTCCGCAGCGCCACGCCGGCGGGACCGACCGGTCCCGCCGCCGGCCCGCCGACGGTCCTCGACGGGCAGGTGCAGGTGCAGGCCATCCTCACCGAGGCCGCCGACACCCCGGGCGCCGAGGACACCGTGCTGCGCCTGCGGTCCGCGGTGGACGAGGTGGGCAGCGACGTCCTCGTCGGCGGCGGCACGGCCGTCGTCTACGACATCAAGACCGAGTCGGCCCGGGACACCCGGGTGATCATCCCGGCGATCCTCGTCGTGATCTTCCTGGTGCTGGTCGTGCTCCTGCGCGCCGTGGTGGCCCCGTTGCTGCTGGTCGGCACCGTCGTGCTGTCGTTCTTCGCCACGCTCGGCGTGTGCGCCCTGGTCTTCAACCACGTCTTCGGCTTCGCTGGCGCCGACCCGTCGTTCCCGCTGTTCGCGTTCGTGTTCCTCGTCGCCCTCGGCATCGACTACAACATCTTCCTGATGACCCGGGTACGCGAGGAGGCGAAGCGGGAGGGCACCAAGCGCGGCACCCTCACCGGCCTCGCGGTGACCGGCGGCGTCATCACCTCGGCCGGCGTCGTGCTGGCCGCGACCTTCTCCGCGCTCGGGGTGCTGCCGCTGGTGTCCTTCGCCGAGCTCGGCTTCGCCGTGGCGTTCGGCGTGCTGCTGGACACGCTGCTGGTCCGGTCGCTGCTCGTCCCGGCGCTGGTCCACGAGCTCGACGACAAGGTCTGGTGGCCCTTCGGGCTGCGCCGGGAGGAGCCGGCCCGTACGACGGCGTGACCCGGCTACCGGCCGGCGCCGTCGAGCAGCAGGGCACGGGGGTCGACGGCCGGGCCGGCCGGCGACGTCGTCCCGCGGAAGGTGCGCCGGTAGGCCTGCGGCGACGTGCCCACCCGGCGGGCGAAGTGGTGGCGCAGGGTCACGGCGGCGCCGAAGCCGGCCCGCTCGGCGACCTCGTCGACGCTGAGGTCGGTCTGCTCCAGCAGCTCCTGCGCGAGCGAGACCCGCTGCCCGAGCAGCCAGGCGTGCGGGCTGGAGCCGGTGGCCGCCCGGAAGTGCCGGGCGAAGCTGCGCGACGACATCAGCGACCGGGCCGCCAGCTCCTCCACGCTGAGCGGCTGGTCCAGGTGCAGCTGCGCCCACTCGAGCACCTCGCGCAGCCGTGACGTCTCGTCGACGGCCGGCACCGGCGCCTCGACGTACTGCGCCTGGCCGCCGTCCCGGTGCGGCGGGACGACCATCCGCCGGGCGATGGCGTTGGCGACCGCGGTGCCGTGCTCGCGGCGCAGCAGGTGCAGGCAGGTGTCGATGCCGGCCGCCGTGCCTGCGCTGGTGAACACCGGGTCGTCGTCGACGTAGAGGACGTCCGGGTCGACGGTCACCGCGGGGAACCGGCGGGCCAGGTCGGCGGCGTGCATCCAGTGCACCGCGACGGTCCGGCCGTCGAGGATCCCGGCGGCGGCCAGCACGTAGGCGCCGCTGCAGTGGCTCATCACCCGGGCGCCGCGGTCCACGGCGTCCCGGAAGACCTGGCAGACCGCCGGCGAGGGCGCGCGGTCGGCGTGCTCCCAGCCGAGCGCGACGACGAGGTCGGCCGTGGCCGCCCGCTCCAGCCCGTGCTCGACGAGTATCCGCAGCCCGGTGTCGGTCGCGACCGGCCCCGGGTGCTCCGCCGCGACGGCGAACCGGTACGCCGGCAGCCCGTCGGCGGTGCGGTCGGTGCCGAACACCTCCGACACCACGCCGAGCCCGAAGGTGCCCACCCCGTCCCAGGCGATCGCGACCACGTCGTTCAGCATGCCGACAGCATGGCAGATTCTGAGCGGTACGGGGCCGCTCTGCCACTTCTGCTCGGCGTCGCGCGGCGGGACGCTCGTCGCAGCGGCGGCCGGGGGGCCGCCCGGAGGAGGACAGCATGTTCGTCGTGGAGTGCCCCGTACTGCGGGAGCGTCAGGTGGCAGCGGGCGGGCGGCAGGCGTCGGCCCGGGGCCAGCGGCTGGTCAGCGAGAGCGCGATCCGCGGGTTCGCGGCCGTGCCGCAGGGCTGGCGGCTGACAGTGGCGTGCCCGTGCGGGCAGGAGCACGTCGTGGTGTGGCCGGCCGACCGGGACCGCGAGGCGCGCCTTGCGCAGGTGGTGGGCTGAGATCACCCGGGCGCAGGAGCTGCCCGCCAGGCCGTACGACGTCTCGGTGCCCGATCCGCGGCGGAGCGGGTCACGTCGCCCCCGTGGTGGTTGAGTACGCCACGCCCGTCCCGACCGGGGACGGCCAGGGGAGGTGCGGCCGGCATGGACGCGTCGACGGACACACTGCAGAAGGCCCTGCGGGTCAACCTCGACCCGCGCTGGTACGGCACGGTCGCGGAGATCGGGGCGGGCCAGGAGGTCGCCCGCTGGTTCTTCCGGGCGGGTGCCGCCGCGGGAACGATCGCGAAGTCCATGTCGGCGTACGACATGGAGGTCAGCGACGCCGTCTACGGCAAGTCCGACCGGTACGTCTCGCTCGGCCGGCTGCAGGCCATGCTGGAGCACGAGCTCGACCTCAACGTCGACCGGCTGGGCGACAGCCGTGGCGACACCACCTGCTTCTTCGCCTTCGCCGACACCGTCGTCGCGCGCAGCTACAAGGGCGGCAACGAGTGCCACGGCTGGATGGGCGTGCGCTTCCAGGCGCACCCCCGCGACGAGCACAGCCAGATCGTGGTGCACGTGCGGATGCTCGACGGCGACGCGGCGCTGCAGCAGGAGGCGCTCGGCATCGTCGGCGTCAACCTGCTGCACGCCGCCTTCTTCGAGCGGCACGAACCCGAGCAGGTCGTACGCAGCCTGCTCGACCGGCTCTCGACCGGACGGATCGAGATCGACATGATCCAGTTCAGGGGCATCGAGTTCCGGCGGGTCGACAACCGGCTGATGGCTCTGGAGCTGGTGAGCCTGGGCCTGTCGGGCGTGGCGATGTTCGGCCCCGACGGCGAGGTGCTGCAGCCCAGCGAGGTCCTGCGCAAGAAGGCGGTGCTGGTCGAGCGCGGCAGCTTCCGGCCCCCGACCGTGGTCAACATGGACATGCTGGAGTGCGCGAAGGAGAAGTTCGCGGCCGATCCGGCCGTCGCCGGCCGGCAGGTGCTCATGCTGACCGAGCTCACGATGCGCAACCTGCGGGCGGACGGGGAGGTCGACCGGCGGGACTTCCTGGCCCGGGCCGACCTGCTCGGGGCCTGCGGGATGACCGTGCTGATCTCGGACTACGTCGACTACAACCGGCTGGCGACCTACTTGGGTGAGCGCACCGACGGCCGGATCGGGATCGTGATGGGGGTCCCGAGCCTGGTCGAGCTGTTCGACGAGGGCAACCACACGCACCTGCAGGGCGGGATCCTGGAGAGCTTCGGCAGGCTGTTCAAGAACGAGCTGAAGCTGTTCGTCTACCCCATGCTCGTGCAGGGGACCGACAGGGTGGTCAGCGTCGAGACGATGGCCGTCGACCCGGGGCTGCAGCCGCTGTTCGACTACCTCTCGGGCCGGGGCAGCTTCGTCGACCTCGACAACTACCGGCCCGACTACCTGCCCATCCTCAGCCGGGACGTGCTGCGGCGCATCGCCGCCGGCGAGGACGACTGGCGGGAGATGGTGCCGGCCGCGGTGGCGGAGCTGATCGTGCGGCGTTCGTTCTTCGGGCATCGCCGGGCGGCGTCATGAGGGGCTGCCGGGCGGCGTCATGAGGGGCTGGCTGTAACACGGCCGACTCCGCCACGACATGCGGCGGCGGGAGCCTGCAGGGCATGGCCGATGCGCACGCCCACCTCCTGCTCCAGGCGGACCCCGGCCGCGCGGACGAGGTCGCGTCGTTCGTGGCGGACCTGCCGTCGGTGCGGGAGACCGCGGTGACGACCGGCCCGTACGACGTCATCGCCCGGGTCGACCTCGTCGGCGAGGAGCTGGCGAGGGTGGTCGTGCTGGCGCGCCGCGCCCCGGGCCTGTCCGCCGTGCGGGTCTGCCGCCCGGCCTGAGGCCGCGTCAGCCCAGCTGGACCAGGTGGTCGAGGTCGTCGGCGGGCAGCTCGTCCACGACGGCGGACACCTCGACGGTGTCCAGGCGTACCGCACCGCCGTAGTTGGACAGGAACGCGGTGTCCGCGGCGTCGCGCCCGGTGGCGATGCGCACCAGGGACGACCGGGGCGCCAGCAGCGTCGCGTCGACGACCTGCCAGGCCCCGTCGACCAGCGCCTCGACGACCGCGTGGAAGTCCATCGGCGACAGGCCGGGGGCGTACGCCGACACCAGGCGGGCCGGCACGTCGCGGGCCCGGAGCAGGGCGACGGCCAGGTGGGCGTAGTCGCGGCAGACCCCGGCGCCGGCCAGCAGCGTGTCGACGGCGCCGTCGGTGGCCGAGCTGCTGCCCGGCACGTACGCCAGGCGCCCGCCGACCCAGGCCGCCGCGCCGCGCAGCAGGTCCGCCGGCTTGTCCGTGAGCCCGAGCTCCGCCGCAGCGGTGGCGGCCAGCCGGTCGGACTCCGCATAGCGACTGGGCCGCAGGTAGAGCGAGGTGTCCAGCGGCCCGACGGGCGCCGGCTCCGAGCGGCCCGCGACCTGCGCGCGGTAGGTGACCTCGAGCCGGCCGGGCCCGACGTGCAGCACGTGCAGCCGGCCGCCGACGTCGGTCGCCAGCTCCTCGGGCTGCAGCTCCTGCCCGTCGAGGGTGATGCGGAGCAGCTCGCCGGGCGGCGGCGGCCCGGCGACGGCCACCTGCAGCTCCACGGTGGCGGGGGCGAGGACCTCGGCGGTCAGGGAGCTGGAGACGGTACGGAGCACGCGTCCATTGTCGTCGTCCGCCGAGCCGGCCCGGGGTGATGCTCGACACGCTGCCGACCGGGCAGGATGCCGGGGTGCCCGCTCCCGTCCGCTACCGGCTGCGCCAGTCGTTCCGCTACGACTACGACGCGCCGGCCCTGTCGCTGCTGCACCGGCTCGTGGTGGTGCCCCCGAGGCGGCACGGCGACCAGGTGCTGCGCTTCGGCGGGGTGCAGGTCTCGGACCCGGCCGCCCAGGTGGACTGGGAGACCGACGGGCACGGCAACCGGGTCTGCGTGGTGCGGTGTGCCGTCGTGCCGTCCTGGCTCGAGCTGCAGGTGGCGGTCGTCGTGGAGCGGGCCGGCGACGCCGGTACGGTCCCGGTCGAGCTGCTGACCGACCCGCGGCTCACCGAGCCCAGCTGGCTGACGGCGGCCAGCCCGGCCGTCCGCCGGCTCGCGGACACCTGTGCGGGGGACGACCCGCTGGCGGCCGCGGACCGCCTCTGCCGGGCGGTGCGCGGGCTGGTCCGCTACGTGCCCGGCTCCACCGGGGTGCGTACGACGGGCGCGCAGGCGCTCGCCGGCGGGCAGGGCGTGTGCCAGGACCAGGCGCACGTGCTGCTCGCCGCCTGCCGGGCGGCCGGCATCGCCTGCCGCTACGTCTCCGGCCACATGGTCGGGCAGGGCGGCACGCACGCCTGGGTGGAGGTCGTCGTGCCCGACGGCGCCGCGGCCCGCGCGGTCGCCTTCGACCCGTGCCACGGCTGCCGCGCCGACCGGCGCTACGTCACGGTCGCGGTCGGCCGGGACTACCTCGACGTCCCGCCGACCTCCGGCTGGTACAGCGGCCCGGCCCGCGGCCGGCTCAGCGGCACCCGCGAGCTGGTCGAGCAGCCGGTCGCAGCCTGAGCCCCGGTCAGTACCGCGCGATCACCTGCTCGCCGAACCGGGCCATCTCCTCGCGCTGCGGCGAGAACTGCAGCAGCATCAGGTCGACGCCGGCCCGCTCGTACGCCCGGATCCGCTCGGTGACCTGCTCGGGCGTGCCCACCAGGCCGGCCCGCAGGCCACGGTTGGACACGCTGTACTCCTCCAGCGACACCTGCGACTCCAGCTGCGAGCCGGCGACGAAGTCGCGGTAGCTGGCGTAGGCCGCCGGGTCGGCCTGGACGTCGAGGACCCGCTCGAGCTCGGCCTGCGCCTCCCGCTCGGTGTCGCGGACGATGACGTAGCCGCTCACGCCGTACGAGAAGGTGCGGCCGTGGAGCGCCGCCCGGGCGCCCATGTCGCGGACCTTCTCCGCGATCACCTCCGGCGGGTCGCCGTGCATGACGTACGCCGTGCCGCGCCGGCCGATCACCTCCTTCGCCTTCGGCGACTCGCCGCCCATGTAGACGGTCGGGACGACGCTCGGCTTGGGCTCCATCACGCAGCCTTCGAGCCGGTACAGCGGGCCCTCGTGCGTGACCTCCGCCTCCGTGAGCAGCCGGGTCAGCACCTCGAGCCACTCGTCGGTGCGCGCGTAGCGGGCGTCGTGGACGTCGAACGGCGCGCCGTACTGCGCCGCCTCGTCCTTCCACCACGAGCTGACCACGTTGAGGCTGACCCGGCCGGGCGCGATGGCGTCGAGCGTGCTGATCGCCTTCGCGGTGAGGCTGGGGGAGTGGTAGTTGGGACGTACGGCGATCATCAGCTCGAGGCGCTCGGTCACGGCGGCGACCGCGGGCGCGAGCGTCCAGGCGTCGAGGGCGGGCGCCCGGTGGCCCTTGATGTCGTTGAGGTTGAGCTCCGCGAGCAGGGTGAGGTCGAACCCGGCCCGCTCGCTCTCGACCGCGAGCGCCCTGACGTACGCCCAGTCGGTCGACATCCGCTCGTCGCGGACGTTGCGGAGCCAGCCGCCGAACACGGGCATCCAGTAGCCGAAGCGCATCCCGGGAGCGTAGGCGGCGGGTCGGACGTTGGGCCGGCGTGGAGGAGTCGAAGGCACGCCGGGTCGTGGATGCGCTGCGGGAGCTCGGGGTGGATGCCCACCTCGAGCGGCCGGCCGTGTACGCCTGTGGCGTGGCGGTGCAGCTGCGCGACGGGCGGCGGGCGGTCTGGGGCGCCGACAGCGAGCTCAGCGCGACGGTCGTGCGGGACGGCGTTCTGGTCGGCTTCGTCCCCGCGCTGCCGCTCGGGCTGACCGACGCCGAGCTGACGCAGGCCATCGCCCGGACCGACTACGACGCTCCGGCCGGCTCGCGGCGCGAGCGCGCCCTGCCGGTGGGACCGCCCATCCCGGTGCGCCGCGGGCTGCTGCAGCGCTTCCGGGACGGGCGCTGACGGCGGCGCACAACGCGGCGTACGTCTCGGTGCCGCTCACGGCACGCGGGGTAGAGAGGTGCCAGTCCGCGCACCCCACTTCCGGAGGAACCGCCGTGCCCGTCACCCGCGCCATGCTGCTCGACGAGCTCAAGGAGCTGCAGCGCCTGACCGCCTTCGAGCAGGCCGTCGCCACCGTCCGTCGTACCCAGGCCGCCAACACCGCGGTCGCCCAGGAGCTGGCCGCCAACGCCAGCAAGGCGGGCGAGCGCCTCGCGCTGCTCGCGCAGGCCGTCCGCGGCGCCGGCGGCACGCCCGACGTGGTCGGGCCGGTGCTCGGCAGGCTCGGCGCGCTCCTGCAGACCCAGGTCAACCAGGTGCAGACGCTGCAGGGCGCCCTGCTCGGCGACCTCGCCCTCGAGCACCAGCTCCGTGAGCGCGCCCGCTACGCCCGCACCCTCGCCGTGACCCTCGGGGAGATGTCGACCCTGCCGGTCCTCGACCGCCTCGACGCCGCGCACAGCGAGACCATCGCCTGGCTCGAGCGCCGGCTCGGCGAGGTCGCGCGCACCGGCAGCTCGGCACTCAAGGCGACGCCGCTCCAGCTGGCCGTCGGCTCCGTACGCCGGGTCGTCGGCGCGCCCTTCGACCTGGCCCTCGGCGGGGTCAACCAGCTCGGCGCCCTCGTCGGCAAGCTGACCCGCCAGGCCCCCGCCGCGGTGTCCCAGGTGCAGGAGGCCGCCGGCAACGTCCCCGGGGCGGCCGTCCAGGCCGCCGACACCGCTGCCAACACCGCCGCCGCCGCGGCCGGCAGCGCGGTGGACGCTGCCGCGGACCTGGCCTCGTCTGCCGTCGGCACCGCCGGCACCGCCGCCTCGACCGCCGTCGACACGGCGTCCGACCTGGCCGGCACCGCTGCCGACACGGTGTCCGACCTGGCCGGCACCGCTGCCGACACGGTGTCCGATCTGGCCGGTGGCGCCGTCGACACGGCGTCCGACCTGGCGGGCAGTGCCGTCGACACGGCGACCGAGGTCACCGCCAGGACTGCCGACACCGCCTCCGACCTGGCCGGCACCGCCGCGGACGCCGCCTCCAGTGCTGCCGACACGGCGGCCGACGTCACGTCCGGCGTCGCCGACACGGCTGCCGGCGCGATCGGCTCCGCTGCCGACACGGCGGCCGGCGCGGCGTCCAGCGCTGCCGACACGGCGGCCGGCGCGGCCAACTCCGCCGCGGACGCGACCACCTCCGCCGCCGACACCGCCGCGGAGGCCACGAAGAGCGCTGCCGAGACGGCCGAGGAGATCACCCACGAGGTGCTCGACCTGACCGGTGGCGACGACGTCTCCGACGCCAAGCCGCCGTTCGCCGGCTACGAGCGGCTCTCCGGCGACAGCATCATGCGCCACGTCGACGACACGGAGGACATCGACGAGCTGCGCACCCTGCTCGCCTTCGAGCAGGCGCACAAGGCCCGCAAGGGCGTGCTCAAGGCCGCGCAGTCCCGCTTGTCGAACCTGGCTGCCAGCGTCTGACCCCGGCGACCGGACCCGGCTGATCCAGGGCGAGCTGCTGCTGAAAGGGCAACAGCAGCTCGCCCTGGATCACCGCAGGCGACTCAGCAGGCGCAGGAGTAGCCCGGGCCGCCGGCCAGCTGCTCCCAGAGCAGGTCGTACGACGGCTCCGGGTCGTCCGGGTCGTGCACGCCGTCGACAAGCAGCCCCGGCCGGCCGGCGAGCAGATCGGTCCACTCCGCCTTGGACACCTGCTCGTGCGGCACCGTCGCGGCCCGGGCGCGCACCAGCTGGACGTAGTCGCGCAGGAACACCCAGCGGGTGCCGTCGACCTGCCGCGGGGCGTCGAACGGCCGGCCGACGGCGTCGGCGTACGCCAGCAGCGGCAGGTCCACGCCGGCCGCGACCGGCAGCCCCACCCACTTCCACGGCCGGGTGTTGACGTCGAGCAGCAGGTGCCTGCCCGTGGCGGCGTCCTGCACGAACTCGATCTCGCTGATGCCCCAGTAGCCCAGCTTGCGCAGCACCGCGACCCCCGCCTCGGCGATCGCCGGGTCCCAGCGGGCGTCCGCGAGGCAGGACGTCCCGAAGCCGAGCGGCCACTGCTCGAGCTTGCGCCCGGTGAAGACCCCGCGGGCCGTCCCGTCCGCCGACAGGTACGACGCCACCGACCAGAAGCCGCCCGGCCGGGTGTCGACGTACTCCTGCGCGACGAGCGTCAGCCCGTACGCCGCCGCGTCCGCGACCCGCGCGAGGAACTCGGCCGGCGAGCCGACCACGAACACCTTCGCCCGGAACGCGTCGTAGAAGCCGCGGCTGTCGTCGGGCTTGAGCACGCACGGGTACGGCACGACGGAGGCGACCTCGGCCGGCGCGCGGTCGTCGAGGTACCACGACCGGGGCGCGGCGACGCCGAGCGCCTCGCACGCCCGGTACAGCGCGGTCTTGCCGAGAGCCCGCTGCACCACGTCGTACGGCGCGAAGGGGAAGCGGTAGTGCTCCTCGAGGCGGTCGCGGTGCCGGGCGAGGGCCAGCACCCAGTCGTCGTTGGTGGGGAACAGCACCGGCCGCTCGGCGAACGACGGCCCGAGGGCGACGAGGTGGTCGGCCAGCGCCCCACCGCCGTCGACCTCCGGGCCGGGGACCAGCCCGAGGCCCGCCAGGTGCCGCGAGTGCTGGCCCGCGCCGCCGCGCTCCTTGTCCAGCCCCAGCACGGAGACCCCGTCCCGGCCGAGCGAGCGCGCAACCGCCAGCCCGGTGATGTGGGTGTTCATCACCAGCGCGGCGGGCCGGCCCTGCGGGAGGTCCTCGGCCACGACCTGCTGACCTGCGAGCGCGAGCACCTCGACACCCTGCCAGAGCCGCGCCGGGCCCTCGGCGTCAGCGCGCCTTCCGACCGCGACCAGGGGGTCGGGAGGCGCGGCCGGAAGGCGCGATGATCACGGGGTGGCCAGCGGATCGACCCGCCGGAGGAAGCCGCGCAGGTCCAGGAAGCTCGACAGCGACTGGCGGTGGTCCTCGCAGGCCACCCAGGTCTTCTCGCGGTCGGGCGTGTGCAGCCGCGGGTTGTTCCACACCAGGACGTGCGCAGCCGCCTGCCGGCAGCCCTTCGCCGAGCAGATCGGCGCCTCGTCCTCCACGCGTTCCAGTGTGCCTGGCGTACGCGCCGGTAACCTGCCACCGGTGGACTGGGAGCGCAGGCGCATCGAGCTGCAGTGGCACGCGGCGGCCGTCCGGCAGGGCGCCAAGGCGCGCTGGTCGATGCGCCGGGCCCGGCGGCTGGGGGCCCGCACGCACGCCCTCGGCTGGCCGACCGTCAACGCCACCGACCTCGAGGTCGGCGACGACTTCAAGATCTGGTCGGGGCACCGGCAGACGCTGATCAGCGGCTGGGGCCGGATCCGGTTCGGGGACCGCTGCTTCGTCAACTGCGGCACCGTGCTCATCGCGGTGAAGGAGATCGTCGTCGGCGACGACGTGGCGTTCGCCAACGAGGTGTACGTGATGGACAGCAACAGCCACGGGGTCGAGGGCCGCGAGCACGTCGAGGCCCCGGTGCGCATCGGCGACGGCACCTGGCTGGGCGCCCGGGCGATGGTGCTGCCCGGCGTGACGATCGGCAGGCGGGTGGTCGTCGCCGCCGGCGCGGTGGTGACCCGCGACGTGCCCGACGACGTGCTGGTGGCCGGCAACCCGGCGCGGGTGGTGCGGCCGCTGACCTACCCGCCGGGCTGCCGCCGCGCCTGGCACGACGCCTGGTGCCCGTGCCCGGCGACCCCCGCACTCAGCACCCCGGCGTCCGCCTAAGCTCAGCCGGCCAGGAGCCGGCAGACGTCGGCGACGGCGTACGGCCGGGTGACCACGTTGGCCTGGGGACCGGCCGCGGAGTCGTGGTAGAAGATCCCGACCGGGCCGTAGGTGATCGCCAGCTCCGGCAGGCCCGAGCTCGCCTGCTCGCTGGGCCGGCTCACGAACAGGTTGTGGCCGGTGGCCCGGTAGAGCGACGAGCCGTTGGCGTAGCGGATCGAGTAGTCCGAGCCGAGGGTCTGCCCGGAGATGTCCCGGCCGATCGCCCGCTCGGGGCGGTCCACCGGCGTGAAGCGCACCCGCAGCGGCCCCCGCACCTGGATCGCCGTGGCTCCCGCGGGCAGCGCCCGCGTGCGCTGCTGCTCGCCGTTGACGGGGAAGGTGAGGCGGATCGTCGTCCCGCACGCGCGGAGGGTGGTGGGGTCGGCCGGGACGGACCGCCAGGGGGACCAGCCGGCCGCCGGCGCGGCAGCGGACCCGGGCCCCGGCAGGACGGCCGCGGTGGCCGGCGACGCCGCGGCGAGCACCAGGGCGGCGACGGTCGGCACGATCAGCGCTGCGCGCATGGGGTCTCCGTGGGTTGCGGCGAACGTGCGGGCCCGCTCAGGCGCGGCAGTCCAGCACCAGCTTGCCGGTGCTGGAGCGGTCCCGCAGGGACTCGTGGGCCCGGGCGGCGTCGCCCAGCGGGTAGGTCCCGCCGACCTGCGGCGTGAGGCTGCCGTCCGCGACCATGCCCAGCAGCTCGGCCATCTGCGGCTGCAGCATCTCGGGCCGCCCGAAGCAGTGCGCCAGCCAGAAGCCGATCACGGCCCGGCTCCGGGACATCAGGGCGCCGGGCTCGACCGGCCTGGTCGGCGTACGGGACGCCATCCCGAACGTCGCGAGCCGCCCGAACGGTGCGAGCGCGGCCAGCGACGCCTCGAAGGTCGGCCCGCCGACCATCTCGAGCACGATGTCGACCGGCTGGCCGCCGTTGGCCTCCCGGAGCGCGCCCTTGAGGTCGCTCGAGCCCGAGTCCACCGTCACGTCGGCGCCGAGCGACTCGGCCAGCGCCCGCTTGTCGGGGGAGGACGCGACGCCGATGACCCGCCCGGCTCCCCAGGCCTTGGCCAGCTGTACGGCGAGGGTGCCCACCCCGCCGGCCGCGGCGTGCACCACGACCGACTCGCCCGGGGCCAGGTGGGTGGAGGTGCGCAGCAGGTGCCAGGCCGTCAGGCCCTGCACCAGCAGGGCCAGGGCCTGCCCGTCCGTGACCTCGTCCGGCAGGTCGAACACCGCCGACGGGTGCACGAGGGCCTTCTCGGCGTACCCGCCGGAGTTCGTGAAGCCGGCGACGCGCCGGCCGCCCGGCATGGTGCCGGCGACCTCGGAGCCGGGCACCAGCGGCAGGGTCGTCCGGGACAGGTAGCTGTCCTCGATCTGGTGGGTGTCGGCGAAGTTCACGCCGGCGCTGCTCGCCTCGAGCACCTCGAGGCCGCCGTCCGCGACGGGGTCGGGCAGCTGCACGAGGCGCAGGACCTCGGGACCGCCGAACTCGGAAATCTGGACAGCTCGCACGGGTCGTCTCCTCGGTCGCGGGCCCCGACCGTACCTACTCCCGCCTGGGCGCCTTGGTGGACACCCACCACGCCCAGGTGATCCGGGCGAGCCAGCGGGTGGCCCACGCGACCCCGACCACGAGGAGCGCCGCGGCCAGCCACCCGAGCGGGCCGTGCGCCGCCAGCGCCAGCACGGCGCTGAGCAGCATCAGCAGCGGCCCGAGCAGCACGAAGGGCAGCATCAGGGTCACGGCTCAGGGTCCCGCACGACGGGCAACCCGGCCACCGGATCAGACCGGGCCGGGCAGCGGGACGGTCGCGCCGGCGGCGAACTCGCTACGGCCGTCCGGCGTCAGCAGCCAGGCGGACTGGCGGCCGTGCACGGTCCAGGCCGTCCCGTCCCAGACGACGGCGGTGTCCTCGTCGACGCCGACGACCGACGTGCCCTCGGGCGCGCGCAGCAGGTAGCGCGACACCAGGTCGGGCAGCCAGCCGAGGAAGCGGTCGAAGTGCGGGATCACCCGGAGCTGCGGCAGCACCCCGAGCCCCGGGTCGGCAGGCCGCCCGGGCCGGCGCAGGTCGGGCACCCACGAGGTCAGAGCCATCGCCCCGGCGCTGCAGCCCGCCAGCGCCGCGCCGTCGCGCCACGCGGCCGCCACCGCCTCCCAGACGAGCGTCCCGCGCAGCGTCGCGGCGAGGTACGGCGGGTTGCCGCCGGACAGGTACACCAGGCTCGCGCCCTCGACCAGCGCCGCCAGCGCCGGGTCGTCGGCCTGCTCGCGGTCGCGGACGACCACCGGCACCGCCTCGACGCCCAGCCGCTCGGCCTGCGCGCGGCCCAGCGCCACCCACCGGGCCAGGCTCGCCTCGCCCTCCGGGGCGGCCGCGGTGGGGAGCTGCACGTACCGCCGGCCGCCCGCCAGCAGGCGCCCCTCCACCTCCGCCATGACCTCGAGGTACTCACCGCTGCCGACAAGGGCGAGCTGTCCGGGCATGACCGGACCGTACGACGTGCGGCGCCTTCCGCCACCGGGGAGGATCGGGCGGTGACCCTCCAGCAGCCGGCGTACGCCGAGACGTACGCCGGGATCGACGACCGGCCCCTGGACGCGCCGCCGGTCGACGCCCTGCTGCTGGTGTCCTTCGGCGGCCCCGAGGGACCCGACGACGTGCTGCCCTTTCTGTCGAACGTCACCCGCGGCCGCGGCATCCCCCGCGAGCGCCTGGAGGAGGTCAGCCGGCACTACCTGGAGCACTTCGGCGGGGTCAGCCCGATCAACGCGCAGGCCCGGGCGCTGAAGGCCGCGCTGGAGGCCGAGCTCGCGGCGCGCGGCCCGGCCCTGCCGGTCTACTGGGGCAACCGCAACTGGCACCCCTACCTCACCGACACGCTCGCGCAGATGCGGGCGGACGGCGTACAGCACGCGCTGGAGATCGTGACCAGCGCGTTCCCGTCGTACAGCGGCTGCCGGCAGTACCGCGAGGACGTCTGGCGGGCGCGGGCCGGCGAGGCACCGGTGGTCACCAAGCTGCGGCACTACTGGGCGACCGACGGCTTCCTCGACGTCATGGTGCGCGGCGCGCAGAGCGTGCTGCCGTCCCGCGGCGCCCGGCTGCTGTTCACCGCGCACTCCATCCCGCAGGTCATGGCCGACACCTCGGGTCCGGACGGCGGGGCGTACGTCAAGGCCCTGAACGCGGCCGCGGCCGGCGTCGTGCAGCGGCTCGGCGGCGACCTGGCGTACGAGCTGGTCTTCCAGTCCCGCAGCGGGCCGCCGCAGGTGCCGTGGCTCGAGCCCGACGTCGGCGACCGGCTCGCCGAGCTGCACGCCGAGGGCGTCCGCGAGGCCGTGATGGTGCCGATCGGGTTCACCAGCGACCACGTCGAGGTGCTGTACGACCTGGACCTGCAGGCCCAGCAGCGGGTCTCGGACGAGCTGCCCGGCATGACGGTCACCCGGGCGCCGACGGTCGGCACCGACCCGGCCTTTGTCGCGATGCTGCGCGACCTCGTCGTCGAGCGGCTGTCGGCGCCCGACGAGCTGGCCGACCACGGCGGGGTCGGGACGTACGACCGCTGCCCCGCGCGCTGCTGCCCGCCGCCGCCACGCCGTGGGTGAGCCGGAGCCCGAGCCGCCGCTCGAGCCGCCGATCGACTCCCCGCTCGAGCCCCCGCTCGTCCCGGTCGAGCGCCTGCTCACCGTCGCCGACGGCCCGCCGCTGGCTCCGGAGGAGCCCGACGGCGCCGACCGCCGCCCGCTGCTGCCGCTCGAGCTGCTGGCGTGGGACGGCACCGACCACCTGGTAGGCCTGCGCTGCAGTGGCTCTGATGTGGTGCTGCGTGGTGGCCGCCCGCCGGTGCGCCGCACGCTGGCCGTCAAGCGGATCACCCGCTGGGCCCGGGCCGGCCGGCTCACCCTGCACGGCACCGACGGCACGGACCTCGAGCTCCGGCTGCTGGCACCGGAGGAGTACGCCGGTGTCGCGCTCGGCGACGACCGCCCGATCCGGGTGGCCGGGCCGGTGCGGATGGCCCGCTCCGGTCAGCTGTCCGGGCGGCGCGACCACGTCGGGCGGGCGCTGGTCGCCCGCATCCTGCGGGTGACCCCGGACGTGCAGGTCGGCAACGGGTAGCTCCTCCCGCAGCACAGCCGCTCCGAGCAGGCGCGCGCGGCTGCGAGACCGCAGGGCGCGCAGCAGCTGGCACTCCGTCGACCGCACGAGCGGTCAAAAGGGGACTCTCAGCAGCCTTTATCCGTCCCGGCGGTCCGGCCCGTCTCACCGGTGATACCTTGGGTTGGTGAGCGAGGCGACCGTGCGGGACCTGCGCAACCAGGGCGGCCGGGTGCTTGACCGGGTTCTGGCTGGAGAGCGTGTCACCATCACCCGCGACGGCAGGCCCGTTGCCCGCCTGGAACCGGCGGCGCGCGGTCGCCTCACGGCCGAAGCTCTCATCAGCCGGTTCCGGAACCTGCCCGACGTCGACGCACAGCTGCTGCGGGAGGACGTCGACGCTCTCCTCGACCAGCGGCTGTGACGCCTGACTCGGTCGGTGTCGTCGACACCAACATCGTGATCCTGCTCGGACGTCTGCGCCCTCAGGACCTGCCGGCCGAGCCGGTCATCAGCGCCGTCACCCTCGCCGAGCTGTCGGTCGGGCCGCTCGTGACCGACGATCCCGGCGAGCGGGCCGCTCGTCAGGCTCGGCTGCAGGAGGCCGAGGCCGCCTTCGACCCGCTGCCGTTCGACGCCCCGGCAGCACGGGCCTTCGGCCGGCTGGCCGCAAGCCTTCGGCAGGGGGGCCGGGACGTGCGGCCTCGAGCTCTGGACGTGTTGATCGCTGCTGTTGCCGTAGCGAACGACATGCCGCTGTACACCTGCAACCCGGGCGACTTCACCGGTATGGCCGAGCTCAGGCTTGTCGCGGTGCCGCATCCCGACGCCGGCTGACGTCCCGTCGCTGGACGAGCTCCTGCTGGAGACACGCCGGTGGGTCCCGGCCGTGCGCAGCTCGGTACGCCTCGCTCTCTCACGACCGCTCCGGACGGACGACGACGCTCGCTGACGTCCTGCCCAGGGCCGGTGCTCAAGCCGGGCGGCCGGGCCGCGCGATGCTCTGGAGGCGGACGTCGAAAGGCTGCCGCTGCAGTATCGACGAAGACTCGTGCCGGCCGACACCACCGGGCCAACAGCCAGGCCTGCGTCGAGCAGACACCAGGTCAGCGGCCAGGCGCTCGAACGCCGCCGTTGTGGCCCTGGGCGCACCGGTACCTCGACAGCCGCAGCAGTGCCGCGCCGCAATGCCGCCAGACACCGGGCGGGGCAGGCCGCAGGATGGAGCACGTGGACGACGAGCAGCGCTGGCGGGCCGTGCAGGGGCAGGACGCCCGTTTCGACGGCTGGTTCGTGCTCGGCGTCACCAGCACCGGCATCTACTGCCGGCCGAGCTGCCCGGCGCGTACGCCCCGGCGGGAGAACGTGCGCTTCCACCCGACGGCCGCCGCGGCGCAGGCCGCCGGCTTCCGGGCCTGCCGGCGCTGCCGCCCCGACGCCTCGCCCGGCTCGCCCGCCTGGGACGGCCGCTCCGACCTGGTCGCCCGGGCGGTACGCCTGGTCGCCGACGGGGTCGTCGACCGGGAGGGCGTGCCCGGGCTCGCCACCCGGCTCGGCTACTCCCGCCGGCAGGTCGAGCGGGCGCTGGTCGCCGAGCTCGGCGCCGGGCCGCTGGCGCTCGCGCGGGCGCAGCGCGCGCAGACCGCTCGGACGCTGCTCGAGACCACCGCGCTGCCGCTTGCGGACGTGGCCTTCGCCGCCGGCTTCGGCAGCGTCCGGCAGTTCAACGACACCGTACGGGCGGTGTACGCCGGCACCCCCGGCGAGCTGCGCGCCCGACGGACCGTCACCCCGGCCGCGGGGGAGGTGCAGCTTCGGCTGCCGTTCCGGGCACCGCTGCACCCCGACCAGCTGTTCGGTCACCTCGCCGCGACCGCCGTGCCGGGCGTCGAGGAGTGGCGGGACGGGGCCTACCGCCGCACGCTCCGGCTCCCGCACGGCAGCGGCGTCGTCGCGCTCACGCCCGGGCCGGAGGCGGTCGGCTGCCGACTGTGGCTGCCCGACCTGCGCGACCTGCCGGCCGCGGTCGCCCGCTGCCGCCGGCTGCTGGACCTCGACGCCGACCCGGTCGCGGTCGACGGGCTGCTCGGCCAGGACGAGGCACTGGCTCCGTGGGTCGCGAAGGTGCCGGGCCGGCGGGTGCCCCGCACGGTCGACGAGGGCGAGCTGGCGCTGCGCGCGGTGCTCGGCCAGCAGGTCAGCACCGCCGCCGCGCGCACCCACGCCGCCCGGCTCGTGCAGGCGGCCGGCGAGCCGGTCGTCGACCCGGCCGGCGGCCTCACCCACCTGTTCCCCACAGCCGCCGCCGTGGCGCAGGTGCCCGACGCGGTCCTGGCGCTGCCGGCGACCCGCCGGGCCACCCTGCGCGGGCTCGCGGCGGCCCTCGCCGACGGGCGCGTCGACCTCGACCCGGGCGCCGACCGCGACCGGGCCCGCGCGCAGCTGCTGGCCCTGCCCGGGATCGGGCCCTGGACCGCCGACACCGTCGCCATGCGGGCGCTCGGTGACCCGGACGCGTTCCTCGCCGGAGACCTCGGGGTCCGCGTCGCTGCCGGGGCGCTCGGGCTGGGCAAGGGCGCCGCGCTGCTGGCCCGCTCCGCCCGCTGGGCGCCGTACCGGGCGTACGCCGTGCAGCACCTGTGGGGCACCGCCGACCACGCCATCAACCGCCTTCCCACCGGAGGACACCCATGACCGCGCACGCCCTGCTCGACAGCCCGTTCGGGCCGCTCACCCTCGTCGAGGACGACGGCGCCCTGGTCGGGCTGTACATGGGGGAGCAGCGCCACCTGCCCTCACCCGAGCGGTTCGGGCCGCGCGACGACAGCCTCCTGCCCGGGCTGCAGGAGCAGCTCGCCGGCTACTTCGCCGGCACCGTACGGGAGTTCGACGTCCGGCTGGGTGCTCGCGGCACACCGTTCCAGGAGCGGGTGTGGGCGGCGCTGCGGGAGGTGCCGTACGGCACCACCTGCTCGTACGGCGACCTGGCGCGGGCGGTCGGGAGCCCGACGGCGTACCGGGCGGTGGGGGCGGCGAACGGCCGCAACCCGATCGGCATCGTCGTCCCCTGCCACCGGGTCGTCGGCACCAACGGCTCGCTGTCCGGCTACGCCGGCGGCGTCGAGCGCAAGCGGGCGCTGCTGGCGCTGGAGTCAGGGCAGGCGCTGGCCGCGCAGGACGATTTGTGGGCAGCCCAGCACTGACAGGTACGCGCGCGGGTCGCCGTCGAGCACCAGCAGGTCGGCCTGCGCGCCCTTCGAGCTTCCTGGCCGGCGGCGGTTCGTCACGACCAGAAGCATCGCTGTCGGAGCGCTCGTGCCTGAGAACCCTGGTGGGGACGTGACGTGACCATCCGCGACGTCAACACCGGATGAGCAGCCGCCGTCACCGCTGACCTGCGGTACTTCCGCACACGTGGTCGACGGAGGGTGTCGCTGTACAGACGACGTTCTCGGGCGGGCACCTGATGCACCTGGCCATAGCCGCCTGCGCCCTCAACAACGTTCATCGGGCTGCGGACTCGCAGGGTGTGTCGCTACGCAGCGTGCGAGTGGCGGCAACCGGCACCTTCGCCACACAGCCGCTGCGCTCCGCCGGCATCACGTACCGAATCGAGATCGACTCATCCGCACACGGCAGAGGTGGCGAGACTGCTCGCAACGGTCGACGAGGTATCGGAGATTCCGCAGGTGTTGCGCGCCGGGGGGCAGGTCGAGCGCACCGAGTAGGTCGGCCGGCGCCAGAAGCTCGCTGCCGTTCCCACGCACCCCAACGCGTCGACGGTATGTGTGTCCTCAGAGATTCGCCCTACCGTGCAGACGTTCGGAGAACCTCGACGACGCATCGCAGTCCAGGAGCCCGGGACAGTCGTACGTCCGCCGTCAGCAGCGGAGCGTCCAGGGCCTCGGCGAGCGCCACGTAGGACGCGTCGTAGACGCTGAGGTTGTCGCGCAGCGACCAGCAACGGGGAAGCAGAGGCACGTGTGGTGCGCGCTGCATGGGCAGCACAGCGAGGTCGCTCACGGCCTGCTCCGCCCTTCCGACAGGTAGCTGCCCGCTCAGGGCCAGGCGCCGCAGCACGGATGTCACCTCGAGGTCGATCAACTCCGGGGCAGCAAGGACCTGCGTACGCAGTCGCGCCCGCACTCGCTCACCGTCGCCGCCGTCGTCGGCCAGCGCAGTCGTCAGCGCACTCGCGTCAACGACGATCACGGTCCTCCCGCAGTGCAGCGACGGCTACGCCCAGCGGCACCCGTCCGCCGACGTGTTCACCAACGCGGTCGAGAACCTCGTCGAGCGTGGGGTTGGCCGCCTCGGCGATCAACCGGGCGCGGAGGTACTCCTGCAGAGACTGGTGCGCGGTGGCGGCACGGCGACGCAGCACTCCGTGTGTCTCGTCAGGAACGTCCTTGATCTGAATACTGGGCATGGCGCCAGTCTGGCGCCATGCCGCCCGTTCTGCAACCTGCGCATACCGATCCACGTCCCCTCCCCGCATCAGATCCTCGCGCGACTGCCGCGGCATCGCCGGCGACTCGACGGCCGGTCGGCTGCTCGGAGTTGACGCGCGTCGGGTGGCCAGCCGCCCGGTACGAGCGCGAGCGCGACGCAGGGTCAGTGCGAGTCAGTTCACGTTCTCGGCTGGCTGGCCTCACGACGCTGCCTCCTGGCCTCTGACACCAGATGTAGAGCATGCCCAGGGCTGCCGACGCATACAAGATTCGCCACGAGCCAGAGCCTCTTAGCAAGAGAGGTGAGGCAGATGACGGCACATGATCTGGCTACTCTTGAGCCACGGCTCAGGACGTCAACCGTAGGCGCAACATGCTGCTCCCGGGTGGCAAGATCGAGTATCGCAGTCGCGCGACGCCGCTGGCTCGGTCGCGCTTTCGTTGTTCTCGTGCACGATGGACATCGCCGTGGTTGGGGCGTCCTCCCGGACAGTGTGACCCTCGGTGTCGTTGTGGAGGACGTACCTCATGCGACACGCCTGATTGGCTCGTCGGTGGTCTTGGTCCAGATGAAGGGCTCGCAGCGCTCGTCCCAGCCGCCGATGAACGCGCGAGGACGGTCTTGAGGTCAGCGAGGTTGATGAAGGTCCCGCGGCGGATCGCCTGTCGGGTGATGACCCCAAAGAAGACTCGACCATGTTCAGCCAGGAGCCTGAGGTCGGGGTGACGTGCAGGCCCGGTGGCGACCTCCAGCGCGGCGAACAGCGGGGGTGCCGTTGCGGACGTCGTCGTGGGTCTGCTTCTCCGGGGCCCCCGGGCGTAGCGGCAGGATCGGCCGCCGTCCGGTCCAGCGCCTGCACCTGGCTCTCCTCGTCCCGCGACTGCGGGATTGCTGGCTCGGAGCCGCGACGAGATCGGGTCGCTCCTGTGGGCGCGACACGGCCTTGTCCGGTAGCGGTTCGGCTACCGGACATGGCCGAGCCGCACCTGCGCCAGGTAGCGCTGCGAGAAGCACGCCACCTGCCGTGGAAGGTCCGGGCGTCGGGTTCAGGACAGGCGCTGGCCGCGCAGGACGATCTGTGGGCGGCGCAGCACTGACAGGTCCGCGCGGGGGTCACCGTCCAGCACCAGCAGATCGGCCTGCGCGCCCTCGGTGAGCCCCTCGCGGCCCAGCCAGTCGCGGGCCGCCCAGCAGGCCGCCGACAGCGCGTCGACCGGCCGCATCACCTGCGCCAGCTCGAGCACCTCGTCGACGATCAGCCCGTGCGCGAGCGAGCCGCCCGCGTCGGTGCCGGCGTAGACCGGGACACCCGCCTCGTACGCCGCCCGCACGGTCTCGTAGCGGCGCGCGTGCAGCGACCGCATGTGCTCGGCGTACCGCGGGAACTTCGCCTCCCCGCCGGCCGCGATCGAGGGGAAGGTCGCGATGTTGACCAGCGTCGGGACGATGGCGACGCCGCGCTCGGCGAATGCCTGGACGTCCTGCAGCCCGGTGGCGTGCTCCACGCAGTCGATGCCGGCCGCGAGCAGGTCGACGAGCGCCTCCTCGCCGAACACGTGCGCCGTCACCCGGGCGCCCGCCTCGTGCGCGGCCGCGATCGCAGCCCGCAGCGCGTCGGCGGGCCAGCACGGCGCGAGGTCGCCGCTGTCGCGGTCGATCCAGTCGCCGACCAGCTTGACCCAGCCGTCGCCGCGGGCGGCCTGCGTGCGCACCTCGTCGACGAGCTGCGACGGCTCGATCTCCGCGGCGAAGTTGCGCACGTAGCGCTTCGGGCGGGCGATGTGCCGGCCGGCGCGCACCAGCACCGGCAGGTCGGCGCGGTCGTCGACCCAGCGGGTGTCGGCGGGGGAGCCGGCGTCGCGCAGCAGCAGCGCGCCGGCGTCGCGGTCGGTGCGGGCCTGCGTCTGGCTGGTCTCCCGGTCGACGGCGCCGTGCGCGTCGAGGCCGACGTGGCAGTGCGCGTCGACCAGGCCGGGCACGACCCAGCCCGCGAGCGTCGTCACCTCGCCGGACGTGGGCCGGGTGCACGAGATCCGCCCGCCGACCACCCACGCCTCGGGGACGGCCTCGTCGGGGCCGACCAGCACCGGGCCGGTCAGGTGCAGCACCGCCGTCATGTCCACCTCTCCACGAGCCAGAGCGCCGAGTACGGCGCCAGCCACAGCGACCCGTCCTCACCGGCGTGCACGAGCTCCCCCGTCAGCGCGTCCCACGGCGCGTCGATCCCGACCGCGTGGACCCGGTCGACCGGCCAGCCGACCCAGCGCGGGCTCACGTTGTACAGCCCGAGCATGGAGCCGATCGGGTGCCGGCGCAGGACCGGCAGCACCCCCGGGTCGGCGAGCTCCAGCACCTCGGCGGCGACGCTGGCGTGCAGGTGCGGCAGCCGGGCGCGGACCCCCGCGAGCAGGCGCAGCCCCGTGAACACCCGCCCCTCGACGCCGGCCGGGTCGTGCCTGAGCGCCGTCAGCTCCGGGGTGAGGCGCCGGCGGTGCGCCCAGCGGTTGTCGGCCTCGTGGCCGGGCTCGGCCGCCCAGTCCGGGTCGTTGGGCAGCGCGAGCTCGTCGCCGGACCACAGCACCGGGATGCCGCCCCAGCCCATCACCAGGGTGTGCCCGAGCAGCAGCCGGCCGACGGCTGCCTCGAGGTCACCAGCGCCCGCTGCCCGGGCCGCCTCGAGGCCGCACAGGCTCGCGGCGGTGCCGCTGATCCGCCGGTCCCCGGTGGCGTGGTTCTCCTGGAACACCAGGCCCCGCGCCGAGGAGCCGGGGAAGGCGCCGGAGTACCAGTCGGACAGGAACGACCGGTGCAGGTGGCCGTTGCGGCCCACGGCGGCGGCGTCGCCGTCGTCGATGGCCCACCCGATGTCGTCGTGGCCGCGCAGGTAGGTCACCCACGAGGTGCTCGCCGGCGCGGGCGGCAGGTCCCGCAGCGCCTTTGCCGCCAGCACCGCGTCCTGGGCGGCGAGCATCGACCAGATCTGCACCATCAGGCTGTTGTGGTAGGCGAGGTCGCTGACCTTGCCGTGGTGCAGGCCCCGCCCGAGGTAGTGCACGAGGTCGTGCGGGCCGACGATCGCCTCGGCCTTGAAAGCGACTGCCGGGCAGGCGATCCGGGCCGCGGCACGCAGCGCCTGGGTCAGGGCGTGCACCTCCGGCTGGTTCTGGCAGTTGGTGCCGAGCCGCTTCCACAGGAACGCGATCGCGTCCAGCCGCAGCACCTCGACGCCGAGGTTGGCGAACAGCAGCACCACGTCGACGTACTCCAGGAACACCTCCGGGTTGTCCCAGGCGACATCCCACTGGAAGGAGTTGAAGGTCGTCCAGACCCAGCCGGCCAGCTCCGGGTCCCAGGTGAAGCTGCCGGGCGCGAAGTCCGGGAAGACCTCGGGCAGCGTGCGTTCGTACGCGTCGGGCATCTCCCGGTCGGCGTACACGTGGAAGTAGGCCCGGTGCCGGGCGCTGCCCGCGCGGGCCGCCACCGCCCACGGGTGCTCCCGGGCCACGTGGTTGAGCACCAGGTCGAGCACCAGGCTGATGCCCGCCGCGCGCAGGTCAGCCGCCAGCGCCCGCAGGTCGTCCAGCGTGCCCAGCTCGGGGCGGATGCTGCGGTAGTCGCCGACCGCGTAGCCGCCGTCGTCGTCGCCGGGCCGGCTGGTCAGCAGCGGCATCAGGTGCAGGTAGGTGACCCCCAGCTCGCGCAGGTACGGGATCTGCGCGCGGACGCCCTGCAGGTCGCCGGCGAACCGGTCGGCGTACGCGGCGTAGCCCAGCTGGCCCGGCACCTGCAGCCAGTCCGGCTCGAGGGTGCGGACCTGGTCGAGCCGGGCCAGCTCGGGGTCGCGCTCGAGGAACGCCTGGGCGGCCCGGAGCACGACCTGCTCCGCGAGCGCACCCGCGTCGTCGTAGACCGCCGCCAGCCCGTCGTGCAGGTCCTCCCAGCGCCGGTCGAGCCGCAGCTCGAACAGCTGCCGGTCGGCGGCCGGCGCGCCCGCGAGCAGCGCCGCGGCGGCGTCCTGGACCGTTCTCGGGGCGCGTCGCACGGCGTCACTGTGCCGCACGCGGGGCTGGGCTGGGCCGCGGGGTCAGGGCCGGTCGAGCGCCAGGGCGGTCGAGCCGTCAGCGCCGGCGGTGCGCGCCGCGGCGGGGGC
This sequence comes from Mycobacteriales bacterium, assembly GCA_035714445.1. Classification (GTDB taxonomy): domain Bacteria; phylum Actinomycetota; class Actinomycetes; order Mycobacteriales; family SCTD01; genus DASTLY01. The sequence continues at coordinate 31,514 of DASTLY010000104.1, forward strand.
CCGACGCGGCGAGCGCCCGCGTCCGGACGTACACCGAGCCCAGGCCGACGGCCAGCATGCCGAGCCCGGTCAGCAGCACCGGTATCGGACCGAGGGCGTTCTCGCTCGAGGAGACGTCGGTGGCAGGCGGCAGCGCGGAGGAGCTCTGCTGGGGAGCTGCCGTGGTGGGCGGTGCCGTGGTGGTCGGTGCCGGGGAGGCCGCGAGCGGCGGGGACGCCGGCGGCACCGGGTCCGGCGCGGTCACCGGCGCGAGTGCCGCGGCGGCCGCGGCGCGGTCCGACCGGGCCGCCCGGACGGAGCTCTCCGCGGAGTCGGCGGACGCCGGCGGCGAGGTCGTCCGCCGCCCGGACGGCGCCGACGTGGACGGCGGGTCCGGGCGCGGGGTCGTGGGCGGCGCGGACGTACGCGGCGGCGGCGTCGTGGGCGGTGCGGTCGTGGGCGGCGCGGTCGTGGGCGGCGCTGTGCTGGGCGGCGGGGTGCTGCTGGGCGGCGGCGTGCTGGGCGGCACGGGCGTCGGGCTGGTGGGCGGCGGGCTGGTCGGCGGCCGGGTCGTGGGCGGCAGGGTCGGTGGCAGCGTGCCCGTCGGCAGGGGCGTCGCGGTGGGGGTCGGCCGCGGCGACTCCGGGCCGCTCGGGGTCGGTGTCGGGCTGACGATGATCTGCGGGGCGGTGGCCGCGGTCGGCAGGGCGCTCGCCGACCCGGCACCGACCGCCACCGCACCGACCGCCACCGCACCGGCGGCGAGCAGCGGGCCGAGGACAGCAGCCGACAGCACGCCGCGTGATCGTGCGATGACAGTCTGTTTTGCCACAGAACCTCCCCGTCCCGCGCACCTCTGCCCCCCTTCCGGGGTGGGCAAGCGCGGGTCAGGAGGCGTCCGCGGCCTCGACCTCCTCGCGCGTGATGCCGAGCAGGAACAGCACCGCGTCGAGGAACGGCACGCTGATGGCGGCGTCGGCGGCCTGGCGTACGACGGGCTTGGCATTGAAGGCGATCCCGAGTCCGGCGGCGTCGAGCATGTCGAGGTCGTTGGCGCCGTCCCCGATGGCGACGGTCTGCTCCAGCGTGAGCCCCTCGAGCGCCGCGAACTCGCGCAGCGCGGCCGCCTTGCCGGCCCGGTCCACGACCGGCCCGACCAGCTGCCCGGTCAGCCGGCCGTCCACGACCTCCAGCACGTTGGCGCGGGAGTGGTCGAGCCCGAGCAGCGGGACGAGGTCGTCGGTGACAGCGGTGAACCCGCCGCTGACCACCGCAACCGCGTAGCCCAGCCGCTTGAGGGTGCGAAGGAGGGTGCGGGCGCCCGGGGCGAGCCGCACCTCGGCCCGCACGGCGTCGACGGCGGCCACCGGCAGGCCCTCGAGCAGGGCCACCCGGGCGCGCAGCGACGCCTCGAAGTCGAGCTCCCCGGCCATCGCCGCGGCGGTCACCGCGGCGACCTCGGCCTCGCAGCCGGCCCGCGCGGCCAGCATCTCGATGACCTCGCCCTGCACCAGGGTGCTGTCGACGTCCATCACCACCAGCCGCCGGGCCCGGCGGTAGAGCGAGGCGCGCTCGACGGCGACGTCGATGCCCTGCCGCACCGCCTCGGCGGCCAGCGCGTGCCGCAGCTGCGCCGGGTCGCCGCCCGACACCAGCAGCTCGTACGACTGGGCGGGCCGGGTCGACAGCCGCAGGATCCGCTCGATGTTGGCGCCGCTGTCGGCCACGCAGCGGGCCATCGCCGCCAGCGCGGCCGGCCGCAGCTCGGCGGCGAGGAGCACGACGTGGTGGCGGACGGCAGCGGGGGCCTCGGGCACGTCCTCCAGCGGCGTCAGCTCGACCTCGACCCCGAGGGCCCGGGCGGCGGCGTGCAGGCCGGCGTCCACCGGCTCGGCGGGGCCGGTCCCCTCGACCGCGACGCCCAGCAGCAGCCGGCCGTGCACGACGACCTGCTCGACGTCGACGATCCGCGCGCCGTGCGCGTCGAGCACCTGCATGAGCGCCGCCGTCAGGCCCGGCGCGTCCTTGCCGGTCATCGTGACCAGGACGGTCACGGGACCCCGTAGGAGTTGTAGGCGGCGACCCGGGCGCGGCGGACGAGGCCGCCGAGCGAGCGCAGCGCCCGCTCGCGCTCGAGTGACTCGCGGGTGTCGATCGCCCCGCCCTGGTCCTGCAGCGCGAGCTGCACGACGGCGCCGAGCTGCCGGGCCCGCACCAGCAGGTCGCGGGCCCGCGGCGGGTAGCCGCCGGGCAGCTCGTCCTCGCCGATGCCGCTGCGGGCCTGCCGGCGCAGGTCGGCCAGTGCCTCGGCGACTTCCGGCCGCCAGCGGGCCACGTCGAGGTCCTGCAGAGCGGTGGCCACCTCGAGGACCCCGCGCCGCAGGTCGTGCTCCGCGTCGTGCAGGAACGGCCCGGGGTCGGGCCCGGCCGCGTCGACGTCGTACGCCGCCCAGTCGACCGTCGTCACGGTGCCGTCGAACGGCGAGCCGTGCGCGGTCAGCGTCGGGACCAGGCCGGTGCCCGCGCCGTCCGGCCGCAGGAACAGCACGCCCTCACTCGCCTCGACGGCCGCCCGGGTGAACGCCCCCGGCCCCGGCAGGCCGACGAGGTCGCCGGGCGCCGGGAGCACGACCCGCAGCCGGCTGGTGCCGGCGGCGCGCAGCCGGGCGACGGCCCGGTCCAGCGGGAGCACCGCGTCGGCCAGGCCGGTGACGGTGTGCACGTCGTCGTGGGCGCAGACCCGCTCGAGCAGCTCCGGCAGGCTCGCGTCGCCGGCCAGCCAGGCCGCGCCCCAGGCGGCGAGCAGCGCGCTGCGGGGCGGAGCGGGCGGGGGCGGGGCGGGGGTCGACACGGGAAGCCAGGCTAGCCGCCGGTTTCCCGTGATCATCGCGCCTTTCGGCCGCGGAATCACCGGCCCACATCGCGGCCGGAAGACGCGATGATCACGGGGGCGCGGGTGTCACTGCCGGGCCGCGGGGCTGCGCCCGCCTAGGTTCGGCCGGTGCGCAGCAGGGAGTACGGACCCGACGTCATCGCGGCCTCGCGACGCCCGCCGCCGCCCCGCCCGAGCGTGCCGGCCGACGCCGGGCTCGTCGTCGAGGAGCCGGTCACCGGCTGGTGCGGCGCCGTCGTCGAGTGCGACCGCGAGCGGGTCTGCCTGGAGGACCGGCACGGCCGGGTACGCGTCTTCCCGCTCGGCCCGGGCTTCCTCGTCGAGGGCCGCCCGGTGGTGCTGGTGCGGCCCGCGCCGGCCGCGCCGACCGGGCTGCGGACCACCGCCTCCGGCTCGGTGGCGGTGCAGGGGCAGCGGGCCCGGGTGGCCCGCGGCAGCCGGATCTGGGTCGAGGGCAAGCACGACGCGCAGCTCGTCGAGCGGGTGTGGGGGGACGACCTGCGCGTCGAGGGCGTGGTGGTCGAGGCGCTCGACGGGGTCGACGACCTGCCGCGCGAGGTCGGGCAGTTCGGGCCCCGCTCGGGGCACCGGCTCGGCGTCCTCGTCGACCACCTGGTCCCGGGCAGCAAGGAGAGCCGGGTGGTGGCGACCGTGACCAGCCCGTACGTGCTGGTGACCGGGCACCCGTACGTCGACGTGTGGCAGGCGGTGAAGCCGCGCGCGGTCGGCATCGAGGCCTGGCCGGCGGTCCCGCGCGGCACCGACTGGAAGACCGGGATCTGCGCGGCGCTCGGCTGGGGCGAGCCGTGGCAGGGCTGGAAGCGGGTGCTGGCCGCGGTGGACTCGTACGCCGACCTCGAGGTGCCGCTGCTGCAGGCGGTGGAGCGGCTGATCGACTTCGTCACGGAGCCGGAGCAGGACTGACTCAGCCGGCCCCGGCCGCCTCCCCGCCGGCGGCCAGCAGGGTCCGCCAGTCGTCGGCGTCGTGGCGGCACGGGCGGGTGCGGGAGACGAAGTCGAGCACCGTGCGGGCGAACAGCGCGGGGTCGTTGTGGTGGGGCACGTGCCCGGCCCGCGGCAGGACCTGCAGCTCGACGGCGGGCAGCTGCGCGGCGGCCGCACGGGCGTGCGACACCGGCAGCACCGGGTCCCGCGCGCCCCAGAGCAGCAGGGTCGGGATGGCCGCCGTGAGGTAGAGCCGGTCGCGGCTGCTCACGGCCTGCCCGCGCAGGTCGATGACGCTGCGCAGCGTGCGCAGGAACGCCGCCCGGGTGGACCGGTCCCGCAGCCCCTTCCAGACGACCGCGACCTCCTCGACGTCCGCCGCGTCGACCAGGCCGACGGCCGCGAGCAGCCGGCCGGCGGCGAGCACGGGGATGCGTACCGGGGCGCGCACGGTCAGCGCGATCCCCAGTGACGCGCCGGGCAGCGCGGCGGCGCGCAGCACCGGCGTGACCTCGACGCCCAGCCCGCCGGTCGCCACCAGGACGAGCCGCTCGCAGCGCTCCGGGTACTGGTAGGCGAACTGCAGCGCGACCCCGCCCCCGAGGCTGTGCCCCACCACGGTCGCCCGCTCGTGGCCGAGCAGCACCAGCAGGTCGCGCAGGCCGTTGGCGAAGCCGCCCACCGAGTAGTCGGCGCGGGGCTTGTCGCTGTCGCCGTGCCCCAGCAGGTCGGGGGCGAGCACGCTGTGGGTGCGGGCAAGCAGCGGGATCACGTGCCGCCAGGTGGCACTCGAGTCCCCGATGCCGTGCACCAGCAGCAGCGGCGGCCCCGAGCCGGCGCGCAGGAACGCCCGGCGGTGCCCGTGCACCACCCGCACCTCCTGCCGCACCTGCTCGTCCACCACGTCGCTGATCGTGCTCCCGCCGTGTTTCAGGCAGGTGTACGAGGGTGTCGGGACGGGCGCCGTCCCGGGCTCGCCTATCGTCGGACGGCGCCCCGCGCCCGACCCGGAAGGACCCGTGACCGCACCAGCCGCCCGACCCGCCCGCACCCTGGAGCACCGGCTGGAGCACGGGGGTCGGCCGCTGCGGGCGTGGCAGCGCGAGGCCCTGGCGGCGTACGAGGCGGCCGGCGCCGCGGACTTCCTGGTCACCGCCACGCCGGGCGCCGGCAAGACGGCGTTCGCGCTCGTCCTGGCCGGCCGGCTGCTCGCGGCCCGCACGATCGACCGCGTGATCGTCGTCTGCCCGACGGACCACCTGCGCACGCAGTGGGCCGAGGCGGCGGCGCAGGCCGGGATCGCGCTGGACCCGACGCTGAGCAACGCGACGGGCCCGGTCCGCGCCGACGTGCAGGGCTACGTCACGACGTACGCGCAGGTGGCCGGCAAGCCGCTGCTGCACCGCGCCCGCTGTCAGAACCGGCGCACGCTCGTCCTGCTCGACGAGGTGCACCACGCCGGCGACGGCCTCTCGTGGGGCGAGGCCGTCGAGGAGGCGTTCGCGACGGCGGTCCGGCGGGTCAGCCTGACCGGCACGCCGTTCCGCACCCGCCCGGACGAGCGGATCCCGTTCGTGCGCTACGCCGACGCCGGTGACGGCAGCCTGTGCAGCCAGGCCGACTACACCTACGGCTACCGCGAGGCCCTGCGCGACGGGGTCGTGCGGCCGGTGGTGTTCGCGGCCTACACCGGCACGTCCCGCTGGCGCAACAGCGCGGGGGACGTGATCGCCGCGTCGCTGACCGACAGCGGCCCCCGCAGCACCGAGAACATCGCCTGGCGCACCGCGCTCGACCCCAAGGGCCAGTGGGTGCCGCACGTGATCGCCGCGATGGACGAGCGGATCACCCACCTGCGGGCCCACGGCCTGCCCGACGCGGCCGGGCTGATCCTCGCCAGCGACCAGGACGACGCCCGGGCGTACGCCGAGATCGTGCACCGCATCACCGGCGAGCGGCCTGAGCTGGTGCTGTCCGACGACCCGAAGGCCAGCGCCCGGATCGCCGCCTTCGCGACCGGGACCACCCGCATCGCGGTGTGCGTACGCATGATCAGCGAGGGCGTGGACGTGGTCCGGGCGGCCTGCCTGGCGTGGATGACCTCCTACCGCACACCGCTGTTCTTCGCGCAGGCGGTCGGCCGGGTGGTGCGCTCCCGCGGCCCGCACGAGAGCGCCACGGTGTTCCTGCCGGCCGTGCGCCCGCTGCTCGCCCTGGCCGCCGAGATGGAGTCCGACCGCAACCACGTGCTCCCGGCGCCCGCGCCGTCGTCGGAGGACCTCGACCCGCTGCCGCCGCGCGAGCCGACCGAGGGCGAGGCTCCGGGCTGGGAGGCGCTCGACGCCGACGCGCAGTTCGCCCACGTGCTGCACGGCGGCCGGGCGCACACCGGCGAGCCGGACCCGGCGACCGGCCCGGACGACGCCGACTTCCTGGGCCTGCCCGGTCTGCTCAGCCCCGAGCAGACCGCTGCCCTGCTGCTGCGCCGCGACACCGACCTGCGCCGCCGGGCGGCTGCTGCGCCCGCGGAACCGGCTGCGCCGCAGGAGGTCGACACCTCCTGGCGCGCCGCGGGGAGCCTGCGTCGGGAGGTCAACCGGCTGGTGGGCGCGGTCGCGGCCCGGACCGGCCGCCCGCACGGCTCGGTGCACACCCAGGTGCGCCGGGCCGTCCCCGGCCCGCCGTCCGCCGCCGCCGACGTCGCCCTCCTGGAGCGCCGTCTGGCCTACCTGCAGACGCTGGCCTAGCGTGCCGGCCGACCCGGTCCTGGTCGTGGGCGGCGGCCACAACGGCCTCGTCGCCGCCTGCTACCTCGCCCGGGCCGGCGTGCCGGTGGTCGTGCTGGAGGCGGCGGACACCGTCGGCGGCGGGTCGCGCACGGACGAGACGGTGCCGGGCCACCGCTTCAACACCCACGCCGCGGCCCACAACCTCATCAACATGACCCGCATCCCGGCGGAGCTCGACCTGGCCGGCGCCGGGCTGGAGTACCTGCCGATGGACCCCTTCGCGACCGGCGTCTTCCCCGACGGCCGGATCGTGCGCTTCCGGCGCAGCATCGACGACACGGTCGCCGGCATCGCCGAGCACAGCCCGGCCGACGCCCGGGCGTACGCGGCATTCATGCACCGGGCGGTCCCGCTGGTGAAGGCGGCGGTCAGCGGGCTGGACAGCGGGCTCGGCCCGGCCGGTGCGGTGCGGGCGGCCGGCGCCACCGTGCTCGCCCTGCTCCAGGGCGTGCGCCGCGCCGGCGGGCCGGTGGCGCTCGCCGCCGACCTGCTGACGCCGTACGGCTCGCTGCTCGCCACCGCGCTGCCGTCGGAGCTGACCCGGGCGCCGGTGGCGTCGTTCGCCAGCCACTCCTCCGCCGGGCCGCACACGCCCGGCGGGTCCTTCTACGTGCTCTGGCAGGCCGCCTACCACCTGTACGGCCAGTGGCACCCCCGCGGCGGCTCGCAGGCCCTGGCCGATGCGCTCGTGCGCCGGCTGGTGGGCTGGGGCGGCGAGGTGCGCACCGGGGCGGTGGTGGAGCGCATCCGCACCGCCCACGGGCGCGCCACCGGCGTCGTCCTGCAGGACGGCACCGCACTGGACGCCGCCGCCGTCGTCACGGCGGTCGACGTGCAGACCGCGTTGCTCGACCTGCTCGACCCAGCGCTCGGCGGGCCGGACGGGGCGACGCTGGCCGCCGCGCACCGCGGCAACGCGGTCCAGCTCGTCGTCCACCTCGCCACCGACCGGCTGCCGCCCTACCCGGGTGCCCGGCCGGGGGACTGGGACGGCCTGCAGTCCCACGTCGGCACCGTGGACGCGCTGCGCCAGGGCTTCCTCGCGGCCGAGGCGCGCCGGCTGCCCGACCCGCCGCCGACCTACTGCTTCACGCCCAGCGTCTACGACGACAGCCTGGCCCCGCCCGGGCGGCACACCGTCTACCTCGCCTGCCCCAGCGCGCCGTACGACCTGGACGGCGGCTGGCCGGACCGCGCGCAGGAGTTCGCCGACGCGATGGTCGAGCAGGTCGAGCACGTCGCCCCGGGCTTCCGGGCCAGCATCACCGGCCGGCACGTCCGCACGCCCACCGCCGCCGCGCAGGAGCTGCGCTGGCCGGGCGCGCACCCCATGCACCTCGACGTCAGCCTGGACCAGCTGGCGTTCCTGCGGCCCACCCGCCGGCTGTCCGGGCACAGCGTGCCGGGCGTCGCCGGGCTGTTCACCTGCGGCGCGTCGACCGGGCCGGTTGGCGGCATCGCCGGCAGCTCGGGCAAGGCCGCGGCGCTGGCGCTGCTGCGATCGTCCGCTGCTAGTAGGCGTCGTCCATGATGCGCGTGACGCCGCCCATGATCATGCCGCCCAGGCCGAGGACGATGGCGACGATGCCCAGCGGGATGTTCTCGAGGACGATGGCCAGGCCCAGCAGGACCGCGGCGACGCAGATGAGGCCGACCACGATCCAGGAGCTGGTCCGGTGTGCGTGCTGCTGCTCTGCCATGGTCTGTGCCTCCGGGTCGCTCCGTGTCAGGGTGATCCATCGTAGGACCCGGTGAAGGGTCCCCCACCGGCGGCGGCTCACCCGTCCCCGGCTTCCCCGTCCCCGGTCCAGGTCGCGTCGCCCGGCGACCCGCGCGTCGCCGACTACGTGGGGCTCACCGACGGGGCCCGCCGGATGCGCCACGAGCAGGGCGCCGGCTTCTTCATCGCCGAGGGTGACCAGGTCGTACGCCGGGCCGCGGCTGCCGGCCACCCGCCGCGCTCGGTCCTGGTCTCGCCGCAGCGCCTCGCGGACCTCTCGCCGGAGGTAGCCGCGCTGCCGTGCCCGTTCTACGTCGCGTCGTACGACGTGCTCGAGGCGGTGACCGGTTTCCACGTGCACCGCGGCATCCTGGCCAGCTTCGGCCGGCTGCCGGACCGCCCGCTTGAGCAGGTCCTCGCCCCCGCCCGGCGGGTGCTGGTGCTGGAGGCGCTCAACAACCACACCAACCTCGGCGCCGTGTTCCGCAGCGCCGCGGCGCTCGGGATGGACGCGGTGCTGCTGACCCGCACCTGCGCCGACCCGCTCTACCGGCGCTCGATCCGGGTCTCGATGGGCGAGGTGTTCGCCGTCCCGTACGCCTTCCTCGACGACTGGCCGGGCGCCCTGGACGACCTCTCGGCGCGCGGCCGGGTGTTCGCGCTGACGCCGGCGCCCGACGCGCTGCCGCTGTCCGCGGTACGCCTCGGCGACGACGAGCGGGCCGCGGTGCTGCTCGGCGCGGAGGGGCCGGGCCTGACGGAGGAGGCGATGCGCCGCTGCGAGCGGGTGCGGATCCCGATGTCGGCCGGGGTCGACTCGCTCAACGTGGCTGCCGCCGCGGCCATCGCCTGCTGGCAGCTCGGCCGTCGCCCGGGCTGACCGGCCCGTGCCAGGCTGTCCCTCGTGCACGCCGGACCGCACGGCGTCTGCCGACAGGGAGGCTGGTACGAGATGGACGTCCCGCCACGCAAGCGTCGACCCGGTGACGCGAACGACGTCGGGGCCCGGCTGGACCCCAACGCGGAGTTCGAGGCCGGTCGGGCGGGAGGGGGAGACAACGCCGGGCACCACCTGTTTCTGGCCCGGCTGATCCGCCGGCTGCTGGCCCGACGACGGGCCCGGCCGTAGGGCAGGCCCACGTCACAGCCGGGGGAGCAGCACCCCGGCGACGGGCAGGGCGAGCACGAGGAGCACGCCGAGCAGCACGGCGGCCAGGCCGAGGCGGGTCAGCGGCGGGGGCGGGTCGAGCAGCCGGTCGGCCCGCAGCAGCACCCCGCTGCCGCCGCTGCCGAGCCCGCCGGCCGGCGCCTGCGCCGTCCCGACCTTGCACAGCGCCCGGGCCAGCACCCGCCCGTCGTGCCGCCGTACGGCCCGGTCGTCGGCGAGCATCTCGACGAGCAGGGCCACCTGCTCGCGGGCGACCCGCACCGCGGTCAGCCGCGGGAACGTCGCCCCCAGCGCGACGAACGGCAGCACGACCAGGTCGTGGCGGGCTGTGATGTGTGCCAGCTCGTGGTCGAGGACCGCCCGCAGCTCGGGCTCGTCAAGCGCGGCGAGGACACCGCTGGACACCACGACGCGGGGCCGCAGCCCCGGCAGGCAGTACGCGACCGGCACGTCGTGCGTGAGCACCGACGTACCGCGCAGCAGGGGGTTGCGGGTGGCCAGCAGGTCCACGAGCACGCGGTGCCGGTGCCGGTCGCGGACGGTACGCGCGGTGGACGCGAGCAGGACCGTCACCAGGCGGCCGAGCACGGCGACGAACACGAGGGCGGCCGCCCACGCCCACCAGGTCAGCGGGGCGGGCAGCTCGGCGAGGGCCTCGCCGAACGTGCCCCCGAGCGGGGCGAGCGCCACCGTCGCGGCGACCTCGAGCGCCAGCAGCCCGCCGGCCAGGCCGAGGGCCTGCCACAGCAGCAGCGCGGGGGCGGGGGCCCGCAGCGGCCAGCCGGCGCAGGCCAGCCGGGGCACGGCAGCGGTGAGGGCGAGCAGCGCCAGCGCCTGCGCGGCGGCCGCCGGCAGCACGCGTCAGCCGGCGTCGAGGGCGCGGCGCAGCGCCTGCGCCTCGGTGGGGCTGACGGACCGCGCGAAGCGCTGCAGCGCCGCCTCGCGGTCGTCGGCCTGCCCGAGGGCCTGCTGCATGAGCCCGGCCACCAGGTCCTCGCGCGAGCCGACCGGGGCGTAGGTGTGGGCCCGCGCGTCGCGGGCCCGCTCGAGCAGCCCCTTGCGCTCCAGCCGGCCGAGCACCGTCAGCCAGGTGGTGTAGGCCAGGCCGCGCTCGGCCAGCGCGTCGGCGACCTGCCGGGCCGTCAGCGGGCCGGGCGCCGCCCAGACCACCTGCATGGCCGCGCGCTCGAGATCCCCCAGCCGTGTCACGAACGCAGCGTAGGTCGAGGTGTCGGTCACGTCCTGCCGGGCATCTCCGACCATCGGTAGAAGTTCTACGGCCTGTAGGAGACACTGGTCGCATGCCTGACGTCGTGGGAACCGCCCGCCCACCTGGTGCGCAGACCTGGCGGTGGGAGTGGCAGCTCGCCGCTCTGTGCCGGGGCCGTGACGACCTGTTCTTCCACCCGCACGGCGAACGCGAGCCGGCCCGGAGCGAGCGCGAGGCCGCGGCCAAGGGCCTGTGTGCCCGCTGCCCCGTACGCCGGGAGTGTGCCGACCACGCCCTGGTGATGGCGGAGCCGTACGGCGTGTGGGGCGGCGTCACCGAGACCGAGCGCGAGGAGCTCCTGCACGGCCCGCGCGTCGTCCGCCGCCGCTGATCACTGCGGCCTGGTCACGCCTGCCCCGTGCGTGGGCACACTTCACAGCGGGCCCACAGGCTCTCTTCACAGCGCGCTCAGGGCAGGGGGTGTCTCATAGCAGACATGACGAAGAGGCTGGACGGGGCGGGCCCGCGCAGGTCCGCCGATCTGGAGCGCGCGCTGTTCGAGGTCAAGCGCGTGGTGGTCGGGCAGGACCGCATGGTCGAGCGGATGCTCGTCGCGCTGCTGGCTCGCGGGCACTGCCTGCTCGAGGGCGTGCCGGGAGTGGCCAAGTCGCTGGCCGTCGAGACGCTGGCGCGGGTCGTCGGCGGCAGCAACGTCCGCCTGCAGTTCACGCCCGACCTGGTGCCCAGCGACATCGTGGGCACCCGGGTCTACCGGCAGAGCAAGGAGTCCTTCGACGTCGAGCTCGGGCCGGTGTTCGCCAACCTGGTGCTCGCCGACGAGATCAACCGGGCTCCGGCGAAGGTCCAGTCCGCGCTGCTCGAGGTGATGGCCGAGCGGCAGGTGTCGATCGGCGGCGTGACCCACCCGCTGCCGACGCCGTTCCTGGTCCTCGCGACACAGAACCCGATCGAGAGCGAGGGCGTCTACCCGCTGCCGGAGGCGCAGCGCGACCGCTTCCTGCTCAAAGTCGTGGTGGGCCACCCGACGATGGCCGAGGAGATGGAGATCGTCCGGCGGATGTCGGTCGACCCGCCCCGCGCCCAGCAGGTGCTCACCCTCGCCGAGCTCGTCGAGCTGCAGGCCGAGGTCGACGCGGTCTTCGTGCACCACGCCGTCGCCGAGTACGCCGTACGCCTCGTCATGGCCACCCGCGAGCCGGGCCGCTGGGGCGTACCCGAGCTCGGCCCGCTGCTGGCCCACGGCGCCTCGCCGCGCGGCAGCCTCGGGCTGGTGCAGGCCGGCCGGGCGCTCGCGGTGCTGCGGGGCCGCGACTACGTGCTGCCGGTCGACATCCACGACCTGGCCGCCGACGTGCTCGGCCACCGGCTGGTGCTCAGCTACGAGGCGCTCGCTGACGGCGTCGCGCCGGTACGCATCGTCGAGCGCGTGCTGGAGGTCGTCGAGGGCCCGCGGATCACCCCGTCCCAGGACCTGACCGGCGCCGCCCAGGGCGTGGCATGAGGCTTGCTGCCCGCCTGCCGGCGACGGCCGGTGTGCCGGCGCCCGGGCCGCCCCGGGCCACGATCGACGGCCGGGGCGCCGCCCGGCTGCACCTCGAGGTCGGGCGCCGCCTGGACGGGCTGCTGCAGGGCAACCACCTGGGTCTGCTGCCGGGCCCCGGCAGCGAGCCGGCGGAGGCGCGCAGCTACCTGCCCGGCGACGACGTACGCCGCATCGACTGGTCGGTGTCGGCGCGCACGATGGAGACCCACGTGCGGGACGCGGTCGCCGAGCGCGAGCTCGAGACGACGCTGGTGGTCGACCTGACCGGCTCGATGGCGTTCGGCACGTCGCGCTGGGAGAAGCGCGAGCTGGCGATCTCGGTGGCCGCCGCGTTCGCGCACCTCGCGCAGGGCCCGGGCGACCGCACCGGCGCGCTCGTGCTGGCCGCCGGCGGCCTGCGGCGGGTGCCGCCGCGGTCGGGCCGGCAGGCGACGCTCGCGCTGCTGCACTCGCTGCTGAACACCCCTCGCGCCGACGGGCCGGGTCCCGGGCTGGCCGACGCGCTCGGCCACGTCCTGGACCCGCCGCGGCGCCGCGGGCTGGTCGTGGTGGTCTCCGACCTGCTGGACCCCGCCGGTCCGTCGGCGTGGACGTCCCGGCTGCGCCGGCTCGCCCAGCGGCACGACGTGCTCGTCGCCGAGGTCCTCGACCCCCGCGAGCTCGCCCTTCCCGACGTCGGCGTCCTGCGCCTGGTGGACCCCGAGACCGGCCGCGAGCTCGAGGTGCAGACCAGCAGCCCGAAGCTGCGCCAGCGCTACGCGGAGGCCGCGGCCGCCCGCCGCGCCGACCACGCCGCGCACGTACGCGCCGCCGGTGCCGGGCACGTCGTCCTTCGTACCGACGGCGACTGGCTGCGCGACCTCGCGGCACACCTGCAGCGCCGCCGCCGCACCCGGGGGGTCGTGCGATGAGCACGCAGAGGGTGACATTGGGATGAGCTTCCTGTCCCCCACCCGGCTGTGGCTGCTGGTACTGGTGGCGGCGATCGTCGGCTGCTACGCGTGGCAAGCCAGTCGCCGCTCCCGGTACGCGGTCCGCTTCACCGACCTGGCCCTGCTCGCGAGCGTGGCCCCGAGCAGGCCGGGCTGGCGGCGGCACGTCCCGGCCGGCCTGCTCGCGCTGTCGCTGGTCGCCCTCGTCGTCGGCTTCGCCCGCCCGCAGGCGGAGGTGTCGGTGCCCCGCGAGCAGGCGACCGTGGTGGTCGCGCTCGACGTGTCGCTGTCGATGGAGGCGGTCGACGTCAGTCCGAGCCGGATCAGCTCGGCGCAGCAGGCGGCGACGGCGTTCATCGAGGGATTGCCGGACCGCTACAACGTCGGGCTGGTCGCGTTCAGCGGCACCGCGGCCGTCGCGGTGGCCCCGACGCAGGACCACGCGGCGGTCACCCGGGCGGTCCAGGACCTCACCCTGGACGCGGGCACGGCGATCGGCGACGCTGTCTTCGCCAGCCTCAACGCGCTGAAGCTGGTCCCGGCGCAGGACGGGACGGCCACCCCGCCGGCCCGGATCGTGCTGCTGTCCGACGGCACCAACACCGTCGGGCGCTCGGTGGAGAGCGCGGTGACCGCGGCCAACGACGCGAAGGTGCCGGTGTCGACCATCGCGTTCGGCACGCAGACCGGCACCGTCGTCGTCGAGGGGCAGCGGATCGCGGTGCCCGTCGACCGGCCCGCGCTGCGCAGCCTCGCGGACAGCACCAACGGCACGGCCTACACGGCGGAGAGCAGCAGCGACCTGTCCGAGGCCTACGAGGACATCGGCTCCTCCGTCGGCACGACCAGGGAGAAGCGCGAGGTCACCGACCGGCTGACCGGCCTCGGGCTGCTGCTCGCCGCGGCCGCCGCCGGGCTCGGCCTGCTCTGGGGCACTCGGATCCCGTAGGCGGGCGTCGGCCGAGGTAGCGGTTGACCGCGCGACACGCCGGCGTGTCGCGCGGTC
>DASTLY010000105.1:0-3837 GCA_035714445.1 Mycobacteriales bacterium
CACCGGTTCGTGTCGAGCGGCTGCTCGAGGACCTGTGGCCGGACGTCCCGCACGGGGCCGCCCCGAACACGTTGCAGTCGAAGGTGTCCCGGCTTCGGCGCGCGCTGGCGGACCCGGCGCTGCTGCACGGCGACAACGCCGGGTACGCGCTCCTGGTGGACCCGCACCACGTGGACGCCGTCCGTGTCCTGCGGCTGACCGAGCAGGCTGGGGCCCTGCGCGCGGCCGCGGACCCCAGGGCCGTGGACGTCTGCGAGCAGGCCCTGGCCCTCTTTCGCGGCGACGTCCTGCCCGCCGCCGCGGACGCCTCCTGGGCCCGCCCCTACGTGACCCGTCTGGAGGCGGCCCGCCTCGGTCTGAACGAGCACCGCCTCGCCGCGATGGCCGACCTGGGTGCGGCCGGGGAGCTCGTCGCCGACCTGGAGGACCTGGTGGCCGCGCACCCGCTGCGCGAGCCCCTCTGGGCACTGCTCGTCACGGCCCTGTACCGGGCCGGACGTCAGGGGGACGCACTGGCTGCGGTGGCGCGGGCGCGTCACCAGCTGGCCACCCAGCTCGGCGTCGACCCGGGCCCGCAGCTCCGGGCGCTGGAGCTGCAGGTCCTGCAGCAGGACCCGGTGCTGACGCTCCGTCTTCCTCGCGAGACCGTCACTGCGACAGGGTCGGCTGTCGGGAACCTGCCGAGGACGACCGGGTCGCTGCTGGGCCGCGACCACCACCTCGACCGCCTCTCGATCCTGCTGGGGCAGCACCGGCTGGTCACGCTGACCGGCCCTGCCGGCGTCGGCAAGACCCGGCTCGCCGTCGAGGCGGCCCACCGGTTCGGCATCCGCGGCGGGGCGTGGCTGGCCCGGGTGGAGACGGCCACCGACGCTGCGACGGTGTGGCAGAGCATCGGGACGGCCCTGGCGGTCGACGCCGCGACCCGCGGCGCCGTCAGCGAACGCCTGCGAGGGGCTGAGCTGCTGCTGGTGCTCGACAGCTGCGAGCACGTCGTCGACGTCGTCGGCGACGTCATCACCGCACTGCTCGGATCCTCGCCGGGGGTGCGCGTCCTGGCCACCAGCCAGCTGCCTCTGCGAGTGCCCGGTGAGTCCGTGCTGGACCTCGAAACGCTCACCCTGACGGACGCGGTGACGCTGTTCACCGACCGGGCCAGCGCCCAGCGCCCGTACCCGACCGACGACGAGCACACCCGCGGGACGGTCGAGAAGGTGTGCCGGTCCCTGGACGGTCTGCCGCTGGCCATCGAGCTGGCGGCGGCACGCACCAGGGTGCTGCCGGTCCACGAGATCGCCCGCCGCCTGGACGACCGCTTCGCGCTGCTGCTGGACCCGACCAGCTCCCTCCCGCCGCGGCACAGTGCCCTGCGTGCGGCGCTGGCGTGGAGCTACGACCTGCTCTTTCCCGACGACCAGCGGGGGCTGTGGGCACTGGCGTCCTTCTCCGGCGGAGGGACCCTCGCTGCGGTCGAGGCCGTGCTCGGGGCGCTGGAGGTCCCGCCGGCCGCCGGCTTGGACGTCATCTCGCGGCTCGTCGACCGTTCCCTGGCGATCGCGGACATCGGCTCACGAGGTCCCGCCCGGTACCGCCTGCTGGACAGCGTCCGTGCACTGGGCCGCGAGCAGCTCGGCGAAGCCGGACACACCGACCTCGCCGCCGCCGCCCACGCCGAGTGGTTCGCGCAGGCAGCGGACCGCGCAGCGCTCGGGGCGCGCGGCCCCGACCAGGGTGAGCACCTCGACCTCGCCCGCGCCGAGCGGGCGAACATCGACACCGCCCTCTCCTGGTGCGCCGGACACGACCCCGCCCTCGGCGTGCGCATCGCCCTGGGGTTCGGATGGACCTGGGTCGTCCTGGGAACCGGCGTCGAGGGCGCGCACCGGGTGCGTGCCGCACTCGCGGCCGCCGCACCCAGCGACCGGGAGCGGGCCGCCGCGCTCACGCTGTGCGGCTGGTTCGAGGCGTCCGGAGGCGACCTGGACCGCGCCGCAGCGGATCTCGAGGAGGCGCTTCGCATCGGAGACGCCCGAGCCGGTGCAGTCGCCGGCCTCTACCTGGCGTTCGTCCACACCCAGGGCGGACGTCCCGTGGCCGCGCTGACCCGGCTCGACGCCTGCCGCCCGGACCTGCAGCGGTACGGACTGGTCTGGGAGGAAGGAGCCAGCTGGCTCCTGGCAGCGTGGGCGCACATCGCGGTGGGGGACACGGCGGCCGGCGAGGCCGCCTGCGGCCGCGCGCTGCACCTCCTCCACCCGCTGGGCGACCACTGGGCTCTCGCCCACGCCGAGGGACTGCTCGGGGAGCTCGCCCGGGCAGAACACCGGTACACCGACGCCACCGCTCACCTGGCGGGTGCGGCCCACGCTGCCGGGACACTCGGCTTCGAGGCCGCCCGGGCCCACCACCTGCTCAACCTCGGCCGCGCGCAGCACCAGGCCGGCGACCCGGCAACCAGCCGGAGCACGCTGGAGCAGGCCGTCGACCTCGGCCTGCGCTGCGGCGACACCCGCACGGTGGCCTTGGCCCGCACCCGCCTCGCCCAGTTGCTGCGCAACGCAGGCGAGACCGGCACCGCCATGGAGCTGGCCACGAGCGCCGTGGACTGGTTCGGCACCTCGGGCGGCGGAGACGGCTCGAGGTTGGCCGACTACGTGCTCGCCGCTCTGCACGCCGACGCCGGGGTGCCCACGGCCGGTCGTGAGCTTGTCGGCGTCCTGCGCCGAGCCCGGCAGGACGCCGACCCGGACGTCGAGGTGTTGACCCTGGACGCGCTTGCGGCACTGGACCTCCGAGCCGGCCGCCTCGACGACGCCCGTTCCGCGCTGGACGCGGCTGACGTGGTCGCTGCCGAGGCGCCGTACCTGTGGCCCGGTGACCGGGTCGAGAGCGAGCGTGCGAGACGAGCCCTGGCGGCGCCCGTACCACTGTGACTCCGCCGCGCCTATGCCGGACGAGACGCGTGCGGACGGCCGGCGAAGCGGCCGGCCCGGCGCGCCAGCACCAGGGAGCCCACAGCCACCGAGCCGACGAGGACCAGGGCGAACACCGAGGCCTCGGGGCCGAAGGCCCCGCCCGTCAACCACGCCTGCGCCCCGGGGCGGGCCGTGCTGACGGCGATCGAGTCGCCGAGGTCGCCGCCCGAGACAGCCACGCCGTAGACGTAGCCCTGGGAGAAGTTCCAGGCAAGGTGCAGCCCGATCGGGACCCAGAGCCGCCCCGTCAGCGCGTACAGCCCGCAGAACATCAGCCCGGCCGCGGCGACCGTCAGTCCGGCGAGCGGCGTCGCCTCCGGGTTCGCCAGGTGCATCGCGCCGAAGACCAGCGCGGCGACCGCGAAGGCCGGCACGGGCCCGACCACCCGCCACAGCAGCCGGAGCAGCAGCGCGCGCATCCAGAGCTCCTCGGTGACTGCCGCCTGCAGGCCCAGGCCGAGCCCGTCCCACGCCGGAGCAGCACCGACGACGGTGACGTCGTAGAGACCGGTGACGACCATGACAGCCATCAGGGCCGTCATCATCAGCAGACCCAGGACCGCCCCGACGACCAGCCCGGGCAGCGCCGGCCGGAGTGCGAGCTCGCGTGCCCCGCGCCCTTCACCCAGCCGGACAGCGATGGCGTAGCAGCCCAGGGCTGCCACGCAGGCGACGAGGAGCCCGACGAGCTCGAGGGCTTCGCTGTCCGGCGGGAGCAGGTCGACGGCCGCCTGCAGGGGGACGCCGAACGCAGCCGCGCTCAGGAAGACCAGCAGCACGAGCCAGCCCAGGGTGCGCATCCAGAGCCATCGACCGCCGTGCAGGACGCCGCGCTCCCCCAGCTGCACCGGGACGCCCCACC
>DASTLY010000106.1:0-65930 GCA_035714445.1 Mycobacteriales bacterium
GGCCAGCGGCTACTGCGGCTCGCTGGCGACGGCGCGCCGGCGAGCCCGACGGGCCGCCGGGGTGCGCGGCGCCTCGCCCGCCAGCTGCCGACGGGTCAGCAGCACCGCGTTGAGCTCGGCGCCGCAGAGCAGCCCGAAGCACAGCAGGTAGAGCCAGGTCATCACGATCAGCCCGCCACCGAGCGCCCCGAACACCGGAGAGGTCTCCAGGGCCAGGTTCAGGTAGAGGTTGAAGCCTGCCGAGGCGCCCAGCCAGAGGACCGAGCTGAGCAGCCCGCCGGGCAGCCCCCGCCGCCAGGAGGCCACTCGGCCGGGGCACACGTAGAACATCGTCGTCCCCCACAGGATGAGCGCGAGGAACGCGACCGGCCAGCGCAGCCGGAGCCACAGGGCGTCGAGGCCGGCCAGGCGCAACAGGTCCGTCGGGGCGAACAGCGGGCCCACGACGACCAGCGTCACGACCAGGACCGCCATCAGCACGCTGCCGACGCCGACGACCAGGCCGAGGGCCCGGCGGTACCACCAGCCGCGGGGGTCGCGCACGTCGTACGTGAGCGTGACGGTGTTGATGATCGAGGCAAAGGCCTGCGCCAGGGAGCACAGCGCGAGCACCAGCGCGATGGTCAGGGTGTTGCCGCTGGTCTCGAACAGGTCGCGGGCGGTCTGGATGGCGGGGCTCGCGCTGTTGGTCAGCAGGTCCTGCAGGAACTGCAGCACCGAGTCCTCGACGTGCTTGGCGTTGTCGGCCCCGATCACGATGGACAGCTGGCCGAGGACGGCGGCGGCCACGAGCAGGATCGGGAACGTCGTCAGCACGGCCATGAAGGCGTTCTCGCCGGCCAGGCCCAGCATCCGGTCGCGGTCGCTCTTGCGCACCACGTCCGCGATCAGCCGGAACAGCCGGCGCACCGGGCCGCGGGGCATCGGCCGGGCCGCCTCGCGCGCGCTCGCCGAGGCCCGTGCCTCGGGGCTGCGGTCGACGACCTGGGGTTGCGCGACGCTGCCACGCGTCGAGGTCGTCGTCACCGCACCATGGTGCCGCAGACCCGCGGCGGGCGCCGCCAACGCGCGGACAGGCAGGTGAAGGAAGGCCGTGACCACCGCCACGACCGGCGGTCTACAGGCTCGACGCCGCCGACGACGGCGCCAGCCGCAGCACGCGGTCGTCGCTCGCCGCCGGGTCGCCCCGCCCGTCCCGGTTGCTGGTCGTCACCCAGAGCGAGCCGTCGGGAGCGGTCACGGCGGTGCGCAGCCGTCCGAAGTCGCCCTCGAGCAGGGCGGCGGGCCTACCGGTGCCGCCGCTGCCGTCGAGCGGGACCTGCCAGAGCCGCCGGCCCTGCAGCGCCGCGACGTACAGCGCGTCGCCGAGCACGGCCACCCCGCTGGGGCTGGCCTCGTCGGTCGTCCAGGTGACCTCCGGGGCGGCGTACCGGCCACCGCCGGTCCCCGCGCCCTCGACCGCCGGCCAGCCGCCGTTGTCGCCCTCGTTGACCTGGTTGACCTCGTCGAACCTGTTCTGCCCGAACTCCGTCGCCCAGAGCCGTCCCGCGTCGTCGAACGCCAGCCCCTGCACGTTGCGGTGGCCGGTCGAGAACACCACGGAGGCGGCGCCTGGGACGGGCCGGCCGTCCGGCGTCATGCGCAGGATCTTGCCGCCCAGCGAGCGGGCGTCCTGCGCGAACGCTGTGTTGCCGGTGTCGCCGGTGCCGGCGTACAAGGCGCCGTCCGGCCCGAACGCCAGCCGGCCGCCGTTGTGGATCCGGCCCTTCGGGATGCCGGTCAGCACCGGCGCCGGCGGCTCGCCCAGCCGCAGCCGCACGATCCGGTTGTCGTCGGCCGTGGTGACGTACGCGAAGACCAGCCCGTCGGTGTCGTACGACGGACTCACCGCGAGCCCGAGCAGCCCGCCCTCGCCGGCGGGGCGGGCGTCCGCGATCCGCCCGACCTCGACGGGTGTGCCGCCGGCCGCAGGGATCCGCAGGAGGCGCGCGGTGTCCCGCTCGCTGACCAGCGCGTCGCCGCCCGGAAGGAAAGCCAGGCCCCAGGGGGCCTCCAGCCCTGACGCCAGGACCTGCGGCGCGCCTGCGGCCGGGGGCGGCGGAGCTGCCGGGGAGGTGGCGGGCGCGGAGGGCGCCGGCGGCACCGCGGTCGGGGCCGCGGTGCCCGGGTCGGGCGTGCCGCTGCAGGCGGTCAGCGTCACGCCCACGAGCAGGGCGAGCGCGGCGGGACGCAGGGGACGGAGCATGCCCACCAGTGTCCGCGACCGGGCGCGTCCGCGCCTCGCGGCGGACCGTCAGCGCGGCGGCGGCTGGGGCGCCCGGGGTGGGGGTGACGGGGGTGGGGGTGACGGGGGTGGGGGTGACGCGGGTGGCGCCAGGGCCAGCAGGGCGCGCAGGTCGCGCCGGGGGAGCGCCGTGAGCGGGACCCGGCGCCCCGGCAGCAGCAGGCGCACCGGCCCGTACCTGGGCACGTCGAAGCCCTCGACGGCGGACCACGGATGGACCTGCGTGCCCAGCCCGTTGCAGACCAGCAGGGTGTCGCCGTCCGCGACGACGCGGGCCCGCAGCACCCAGACGGCCGCGCCGAGCGGGACCAGCAGCAGCCACAGCAGCCAGCCGCTCGAGCCCGCCAGCGGGAGGGCGCCGAGCAGCATGACCAGCACCGGCAGCAGCGCGATCCGCTCCGGCCCGAAACGCCGCCGCTGCCGGGGCGGCACCGCCGGCACCGCCGGGACGTCAGCGGGTCGGGGGTCGGAGGTCGGGCCCTGCACACCCCGACCCTGCCACGGCAGCCCCGGCGCCCGCGCGTCGTACAGTCGGCGCATCCCCGGGTTCCGCCGGCCGCCTCGGTCGCGTGCACCCGCCGCTGCCGAGGGAGCCGCCGTGACCACCCGCAAGCCCCGCAGCACGGACGTCACGGAGGGTGACCACCGGGCGCCCGCCCGCGCGATGCTGCGCGCCGTCGGTATGGGCGACGACGACATGAGCAAGCCGCAGATCGGCGTCGCCTCGTCCTGGAACGAGATCACGCCGTGCAACCTGTCGCTGGACCGGCTGGCGAAGGCCTCCAAGGAGGGCGTCCGGGCTGCCGGCGGGTTCCCCATGGAGTTCGGCACGATCTCGGTGTCGGACGGCATCTCCATGGGCCACGAGGGGATGCGTGCCTCGCTGGTGTCGCGCGAGGTCATCGCCGACTCGGTGGAGACGGTGATGTTCGCCGAGCGCCTCGACGGCTCGGTGCTGCTGGCGGGCTGCGACAAGTCCCTGCCCGGCATGCTGATGGCTGCGGCGCGCCTCGACCTGGCGTCGGTGTTCCTCTACGCCGGCTCGACGCTGCCCGGCCAGCTCGACGGCCGCGACCTCACCATCATCGACGTGTTCGAGGGCGTCGGGGCGTGCGCCCGCGGGCTGATCACCCGCGACGAGCTGACCCGGATCGAGAAGGCCACCTGCCCCGGCGAGGGCGCGTGCGGGGGCATGTACACCGCCAACACCATGGCCAGCGCCGCCGAGGCGCTCGGCATGTCGCTGCCCGGCAGCGCGGCCCCGCCCGCGGTCGACCGCCGGCGCGACGCGTTCGCGGTGGCCTCGGGCGAGGCGGTGGTGAAGCTGGTCGACAGCGGGGTGACCGCGCGGCAGATCCTCACCAAGGAGGCGTTCGAGAACGCCATCACCGTCGTGATGGCGCTCGGCGGCTCGACCAACGCCGTCCTGCACCTGCTGGCCATCGCCCACGAGGCGCGCGTCGAGCTGACCTACGACGACTTCACCCGGATCGGCGCCCGCGTGCCGCACCTGGCCGACGTGAAGCCGTTCGGCCGGTACGTCATGACCGACATCGACCGCATCGGCGGGGTGCCGGTCGTCATGCGGGCGCTGCTGGACGCCGGGCTGCTGCACGGCGACTGCCTGACCGTCACCGGGCGCACCATGGCCGAGAACCTGGCCGACATCGCACCGCCCGACCTCGACGGCAAGGTGCTGCGGGCGATGGCCGACCCGATCCACAAGACCGGCGGCATCACGATCCTGCACGGGTCGCTGGCCCCTGAGGGCGCGGTCGTCAAGAGCGCCGGCTTCGACTCGACCGTGTTCGAGGGCAACGCGCGGGTCTTCGACGGCGAGCAGGGCTGCATGGACGCGGTCGTCGACGGCACGCTGCAGAAGGACGACGTGTGCGTGATCCGGTACGAGGGGCCCAGGGGCGGCCCCGGGATGCGCGAGATGCTCATGGTCACCGGCGCGATCAAGGGCGCCGGGCTCGGCAAGGACGTGCTGCTGCTCACCGACGGCCGCTTCTCCGGCGGCACCACCGGCCTGTGCGTCGGGCACGTCGCGCCCGAGGCGACCGACGGCGGGCCGATCGCGCTGGTCCGCGACGGCGACCGGATCCGCCTCGACCTGGCGAGCAGCACCCTGGACCTGCTGGTCGACGTCGAGGAGCTCGAGCGCCGCCGGGCCGGCTGGAAGCCGCTGGAGCCGCGCTACACGACCGGCGTGCTCGGCAAGTACGCCAAGCTCGTCGGCTCGGCCGCCCAGGGCGCCATCACCGGCTGACCCCTCGCGGCCAAGACACCCGTCTCAGGAGGTGGGACGGGTGTCCCACCTCGGTTGACTCTGCCGGGCAGGTGGCGCAGACTGGCGCCGTGCTCAGCCTTCTCACCTGCCTCGTCGTAGTTCCCTAGCGCGCCTGCCGCCCCGCGGCAGCCGCGCTCACCCCTCCGTGCCTCGCACGAGGGGTTCTTTTTTGCCCAGGCACGCCAGCACCCCAGGAAGAGACAACGATGTCCGAGTCCCTCACCGGAGCCCAGTCGCTCGTGCGCTCGCTCGAGAGCGTCGGCGCGGAGGTCGTCTTCGGCATCCCCGGCGGAGCGATCCTGCCCGCGTACGACCCGATCTTCGACAGCACCAAGCTGCGGCACATCCTGGTACGGCACGAGCAGGGCGGCGGCCACGCCGCCGAGGGCTACGCGCAGGCCACCGGCAAGGTCGGTGTCTGCATGGCGACCAGCGGCCCCGGCGCGACCAACCTCGTGACGCCGATCGCCGACGCCTACATGGACTCGGTCCCGATCGTCGCCATCACCGGCCAGGTGCCGAGCGCCGCGATCGGCACGGACGCCTTCCAGGAGGCGGACATCGTCGGGATCACGATGCCGATCACCAAGCACAACTTCCTGGTGCAGTCGGCGGACGACATTCCGCGCACCATCGCGGAGGCGTTCCACCTGGCGGCGACCGGCCGGCCGGGCCCGGTGCTGGTGGACATCCCCAAGGACGTCCTGGTCGGGCCGGGGGAGTTCGCCTGGCCGCCGACGATGGACCTGCCGGGCTACCGGCCGACGACGCGCCCGCACGCCAAGCAGGTGCGCGAGGCCGCGCGGCTCATCGCCGAGGCGAAGCGCCCGGTGCTGTACGTCGGTGGCGGCGTGCTCAAGGCCCGCGCGGCGGCCGAGCTGCGGGTGCTCGCCGACCTGACCGGGATCCCGGTCGTCACCACGCTGATGGCCCGCGGCGCGTTTCCCGACAGCCACCCCCAGCACGTCGGGATGCCCGGCATGCACGGCAACGTCGCCGCCGTGACCGCCCTGCAGAAGAGCGACCTGCTGATCTGCCTCGGGGCCCGCTTCGACGACCGGGTGACCGGCAAGCTGAGCTCGTTCGCGCCCGGCGCGACCGTGATCCACGCCGACATCGACCCGGCGGAGATCGGCAAGAACCGCGTCGCCGACGTGCCGATCGTGGGCGACTGCCGCGAGACGATCGCGGACCTGGTCGTGGCGGTGCAGGAGGTGTACGCGACCGGCACCCGGGCCGACCTCACCGCGTGGTGGCGCTCGGTCGACAGCTGGCGGCACACCTACCCGCTCGGCTTCGAGGAGCCGACCGACGGCTCGCTCGCGCCGCAGCACGTGATCCGGCGGATCGGGCAGCTCACCGGCCCGGAGGCGGTCATCGCCAGCGGCGTGGGCCAGCACCAGATGTGGGCGAGCCAGTTCATCTCCTACGAGCACCCCTACACCTGGCTCAACTCCGGCGGCCTCGGCACGATGGGCTACGCGGTGCCCGCCGCGATGGGCGCGAAGGTCGGCCGGCCGGACGCCACGGTCTGGGCGATCGACGGCGACGGCTGCTTCCAGATGACCAACCAGGAGCTCGTGACCTGCGCCATCGAGGGCATCCCGATCAAGGTCGCCGTGATCAACAATGGCAACCTCGGCATGGTCCGGCAGTGGCAGACGCTGTTCTACGACGGCCGCTACAGCAACACCGGGCTCGGCGACAAGAACCGGCCCACCAAGCGGATCCCCGACTTCGTGAAGCTCGCCGACGCGATGGGCTGCGTCGGGCTGCGCTGCGACAGCCTGTCCGACGTCGACGCCACGATCGAGAAGGCGCTGGCCGTCGACGACGCCCCCGTCGTCATCGACTTCATCGTCGGGCAGGACGCGATGGTCTGGCCGATGGTCCCGGCCGGTACGAGCAACGACGAGATCCTGGCCGCCCGCGACACCCGCCCCGTCTGGGGAGAGGACGACGTCTGATGAGCCTGTCCACCGTCCCGGAGAGCCTGCGGACCCGGCACACCCTGTCCGTCCTGGTCGAGGACAAGCCGGGGGTCCTGGCCCGGGTGGCCGCCCTGTTCAGCCGCCGCGGCTTCAACATCGAGAGCCTGGCCGTCGGCCCGACCGAGCACGCCACGGTCAGCCGGATGACGATCGTGGTGTCCGTCGAGGGCCTGCCGCTCGAGCAGGTCACCAAGCAGCTCAACAAGCTCGTCAACGTGCTGAAGATCGTGGAGCTCGACCCGGAGGCCAGCGTGCAGCGCGAGCTGCTGCTGGTGAAGGTCAAGGCCGACCTCGCGACCCGCAGCCACGTGCTCGAGACCGTCCAGCTGTTCCGTGCGAAGGTCGTCGACGTCGCCTCCGACGCGGTCACCGTGGAGGCGACCGGCACCCGCGACAAGCTCGCCGCCCTGGTCCGGGTGCTCGAGCCCTTCGGCATCCGCGAGATGGTGCAGAGCGGCATGGTCGCCGTCGGCCGCGGCTCGCGCTCCATGACCGGCGGCGAGCGGCTCCGCAGCACCGCCTAGAACGGCCGGCTGAACCCCCACCCCTACCGAGGAGCTTGCGTGCCCGAGATCTACTACGACGACGATGCCGACCTGGCCCTGATCACCGCCCGTAGGGTCGCGGTGCTCGGCTACGGCAGCCAGGGCCACGCGCACGCGCTCTCGCTGCGTGACTCCGGCGTCGACGTGCGCGTCGGCCTGCCCGAGGGGTCGAAGAGCCGGGCGAAGGCCGAGTCCGAGGGCCTGCGCGTCGTGACGCCCGCCGAGGCTGCTGCCGAGGCCGACGTGATCATGATCCTGGCACCGGACACCGTCCAGCGGTCGCTGTACGAGAAGGATGTCGCGCCGCACCTGCAGGACGGCGACATGCTGATGTTCGGCCACGGGCTCAACATCCGGTTCGACCTGATTAAGCCGCCCGCGGGCGTCGACGTCACGATGGTCGCGCCGAAGGGCCCCGGCCACCTCGTACGCCGGCAGTTCGTCGACGGCCGCGGCGTGCCGTGCCTGGTCGCCGTCGAGCAGGACGCGTCCGGCAACGCGCTCGCGCTGGCCCTGTCGTACGCCAAGGGGATCGGCGGGACAAAGGCGGGCGTGCTGCGTACGACGTTCACGGAGGAGACGGAGACCGACCTGTTCGGCGAGCAGGCGGTGCTGTGCGGCGGCGCGAGCGCGCTGGTCCAGGCCGGCTTCGAGGTGCTCACCGAGGCCGGCTACCAGCCCGAGGTGGCCTACTTCGAGTGCCTGCACGAGCTCAAGCTCATCGTCGACCTCATGTACGAGGGCGGGCTGTCCAAGATGCGCTGGTCGATCTCCGACACCGCGGAGTTCGGGGACTATGTCAGCGGGCCGCGGATCATCACGCCGGCCGTCAAGCAGGAGATGAAGAAGATCCTCGCCGAGATCCAGGACGGCACGTTCACCCGGGCCCTGATCGACGACGACGACAACGGCCGGCCGCGTATGAACGACTTCCGCAAGCAGGCCGCGGAGCACCCGATCGAGGTCACCGGCGGCCAGCTGCGCCCGATGATGGCCTGGATCGACGACGCGGACGAGTAGCCGCCGGCGCTGCAGCATCTCCATGATCGCGGGCCCGATCCGGCGATCATGGAGTTGCTGACGCGCAGCACGCTCGGCGTACTGCACCACCTCCATGATCGGCGAGCAGGGGGGCGGGCGGTGACGAGGACAGGCGCGGCGCGGGACGCGGGTGACCCGGGCCGCGGGTGGCCTCGGTAGGGTCCGCAGGACCAGCCCCGGCCGTACGCGAGGACCCCGTGACCCTGCCCGTCGTGCTCCTCGCCGAGGAGCTCGCCCCGTCCGTCGTCGCCGTGCTCGGCGACGGCGTGGAGGTCCGGCACGTCGACGGCGCGGACCGGGCGGCGCTGCTGCCCGCGCTGGCCGGCGCCGACGCGGTCATCGTGCGCAGCGCGACCCGCATCGACGCGGAGGCCCTCGCGGCCGCGCCCCGGCTCAAGGTCGTCGCGCGGGCCGGCATCGGGCTGGACAACGTCGACGTGCCGGCGGCGACGGCCCGCGGCGTCCTCGTCGTCAACGCGCCGCTCAGCAACATCGTCAGCGCGGCCGAGCAGGCCGTGGCGCTGCTGCTGGCCTGCGCCCGCAACACCGCCGCCGCCAGCGCCGCGCTCAAGGCCGGGCGCTGGGAGCGGTCCCGCTGGACCGGTGTCGAGATCGCCGACAAGACCGTCGGCGTCGTCGGCCTCGGCCGGATCGGGGTGCTGTTCGCCCAGCGGATGTCGGCGTTCGGCACCCGGCTGATCGCGTACGACCCCTACATCAGCTCGGCCCGCGCCGCGCAGATCGGGGTGCGGCTCGTGACCCTCGAGGAGCTGCTGCGCGAGAGCGACTTCATCTCGATCCACCTGCCGAAGACGCCCGAGACGGTGGGGCTGATCGGCAAGGAGCAGCTGGCGCTGTGCCGGCCGGGCGTGCGCATCATCAACGCGGCCCGCGGCGGCCTGGTCGACGAGGCGGCGCTCGCGGACGCGCTCGCGGCGGGCACGGTCGCCGGGGCCGGGCTGGACGTCTTCGAGACCGAGCCGACGACCGACTCGCCGCTGTTCGGCTTCGACTCGGTCGTGGTCGCCCCGCACCTCGGCGCGTCGACGGTGGAGGCGCAGGACAAGGCCGGGATCGCGGTGGCCCGGTCGGTGCGCCTGGCGCTGGAGGGCGAGTTCGTGCCCGACGCCGTCAACGTGCAGGCCGGCGGCGTGGTGGTCGAGCAGGTGCGGCCGGCGCTGCCCCTGGTCGAGAAGCTCGGCCGGGTGTTCTCGGCGCTCGCCGGCGCGGTCGCCGCCCGCCTCGAGGTGCAGGTGCTCGGGGAGATCGCGGCGTACGACGTGCAGGTGCTGCAGCTCGCGGCCCTCAAGGGCGTGTTCGCCGACGTCGTCGAGGAGCAGGTCACCTTCGTCAACGCGCCGGCGCTGGCCCGCGAGCGGGGCCTCGAGGTCTCGCTGGCGACGACCGCGGAGAGCGGCGACTACCGCAACGAGATCCGGCTGTCGGGGGTGCTGGCGTCCGGCGAGGCGCTCACGGTCGGCGGCACCCTGACGGGCGTGCGGCAGGTCGAGAAGCTCACCTCCGTCGACGGCGTCGACGTGGAGGTCGCTCTCGGCGAGCACCTGGTCTTCCTGACGTACGAGGACCGCCCCGGCGTGGTCGGTGCGGTGGGCGACCGCCTGGGCGCCGCGGACGTCAACATCGCCGGAGCGCAGGTGGGCCGCACCTCGCAGGGCGGGTCGGCGCTGATGGTGCTGACCGTCGACAGCGCAGTGCCGCCGGCGGTGCTCGCCGACATCGCCGACGCGATCGGCGCCTCGTCGGCCCGGGCGGTCGACCTGACATGAGCGGCCTCGCATGACCACCTTCGCCTCCTACGACGGCACCCGGCTCAGCTACGAGCAGGTCGGCCAGGGCCCCCCGCTGCTGTGCCTGCCCGGCGGGCCCGGCCGGGCCGCCGCCTACCTCGAGGACCTCGGCGGGCTGGCGCAGAGCCGCACGCTGGTGCTGCTCGACCTGCGCGCGACCGGGCGCTCCGAGGTGCCGGCCGACCCCGCGTCGCTGCGCTTCCACCGGATGGCGGACGACGTCGAGGCGCTGCGCGAGCACCTGCAGCTGCCGACCGCGGACCTGCTCGGGCACTCCGCCGGCTGCCTGGTCGCCCAGGCCTGGGCGGCGGCGCACCCGGACCGGGTCGGGCGGCTGCTCCTGGTGACGCCCACCGACCGCCTGCAGGGCGGCACCCGCGACGACGTGCCGGGGATCCGGGCGGGCCGGGTGGGCGAGCCGTGGTACGCCGACGCCGCCGAGGCCCAGGAGGCGCTGGCGTACGCCCCGCCGTCCCAGGCGCAGCAGCTGGTGCGCGCGACCCGGCCGTTCTTCTACGGGCGCTGGGACGAGCGCACCCAGGCGCACGCGGCGTCGGCGGACCGGCAGAGCAGCCGGCGGGCCGAGATCGGCTTCCGGGCCGAGGACGGCGAGGTCGACGTCGACGCCCTGCTGGCATCGCTGGGCAGGCTGCCCGCTCCGGTGCTGGTGGTCGGCGGGGAGCGCGACGCGCTGACGGGGGTCGCCGCGGTGCACCGGGTCGCCGCCACCTTCCCCTCGGCTGCCGTCGCGGTGGTGCCCGCCGCGGGCCACTTCCCGTGGGTGGACGAGCCCGAGGCGTTCCGGGCGGTCGTCGAGCCGTTCCTCAGCTGACGGGCCAGTCCAGGCCGGCCGCCAGCTCGGTCAGGTCCAGGCCGAGCAGCGGGCTGTCGTCGTACGCGCCCCCCGACCGGTGGCAGGAGATGGTGCGCGCCAGCGGGTCGACCACCCACACCTCCTGGACGCCCCGCCGGGCGTAGAACGGGAGCTTGGCGATCGTCTCGTCGCCCGGCGACAGCACCTCGACGACGAGAGCCGCGGTGGGCATGTACAGCGCTGGGGTGACTGGCGCGCGATGGAACCCGAGGTCGGGCACGCGGAAGTCGTCGGGGTCGCCGAGGTTGAACGAGCCGCCCGGGACCAAGCCGGCGGCAAGCGCGGGCCCCGACACGGCGAGGCCCAGCGCCCAGGCGACGATGCCGTTGCGTGCGTGCTCGTAGGGCGCCACGTGGTAGACCCCGTCCCACACCTCGTCGCGCAGGTCCTGGCCGAGCCTCCTGCGCCGCTCCAGCCAGCCGTTGACCTCGTCGTCGACACTCCCGGCCACGAACAGCACGCCCGTCATGGCCTCAGTGTGCCCTGCCGCACATGGCGTACGGTGGCCGGCATGGCGCGACTGCTGCTCCTTCGCTGCCGCGGCGGGGCCCTCTCCTAGGCCGGCTCCCCGCCGCGGGGCTCGGTGCTGGCCGCACCCCTGCCACCTCCGGAGAGACAGATGACCCGCCCCGCCCGCCCCGAGATCACCCGCATGCCGTACGGCCGCTACTCGGCCTTCCCGCCGGTCGACCTGCCGGACCGCACCTGGCCGCAGCGCACCATCGAGCGCGCCCCGCTGTGGTGCAGCGTCGACCTGCGCGACGGCAACCAGGCCCTCATCGACCCGATGGACAGCGAGCGCAAGCTGCGGATGTTCGCGCTGCTGGTGCAGATGGGCTACCGCGAGATCGAGGTCGGCTTCCCGGCCGCGAGCTCCACCGACTTCGACTTCGTCCGGCAGCTGGTCGAGCAGGACCTGGTGCCCGAGGGCGTCACCATCCAGGTGCTGACGCAGGCCCGCGAGGAGCTCATCGAGCGCACCGTGCAGTCGCTGGCCGGCTTCTCCGGCAGCGCGCTGATCCACCTCTACAACTCGACGAGCACGCTGCAGCGGGAGGTCGTCTTCGGCCTGGACCGCGAGGGCATCAAGGACATCGCGGTACAGGGCGCCCGGTGGTGCGCGAAGTACGCCGAGCAGTACCTCGCCACCACGGACGTGCGCTGGCAGTACAGCCCGGAGTCCTTCACCGGCACCGAGCTGGACTTCGCGGTGGAGGTGTGCGAGGCGGTGATGGACGTCTGGCAGCCGACGCCCGAGCGGCCGGTCGTGCTCAACCTGCCGGCCACGGTCGAGATGAGCGTCCCCAGCACGTACGCCGACTCGATCGAGTGGTTCAGCCGCGCGCTGGGCGCCCGGCGCAGCAGCGTCGTGCTCTCGCTGCACCCGCACAACGACCGGGGTACGGCGGTGGCTGCCGCCGAGCTCGGCGTCATGGCCGGCGCGGACCGCGTCGAGGGGTGCCTGTTCGGCAACGGCGAGCGCACCGGCAACGTCTGCCTGGTGACGCTGGCGCTCAACCTGTTCAGCCAGGGCGTCGACCCGCTGGTCGACCTGTCCGACATCGACGAGGTACGGCGCACCGTCGAGCACTGCAACCAGCTGCCGGTCCACCCGCGCCACCCGTACGGCGGCGACCTGGTCTACACGGCCTTCTCCGGCTCCCACCAGGACGCGATCAAGAAGGGCCTGGAGGCGATGGACCGCGGCGCGGCGCAGGCCGGCGTGCCCGTGGCGGAGCGGCCGTGGGGCGTGCCGTACCTGCCGATCGACCCCAAGGACGTCGGCCGGTCGTACGAGGCGGTCATCCGGGTCAACAGCCAGTCCGGCAAGGGCGGGGTGGCGTACGTGCTCAAGAACGAGCACCACCTCGACCTGCCGCGGCGGATGCAGATCGAGTTCTCGCGGGTCGTGCAGGAGGTCGCCGACGGCGAGGGCGGCGAGGTCTCCAGCACCCGGATCTGGGCGATGTTCCAGCAGACCTATCTCGACCGCACCGCCCCGCTGCGCCTGGTGTCGCAGTCGCTGAGCTCGGGCGAGGTGGACCGCGTCGACGCGGTCGTCGAGCTGGCCGGGCAGCAGCACCGCATCTCCGGCACCGGCAACGGCCCGATCGCGGCGTTCGTGCACGCGCTGACCGAGATCGGGGTCGACGCCCGGGTGCTCGACTACGCGGAGCACGCCACGGGCGCGGGCGAGGAGGCGCAGGCGGCGTCCTACCTCGAGGTGGCGGTCGACGGGCGCGTGCTGTGGGGGTGCGGTGTGCACCCGAGCATCGTCACCAGCTCGCTGGTGGCCGTCGTCAGCGCCGTCAACCGCGCCCGGGCCTGACCGGCGCCTTCCCCGCACGCCGCTGCGCCGCGCGACGGCGCAGGGCGAGCGTGAGGCCGCCGGCCAGCACCAGCGCGACCAGGTTGACCAGCAGCTGGCCGGCGGCGCCCGCGCACTCCGCGCCGTTGCCGGCGGCGGCGGCCACCCCGATGTCGGCCGCCGCCGGCACGGTCGTGACCGACACCGCCACGCCGACCAGCGCCGCGGACTTGGCCGAGGTCAGGGAGATGACGCCGGCGACGCCGGCCAGCAGCGCCACGACCAGCGCGTAGCCGTCGGGCTTGCTGATGAACTCCGTCAGCGGCCGCTGCTCGGCGGTGTACGGCCCGGGCAGCCCGGCGGTCAGCCGGATCACGACGGTGAGCAGGAAGCTGGCCGCGATGGCGACCGGGAACCCGATCAGCAGGGCGCGCAGCGAGCGCCGGGCCAGCTCGGTCCGCCGCTCGGCCAGGGCGACGGTGAGCCCGGCGACCGGGCCGAACTCCGGCCCGACGACCATCGCGCCGACCACCAGCACCGGGCTGTCGAGCATCAGCCCGATGGCCGCCAGCAGCGTCGCGATGACGAGCAGAGCCAGGAATGACGCCGACAGCTCGCTCTCCTCGCCGGTACGCGCCTCGACCTCCTCCCACACCACCGCGTCGGTGCCGCGGCCCGGCGAGGCCTCCTCGGCCGCGTCGGCGTACTGCGACACGGTCGTGTCCACGGTCTCCAGCGTGATCGCGCAGCGGTCGCCGGCGACCTGTTCGATCGCGGTGATCACGTCGCTCACCGCCTCCCGGGCGAGATCGGCCATGAGCACGTCCCCGGGCGGGTCGACCGCGGCGCCCGGCAGGACCACCAGGTGGGCGGCGCCGGGGTGCGCGCGCAGCAGGTCCACGAGGGTGACGCTGAGGTCAGCCGGGCTGATCAACCGCAGGGACAGCACGACAGGAGGCTGTCACGGCGGCGCCCGGAGCACCGCTAGCCTGCGGCCATGAACACCCGACTGGCAGTGATCGGCGGCGACGGCATCGGCCCGGAGGTGGTCGCCGAGGGCCTCAAGGTGCTCTCCGCGGTGCTGCCGGGCGTCGAGACGACGGCGTACGACCTCGGCGCTGCCGCCTACCACCGCACCGGCGAGGTGCTGCCGGACGGCGTGCTGGACGAGCTGCGGCAGTACGACGCGATCCTGCTGGGCGCGATCGGCGACCCGTCCGTGCCGTCCGGCGTCCTCGAGCGGGGGCTGCTGCTGGCGCTGCGCTTCGAGCTCGACCACCACGTCAACCTGCGGCCCGTCAAGCTCTACCCGGGCGTGACCGGGCCGCTGCGGGCCTCCGCCATCGACATGGTCGTGGTCCGCGAGGGGACCGAGGGGCCGTACGCGGGCAACGGCGGGACGCTGCGCACCGGCACGCCGCACGAGATCGCGACCGAGGTCAGCCTCAACACGGCGTACGGGATCGAGCGGGTGGTCCGGGACGCGTACGCCCGTGCCCAGGCGCGCGACGGCCGGCTGACGCTGGTGCACAAGACGAACGTGCTGGTACACGCGGGCGGGCTGTGGAAGCGCACGGCAGACCGGGTGGGCGAGGAGTTCCCGGACGTGTCGCTGGAGTACCAGCACGCCGACGCGGTCTCGATGTTCTTCGTGACCGACCCCGGCCGGTTCGACGTGATCGTCACCGACAACCTGTTCGGCGACATCCTCACCGACATCGGGGCGGCCATCTGCGGCGGCATCGGGCTGGCCGCCAGCGGCAACCTCGACGTCTCCCGCGCGAACCCCTCCATGTTCGAGCCGGTGCACGGCAGCGCCCCGGACATCGCCGGGAAGGGCGTCGCCGACCCCACCGCGACGGTGCTGTCCGTCGCCATGCTGCTCGAGCACCTCGGGCACGCCGACGGGGCGGCCGCGGTCGAGGGAGCCGTCGCGAAGGACCTCGCCGGCCGCGGCGACACCGTCCGCAGCACGACGGAGGTCGGTGACGCGCTGGTCAGCCTGCTGGGCTGAGCCCGGGCCGCACGCACTCGGATACCGTCGAGGGCGCCCCGCCGCGGCGGACCGCCCGGGGCCCGAGGACGAGGGAGCGGACATGACCATCATCGACACCGGTCGCGACCTGATCGAGGTCGTGCTCAGCGACGCCCCGCGCAGCGACGCCGAGCGGGCCGCGCTGATGGTCGACCCCGGCTTCGGCCGGGTCCACACCGACCACATGGTCGCGGTCCGCTGGACCGAGGAGCTCGGCTGGCACGGCGCGCGGCTCTCCGCGTACGCCCCGCTCGAGCTCGACCCGTCGGCAATGGTCCTGCACTACGGGCAGGCGATCTTCGAGGGGCTCAAGGCGTACCGCCAGCCGGGCGGTGGGGTCGCGGTGTTCCGGCCGGAGGAGAACGCCCGCCGCTTCAACCGCTCGGCGCAGCGGCTGGCGATGCCGGAGCTGCCGGAGGAGCTGTTCATGGCGGCCGTCGAGGCCCTGGTCGGGGTCGACGCGGCGTGGGTCCCGGACACGCCGGGCCAGAGCCTGTACCTGCGGCCGTTCATGATCGCGACCGAGGCACAGGTCGGCATGCGGCCGGCCCACGAGTACCTGTTCCTGCTCATCGCCTTCCCGGTGACCCCGTTCTTCCCGGGGGAGGTGCGGCCGGTGACGGTGTGGCTGTCGGTGGAGTACGTCCGGGCGGCGGTCGGCGGCACCGGCGAGGCGAAGTGCGCCGGCAACTACGCGGGCAGCCTGCTGGCCCAGCGGCAGGCCGCCGAGAAGGGCTGCGACCAGGTCGTCTGGCTCGACGCGGTGGAGCGCCGCTGGGTCGAGGAGATGGGCGGGATGAACCTGTTCTTCGTGTTCACCGAGAACGGCCGCAGCCGGCTGGTGACGCCCGGTCTCACCGGGACGCTGCTGCCGGGCGTGGTGCGCGACTCGCTGCTGGCGCTGGCCCCCGAGCTGGGCTACGAGGTCGAGGAGGGCCGGCTCTCGGTGGACGACTGGCGCGAGGGCTGCGCCGACGGGCGCATCACCGAGGTGTTCGCCTGCGGGACCGCGGCGGTCATCGCGCCGGTCGGCTACGCCAAGAGCACGACCGGCGACTGGCAGGTCGGCGACGGCACTCCCGGCCCCGTGACGATGCGCCTGCGCGAGACCCTGCTCGAGCTGCAGTACGGCCGCCGGGAGGACCCGCACGGCTGGATGCGCCCGGTCGGCTGAAGCGCAACCCCTGCGGGGGCTGTTGCGCGGCTGCTGTACGCCGTACGGTGCGGGCCTCGTCTGTGGAGGCTGCCATGCACGTCCGGAACGCGATGACGCCATCAGTGCTCACCATCGGCCCGTCCCACACCCTTCGCCAGGCGGCGCAGCAGATGGCTGCCCGCCGGGTCGGCGCCGCGGTGGTGCTCGACCCCGAGGCCGACGGCCCGGGGATCCTCACCGAGCGCGACATCCTCGATGCCGTCGCCCAGTCGCTCGACCCCGACGTCGAGCTGGCCGCCGACCACCTCACGCCGGAGGCCGTGGTGGCGACGCCCGACTGGCCGCTCACGGACGCGGCCACGGCCATGCTCGCGGGCGGCTTCCGGCACCTGGTGGTGTCGGACGGCGGGGAGGTCGTCGGCGTGCTGTCGGTGCGCGACCTGCTGCGCGCCTGGTCCGAGCAGGGTGCTCCGGCGCTGTCAGGCAGGTAGCGGCTGCTGGCCGCCCGTCGCGGCGGCCCCGCTGCACGCGCCGCTCATGTCGACGCCCTCGGCGCCGGCCAGGCGCACCAGCGCCGAGCGCAGCTGCTGCAGCTGCTCGGGCGGTACGTCGCCCAGCAGCGACCGCTCGACCTCGTCCCGGGCCCGGGAGACGGCCGCCCAGGTGGCCCGGCCCGCCTCGGTCGCCTCCGGGATGCGGGCGCGGCGGTCGGCCGGGTCGGCCCGGCGCACGACCATGCCGAGACGGTCGAGGCGGTCCAGCACGGCGGTGAGCGTGGTCTTGTCGATGCCGAGCAGCCGGGCGAGGTCGAGCTGGGTGCGCGGCGCGCCGTCGGACAGCACGGTGAGCACCAGCCAGTCGCGCCCGTCGGTGAGCCCCTGGTCGCGGCAGGCCCGGTCGAGCACCGTCCGCAGGCTGTGCGCGGCGCGGTGCACGAGCAGGGCGAGGTCGCCCGCGGCCGGGTCGCACGAGGGCGGCAGGTCGGCCATGGCGCTGACCGGGGTGCAGGTCGGCAGCCTCGTGGTCATGGGGCGGATGCTACCGCACAGAGTCAACATCGTCTGCTCCCGGAAAGTCTTGACTCGGAACGTCTCACCTCGTACGGTTGACTCTTCATAGGAACCAGTGTGAGGACGAGCCCATGACCACCCTGCTCCAGATTCGACAGCTCGTCCCGGCGCGAGGGTTCGCACAGCCGCGCCGTGGCCGAGACCTTCCGCGCCGCCTGGGCCGCCCAGCACCCGGCCGGCGCCGTCACCACCGTCGACCTCGCGGTCGCCCCGCTGCCGCACCTGATCGCCGCCGTACAGGCTGCGGGCACGCCCGAGGGAGAGCGCACGGCCGACCAGCGAGCCGCGCTCGCGGTCCAGGTGCAGGTGCTCGAGCAGTTCCTCGCCGCCGACGAATATCTGATGTCGCTCCCGATGTACAACTGGGGCATCCCGTCCCAGCTCAAGGCCTACCTCGACCACCTGCTGCTGGTGAAGACGACGCTCATGGCCGACGGCAGCCCCTCGCCGGTCGCCGGGCGGCCGGCGACCGTGGTGGTCAGCTTTGGGGGCGGCTACGGCCCGGCACGCCGAAGGCCGACTGGGACTTCGTCCGGCCGTACCTCACCAAGGTGCTCGTGGACACCCTCGCCCTCGAGGTCGAGTTCGTGCCCGTCGAGCTGACGCTGGCCCCGGTCGTGCCGGCGATGAGGCCGCTGCTGTCGCTGCACGAGAGCTCGCGCACATCCGCCCACGAGCAGGCCGGCACCCGGGCGCGTACGACGCTGCAGATCGCCAGCTGACCGCCGACCCCGGCGCTTGTCTGCCCGCAGCGACCGCGCGGGCCGGTCCGTACGTCGCTGTGAGCAGACAAGCGGGAGGGGTGGGGTCAGGTCCAGGAGCGGCGCAGGTGCTTGCGGGGGCGGCCGTCCGGGTCGACGACCAGGTGGTAGAGCGGGCGGGCCCAGGCGCGGGTGAAGGCCGGCAGCCGGTCCGCGCGATGGGTGCGGAGCCGGCCGGGCGGGCGGGGCCCCTGCCGGCCGCCGTCGTGCCAGGCGTCCAGCGCGGCCGCGGTCGCCCGGAGCCTCGCCACCCCCGCCGCCGGGTCGACCAGGCCGGTGTCGTCGCCCGCGTCGGCGTGCTCGCGCCACAGCTCCAGCCGCAGGTCGCGGGCGAACCGGCGGGCGCCGTCGCCCTGACCGGCGGGGTCGCGGGGCTCGCGCTGGTCGCGCTCGTCGTCGAGCACCGCGCAGCACAGCTCGCTGTCGTGGGTCCAGCTGCGCAGGTTGAGGTTGTCGCTCCCGACGGTCGCCCAGACGTCGTCGACGACGCAGACCTTGGCGTGCACGTACACCGGGGTACCGGCGGCGTTCTCGAGGTCGAACACGCTGACCCGGTCGCCGCCCGCCCGGATCACGACGTCGAGCGCGTCCTGCCGCCCGACCAGGTTCGGCGGCCGGCCGACGCGGCCGCCCTGGTCGGGGAAGCGCGGCACCACGGCCACGAGCAGCAGCTCGGGGCGGCGTACCAGCGCCTCGGCGAACAGGTCGGCGACCTCCGCCGACCAGAGGTACTGGTCCTCCAGGTAGATCAGCGACCGGGCCCTGGCCAGCACCTTCCGGTACGCCGCCGCCACGCTGCGCTCCCCCCGCGGCGCGAACGGGTAGCCGGGCCGGCGGGCGGGATAGGTCCGCAGCACCTGCACGGCGCAGCTGCCGGCCGGACCGGGGTCGGGCCGCTGCGGCGGCAGCTCGCTGGCGTCGGTGTCCACCCCCTGGACGAGGCGCCGCTCGAGCGCCATCCGCAGCCGGTTGTCCAGGGGGGAGGGGTCGTCCCACCGCTCCCGGAACACCGCCTCGAGGTCGCCCACCGCGGGGCCGTGCAGCTCGAGCTGCACGTCGTGCCAGGGCGGCGTTGCGCCGTACTCCGGTGACATCCGCAGGCCCTGCGGATCGCCGCCGTGGGCCGCGTCGTCGCGACGGCTGTGGCACAGGTCGATGCCCCCGGCGAAGGCCACGTCCCCGGACGCGCCGCGTACGACGACGAGCTTCTGGTGGTGGCTGCCGAACGGGCGGACCCGCTGGTCGAGCAGCACCTCCCCGCCGGCCTCGTTGACCTCGCTGCCGAGGTGCCGGTTCTCGTCCGCGCTGTAGGCCAGGCCGTCCAGGTGCGAGCGCCACAGCAGGCCCTTGACGACGACGCCGCGCGCGGCGGCCGAGCAGAAGACCGCTCCGACCTCGCTGCCGGGCTCGCCGGTGAGCCGCTCGTCGGGGTCACCCCGCCAGTCGGTGAAGCACAGCAGGTCACCGGCGCGCAGGCCGTCCACGACCGCGTGCAACCGCGGGAAGTAGGTGGCGCCGTGCACCAGCGGGCGTACGGCGTTGCCCTCGGTCCACGGCAGGCCGGCCGGCCCGTGCCGGCTGTCGAGGACCGTCGCGGGGTTGTCGCGCTCCGCCGTCGACAGGAACCAGGAGGACAGATCCACGCCGGACCCTAACCGCTGCCGCTCCGGCCGGCAGGGCCGCGGCGACTAGCCTCGGCACCGTTCTCCCCGCCGCTCAGGAAGGGCTTCCCCCGTGCGTATCTGCCGCTTCAGCCTCGACGGAGAGGTGTCGTTCGGCGTCGTTGAGGGGC
Source organism: Mycobacteriales bacterium (assembly GCA_035714445.1). Taxonomy (GTDB): domain Bacteria; phylum Actinomycetota; class Actinomycetes; order Mycobacteriales; family SCTD01; genus DASTLY01. Next base: position 19,959 of record DASTLY010000106.1, read on the forward strand.
CTCCCGGGGGCGAGCCGTCCGAGCTCGTCGTCGCCCCCGTCGACGGCCACCCGTTCGGGCCGTTCGCCTTCACCGGCGCCCGGCACGCCCTCGCGCAGGTCCGGCTGCTGGCGCCCGTGCTGCCCAGCAAGGTCGTCTGCATCGGCAAGAACTACGCCGACCACGCGGCCGAGATGGGCACCGAGGCGCCCGCCTCACCGGTGGTCTTCCTCAAGCCGTCCACCTCGGTGATCGGTACCGGCGAGGCCGTGCGGCTGCCCCGCAACAGCACCCGCGTCGACCACGAGGCCGAGCTCGGCATCGTCATCGGCCGGCTCTGCCGCGAGGTGCCGCGCGAGCGGGCCCTCGACGTCGTCCTCGGCTACACGGCCGCCAACGACGTCACCGCGCGGGACCACCAGAAGGCTGACGGGCAGTGGACGCGCGGCAAGTCGCACGACACGTTCTGCCCGATCGGTCCGTGGGTCGAGACCGACCTCGACGTCCGCGACCTCGCCGTGCAGTGCCGCGTCGACGGCGAGCTGCGCCAGGACGGGCGCACCGCGCAGCTGCTGCACGACGTGCCCGCAGTGATCGAGTGGATCACCGCGTTCATGACGCTGCTGCCCGGCGACGTCGTCCTCACCGGCACCCCGGCCGGCGTCGGGCCGCTGGTGGACGGCGACACCGTCGACGTCGTCGTCGAGGGGATCGGCACGCTCACCAACCCGGTCGTCTCGCGGTGACGGTCCGCGTCCGGGTGGCCCCGTCGCCGACCGGCGACCCGCACGTCGGCACCGCGTACATGTCGCTGTTCAACCTGGCCTTCGCCCGCCAGCAGGGCGGGCAGTTCGTGCTGCGTGTCGAGGACACCGACCGCGCCCGGTTCCGGGCCGACAGCGAGCAGCAGGTCTACGACACGCTGCGCTGGCTGGGCCTGTCCTGGGACGAGGGGCCGGACAGGGGCGGCCCGTACGCCCCCTACCGGCAGTCCGAGCGGCTGGGCACCTACCGGCCGTACGTCGACCGGCTGCTCGCCGCCGGGCACGCCTACCTGTGCTGGTGCAGCCCTGCGCGGCTGCAGGAGATGCGCGAGGACCAGCAGCGGCGCAAGCTCCCGACCGGCTACGACCGACTGTGTGTCGGCAGGACCCGCGAGCAGCGGGCCGAGCTGCCGGGGTTCGCCGAGGAGCCGGTGGTCCGGATGCTGGTGCCGGACGACGCGCCGCTGCAGTTCGTCGACCTCATCCGCGGCGAGGTCTCCGCGCCCCGGCCCGACGACCAGGTGCTGCTGAAGACCGACGGCTTCCCGACCTACCACCTGGCGGTCGTCGTCGACGACGGCCTCATGGGCATCACGCACGTGGTGCGCGGCGAGGAGTGGATCTCCTCGACGCCCAAGCACCTGCTGCTCGCCGACTGGCTGGGCTTCGACCGGCCGGCGTACGCGCACATGCCGCTGCTGCGCAACGCCGACAAGAGCAAGATCTCCAAGCGGAAGAACCCGGCCGCGCGGCTGACCTGGTTCGTGGAGCAGGGCTACCTGCCCGAGGCGCTGCTCAACTTCCTCGGCCTGCTCGGCTACTCGCTGCCGTCCCAGGAGGAGGTCTTCACGTTCGCGCAGATGTCGGAGAGCTTCGACTGGGCGCGCGTCAACACCGTCGGCCCGGTGTTCGACCTGGACAAGCTGCTGTGGCTCAACGGGCACTACATGCAGGCGCTCGACCCCGCGGACTTCGGCGCGCGGGCGCTGCCCTTCCTCCAGCGGGCCGCTCTGGTCGGCGACCCGGCGAGCCCGGCCGAGCTCGCGACGCTGGCCGGCGCGGTGCCGCTGGTGCAGGAGCGCGTCAAGCTCCTGTCGGAGGTGCCCGACCTGCTGCGCTTCCTGTACGTCGCCGAGGACGACTTCGTCGTCGACGAGACGGCACGGGCCAAGTCGCTCGGTGCCGGGAGCGCGGCGGTGCTCGCGGCGGCCGCCGACGCGCTCGAACCGCTGCCCGAGTGGACGTTCGAGGCGGTCGACGGGGCGCTCGGGGCCGCCTGGGTCGACGGGCTCGGGCTGACCAAGCGCAAGGCGTACGCGCCGGTGCGCGCGGCGGTCTCCGGCGGGACGATCTCGCCGCCGCTGCCGCAGTCGATGGCCCTGCTGGGACGCGAGCGCACGCTGCGGCGGCTCCGGGCGGCGCAGGGCTGATCCTCGTTTGGGGCCGGACCTGCGGTCGGCTAGAGTGCCTGACGGCGCGCGGACAGGTCCTGTGGTCCGCACGGTGGGGTATGGGGTAATTGGCAGCCCGACGGTTTCTGGTTCCGTTAGTCTTGGTTCGAGTCCAGGTACCCCAGCGCACCTGCACCACAGAACAACAACTTCAGCTGGCCCCCGTCGTCCAGCGGCCTAGGATGCCGCCCTCTCACGGCGGTGACGTGGGTTCGAATCCCATCGGGGGTACCTCGCAGTCGGTGCGTCGGCTGCTCACGACGGGCAGGTGTCCATCGGCAGTCCTGTCGTCGGGTCGAGATCCAGGTCGAGCAGCACGATGGCATCCGTGTCGAACTGCCTGATGATGCTCCAGGCCCATGACAGCTTGTCCTCCACACGCTGACCCTTGGGTTGGGAGGTCGACCAGAGCTCGAGGTTCTCGAGGCGGTTGTCCAACCGGTCGCCGTTCTTGTGGTGCACCGTCTCCTGCGCGCGCAACGGTCGGCCCAGGTGTGCCGCCATGACGAGGCGGTGCTCGAGCTCCCGGGTGCGGCCGGTCGGGACGAGGTGCGCGCGGTCTGCACGCACGACGACCTGGACATAGCCGTGGCTGATGGAGCGCCCGTCCTCGCTGACTCGACGCTTGGGCCGCTGAGCGGCTGTGTCGCCTGTGGTCCTCAGCCGCTGAAGGTGGCCGCCGCACAGGGCGCGACTGGCCGCGACGTCTGTGCACCCTTCGACCGAGCAGGTCTGACGAACGGGCCTTTCCAAGGGTTCGGTGGGCCGAACCTCCCCAGTTCGGCTCCAACGCAGGTAGTGCCCGTGGCAGTAGCCCCGGGTCACGGCACCGCGGTCACACGTCTCGACAGCGCAGCGCTCCGGGACCGGGTCCGCCCGCACCTCGCCGTGCCGGAGCAGCTGCTTGTAGTGCCGGGCGCAGTGGCCCCGCGCGTACACGACCCGGTCGCAGGCGGCGGCAGCGCACTCGGCGTCCATGCCGACATCCTGGCGCCGGGGTCTGACATCTCGGGGGCGCCCAGTCCCGGGTGCTCAGTCCCGGCCGCTCCACGACCCGGCCAGCGCCGCGAGCAGCTCGGGGGTGATGCACAGCCCCGGCTCGGCGGTGTCCTGTCTGCGGCGGGACCGCTGCACGGTGAGGTCGATGACGTCGGCCAGCGGCTGCGTCGGCGGCGCGTCGGCGCCGGCCGAGGGGGTGCGCGAGATGCGGCCGGACAGCGAGCTGAGCACAGGGACTCCGGACGGTCGAGGTCGTCGGTCGCGGCCATCGTGCGGTACTCGGACGGGCAGCGCCATGGCCCGTTGTGACCGTCGTGTCCGGGCCTGTCGGGCTAACGGGACGTCGACGGCTGCGGAGCCGTCAGCTGCTGAGCGGGCCGGCCCCGACCGCCGAGCTGAGCTCGCTCGCGGCCGCCACCACCGCGGCGGCGTGCAGCCGGCCGGGCGAGCGGGTGAGGCGGTCGAGCGGCCCGGACACGCTGACGGCGGCGAGGACGTCACCGCCGCGACCGCGTACCGGTGCTGACACCGAGGCGACGCCCTGCTCCCGCTCGGCCACCGAGTGCGCCCAGCCGCGGCGCCGGGCCTCGGCCAGCACCCGCGGGCCGAAGGCGGCGGAGGACACCAGCGGGTCCTCGGGCGTCCACGCCAGCAGCACCTGCGCCGCCGAGCCGGCGGTCATCGGGAGCAGCGACCCGACCGGCACCGTGTCGCGCAGCCCGCTGCGGCGCTCGGCAGCGGCCACGCAGACGCGGGAGGAGCCCTGCCGCCGGTACAGCTGCGCGCTCTCCCCGGTGGTGTCCCGCAGCCGCTCGAGCACCGGTGGCGCGTGCTCGAGCAGCACGTCGCCGGCGCCGGCACCGGCCAGCTCCTGCAGGCGCGGCCCGAGGGCCCACCGGCCGGCGCCGTCGCGATGCAGCAGGCGGTGCACCTCGAGGGCGACCGCGAGGCGGTGGGTGGTGGCCCTGGAGAGCCCGGTGTGCTCGGTCAGGGCCTGCAGGGTCTCCGCGCCGGCCTCGACCGCACCGAGCACGAGAAGGGCCTTGTCCAGGACGCCTACTCCGCTAGTGTGTCCCACGAGATGACACAGTAGTCCCACCCGCTGAGATGTTGGGGTGGGCGGCGGTGAGCGGCAAGTCGAGGGAGACGGCCATGGGTCGGACGCTGGCGGAGAAGGTCTGGGACGCGCACGTCGTACGGCAGGCGGAGGGCGAGCCCGACCTGCTCTACATCGACCTCCACCTCGTGCACGAGGTGACCAGCCCGCAGGCCTTTGACGGGCTGCGCCTGGCCGGCCGGACCGTACGCCGACCGGACCTGACGCTGGCCACCGAGGACCACAACGTGCCCACCGACACGGCCCTGGTCATCACCGACCCCATCAGCCGGACGCAGGTGGAGACCCTGCGGCGCAACGTGGCGGAGTTCGGCGTACGGCTGCTGCCGATGGGCGACGCCGGGCAGGGCATCGTCCACGTCATCGGCCCGCAGCTCGGCGTGACCCAGCCGGGCACCACGGTCGTCTGCGGCGACAGCCACACGAGCACGCACGGCGCGTTCGGCGCCCTCGCCTTTGGCATCGGCACCAGCGAGGTCGAGCACGTGCTGGCGACGCAGACCCTTCCGCTGACGCGGCCGCGGACCATGGCGGTGACTGTCGAGGGGCGGCTGCAGCCGGGCGTGACCGCCAAGGACCTGGTGCTCGCCCTCATCACCCAGGTCGGCACCGGCGGTGGGCAGGGCTACCTGGTGGAGTACCGCGGCGAGGCCATCGAGGCGCTGTCGATGGAGGGCCGGATGACGGTCTGCAACATGAGCATCGAGTGGGGCGCCCGGGCCGGCATGGTCGCGCCGGACCAGACGACGTACGCCTACCTCAAGGGCCGGCCGCACGCGCCGCAGGGCGCGCAGTGGGACGAGGCCGTGGCGTACTGGGAGACCCTGCGCACCGACCCCGACGCCGGCTTCGACAAGGAGGTGGTCCTCGACGCGGCCGCGGTCACGCCGTTCGTCACCTGGGGCACGAACCCCGGCCAGGGCGTGTCCCTCGGGGGCGTGGTGCCCGACCCCGCGGCGATGCCGGCCGGCAACGAGCGCGACGCGGCCGAGCGGGCCCTGGTCTACATGGGCCTGACCGCCGGCACGCCGATGCGCGAGGTCGCCGTCGACACGGTGTTCCTCGGGTCCTGCACCAACGGGCGCATGGAGGACCTGCGGGCGGCTGCCGACGTCGTGAAGGGCCGCAGGGTCGCCGACGGCGTACGCGCGATGGTCGTCCCCGGCTCGATGCTCGTGAAGCTGCAGGCGGAGCAGGAGGGCCTCGACGCGGTCTTCCGCGACGCCGGCTTCGACTGGCGCAACGCCGGCTGCTCGATGTGCCTGGGGATGAACCCCGACACGCTGGCGCCGGGCGAGCGCAGCGCGTCGACGTCCAACCGCAACTTCGAGGGACGTCAGGGCCGGGGCGGCCGTACGCACCTGGTCAGCCCCGCCGTCGCGGCCGCCACCGCCCTCACCGGGCGGCTCACCGCCCCCGCCGACCTGCTGGAGGCCTGACATGGACCCGTTCACCACCCACACCGGCACCGCCGCGCCGCTGCGACGCAGCGACGTCGACACCGACCAGATCATCCCCAGCGACTGGCTCAAGCGGGTCGAGCGCACCGGCTTCGGGACGGGGCTGTTCAGCCAGTGGCGTGAGGACCCCGACTTCGTGCTCCACCGCCACCCCGGCGCGACCGTGCTGCTTGCCGGTGAGAACTTCGGCACCGGGTCGAGCCGGGAGCACGCGGTCTGGGCGCTGCAGGACTACGGCTTCCGGGCCGTCGTCAGCCCCCGCTTCGGGGACATCTTCCGCGGCAACGCCCTCAAGGGCGGCCTGCTGCCGGTGCAGCTGCCCCCTGAGACCGTCGAGCAGCTGATGACCCTCGTCGAGGCCGACGCCACGACCCAGGTGACGGTCGACCTCGTGGCCCGGCAGGTGCGCGCCGGCGAGGTCGTGGCCGCCTTCGACCTCGACGACTTCACCCGCTGGCGCCTCATGGAGGGGCTGGACGACATCGGCCTGACCCTGACGCACGCCGAGGACATCGAGGCGTACGAGGCGCGCCGCCCGGCCTTTCTGCCGACGACCGGGGCGGTACGACCCGGCTGAGCGGCCCGACCCGCCGACCGACCTCGCGGTAATGCTGCCCAGCGGGACAACATCGCCCTACCGTTCGAGGAGCACGGGAGACGGCACCGCCTCCCGCCCGAGGAGGTCCCCGTGAACAAGACCGAGCTGGTCGACGCCATCACCGAGAAGGTCGGGGACCGCAAGACCGCCACGGCAGCCGTGGACGCGGTGCTCGAGGCCGTGCAGCGGGCCGTGTCGGCGGGGGAGCGGGTCGTCCTCGGCGGCTTCGGGGTCTTCGAGAAGATCGACCGGGTCGCGCGGACCGGCCAGACGTCCCTGCCGACGTTCCGCCCGGGACGGGGGTTCACGAACGCGGTCAACGCGGCGCGCCTGCTCGGCCCCGCGGCTCAGGCCGGCGCCCGCCTGGCGACCGCTCCGGCCCGCGCGGCAGGTGCCGGGCTGCGGGTCGTCGCCTCCACGGCGGCGCTGGCCGGCCGTACCGCGCCCGACCCGCAGGACGGGGACGGGTACCTCGACGCCGCCGACCTCGCTGTCCCGCCGGCGGAGCCGGCGGCCGGGGCGGCGGCGCCCACCGCGACGGGGGTGTCCGCGGCGACGTCCGGCGTGGGCACGGCGAGCCCCGTGCGGCCGGTCGCAGCCCTGGCGGTCGACGCTGCCGGGCCGCCGCCTGCCCATAAGGCAGCGCCCGGAAAGTCAGCGCCCACGAAGTCAGGGCCCACGAAGTCAGCGCCCAGAAAGGCAGCGCCGGCAGAGGCGTCCGCCAACAGGCCAGCGGCCCGCAAGGCAGCGCCAAGCAAGGCGCCGAAGAAGGTCCCGGCGGACAAGGCCACCCCGAAGACGGTCCCGGCCGACAAGGCCACCCCGAAGAAGGTCCCGGCCGACAAGGCCACAGCCAAGAAGGTCCCGGCCGACAAGGCCACCCCGAAGAAGGTCCCGGCCGACAAGGCCACGCCGAAGAAGGTCCCGGCCGACAAGGCCACCCCGAAGAAGGCGCCCACCAGGAGGGCGCCGGCCAAGGCGTCGACGGCAGCTGCCGACACGTCCGCCTGACCGGGGAACCCCACGCCCGGCCCGGGTCAGGCCGTCGAGCGGCCCGGCCAGATGCCCTGCTTGCCCGGCGACAGGATGCCCTTCGGGTCGAGGGCGTCCTTGATCTTCTCCACGACGTGCCGGAGCGCGCCGTCGTCTGCGCCGAAGTGCGCGGCGATGAGGTCCATGAAGGCGGTGTGGCTGCGGTACGTCCCGTAGCCGTGCGCGGCGGCCTCGGCCAGCAGCTCCGGGAACAGCGCACGGACGGCCGCCCGCTCCTCGGCGTCGTCCCGGTCGAAGCTGACCAGCGCGAGGGCGATGGTGTACCGGCCGTACATGGTGAACCCGCCGGCGTAGTCGAAGCCGTACCGGGTGATGCCCGTGCGCAGCAGGTCGCGCTGGCGCAGGACGTCGGCGCTGCGGCTCGGGCCGACCAGCGACACGTCGGTGTGGGCGGGGGTGCCGCCGCGCCAGGCGGCCATGCGCACGTTGGACAGGGTGGGCACGCCGAGCTGGGAGAGGTCGGGCGGGAAGACCTGGTCCGGGGTCACGTCACCGGCGTACGTGTGCGCGACGAGCTCCAGGTCGGGCAGGTCGGCGAGTGCGGCGCGGACGACGTCCAGCCGCGCCGCGGTCAGCGAGGCCGGCCCGTACAGGCCGAAGCGGGCGTTCCACCAGCCCACGCCGAGGCGCTGCACGATCTCGGCCGTCTGCTCATGGGGCATCGCCCCGGGCCCGGTGTGCCACTGCGCGCGCTCGGTCAGTACGACGGCGAGGATCCCGGCGCTGCCGATCGTCACCGGGCTCTGGATGGTCCCGTCGAGCTGCAGCGGCCGCAGCGCGTCGATGAGCGGCCCCAGGGCGTCGTCGGAGGCCGCCTGAATCGAGCAGACGATGACCGTCTCGGGTCGCGGCGCGAGCCACAGGCCCATCCTGGTGACGATGCCGAGGTTGGACTGCAGGAACAGGCCCTCCAGCGACGGGCCGTAGCCGCCCTGGTAGAGCGGCCCGGCGGTGCTGCCGGGCAGCGCCCCCATGCCGGTGTGCACCACGGTGCCGTCGGCCATGACGACCTCCAGGCCGCAGATCGCGGCGCTGTGCTCGCCGTGCTGCGCGTAGCCCTTGCCGCGCTCCAGGGCGTTGCCCATCACGCTGCCCCAGCCGATGTCCGGCACCGACATGAGCAGCGACGCGCCCAGCGCGCTCAGATGCGCGTGCAGGTCCAGGAAGCTCACGCCCGGCTCGATGACGACATAGCCGAGCTCCTCGTCGACCTCGAGGACCCGGTCCATCCGCTGCAGGTCCAGCACGATGCTGCCGGGCAGCCGCGGTGCGGCGCCGCCGTACGCGAAGTTGCGACCCCGCGACACGGTCCACAACGGCACGCCGGTGCGAGCTGCCAGCGCGACGACCTGCTGCACCTGCTCGACCGAGGTCGGCTGGACCGCGGCCAGCGGCGCCGGGATCTCGTCGTCCTCGAGGAAGGAGTAGGGGTCGGCGTGGCCGGCGAGCGCGTCCCCGGTCAGGACGGCGTCGTCGCCCACGACCCGACGCAGCTCGTGCAGCAGCTGCTGCGTGTCGGGGAGACGCTCGGAGCTCACGGGCGGGGACAGCGTCATGCGGAGCCTCTCGGAGGTGGGGTCAGACAGGGCAGCAGGAGTGCGAGCACGGTGCGGGCAGTGCTGTCGTCGTCGTCGCTGCTGTCGTCGGCGCTTGTGTCGACGCCGGGCGCGGTCGCCAGCACGGCGGCGAGCACCCCGAACAGGGCGGCGTTGAGGATGTCGGCGCCGAGGTCGTCGCGGAGCATCCCTGCCCGCTGGCCGTCCTTGAGCAGGCCGACGATGCGGGCGTCAGCCGGTGGCGCGGGCGCTGTCCCGGGTGAGTAGCGCAGCAGTGCGATCGGGTAGCGGGCCGCGACCCCGGCCAGGGCCCGGATCAGCGTGGCGGCGGTGTCGTTGCCGCTGGTCCACGCGGGCACCCCGTCGAGGGCGGTGTCGAGCTCGGCGTTGACCGCCGTCCGCAGCGCGGCCACCAGCGCGTCGCGGTCGGGGTAGCGCCGGTAGACGGTCAGCCGGGAGACCCCGGCAGCGTCCGCGACGGACTGCATGCTGGCTGCCGGGTCGTGGGCGAGCAGCCGCGCCGCCGCGCGCAGGATCACCCCGTCGTTGCGTAGCCGGTCGGCCCGCGGCGGTGTCACAGGAAGAACTGTGACACACATGTATCAGTTCTGGCAACGCCCGCCGGGCGTGGTCAGGCCGGGGGCGGTACGCGGTCGGCGTCGACGAGCACCCCGTCGGCGAACGACAGCGCCCAGACCGACCCCTTGCGGGTGTGCGAGGTGTCGACGTCGATCCCGGCGTCGGCCGCGACGGCCTCGACCAGTCCGGGGACGGGTCCGCCCTGGCTGCACACGACGGCGGTGCCGGGCCCCTGCGCGAGCTGCCGCAGGCACGACAGCGCCGCGTCGGGGTTCTCGGCGTAGCCCTCCTCGCCGACCGCCGGCTCGATCTCGAGGGCCAGCCCGAGGCGCTCGGCCAGCGGCGCGACCGTGTCCCGACAGCGCGTCGCGGGGGCGGTCAGGATCCGGGTCGGCCCGTACAGCGGCAGCAGCTCCGCCAGCGCCGCGGCCTGGCGGAGCCCGCGCTCGTCCAGCGGCCGCAGCAGGTCGGGCCCCTTCCAGGCGGCGCGGTCCCCGGCCCTGCCGTGCCGGACGAGCAGGACCGTGGTGGTGTCGAGCGCGCTCATGAGCAGGTGCAGCGGCGCGACGTCGCGACCCGCCGTGAGCAGCGACTGGGCGTCCACCGGGGACAGCCAGCGCAGCTCGTCGACCTCGTGGTTCGGTGCGGTCAGGCCGGCGCCGCCGGTCGCGCGCATCGCCCACCAGCGGACGGTCTTGGGCACCTCGCGGCCCTCGAGCAGCACCAGGTAGTGGCTGGCGCCGAGCGAGCGGCCGGCGACCGCGGTGTAGCCGGTCTCCTCGTACACCTCGCGCACCGCCGCCGCCAGCGGCAGCTCGCCCCGCTCGAGCTTGCCCTTGGGCAGCGACCAGTCGTCGTAGCGCGGGCGGTGCACCACGGCGACCTGCACGCCGTCGGCGGTCTGCCGCGTCAGCACCCCCCCGGCCGCCAGCACCTCACGCGCCGGCGTCGTCCGGCGGACCGTCGTCCTCGTTGCCACCTACCCGTGGTTCCGCTCGCCGGCCCGGTGCATCAGCTCCGACTGGAGGTGGTGCGCGGGCTGTCCGCTCGCCGGCAGCCGGTTCCAGCAGCCGTCGGGCTGGAGCTCCCAGCGGATCACGTCGTCGGCCATGGACTGCTCGAACAGGCTGTCGAGCTGGGCCTGCACGGCCGGGTCCTTGACCCGCACGAGCGTCTCGACCCGCCGGTCGAGATTGCGGTGCATGAGGTCGGCGCTGCCCAGCCAGTGCTCCGGCGGGTCCTGCTCGCGCTGGGCGTGGCCGAAGACCATCACGCGGGAGTGCTCCAGGAACCGGCCCACGATGGAGCGTACGGAGATGGTCTCCGACAGCCCCGGGACGCCCGGCCGCAGGGCGCAGATCCCTCGTACGAGCAGGCGCACCGGCACGCCGGCCTGGCCGGCGCGGTAGAGGGCGTCGATGACCTGCTCGTCGACGACGCTGTTGGCCTTGAGCAGCACGCCGGACGGCCGCCCGGCCCGGGCGTGCGCCGCCTCGCGCTCGATCCGCTCGATGAGCCCGGCGCGTACGCCGTGCGGCGCCACCATCAGCGTGCGGTACTCCGTCTGCCGGCTGTAGCCGGTCAGGGTGTTGAACAGGTCGGTGAGGTCGGCGCCGATCTCCGGGTCGGCGGTCAGCAGGCCGAGGTCCTCGTAGATGCGGGCCGTCTTCGGGTTGTAGTTGCCGGTGCCGATGTGCGCGTAGCGGCGCAGCTGGCCCTTCTCCTGCCGCACCACCAGGCAGGTCTTGCAGTGCGTCTTCAGCCCGACCAGGCCGTACACGACGTGGCAGCCCGCCTTCTCCAGCGCTCTCGCCCACTTGATGTTGGCCTGCTCGTCGAAGCGCGCCGTGATCTCCACCAGCACCACGACCTGCTTGCCCGCCTCCGCCGCGTCGATCAGCGCGTCCACGATGGGGGAGTCGCCCGAGGTGCGGTACAGCGTCTGCTTGATCGCCAGCACCAGCGGGTCCGCCGCTGCCTGCTCGACGAAGCGCTGGACGGAGGTGGCGAACGAGTCGTACGGGTGGTGCACCAGGACGTCACCCTCGCGCAGCGTCGCGAACACGCTCATCGGCGTCTCGCCCTCGGACAGCCGGGGGTGCGTCGCCGGCACGAACGGGTCGTCCTTGAGCTCCGGCCGGTCCACGCCGTACAGCTGCCAGAGCGAGGCGAGGTCGAGCAGCCCGGGCACCTCCACGACGTCGTCGGCCGTGATCTCCAGCTCGCGCACGAGCAGGTCCAGCACCTCGGGGTCCATCGTGTCGCCGACCTCCAGGCGCACCGCGGGCCCGAACCGGCGCCGCGCGAGCTCGCGCTCCAGCGCCTGGAGCAGGTCCTCGTCGCGGTCCTCCTCGACCTCGACGTCGGCGTTGCGGGTGACCCGGAAGGCGTGGTGCGAGGTGACGTCCAGCCCGGGGAACAGCTGCGGCAGGTGCGCGCCGATGAGCTCCTCGACCGGCAGGTAGGTCGTCTCGCTGTCGGAGGTCCCGCGGCGCACGTCGACCTGCACGAAGCGCTTGACGTTGTTGGGCACCTTGACGCGCGCGAAGTGCTCGGTGCCGGACTGCGGGTCGCGCACGAGCACGGCGAGGTTCAGCGAGAGCCCGCTGATGTAGGGGAACGGGTGCGCGGGGTCGACGGCCAGCGGGGTGAGCACCGGGAACAGCTGGCTGCGGAAGTAGTCGTGCAGCGGCGCCTGCTGCTCGGGGGCCAAGTCGTCCCACAGGACGATCCGCACGCCGGCGGCGGCCAGCTCGGGGCGGACCTTCTCCAGGAAGCAGCAGGCGTGCTCGGCCGCGAGCTCCCGGGCGCGGCGGCTGATGACCTTCAGCTGCTCCCGGGTGCCGAGCCCGTCGGCGCTGCGGGTGCCGAGCCCGGTGCTCTGCCGGCGCTTGAGGCCGGCGACGCGCACCATGTAGAACTCGTCGAGGTTGCTGGCGAAGATCGCGAGGAACTTGGCGCGCTCCAGCAGCGGTACGCCGGGGTCCTGCGCCAGGGCCAGCACCCGGGCGTTGAAGTCGAGCCAGCTGACCTCGCGGTTGAGGAAGCGGTCCTCCGGGAGACCGGGCGCGGGCGCCGGCGCCTCGGTCGGCTCGACCGGTTCGAGGGTGTCCTCGACCCCGGTCGCCTCGTCGACGAGCACGGTGGGCTGCTGCACATCGGTGGTCACGCACCCATGGTGCTCTACCGGCGTCCGCCGCGGGAGGGGTACCCGCGTCAGAATGACCACGCCGGCAGCGCCGCCGGCAGGCCCGGCAGGGGGTGGGCAGGTGCATCGGCGGGACGCTCTGGTCGCGGTCCTGCGCGAGGCCGGCTGCGTGTTCGCGGAGCAGGAGGCGGAGCTGCTGACCGCCGGCGCGCCTACCCGGGCCGAGCTCGACCGGCTGGTGGCCCGGCGGGTCGCCGGCGAGCCGCTGGAGCAGGTGCTCGGCTGGGCGGAGTTCTGCGGGCTGCGGGTCGCGGTCGAGCCCGGGGTGTTCGTCCCGCGGCGGCGTACCGGGCTGCTGGTGGCGCAGGCGCTCGCGCGGGCACCGGCCCGCCCGGTCGTCGTCGACCTGTGCTGCGGGTCCGGGGCCGTGGGAGCCGCCCTGACGGCCGGGCTCCCGGGGATCGAGCTGCACGCCGTCGACGTGCTGCCCGCAGCCGTACGGTGCGCGCGGCGCAACCTGCCCGGCGCCGCGGTGTACGAGGGCGACCTGTACAGCCCGCTACCCGGGCGCCTGCGGGGCCGGGTCGACCTGGTGACGGCCAACGCGCCGTACGTGCCGAGCGGCGAGCTCGCCCAGCTGCCCCGCGAGGCGCGGCTGTACGAGCCGCGGGAGACCCTCGACGGCGGCGCCGACGGCCTCGACGTGCAGCGCCGGGTCGCTGCCGGGGCTCTCGACTGGCTGGCACCCGCCGGCTGCGTGCTCCTCGAGACCGGCGCCCGCCAGGCCGACCTGTCGGCGGAGCTGCTCGCCGGGCTCGCCCTGGTCGTCGACGTCGTCACGTCCGACGAGCCGGCGGCGACCGTCGTGGTCGGTCGGCGGCCGTGACAGCGCGCCGGGCGCTGCCGCTGGTCGCGCTGCTGCTGACCGCGCTGCTGCTGATGGGGTGCGGGGTGCCGCGGCCGGCGCCCGCCCCCGTCGTACCGCCCGGGCAGGTGCAGGCGCTGGCGACCCAGACCCGCTTCGACGCGGCCGCGGACCGGCGCTTCCAGATCACCATCACCAATCCCGGCCCGCTGCCGTACACGGTGACCAGCGTGCGCCTGGAGTCGCCCGGCTTCGCGCCGGCGCCCGCGTCGGCGCGCGACGACCCCTTCCCGCCCGGGATCCGCTACGACCTGCCGGCGGCGTACGGGCCGGCCCGCTGCGACCGGCAGCCCGAACCGGCCACGGCGGTGGTGGGCCTGCACCGGGACGGCGGGCCCACCGGCACCGTCCGGGTCCCGCTGCCCTCGGCGGACGGGCTGCTCGCCCGGCTGCATGCCCGCGAGTGCGCGGCCGTCGAGCTCGCGAGGCAGGTGCAGGTCGGCCTCGTCGACCTGGCGCCCGCGGGGGCCGGGGTGCTGCGCGGTCAGCTGCGGGTCCGGCGGGGCAGCTGGGCGGGGGACGTGACCGTCACCGAGCTGCGCGACAGCGTGCTGTTCGCCTTCTCGCTGGCGCTGCCGGTCCGGCTCGCGCCCGGTGCGACCGTCCTGGACGTGCCGGTCGAGGTGCGCCCGGCCACCTGCGCGGCGCACCGGATCGCCGACGCCAAGCAGCCCTACCTGTTCCCGCTGTTCCTGTCCCTGGGGGACGGCAGAGCGCAGGGGGTGGACCTGCCGACGACGCCGGACCAGCAGGCGGCCATGTACGAGCTGACCCGGACCGTCTGCGCCACCGGCTCCCGGTAGCTGTCGCGAGCCGCGGCGTCAGCCCGACGGGACGGGCATCGGCAGGCTGACCAGGGTGAGGGAGCGCACCTGACCGGCGACCAGCAGCAGCCGCACGCGCTGGCCGGGGTGCAGGGCGCGCAGCCGCGGGTCCACCGCACCGGCAGGGAAGCCGATTTCGGTGCCGTCGTCGCCGACGGCGCTGCCGCCGTCCGGCCCGGACAGCCGGATCGTCGCCGGCAGCTCGACAGGGGCCCCCGTCGCGCCGCTCACGGGGGTCGGCGGAGCGCCGGTCACGCGGGGCGGCGGACGTCCGCCAGCCGGGCGGTGACCCGGGCCGTACGGGGTCCGACGCCGAGCAGCAGCGCCTCCCGCAGATCCTCGGGGGTGTCGACGTCGCGCCGCAGCGCCGGCGGGGCCGCCAGCTCCACCGCGCCGGACGCGAGGTGGGCACGCCGGGAGCCGGGCCCGTAGGCCGGGTCGAGGGCGGAGCCCGGGGCGGCGGCGAGCACGGTCGTGCCGACCGCCTCGGCGTCGGCGACGAAGCCGCGCCCCCGGACCTGGTCGAGGACCCGGGCGAGGTCGCCGGGCTGCAGTGCCGGCAGGTCCGACGCCAGCGCGACCACGCCGCGGTCCGGCCGGTCGGCCGCGAGCAGGTCCGCGCCGCGCCGCAGGGCGGCGTTGAGCCCGGCGCCGGGCCGGTCGGGCAGCACCCGGGTGCGGCTGCGGCGCAGCGCGTCCGCAGCCCGTACGTCGTCGGTGACGACCAGCACCTCGCGGACCCGAGGGCACTGCAGCAGCGCGGTCACGACGTCGTCGGCGAAGGCCAGCGCGAGCTCGGCGCGCGCGGTGTCCCCGAAGGAGGCCAGCCGGGACTTGGCCAGGGCGAGCAGCTTGACCGGCACGACGGCGCTCCACAGCAGGGGCGCGGCGCTGGTCACCCGGCCAGTCAAGCAGGCAGCGGCAGCTCCCCCGGTCGCCCCGCGGGACCGGGGCGCCTCGACACCTCCGAGCGGGGCAGGACAGACTCGGCGCGGGAGCGAGCGGAGGGCGGTCGGCGTGCGGAAGGCGGTCGGGCTGCGGCAGCTGGGCTTCTGGTACGCCGTCGGCGTGCTGATCCTCAAGCCGCTGGCCGTGCTGACGGCCCACCGGCACTGGCGAGGCGTCGAGCACGTGCCCGCCAGCGGCGGGGTGATCATCGCGGCGAACCACATCTCGCACGCCGACCCGGTCTTCCTGGCTGAGTTCGTGGTGCACGGCACCGGCCGGGTCGCCCGCTTCCTGGCCAAGAGCTCGCTGTTCGAGGGCAACGGCCTGGTGCCCCGGGTGATGCGGGGCGCCGGCCAGATCCCGGTGCACCGCGAGACCAGCGACGCGGCGCTGGCCCTGCGCGACGCCGTCGCGGCGCTGGACGCGGGCGGGTGCGTCGTCCTCTACCCGGAGGGCACGGTCAGCCGGGACCCCGACAAGTGGCCCATGGTGGCGAAGACCGGGGTGGCCCGGCTCGCGCTGCTGTCCGGGGCGCCGGTCGTCCCGGTCGCGCAGTGGGGGGCGCAGGAGATCCTGGACACCTACCGCGGGGGGCGGCTGCACCTGCTGCCCCGCGCCTACGTGGTGGTCTCGGCGGCGCCGGCGGTCGACCTGACGCGCTGGGCCGGCCGGGAGCCGAGCGCCGCGGTGCTGCGCGAGGTCACCGCGGCCGTCATGGACGCGGTCACCACCGAGCTCGAGCAGCTGCGCGGAGCGCCCCGTCCCCCGGTCGTGTACGCCTGGCAGGGCGGGCCCGAGCAGCCGGCCGGGCCCCGGCGGTCGGCGTGACCCGGGCGGCGGTGATCGGCACCGGCTCGTGGGGCACGGCGTTCGGCAAGGTGCTCGCCGACGCGGGCACCGACGTGGTGCTGTGGGCGCGCCGCGAGGAGCTCGCCGCGACCGTGCGCGAGCGCCACGAGAACCCCGACTACCTGCCCGGGGTGGTCCTGCCGGACCGGCTCACCGCGACCAGCAGCGCGGAGCGGGCGGTCGAGGGCGCCGACCTCGTCGTGCTCGCCGTCCCCTCCCAGAGCCTGCGCGCCAACCTCGCCGCGCTGGCCGGCGCGCTGCCGGAGGGCGTGCTGCTGGTCAGCCTGATGAAGGGCGTCGAGCTCGGCACGACGAAGCGGATGAGCGAGGTCGTCCAGGAGGTCGCCGACGTCCCGGCCGCCCAGGTCGCGGTGGTCAGCGGGCCCAACCTGGCCAAGGAGATCGCGTGGGGGCAGCCGTCGGCGACGGTCGTCGCGTGTTCCGACGCGGCCGCCTGCGCGCGCCTGCAGGCGGCGTGCAGCACGGCGTACTTCCGGCCCTACACCAACCCGGACGTGGTCGGCTGCGAGCTCGGCGGGGCGGTCAAGAACGTCATCGCGCTGGCGACCGGCATGGCCGAGGGGATGGGGTTCGGCGACAACACCAAGGCGTCGCTGATCACGCGCGGGCTGGCCGAGACCGCCCGGCTCGGGCTGGCCCTTGGCGCCGACCCCATGACGTTCGCCGGGCTGGCGGGCCTCGGTGACCTGGTCGCGACGTGCAGCTCGCCGCTGTCGCGCAACCGCACGTTCGGCGAGCGGCTCGGCCGCGGCGAGCCGATCGCGCAGATGCTGGCGCAGAAGCAGCAGACCGCGGAGGGCGTGAAGAGCTGCGTGTCGGTGCTGGAGCTGGCCCGCAAGCACGACGTGGAGATGCCGATCACCGAGCAGGTGGTGGCGGTCTGCCACGAGGGGCTCTCGCCGCGCAAGGTGATCCAGGCGCTGATGACGCGGCAGGCGAAGGGCGAGTAGAGCCGGGGCCCGGCACCGGGCAGGATCGGCCCCATGAGCTCCCCGGAACCCTTCGACGTCGTGGTGCTGGGCGGCGGGTCCGCCGGTGAGAGCATCGCCACCACCCTGGCGCAGGCCGGCCGGCGGGTCGCGCTGGTCGAGGCGCTGCGGGTGGGCGGCGAGTGCCCGTACGTCGCGTGCATGCCGAGCAAGGCGCTGCTGCGCAGTGCGCAGGCCCGGGGCGAGGCGCGCTCGCTGGTGGGCCTGGGCGGCGCGGCGGCCGACGTGGACCTCGGCGACGACGCCGCGGCCTACCGCGCCGCGGTCGCCCGGCGCGACGAGATCTCCGAGCACCGCGACGACAGCAGTGCGGCCGGTGCGCTCGAACAGGCGGGCGTCGTGCTGGTCCGCGGGCTCGGCCGCGTGACGGCCGACCGGACGGTCGAGGTCGGTGGCCGCGCGCTGGCGTGGACCGACCTGGTGGTCGCCACCGGGTCCTGCCCGGTCGTGCCCGACCTGCCCGGGCTCGCGGACGTGCCGACCTGGACCTCGGACCAGGCCCTCGCCGCGCAGCAGCGCCCCTCGTCGCTGCTGGTGATGGGTGGCGGCGCGGTCGGCTGCGAGCTGGCGCAGGTGCACGCGCGGTTCGGCGTACGCACCACGCTGGTCGAGAGCGGCCCGCAGCTGGCCGGCAAGGAGGAGCCGGGCGTCGCCGGCCTGCTCGCCGAGGTGCTGCGCGGCGACGGCGTCGACGTGCGGCTGGGCACCTCCGCCGAGCGCTTCGAGCGCACCGCCGACGGGCGGGCGCGGGTGCACCTGTCGGAGGGCGCTCCGGTGGAGGTCGAGCGGGTGCTGGTGGCGATCGGGCGCACCCCCACCACCGCCGGGCTGGGCCTCGACGTGCTGGGGATCGAGGCGCAGGAGTCGGGGGCGCTGGCCGTGGACCCGTCCTGCCGTGTCGTCGGCCAGCCGCACGTCTGGGCCGCCGGCGACGTCACGGGGGAGGCGCCGTACACCCACACGGCGAACTACCAGGCGCGGATCGTCACCGCGAACCTGCTCGGCGGTGACCGGCGCGCGGACTACCGGGCGGTGCCGCGGGCCGTCTACACCGAGCCGGCGCTGGCCAGCGTGGGGATGCACGAGGCGACGGCCCGCGACGCCGGCGTCGAGGCGGCGACGGCGGTGATGGACCTGGGCGAGGTCGCGAGGACCTCCACCGAGGGCGCCGGCGGCGGGCGGCTGGTGCTCACCGCCGACATCGCACGCGGCGTGCTGGTGGGTGCGGCCGCTCTCGGGCCGCGGGCTGACGAGTGGCTGTCCGAGGCGGTGCTCGCGATCCGGGCGGCGGTGCCCCTGGCTGTGCTGGTCGACGTCGTGCACGCCTTCCCGACCTTCGGGGAGGCGTACGAGCCGCCGCTGCGCGAGCTGGCCGAGGCCGCGGCGCGCCGGCGCTGACGCTCGAGCCGGGCGACGCGCTGGCATCGCGCTGCCACGGCGGCGACACGGGGCGGCTCTAGGCTGCGCCCGTGACCCGCACCCGCGTCGCCGTCGTGCTCGGTGGCCGCAGCACCGAGCACGCGATCAGCTGCGTGTCGGCCGGCAGCGTGCTCGCGGCTCTCGACCGGGAGCGCTACGACGTGGTGGCCGTCGGCATCACCCCGGAGGGGCGCTGGGTGCTGGTGCCGGACGACCCGGCCCTGCTCGCGGTCTCCGGCCGGGAGCTGCCGGCGGTCAAGGACGGCCAGGCTGTGGCGCTTCCCGGCGACCCGACCGTGGGCGGGCTCGTCCCGCTCGAGGACGGCCCCGGCGTGCTCGGCGCCGTCGACGTGGTCTTCCCCGTGCTGCACGGCCCGTGGGGCGAGGACGGCACGCTGCAGGGGCTGCTCGAGATGGCCGGGGTGCCGTACGTCGGGAGCGGGGTGCTGGCCAGCGCCGTGGCCATGGACAAGGCGGTCGCCAAGGTGCTGCTGCGCGCCGCCGGGCTGGCCGTCGCCGACGCGGTTGTCGTACGGCGGGGCGACCCGGTCGACCTCGCGGCGGTCGCGGCGCTCGGGCTGCCGGTGTTCGTCAAGCCGTCACGGGGGGGCTCGAGCATCGGGATCAGCCGGGTCGACGACCTCGGGCAGCTCGACGGGGCCCTGCGGCTGGCGCACGCCGCGGACCCCAAGGCGCTCGTCGAGGCCGCCCTCGTGGGGCGGGAGGTGGAGTGCGGCGTGCTCGCCGGCCCGGCCGGTCCCGAGGCGAGCCTGCCCGCCGAGGTCCGGGTGTCGGCCGGGCACGCGTTCTACGACTTCGACGCGAAGTACCTGGAGGCTGCCACCGAGCTCGACGTGCCGGCCGACCTGCCCGCCGAGGTCACCGCCCGGCTGCAGGCGACCGCTCTCGCGGCCTTTGCCGCGCTGGACTGCGAGGGCCTGGCGCGGGTCGACTTCTTCGTGCACGCCGACGGCTCGCTGACCGTCAACGAGGTCAACACGATGCCCGGGTTCACGCCGACGTCGATGTACCCGCGGATGTGGGCGTCGAGCGGCGTCGACTACCCGGCCCTGGTGGACCGCCTGCTGCAGGCCGCGCTCGCCCGGGGCACCGGGCTGCGCTGACGACCTGTCAGGCCCGGTCGATCTCGAGCAGCGGACCGGTCAGGGGCACCAGCAGGGTGCTGTCGTAGGCATCGGGCACGGTGACGGTGACCGGCACCGGCAGCCCGGAGGTGGTGAACGCGGTCCCGCCCTCGACGTCCTCGACCACGAACGTGACGACGCCCCCCGAGCCGGGCCCGACCTGGACCAGCGTCGCCCGGGGGTCGTCGACGGGCGCCGGCGTGCCGCAGGCCAGCGAGACCGCCGGGTCGCCCCACGCCGCGGTGCGCTGCGCGTCGCCCGCGACCGGTCGCGAGACCACCCCGCTCTGCAGCGACGTGGGCAGGGCCGCCAGCAGCCGGGTGCAGATTGCCGACGCCTGCGCGGACACCGCGGGTGGCGGCGCGACGTCCACCGGACCGGTCGCCCGTGCCGGCGCCGGGGCGTCCTGCGTGCAGCCGGTGAGCAGCAGTGCGAGCCCGAGCAGGGCCGGGCGGGTCGGGGCGCCCCTCAGAGGTGCACGACCGGGCACGTCAGCGTGCGGGTGATGCCGTCCACGGCCTGGATGCGGGCCACGACGAGCTTGCCCAGCTCGTCGACGGAGCGGGCCTCGGCGCGGACGATCACGTCGTACGGGCCGGTGACGTCCTCGGCCTGGGCCACGCCCTTGAGCTCCGCGATGGCCGTGGCCACGGCGGCGGCCTTGCCGACCTCGGTCTGGATGAGGATGTAGGCCTGGACCACGGTGGCGGATCCTCTCTGCAAGGCTGATGAGGTGGCGGACGCTACCGCAGGGGAGATCGGCGAGGACGGCCTGATCAGCGCGGTCACCGGCCGGCTGCGCGCCGGTCCGCAGGCCCTGGTCGGCCCCGGCGACGACGCGGCCGTGGTCGCGACGCCGGACGGCCGCGTGGTCGCCACGACCGACGTGCTCGTCGAGGGCGTGCACTTCCGGCGGGACTGGTCGGCGGCGTACGACGTGGGCCGCAAGGCGGCGGCGGCCAACCTCGCCGACGTCGCCGCGATGGGCGGTGTGGGGACCGCCCTGCTCGTCGGGCTGACGGCGCCGGCCGACCTGCCGGTGGCGTGGGTGACCGGGCTCGCCGACGGCCTGCGTGACGAGGCGGCCCTGGTCGGAGCGGCGCTGGTGGGCGGCGACACCGTGCGGGGCGGGCAGGTGGTGGTGTCGGTGACGGCGCTCGGTGACCTGCAGGGCCGCCGGCCGGTGCTGCGCTCGGGCGCCCGGGACGGGGACGTCGTCGTGGTCGCCGGCGAGCTCGGCGGGTCCGCCGCGGGCCTCGCGCTGCTGCTGTCCGGGCACCGCACCGGGCCGCTGGTCGAGGCCCACCTGCGGCCGACCCCGCCGTACCACCTGGGGCCGGTCCTGGCCGACGCCGGGGCCACGAGCATGTGCGACGTCAGCGACGGCCTGGTCGTCGACCTGCTGTCGCTGTGCCGGCCGAGCCGGGTCGGCGTCCTGCTGGACGTCGCCGCCCTCCCGGCCGCGGCGGGGGCGGGGCCGCAGGACGTGCTGCACGGCGGGGAGGACCACGCGCTGCTCGCGACGGTGCCGCTGTCGGCCGTCGACGCGCTGGCCGACCTCGGGGTGGTGGCCGTCGGCCGGGTCCGCAGCGGGACCGGCGTCGGCGACCTGGACGGCAGGGTCCTCGAGCCGCGCGGCTGGCAGCACTTCTCCTGACCTGGCCCTACGCCCCCACCCCCGCGCCCGTGATCTACGCCCCCGACCCGGCGATCTTCGCCTGCGTGCCGGCAGCCACGCTCAGCAGCAGGATCGGTGGCGGTACAAGGCGAAGATCACGCGCTGGGTGGTGGGCGGGGCGGCGAGCGGGCGCGGGGTGGCCCTCAGCGGCGGCCCGGCACCGGGACGACGTCGAGGTCGCTGACCACCACCACGTCGTCGTGCTCCTGCCCGGCCTCGTCGGCGAACTCCGCGAGGTCGGGGTAGCGCTGGGAGAAGTGCAGCAGCACCAGGCGTCGCGCGCCCGCCTCCCGGGCCAGCCGGCCGGCCTGCCGCGCCGTCAGGTGCCGGTAGTCCTGCGCGAGCCGGGCGTCGCGGTGCAGGAACGTCGCCTCGCAGATGAGCAGGTCGGCGTCCTGGGCCAGGGCTTCGGCGCCCTCGCAGAGCCGGGTGTCCATCACGAAGGCCACCCGCTGCCCCGGCCGCGGCGTGCTCACGTCGGCGAGCCGCACCCCCCGCAGCTCCCCCTCCCGCTGCAGCCGGCCCACGTCCGGGCCGGCGATGCCGGCGGCCGCCAGCCGGTCGGGGAGCAGCGACGTGCCGTCGTCCTCGGTGAGCAGGTAGCCGACCGCCGGCACCCGGTGCTCGAGGGGCCGGGTCGACAGCGTCCAGCTGCCGAGCCGCCCAGCCGTCTCCGGCCCGTCCTCGTCGGCCGGGTGCCACGCCACCGGCGGCTCGGCGGCGAACGTCGTCAGCAGCGACAGCCGGGCTACGGCGCTGCGCGGGCAGTGCAGCGGCACCGGGCCGGGCGCGCCGGAAAGCGCCATGCGGTTGAGCATCCCGGGCAGGCCAAGGCAGTGGTCGCCGTGGGCGTGGGTGATGCAGATCCGGTCGACCGCCCGCGAGGACACCCCCGCGTGCAGGAGCTGGCGCTGGGTGCCCTCGCCGCAGTCGAGCAGCACGCCGGCGCCGTCCAGGCGCAGGAACGCCGCGACGTGGCTGCGGGTGCGGGTCGGCGCCTGGCTCGCGGTGCCCAGCACCACGAGCTCGCGCGCGCTCACCGCTTCGCGGGCGGCGTGCCCCAGTCGTCGTCGGCGCGGTCCCGGGCGTCCTCGTCGGCGGTGCGCTGCCGCGCCCTGTCGAGGGCCTGCTGCGCGTCCTGCCGCGACGCGTACGGTCCGAGCCGGTCACCGAGGGCGCACTCGTGCTCCTGCTCGACCGTGCGGTGTGACAGGCAGTACCAGTACGAGGCCATGCCGGCATCCTGCCCTCCCCGGGCGCCCCGGTCAGGCGCCGGGCCCGGGTGCGACGATGCCGCTCCCGAACGAGGAGAGCAGTCGTGGCCGTGTACGCCCTGGGGGACCGAGTCCCCGACATCCACCCCGACGCCTGGGTGCACCCGGACGCCACCGTGATCGGCAACGTGCGGATCGGCGCGGGCAGCACGATCTGGCCGGCCGCCGTGCTGCGCGGCGACTACGGGTCGATCGTGGTCGGGGAGCGCACCTCCGTGCAGGACGGCACCGTCGTGCACTGCACGGCCGAGCACGCCACCACCATCGGCGACGACTGCGTGGTCGGCCACCTCGCGCACCTCGAGGGCTGCACGGTCGAGGACCGCTGCCTGGTCGGGTCCGGCTCGGTCGTGCTGCACCAGGCCGTCGTACGAACCGGCGCCCTGGTCGGGGCCGGTGCCGTCGTGGGCAACCGGATCGAGGTGCCCTCACACGCGATGGCGCTCGGCGTGCCCGCGAAGATGCGGCTGGACCTCGTGCCGGAGGGGGCGTTCGCGGACGCCGCGACGATGTACGTCGAGAACGGCCGCCACTACCGCGAGCAGCTGCGCCGGGTCGACTGACAGGTCAGACCACTTATGCGCGCGAGACCTTGCCGGCCTTGAGGCAGGACGTGCAGACGCCGAGCTTCATCGGCTGCTTGCCGCTCTTGCCGGCCAGCGCCCGGACCACCTGGATGTTGGGGTTCCAGCGACGCCGGGTGCGGCGGTGCGAGTGGCTGACCGACATGCCGAAGCCCGGCCCCTTGCCACAGACGTCGCAGGTCGCAGCCACGGTGTACTCCTGATCGTTGATCGGTACGTGCGGAGGGCGCTGCCGGCGCCCGTCGGGGACGGCCGGTCGCGCGAGCTGCAGGCACGGGGACCAGGCCCCGGCCGGGCAGAGGTCAGAGACTAGCAGCCGGGCTACTGTCGCCCCTTCGTCCAGCGCGTGCTGGACCTGGTGCAGGGGAGCGGTGTGCTGCAGGCGCTCGATGCGGCCGCGATCCGCCGCTGGTGCGAGGACGGGCGCTCCGCGCTGGCCGCCGCCCGCCTCGAGATCGACGGCCTGAACGTGTTTCCGGTGCCCGACGGCGACACCGGCACCAACCTGCTGCTGACCGTCGAGTCGGTCGTCGCCGCGGTGGGCGTGGCGGGGCAGGAGCGGCCCGCGGTGGCTGCTGCGCTCGCGAGGGGCGCCCTGATGGGGGCCCGGGGCAACTCCGGCGTGATCCTGTCGCAGCTCCTGCGCGGGGTGGCGGAGGTCCTCGCCGACGGGCCCGTGGACGGCCCGGGGATGCAGCGCGCGCTCGGCCGCGGTGCGGACCTGGCGTACGCCGCCGTCGCCGCACCGGTCGAGGGCACCCTGCTCACCGTCGCCCGGAGCGCCGCCGACGCCGCCGCCGTGTGCGAGGCCGCGACCCTCGCCGACGTGCTGGCAGCGGCCTGCTCGGGCGCCCGCAGCGCACTGACGCTCACCCAGCAGCAGCTGCCGGCGCTCACGCAGGCCGGCGTCGTCGACGCCGGCGGGCGCGGGTGGGTGGTGCTGCTCGAGGCGCTGGCGGCCGTGGTGACGGGCCTCGCGCCGATCGAGGGCCGGCCGGAGCCGACCCCGCCGGCGGCCGTCGCCGCGACGTGCTCCGGACCCGGTTACTCCGGCCCTGCGTACGAGGTGCAGTACCTGCTGGAGGGGGCGACGGAGGCGGCGGTCGGGCGCCTGCGCGAGACCCTGTCCGGGCTGGGGGACTCGCTCGCCGTGGTCTGCGGCGACGGCCTCCACAACGTGCACGTCCACGTCGACGACATCGGGGCGGCGATCGAGGCGGGGCTGCGGGCCGGCCGTCCCTCCCAGATCAGCGTCACCCGCTTCGCCGACGCGCCCGTCGACGCCGCATCGGCTGCCACACCGGTCCCGCGCGCGGTCGTGGCCGTGTGCACCGGCGACGGGCTGGTCCGGCTGTTCCGGCAGGCGGGCGCCGTGGTGGTGGAGGGAGCGCCGACGACGGCCGAGCTGCTGGCGGCCGTGCAGGGCGCGGCCGCCCCGCGGGTGGTGCTCCTGCTGGGCTGCGCCGTACGCCCGGACGACGCCGCCGTCGTCGAGGGCGCCCGGGCCGCCGGGGTCGAGGTGCGCATCGTCAACACCCGGTCGGTGGTGCAGGGGTTGTCCGCGCTCGCGGTCGCCGACGCCGCCCGCGAGTTCGACGACGACGTGGCGGCGATGACCGAGGCCGCGGCCGCGACGCGCACCGCAGAGGTCACCGTCGCGGTCCGCGGGGCGACGACCTCCGCCGGCGTGTGCGTGCCCGGCGACGCGCTGGGCGTGGTCGACGGGACCGTCGCGGTGGTGGGCGCGGACGTCGGGTGGGTCGCCGTACGCCTGCTCGAGCGGCTGTGCGCCGGCGCCGAGCTCGTCACCGCCGTGCTCGGGCAGGACGCGCCGGCCGGCCTCGCCGACCGGCTCCGCGAGCACGCCCTTCGCTGCTGCCCGGAGGTGGAGCTCGCGGTGATCGACGGCGGCCAGCCGTCCCCGCCCGTGCTGCTGGGGGCCGAGTGAGAGCGCTGCCGTGAGCGTGGCCCTCGCGACCCCGCTGGTCCACATCCTCGGCGACCGGACGGCCGCGCCGCTGGCAGCCGCCCTCGGCCTGCACACCGTCGGCGACCTGCTGCGGCACTACCCGAGGCGGTACGCCGAGCGGGGCCGGCTGACCGGCTTCGACGAGCTGGTCGTCGGTGAGTACGCGACGGTGTTCGCCGAGGTCCGCTCGGTCGCGACCCGCCAGCTGCGTCCGAAGCTGCGCAAGACCGACGTCGTCGTCGCGGACGACCGCGGCGAGACCATGAAGATGGCGATGTTCAACCGCTACAAGGCGGACAAGGAGCTGCGCGCCGGCCGGCGGGCGTTCTTCGCGGGCAAGGTCGAGCGCTTCAACCGGACCGTGCAGCTCGCCAACCCGGAGTACCACCTCGTGGACGACGACGCCGGGCAGGTCGGCGCGATGTTCGCCGGCGGGCTGGTGCCGATCTACCCCGCCACGGCCAAGGTCTCGACGGTCACGCTGCAGAAGAGCGTGCGCACCGTGCTCGAGGTCGTCGAGGTCGGCGCCGACCCGCTGCCGCCCGAGCTGCGCCTCGCGCACGGCCTGCCGGGGCTGCTCGAGGCGCTCAGGAAGATCCACGAGCCGGCCGGCTGGCCCGACGTGACCCGGGCCCGCACGCGCCTCACGTGGGACGAGGCGTTCGTGCTGCAGGTCGTGCTCGCCCAGCGGCGCGCCGCCCTGCGGGCCCTGCCCGGCGTCCCCCGGGTGCCGCGCGCCGACGGGGTGCTGGCCGCCTTCGACGCCTCGCTGCCGTTTGCGCTGACCGCCGGGCAGGCCGAGGTCGGGGCGGTGCTGCGCGACGAGCTCGCCCGCAGCGTGCCGATGAACCGCCTGCTGCAGGGCGAGGTCGGCTCGGGCAAGACGCTGGTGGCGCTGCGCGCGATGCTCGCCGTCGTCGACGCCGGCGGCCAGGCGGCGCTGCTGGCGCCCACCGAGGTGCTCGCGCAGCAGCACGCCCGCTCGCTGCGGGCCCTGCTCGGGCCGCTGGCGCAGGCTGGCGAGCTCGGGGGGGCCGACACCGCGACCCGCGTCGCGCTGCTCACCGGCTCCCAGAGCACCGGGGTGCGGCGCCGGGCCCTGCTGGAGGCGGCGAGCGGGCAGGCGGGGATCGTCGTGGGGACGCACGCGCTGCTGTCGGAGAACGTGCAGTTCGCCGACCTCGGGCTGGTCGTGGTGGACGAGCAGCACCGGTTCGGCGTCGAGCAGCGCGACGCCCTGCGCGCCAAGGGCCGCTCCCCGCACGTGCTGGTCATGACGGCTACCCCGATCCCCCGGACCGTCGCCATGACGGTGTACGGCGACCTGGAGGTCTCCACGCTGACCGAGCTGCCGGCCGGCCGGTCGCCCATCCGCAGCGCAGTCGTGCCGGTCGCCGAGCACCCGCAGTGGCTGCAGCGGGCCTGGGAGCGCATCCGCGAGGCGGTCGAGCAGGGGCGGCAGGCGTTCGTGGTGTGCCCCCGCATCGGGGAGGAGGACGCCGGCGAGGAGGGCGTGGAGGGGCCGCCGGACGAGGCCGGCCGACGCCCGCCGGTCGCGGTCGCCGAGATCGAGCCGCTGCTCGCGCAGGGCCCGCTCGCCGGGCTGCGCCTGGCCCAGCTGCACGGCCGGCTGCCGCCGGAGGCCAAGGACGACGTCATGGCGCGGGTGGTCGCCGGCGAGGTCGACGTGCTGGTCGCCACCACGGTCATCGAGGTCGGCGTCGACGTGCCCAACGCGACGGTGATGGTGGTGATGGACGCCGACCGCTTCGGCATGTCACAGCTGCACCAGCTGCGCGGCCGCATCGGGCGGGGGGAGCACCCCGGGCTGTGCCTGCTCGTCACCGAGGCCGAGGAGGGCAGCCCCTCGCGCTCGCGGGTCGACGCCGTCGCCGCCACCGCGGACGGCTTCGCGCTGTCGCAGCTCGACCTCGAGCAGCGCCGCGAGGGCGACGTACTCGGCTCCGACCAGTCCGGCCGGCGCTCCTCGCTGCGCATGCTGCAGCTGCTCCGGCACACCGACGTCATCCTCGCGGCCCGGCAGGCGGCCGTCGAGCTGGTCGACGCCGACCCCGACCTGTCCCGGCACCCGGCGCTGCGGGCGGCCGTACGCTCGATCCTCGACGAGGAGCGCGCCGCGTTCCTGGACAAGGCGTGACGGCGTGACCGGGGTCATGCGCATCGTCGCCGGCACGCACCGCGGCCGCCGGCTCGCCGTGCCGACCGGCCGCGGCACCCGGCCCACGTCCGACCGGGCCCGCGAGGGGCTGTTCTCCTCGCTGCTGAGCCTGGTCGACCTCGAGGGCGCCCGGGTCCTCGACCTGTACGCCGGCTCCGGCGCCCTCGGCCTGGAGGCGCTGAGCCGGGGCGCGGGCGCGGCGACGCTCGTCGAGTCCGACGAGCGGGCACTCGCCGTGCTGCGGGCCAACGCGGCGTCCCTGGGACTTGCCGCCGAGGTGGTCGCGGAGCCCGTCGAGCGCTTCCTGGCCGGCCCGCCGCAGCCGTACGACGTGGTGGTGCTCGACCCGCCGTACGACCTCGACGTGGACCCGGTGCTGGTCGCCCTGGTCCCGTGGGCCGGCGATGTGGTCGTCGTCGAGCGGCGCACCCGGGGGCCGGCGCCCACCTGGCCGGCCGGGCTCGAGCCGCTCCGGAGCCGCCGCTACGGCGAGGCCACCCTCTGGTACGGTTCAAGATCATGAGAAGGGCTGTCTGTCCCGGATCGTTCGACCCCGTGACCCTCGGTCACCTGGACATCATCGGGCGGGCCAGTGCCGTCTACGACGAGGTCACGGTCGCCGTCCTGGTCAACAAGAAGAAGTCGTCGCTGTTCACCGTTGACGAGCGCATCGAGATGCTGCGCGACACCACCGCGGGCTACGGCAACGTCGTCGTCGACAGCTTCCACGGCCTGTTGGTCGACTGGTGCCGGGCGCACGGCGTCCCGGTGATCGTCAAGGGCCTGCGGGCCATCTCGGACTTCGACTACGAGCTGCAGATGGCCCAGATGAACCACGGGCTGGCCGGCGTCGAGACGCTGTTCATGACCACCAACCCGCTCTACAGCTTCCTGTCCTCCAGCCTGGTCAAGGAGGTGGCGACGTACGGCGGCGACGTCGCGCACCTCATTCCCGAGCCGGTGCACGAGCGGCTGCGGGCCCGCCTCGCCGACCGCGCGCAGGAGGGCTGAGGTGCCGACGGGTGCGCTCGCCGGCCCGGAGGAGGTGCTCGACCGGCTGACGGCCACCGTCCGGGACGCCCGCGCGATGCCGATGTCGGCGTCCTGCGTGGTCAACCGCGCCGAGGTGCTGGCCCTGCTCGACGAGCTGCGGGCCCGGCTGCCCGAGGCGCTGGACCGGGCGGAGGCGGTCCTCGACGACCGGGCCGCCGTCGTCGAGGACGGGCAGCGCGAGGCCGAGCAGGTGCTGGCGAGCGCGCAGGCCGAGCGCAGCCGGCTGCTGAGCCGTACCGAGGTGCTGCGCGAGGCCGAGGTCGAGGCCGCCGCGATCGTCGAGGACGCCGTGGCGACGGCGGCGCGCACCCGGGCGGAGGCGGACGACTACACCGACACGCGGCTGGCCAACTTCGAGGTCGTCCTGCACCGGCTGCTCGAGGCCGTCGGGCGCGGCCGGCAGAACCTGTCCGGCGCGCAGGTGCTCGAGGCCCTGCGCGACAGCCCGGGCGACGACCGGCCCCTGCCCGGCTGAGTGCCTGCTCGGTCCCGCCCGGTGCGCGCCCGGGCGGCGCGGCGGGTCCGCTAGCCTTGCTGTCGGCCCGCCGGCGCACGGCGCTGCGTGCGGACCCCCTCCGGTGCAGCACCGCTACGGCACCACCCCCGACGCAGAAGCAGACGACGACGTGGACAGCAAGCACCAGCACCGCCTCGACCCCCGCAAGCCCCTCGTGCTCGACACCCGCGAGCTGGGCCGACGTCCGGGGTCGATGCGTGCGCTGACGCGGCAGGCCACGGCGCCCGCCGGCCTCGGGATCGTCGACCTGATCGGGGTCCCCGAGGGCGCCGACCTGCAGCTCGACCTGCGGCTGGAGAGCGTGATGGAGGGGGTGCTGGTGAGCGGCACGGTCACCGCGCCGGTCACCGGCGAGTGCGGCCGCTGCCTGGAGCCCGTCCACGACCTGCTGCGGGTCAAGGTCCAGGAGCTGTTCGCGTACGAGCCGGACGAGGACACCGAGGACGACCTGTCGCTGATGGTGGGCGACCTGCTCGACCTCGAGCCGGTCCTGCGGGACGCGGTCGTGCTGGCCCTGCCGCTGACCCCGCTGTGCGACCCCGACTGCGCCGGGCTCTGCGTCGACTGCGGCGAGCGGCTCGACGACCTGCCGGCGGACCACGCGCACGAGGCGCGTGACCCCCGCTGGGCGGCCTTGCAGGGCCTGGCCCCGCTGACTGCCGGCCAGGATCACCCGACCCCAGACCTGCACCACCCGATGGAGGAGAAGTAGCGATGGCCGTCCCGAAGCGCAAGATGTCGCGCAGCAACACCCGCTCGCGGCGCTCGCAGTGGAAGACCGCGCTGCCGGTGCTCGTCACCTGCGACCGCGGGCACACCACCAGGCCGCACACCGTGTGCCCCGAGTGCGGGCGCTACGACAAGCGCACGGTCATCAACGTCTGACCCTGCTGATTCCCGACCCGGGCGTGGTCCGTGTCGCCCTCGACCTGCTCGGCGGCGACTCGGCCCCCGAGCAGGTCGTCGACGGTGCCCTGCTGGTCGCCGACGAGCAGGGCGGCACGCAGGTCGTGCTGGTCGGCCCGACCGAGGTCGCGGCCCGCCTGCTCGAGGAGCGCGGCGCGGCAGGCCGCTTCGAGGTCGTGCCCGCCAGCCAGGTCGTCGGCATGGCCGAGGACGCGGCCCGGGCCGTACGCACCAAGCGCGACGCGACGATCCGCGTCGCCGCCCGGCTGGTCCGCGACGGGTCGGCCGACGCGTTCGTCTCGGTGGGCTCCACCGGTGCCGCGCTCGCCGCGGCCGTCTTCACCCTCGGCCGGCTGCGCGGCGTCGGGCGGCCGGCCCTCGCCGTGGTCATCCCCGCCAAGGCGGGGCCGCTGGTGTTCCTCGACGCGGGCGCGAGCGTCGACGCCACGCCCGACCTGCTCGCCCAGTACGCCCTGGCAGGCGCCGCCCTGGCACAGGTGCGCCTGGGCCTGCCGTCGCCCCGCGTCGGGCTGCTCACGATCGGCGAGGAGCCCGGCAAGGGCGACCAGCTCCGCAAGCAGGCCGACGTGCTGCTGGCCGGCCTGCCCATCGACTACGTCGGCAGCGTGGAGGGCCGGGACGTGCCGCACGGCGGGGTCGCCGACGTCGTCGTGACGGACGGGTTCACCGGCAACGTGCTCGCGAAGGGGCTCGAGGGCGCCGCGAGCATGCTCACCGAGGTGATCCTCGCGGCCTTCACCTCGACCCCGGAGCGCCGGGAGGCGGCCCGCGCGCTGCGCCCCGCGTTGGCCGAGGTCACCGACGCGATGTCCCCGGACGCGTTCGGCGGCGCCTTCCTGCTCGGGGTGCGCGGCGTCTGCGTCGTCGGCCACGGCGCCTCCTCGCCCCGGGCCGTGGCCAGCTGCGTGGCGATGGCGGCGCAGGCCGTACGGGAGGGACTGGTGCCGCGGATCGCCGGCGCGCTGGGCGAGCTGGTCGACCGGCGTGCGAGCGTGGCGCCATGACGGGCTCCGGGACGGACGACGCGGTGACCGCCGAGCACGTGCTCGGCCTGGTCCAGCAGGCCTGCGCGACCGTGCTCGAGCTCGACCCGCTCTCGGTCACCCGCGAGACCCGCTTCGTCGACGACCTGCACGCCGACAGCCTCGCCCTCGTCGAGATCGTCGAGATCGTGGAGGAGGCGCTGGCGCCGCGGGCCCGCGCCGGGTTCCACATCGAGGACGAGGAGCTCGACGGGCTGGCGACCGTCGGCGAGGCCGTCGACCTCGCCGTCAACCGCCTGTGAGCGGAGCTGCCTCGGCACCGCCGACGTCCTACACAGCGCTGGAGGCCGCTCTCGGCACCGGGCTCGAGCGCGGGCTGCTGGAGCAGGCGCTGACCCACCGGTCGTACGCGTACGAGCACGGCGGGCTGCCGACCAACGAGCGGCTGGAGTTCCTCGGCGACGCGGTCCTGGGGCTGGTCGTCACCGACGCGCTGTACGCCGCCTACCCGGACCTGCCCGAGGGGCAGCTGGCCAAGCTGCGCGCCGGGGTGGTCAACACCCGCGCGCTCGCCGGGGTCGGGCGCACCCTCGGCCTCGGCCGCTGGCTGCGTCTGGGCAAGGGCGAGGAGGCGACGGGCGGCCGCGACAAGAACTCCCTGCTGGCCGACACGATGGAGGCGCTGCTCGGGGCGATCTACCTGGAGCGTGGCCTGCCGGTGGCCGGCGAGGTCGTCCGGCGGCTGTTCGGCCCGCTGATGGCGTCGGCGGCCGAGGACGGCGCGGCGCTGGACTGGAAGACGGCGCTGCAAGAGATCACCGCGGCGGGCGGGCACGGCGTCCCGGAGTACGTCCTGGCCGAGACCGGCCCCGACCACGCCAAGCGCTTCACCGCACGGGCGGTCGTCGGCGGCGAGGTGCTCGGCACCGGTGAGGGTGGCAGCAAGAAAGAGGCCGAGCAGATCGCCGCGCGGCTGGCGGCGACCGCGCTGGCCGACGGCACCAGCCGGCCGGCACCGGCGGGCTAGTGCCCGAGCTGCCGGAGGTCGAGGTCGTCCGCCGCGGCCTCGAGCGCGGGGTCGTCGGCCGGACCGTCGAGCGCGTGGAGGTCGCCCACCCGCGGGCGGTACGACGCCACCTGGCCGGCGCCGGCGACTTCGGCGCGCTGCTCGAGGGTCGCGCCGTCACGGCGGCCGCCCGGCGCGGCAAGTACCTCTGGCTGGCGCTGGACTCGGGTGACGCCCTGACCGGTCATCTCGGCATGAGCGGCCAGCTGCTGGTCCAGCCCGCCGACGTCCCGGCGCAGCCGCACCTGCGGATCCGGTTCACCTTCACCGACGGGGGGCGTGAGCTGCGCTTCGTCGACCAGCGGACCTTCGGCGGGCTGGCGGTGGTCGCGGGCGGCGCCGACCTGCCGTCGACGGTGGCGCACATCGCCCGCGACCCGCTGGACCCGCTGTTCGACGCCGAGCGGGTCGTCGAGCGCCTGCGGGCCCGGCACACCGGCGTGAAGCGCGCGCTGCTCGACCAGACGCTGGTGTCGGGCATCGGCAACATCTACGCCGACGAGGCGCTCTGGCGGGCCGAGCTGCACGGCGGCCGCGCCACCGAGCTGCTCACCCGGCCCCGGGCGCGCGCCCTGCTCGGGCACGCGCGCGACGTGCTGCGGGAGTCCCTGGAGCAGGGCGGCACCAGCTTCGACGCGCTGTACGTCTCGACCGAGGGGGTCAGCGGGCTGTTCGAGCGCTCGCTCAACGCGTACGGGCGGCAGGACCAGCCCTGTCGCCGGTGCGGCGCGCCGATCCGCCGCGAGGTCTTCATGAACCGCTCGTCGTTCAGCTGCCCCCGCTGCCAGCCGCGCCCCCGCTCGCCGCGCTGAGCCGGGCGGCCCGCACCGCGGCGGGCACGGTGCCGTCGGCCTGGCGCGGCGTCCACGGCTCGGCCGGCGTCCACTGCGACCCGCATCCGGCGCAGGCGAACAGGACTGCCGACGGCGTGGGGCCGGCAGTCGGCCCCCACGCGCACAGGGACCGGCAGGGCGAGATGACGAGGGGCACCCGCCCAGTGTGCCGGGCCGGGCCGTCAGTTCGCGGTGGCGTCGTCCCCGCCGTCCTCGGCCTCGCCCGGGCTCGCGGGTGGCACGGTCGTCGGGGGGTTGCCCTGCAGCCCGCCGCTGGGCCCGGGCGGGGTCTGGACCAGGGGCGCCTCGGTGAACGGCAGGTCGGTGCCGACCGGGCTCGGGGTGCGGACGACGTTGGCCTGGCTGGCCGGGGTGTCCGGCATGTTGCCGTTGAACTCCGACGCGCCGAGGCTGCAGCCGGCGGTCAGCACGACGGGGAGGAGGAGCAGCGGAACGGTCCTGAGCGGGCGCATGCCCGCGGGCTACCCCGCTGCCGGGCAGTGACCCCCGAGTGGCGGCAGAGTTGACCGGCGAGGGTTGACCGGCCGTCGCCTGTTGCCCACGATCCAACGGTGCCGCCCGAGCCCGCGCCCGCCCCGGACGTCGTCCGGGTCACCGCGCGCGTCAGCGGCCGGGTGCAGGGCGTGGGCTTTCGCTGGTGGACGCGGGCCCGGGCGCTCGAGCTGGGGCTGGTCGGCTCGGCCACCAACCTGCCGGACGGCCGGGTGGAGGTCGTGGCCCAGGGCGACGCCGCGGCCTGCGCGCAGCTGCTCGACCTGTTGCAGGGCCCCGGGACGCCGGGACGGGTGCGCGACGTGGCCAGCTGGCAGAGCGCGGCGCGGGAGGGCGTGAGGGGCTTCGTGGAGGGCTGAGCGAGCGTGCCCGCCGACACGAACACCGGCGCCGACCTGCGGGTCCACGGTCGACGGGGCGTGACCTGGCCGTGACACGACCTTGACCCGCGGGGGCTCAGCGTGCGATATTGGGGCTCCCGACGACGGTGACTCCACACCCATCGTCGGCAAAGACGTGGTCAGGACGGACGTCGTCCTGCAGGCGCACCCACCCCTCGACGCGGAGGACAATCATGGCCAAGGCCCTGTTCGGGCACATCGGTACGGGTAACGACCTCCGACTCGCCGACGAGGTGCGCCGCCTGCGCCGCCGGGTCGTCGAGCTCGAGCAGGAGCTCGTTCTCGTCCGGGCCACCAACGACGCGCTGGCCTCGTCCATGACCGTCGAGGACGACCTGCGGACGCTGACGCTCGAGGGCAGCGAGCCCGCGCTCACCTGATCGACCGTACGGCCGAGGGCGCTCCCGCGAAGGGGGCGCCCTTCGTCGTGTCCGGGCCTGCTTGCCACGACCTCCCGGTATGCATACTGTGCATGCACATACCGGGTAGGGAGTCGCGCATGTCTGTCCGTCACGGCCTGTTGGCGCTGCTTGTCGAGCGCTCGCGGCACGGGTACGAGCTCCGCGCCGAGTTCGAACGTCGCACCGGCGCCACCTGGCCGCTCAACGTCGGGCAGGTCTACACCACCCTGGCCCGGCTCGAGCGCGACGGCTGCGTCCTCGCGCAGGGGGAGAACGACGCGGGGCAGAACGCCTACGCCATCACCGACACCGGCCGCGAGGAGCTGCGTACCTGGTTCGCCACACCGGTACGCCGGGAGAGCCGGCCCCGGGACGAGCTGGCGATCAAGCTGGCGCTGGCGGTGGATGCGCCCGGTGTCGACATCGCGGCGGTGATCCAGGCGCAGCGCACCGACAGCCTGCGGGCGCTCCAGGACTACACCCGGCTCAAGGTCGGGGCCGGTCGCGGCGACCTCGCCTGGCAGCTCGTCCTCGAGGCGCTGGTGTTCCAGACCGAGGCCGAGGTGCGCTGGCTGGACCACTGCGAGGCGACCGTGCTGCGGGGTCGGCGGGCCGCGCCGCCCCCGCCGGAGGCGCACCTGCCGGCCCGGGCCGACGAGCAGGCCCGGACGTGAGTGCCGTCCTCGAGCTGCGGCGGGTCAGCCGGGTCCACGGCACCGGCGAAGGGCTGGTCCGCGCGCTCGACACCGTGTCCCTGTCGGTCGGGCCCGGCGAGCTCGTGGCCGTGATGGGACCGAGCGGGTCGGGCAAGTCGACCCTGCTGCACCTGGCGGGCGGGCTGGACACGCCCACCTCCGGCGAGGTGCTGGTCGAGGGCACGGTGCTCGGCGGCCTGTCGCGCAAGGCGCTGGCGCGGGTGCGCCGGCGGTCGGTCGGCTACGTCTTCCAGGACCTCAACCTGGTGCCGGCCCTGACGGCGGCCGAGAACGTCTCGCTGCCCCGCGAGCTGGACGGGGTCTCCGGGCGCAAGGCCCGCCGCGAGGCGCTCGCGGTGATGGCCGACGTGGGCATCGCCGAGCTCGCCGACCGCTTCCCGGACGACATGTCCGGCGGGCAGCAGCAGCGGGTCGCGATCGCCCGGGCCCTCGTGGGCGACCGCCGGCTCGTGCTCGCCGACGAGCCCACCGGCGCCCTGGACTCCGCAACCGGCGAGGCCGTCATGGCCCTGCTGCGGGCGCGCTGCGACGCGGGCGCGGCCGGCGTCCTCGTCACGCACGACGCCCGGCACGCGGCCTGGGCCGACCGCGTCGTGTTCCTGCGGGACGGCCGCGCCGTCGACGAGGCGACCTACCTGCCGCCCGACCGGGCCCTGGCATGAGCGCAGCACGCGAGCGGTGCCCCGCGAGGGACGAACGGGCGCACCGGTCGCCTGCGGAGCGAGTCGAAGGTGTAACGGCGTGAGCTCCTGGGCCGTCGCGCTGCGCGTCGCCCGCCGCGAGGCGCGACGGGCCCCCGGCCGCAGCGCCCTGGTGCTGGCGATGATCGCGCTGCCCGTGCTGGGCGTCGCCGCCGTGGACGTCGTCGCCCGGACCTACGAGCTGTCGCCCGCGCAGCAGGCGACCCGCGACGTCGGCGCGGCTGACGCCGCCGTCTCCGACAGCGGCCTGTCCACGGTCGAGCAGAGCCCACAGGGCTACGGGTACTCCTCGCAGAGTGCGAGCCGGGAGGCGATCGACCCCGCCTCGGTCCTGCCGCCGGGCAGCCGCACCCTGGTGGACCGGCGGGCGACCGGCGACGTCACCCTCGGCGACAAGGTCGCCCGGGTGGACCTGCGCGAGCTGGCGTACGCCGACCCGCTCGCCACCGGGCTGTACCGGCAGGCGCAGGGCCGTCCACCCGCGGTCGCGGGGGAGGTCGCGCTGACCAGGGCGCTGGCGGAGCGGCTGGGCGCCCGCCTCGGCGACCGGCTGCAGCTGCCGACCGGCCCGGCCACGGTGGTGGGCACCGTCTCCGACGGTTCCTCGTACGGCGCCGTCGCCGTCCTGCTCGCCCCGGGCCAGCCCACCCCGGAGAGCACCACCCGGCTGCTCGTGGACCTGCCCGGGCCGCTGACGTGGGACCTGGTGCGTACGGCCAACGCCGCCGGCGTCCTGGTGCAGACGCGCGGCGTTCCGGTGCCCGGGCAGCCCGAGGAGCCCACCGGTGTCAGCGTCGACAGCGACACCCTCGCGACCCTCGGGCTGGTGGTCGGCATGGCCCTGCTCGAGGTGGTGCTGCTGGCCGGTCCGGCGTTCGCGGTGGGGGCCAAGCGCCAGGAGCGAGTCCTCGCCCTGCTGCAGGCCACCGGCGCCGAGCGCCGCGACGTGCGCCGGACCGTGCTGGCCGGTGGCGTGGTGCTCGGGGTGGTCGCCGGGGTCCTGGGCGTGGCCGGCGGCGTGCTGCTGGCCGGCGGTGCGCTACCGGTGCTCGAGGGTTACCGCGACGCGGTGCCCGGCCCGTTCGACGTACGTCCCCTCGAGGTGCTGGCGATTGCTGCGGTCGGGGCGGGCACCGCGCTGCTGGCGGCGCTGCTGCCCGCCGTCAACGCTGGTCGGCAGAACGCGCTGGCGGGGCTGACCGGCCGCCGGGGCGTGCGCCGCGGCAACCCCGCCGTCCCCGCGGTCGGCCTGGTCGCGGCGGTGGCCGGGGCGCTGCTGGCGCTGCAGGGCGCCCGGTCCCGCAGCATCAACACGATCCTGGCCGGCGCGGCCCTCGCGGAGCTGGGCCTGGTGGCGACCACGCCCGCCCTGGTCGGGCTCGCCGGTCGCCTCGGGCCGCTGCTGCCCGCGGCCCCGCGGCTGGCGCTGCGCGACGCGGCCCGCAACCGGTCCCGCACGGCGCCGGCCGTCGCCGCCGTGCTCGCGGCCGTGGCCGGGTCGGTCGCCGTCTCGACGTTCGTGAGCAGCCTGGACGAGAACGACCGCCGGTCGTACCCCGCCAGTGCTGCTCGCGGCACGCTGCTGGTGCCCCTCGAGGGCGACGCGGTCCGGGCCGCCGCCGCGGTCACGGGCGCGCTCGCCCGGGTGCTGCCGGACAGCCGCAGCACGCCAGTGCAGGCCCTCGGGGTGGGCGGGCAGGACCGGTACGCGGAGGTGCTGGTGCCGCCCGAGCAGCGGTGCCCGGACAGCCCGGCGCAGCGGCGGCGGCCGCTGGACACCCGCTGCGCGCCGATCCCCGTCACCAGCCAGTTCGGCGGCCAGCTCATGGTCGGCGGCCCCGACGTCGCCCGGGCGCTGATGGGCGTCACCGATGCCGCCGCGCTCGGGGTGCTCGACCGCGGTGGTGTGCTGGTCGCCGCCCGTAGCCTGCGCGCCGACGGCACCGCGGTGGTGGTGGTCTCGCGTCCGGTGGACGGCGACGGCACGGACAGCGTGCCGCACACCTTCCCCGCCGCGGCGCTGCCGGCCGGCGCGCTCCAGATGCCGCTGGTGTCCCCGGCCGCGGCCGGAGCGCTCGGGCAGTCCGCGACGCTCGTGGGCCTGGCGGTGACCGGCCCGGCGCTGTCGGACGCGCAGGAGGACCGGGCGCGGGCGGCGGTCGTGTCGGTCGCACCGGGGGCGCGGGTCGTGCTGGAGCGCGGCTACGAGAGCGCGTACGGCGTCGGCCTGCTCGCGCTGCTGGCCGGCAGCGCCCTGCTCGTCATCGGCGCGTCGGGGATCGCCACCGGGCTGGCCGCCGCCGACGGCCGGGCCGACCTGTCGACGCTGGCCGCGGTGGGCGCCAGCCCCGGCTGCGCCGCCGGCTGGCCGCCTCGCAGTCCGTCGTGACGGCCGGGCTGGGCACCGTGCTCGGCGTCGCGGCCGGGCTGGTGCCCGCGGTGGGGCTGATCCGGGCGCTCAACGCGGTCGACAGCACCGGCTACCAGCGCCCCGTCCCGTACCCGCTGGTGATCCCCTGGGACAGCCTCGCGGTGACGCTGCTCGGGGTGCCGCTGCTGGCCGGGTTCCTGGCGCTGCTGCTGACCCGCAGCCGGCTGCCGCTGGTCCGGCGGGTCGCGTGAGCAGCCGCGGCGCGAGCAGGGCTGCGTGAGGGGGGCGGCGTGAGCCCGGACCTGGCGAAGCGGGCCCGGCGGCTCGCGGCCCGACGGGTCCGCCAGCTGGTGCTCGCGCGCCAGGCCGCGCGCCCCGTCGTACCCCCGGCGCGGCGCCCGGACGGGGCCGCGACGCGCGGCTAGCGTCCGGCCGGTGCACCTCAAGAGCTTGACGCTGAAGGGCTTCACGTCCTTCGCGTCGCCGACCACGCGGCGGTTCGAGCCCGGCATCACCTGCGTCGTCGGGCCCAACGGCTCGGGCAAGAGCAACGTGGTGGACGCCATGGCGTGGGTGCTCGGCGAGCAGGGCGCGAAGGCACTGCGCGGCGGGAAGATGGAGGACGTCATCTTCGCCGGTACGCCGGGCCGCCCGCCGCTCGGCCGCGCCGAGGTGACGCTCACCATCGACAACACCGACGGGGCCCTGCCGATCGAGTACGCCGAGGTGTCGGTGCGCCGGCTGATGTTCCGCTCGGGCGAGTCGGAGTACTCCATCAACGGCGCCCGCTGCCGGCTCGTCGACGTGCAGGAGCTGATGAGCGACAGCGGCATCGGCCGCGAGCTGCACGTGGTGGTCGGCCAGGGCCAGCTCGACGCCGTGCTGTCGGCCCGGCCGGAGGACCGCCGGGCGTTCATCGAGGAGGCCGCCGGCGTCCTCAAGCACAAGAAGCGCAAGGAGAAGGCGCTCCGCAAGCTCGAGGCGATGCAGGCGGGCCTGACCCGGCTGACCGACCTCACCGTCGAGCTGCGCCGCCAGCTCAAGCCGCTCGGCCGGCAGGCCGAGGTCGCCCGGCGCGCGCAGCAGGTGCAGGCGGACGCCCGGGACGCCCGGCTGCGGCTGCTGGCCGACGACCTGGTCACCCTGCGGGCTGCCGTCGAGGCGGAGGTGCGCGACGAGACGGTCCTGCGCGAGCGGCGGGCTGCCGTCGAGGCGGACCTGGTGACGGCGCAGGCGCGGGAGGCGGAGCTCGAGGCGGTGACCGCCGAGCAGGCGCCGCGGCTGGCCGGTGCGCAGGAGACGTGGTACCGCCTCTCGGCCCTGCAGGAGCGGCTGCGCGGCACCGCGACGCTGGCCGCGGAGCGCCGCCGGCACCTGACCGCCGAGCTGCCCGAGCAGAGCCGGCAGGGCCGCGACCCGGAGGCGCTCGACCGGGAGGCCGCGGGCGTGCGCGACGCGGAGGCCGCGCTCGGCCGGCAGCTTGCGGCCGACGCCGAGCGGCTGCGGGACGCCGTGGCCCGCCGCACCGACGTCGAGGCGGCGCTGGCCACCGAGGAGAAGGCCCTGGTCGCGGCGGTGCGCGCGGTGGCCGACCGGCGCGAGGGCCTGGCCCGGCTGACCGGGCAGGTGGGCGCCCTGCGCTCGCGGGCGGGGGCGGCGCAGGCCGAGCTCGGCCGGCTCGCCGCGGGCCTGGCGGAGGCGGCGGCCCGGGCGGCGCGCGCCCGCGCGGACCTCGAGGCGCTGCAGGAGCAGGTCGGCGGGCTCGACGAGGGCGAGGTCGGGCTCGACGAGCGGCACGAGGCGGCGTCGGCGGCGCTCGCGGCGGCCGAGCAGGCGCTGGTGCGGCTCACCGGCCAGGAGCGGGAGGCCGAGCGCGACCGCTCCACCTGGGCGGCCCGCCGCGACGCGCTTGCCCTGTCGCTGCGCCGCAAGGACGGCTCGGCCGCGCTGCTCGCCGCCGGCCTGCCGGGGGTCCTCGGCACCGTCGCGGCGCTGGTACGGGTCGAGCCCGGGGCCGAGGCCGCCGTCGCGGCGGCGCTGGGGGCGGTGGCCGACGCGGTCGCGGTCGCGGGGCCGGCCGACGCGGCAGAGGCCCTTTCCCGGCTGCGCGCCGAGGACGCCGGTCGCGCCGGGCTGCTGGTGGGCGGCGGGGGACCGGCCGACCGGGACGACGCTGCGCTCCCCGAGGGGGCCCGCTGGGCCCTGGACATGGTCGACGCCCCGGTGGCGCTGCGGCCGGCGCTCGCCCGGATGCTGCACGGGGTGGCTGTCGTGGCGACGCTGGCGGACGCCCGGGAGCTGGCCGAGGCGGGGCTGCGGGCCGTCACCGCCGACGGCGACCTGCTCGGCGCCGACTGGGCCGCCGGCGGCTCGGCCGGCGCGCCCTCGCTGCTGGAGGTGCAGGCGGCCGCCGACGAGGCAGCGGCCCGGCACGACGAGGCCCAGCGCCGTCAGGAGCGCCTCGGCTTCGAGGTCGCCGGCGCCCGGGCCGCGGTGCAGGCCGCCCGGGGCGAGGTCGACGCCGCGCTCGCCGCGCTGCACGACAGCGACGCGCGGATGGCCGCGCTGGCCGAGCAGCTCGGCATGCTGGCCTCACAGGCGCGGGCGGCCGATGCCGAGGCCGGGCGGCTCGAGCAGGCCCGGGTACGCGCCGAGCAGGCCCGCGACCGCGACCTGTCCGGCCTCGCGGAGCTCGAGCAGCGGCTGGCCGCCGCGGAGGCGGCGCCGACCGATCGCGACCCCTCGCCGGCCGTCCGCGACCGGCTCACCGCCGAGGCGGCCGCCGCCCGGGCCGGCGAGGTCGAGGCGAGGCTCGCGGTGCGCACCGGCGAGGAGCGGGCGCGGGGCCTGGCCGGCCGGGCCGACGGGCTCGAGCGCGCCGCCGCCGCCGAGCGGGCCGCCCGCGAACGGCTCGCCGCCGTGGCCGCGCGCCGGGCCGAGGGCGCGCGGGCGGCCGAGCAGGTGGTCCTCGGCGCCGAGCTGGCGCTGCGCTCCCTCGAGACGTCGCTGGCGGCGGCAGCCGCGGACCGGGACGAGGCTGCCGCGGCGCGGGCCGGCACCGACGCCGAGCTCGCCGGGCTCCGCGGCCGCTCCCGCGAGCTGGCGGCCGAGCTCGACCGGCTCACCGACGTCGTACACCGGGACGAGGTCGCCCGCGCCGAGCAGCGGCTGCGGATCGAGGCGCTCGAGGCCCGGGCCGCCGGCGACTGGGGGGTGCCGCTGGACCGGCTGCTCGCGGAGTACGGCCCGGCGGTGCCGGTGCCGACGGAGCAGGGGCCGGTCCCGTACGACCGGGCGGTGCAGGACAGGCGCGCCGCCGCTGCGGAGCGCGCCCTGGCCCAGCTCGGCAGGGTCAACCCGCTGGCGCTGGAGGAGTTCGCGGCCCTCGAGGAGCGGTCGGCGTTCCTCACCGCGCAGCTCGAGGACCTCAAGGACACCCGCCGCGACCTGCTCACGGTGGTGCAGGAGGTCGACGACCGCATCCACGACGTGTTCGCGAGCGCGTTCGCCGACACGGCGCGGGAGTTCGTCCACGTGTTCGCGACGCTGTTCCCCGGCGGCGAGGGGCGCCTGGTGCTGACCGAGCCCGACGACCTGCTGGCCACCGGGATCGAGGTGATGGCCCGGCCGGCCGGCAAGAAGGTCTCGCGGCTGTCGCTGCTGTCCGGCGGGGAGCGGTCGCTGACCGCGATCGCCCTGCTGGTGGCGATCTTCCGGGCCCGGCCCTCGCCGTTCTACGTGATGGACGAGGTCGAGGCCGCGCTCGACGACCGCAACCTCGGGCGGCTGCTCGAGCTGCTGACCGGCCTTCGCGAGAGCAGCCAGCTGATCGTCATCACCCACCAGAAGCGCACGATGGAGATCGCCGACGCGCTGTACGGCGTGACCATGCGCGGCGACGGCGTCTCGGCCGTGGTCAGCCAGCGCCTGCGCGAGCGCCAGCCGGCCTGACGCTCCTGACCAGCGACGCGCCTGTACTGCTGGTCGGTCGCACGCTTGCGCGCCGGTGTCGGTGGGCTGAGGTAGACCTGTCGGGTGCTCGAACTCCTCCTGCTGATCCTCGGCGTCCTGCTCGTCGGCGCCGTCGCCGCCGTCGGCCTGGTGACCTCGCGCGGCCGGCGCACCCTCCCGCCGCCGCCCAAGCCCGGCGTCGACTACCGCCCCGGCACCGGCGACGACGCCGAAGTCCCGCGCGACACCGTCACGCGCCCCGTCGACGAGGTGCTGCTGCCCCCCGACACGGTGTCCGTGGAGCCGGTCCTCCCGACGTACGAGGTCCCGGAGCCCACCGCGGGCCGGCTGGCCCGGCTGCGCAACCGGCTGGCCCGGTCGCAGACCGCGCTCGGCCGCGGGCTGTTCGCGCTGCTCAGCCGGGACGTCCTCGACGAGGACACCTGGGAGGAGGTCGAGGACACGCTGCTCACGGCGGACATGGGCGTGGCCGCGACGACGGAGCTGGTCGGCCGGCTGCGCACCCGGGTGCGGGTCGACGGCGTACGCACGGCGGGCGAGCTGCGGCCGCTGCTGCGCGAGGAGCTCGTCCGGGCGATCGGCGACGGGGACCGCACGCTCGCGACGATGCCGCACGAGGACGGCCGGCCGGCCGTCGTGCTCGTGGTCGGCGTCAACGGCACCGGCAAGACCACGACCTGCGGCAAGCTCGCCCGGGTGCTCATCGCCGACGGGCGCAGCGTCGTCCTCGGCGCCGCCGACACCTTCCGCGCGGCCGCCGCCGACCAGCTCCAGACCTGGGGCGACCGGGTCGGGGCGGAGACCGTGCGCGGCCCGGAGGGCGGTGACCCCGCGAGCGTCGCCTTCGACGCGGTCAAGCGCGGCAAGGAGGCCAAGGTCGACACCGTCCTCATCGACACGGCCGGGCGCCTGCACACCAAGACCGGGCTGATGGACGAGCTCGGCAAGGTCAAGCGCGTCGTGGAGAAGCACGGGCCGGTCGACGAGACGCTGCTCGTGCTCGACGCCACCACCGGGCAGAACGGCGTCGTCCAGGCCCGGGTGTTCACCCAGGCCGTCGAGATCACCGG
This sequence comes from Mycobacteriales bacterium, assembly GCA_035714445.1. GTDB lineage: Bacteria > Actinomycetota > Actinomycetes > Mycobacteriales > SCTD01 > DASTLY01. The sequence goes on from DASTLY010000106.1 coordinate 62,991, forward strand.
CATCGTGCTCACCAAGCTCGACGGCACCGCCAAGGGCGGCATCGTGGTCGCCGTGCAGCGCGAGCTCGGGATCCCGGTGAAGCTGATCGGGCTCGGCGAGGGCCCCGACGACCTGGCACCCTTCGAGCCGGCCGCGTTCGCCGACGCGCTGCTCGGCGACGAGGCCGCGCTCTAGCCACCCGTGCGGCGCAAGGAGGGCCCGCGCGGTCCACCGCTGTCACTGGCCCGCGCGGTCCACCGCGACGCACCACCCCGACCCGGGCTCCCACGGCTCCGCGTCCCAGGTCGCGTGCCGGGCGACCGGCGCGAGCCCGGCGTCGCGGGCCCACCCGTCGTACGTCGCGACGGCGAGCCGGTCGGTGCGCCAGCCGGCGACCAGCAGGCCGCCGGGCACCAGGTGCTGCGCGAGCCGCGCCACGACGGCCGGCTCGGTGCCCGCCGCCAGGAAGACGACGACGTTGCCCGCCGCGACGACGAGGTCGAAGCGGTCGGGCAGGTCGAGCGAGGCGAGGTCGGCGTCGCGCCAGCGCGGGCCGGGGTGCGTCCGGGCGACGGCCAGCATCGACGCGTCGTTGTCGACCCCGACGACCTCGTGCCCGCGCCGGGCCAGCTCCACGGCGACCCGGCCCGTCCCGCAGCCGGCGTCGAGCACCCGGGCACCGCGGGGCAGCAGCGCGTCGACGTACGCCGCCTCGCCGTGCACGTCGGCCCCGGACGCGGCCAGCTCGCGGAAGACCCGGTCGTACCCGGGGCCGCGGTCGCCACCCGTCTCGGACAGCCAGCGCGTCATGACGGGAGTGTCCACCAGCGTTCATCGGCAGGAAACACGGCGCCGACAGCCGTCACGCCGGCGAAACACTCTCTGCACCGCAGCTGAAACACAACTCCGGCACCCTCCTGGCAACCCCCTGAGCAAGGAGAAGCATGGACGACACCGTCATCAACGGAGCCAACACCGCATGGGTGCTGGCCGCGGCCGCACTCGTGCTGCTCATGACGCCTGGCCTGGCGTTCTTCTACGGCGGCATGAGCCGGAGCAAGAGCGTTCTGAATATGCTCATGATGAGCTTCACGGCCATGGGCATCGTCAGCGTGCTGTGGGTGGTCTACGGCTACGCCATCGCGTTCGGGTCGAGCAAGGGCGGTCTGCTCGGCTGGACGGGCGGCCTGGTCGGGCTCAACGACATCGTGCGCAATGTCGGCGTCGACTCCGCCGAGGGCGGGGTCGTCAACACCTTCGGCCTCCCCGACCTGGCCTTCTCCGCCTTTCAGATGATGTTCGCGGTGATCACGGTGGCGCTGATCAGCGGCGCGGTGGCCGACCGCATGAAGTTCGGCTCCTGGGTCGCCTTCACGGCGCTGTGGTCCACGATCGTCTACTTCCCGGTCGCGCACTGGGTCTTCGCGTTCGGTGTGGCCGAGGAGGACGGCGCGGGCGCCGGCGCGAGCGGCGGGCTGTTCGCTGCCGACTCCGGCGGCTGGATCGTCAACCGGCTCGGTGCCCTCGACTTCGCCGGTGGCACCGCGGTGCACATCAACGCCGGTGCGGCGGCCCTGGCCCTCGTGCTCGTTCTGGGCAAGCGCAAGGGCTTCAGCCGCGAGGCGATGCGGCCGCACAACCTGCCCCTGGTGATGCTCGGCTCGGGTCTGCTGTGGTTCGGCTGGTTCGGCTTCAACGCCGGCTCGGCCCTGGCCGCCAACGGCATCGCGAGCCTGGCGTTCGTCAACACGCAGGTCGCCACGGCTGCCGCGCTGCTCGCCTGGATCGGCACCGAGCGGCTGCGCGACGGGCACGCCACGACGCTGGGCGCCGCCTCCGGCGCGGTCGCCGGCCTGGTCGCCATCACCCCGGCGTGCGGCGCGGTCAACCCGCTCGGCGCCATCGCCATCGGCCTGGTCGCCGGCGGCGCCTGCTGCTTCGCGGTGACGTACAAGCACCGGCTCGGCTACGACGACGCGCTGGACGTCGTGGGCGTGCACCTGGTCGGCGGGCTCGTCGGCACGCTGATGATCGGCATCGTCGCGGACTCGGAGTTCGCCGCCGGCTACGACAGCCTGCTCGACGGGGGGAGCCTGACGCTGCTCGGCAAGCAGGCCCTCGCTGCCGGTGCCGTCCTCGCCTACTCGTTCATCGCCACCGCGCTCATCGCCTTGGTCATCAAGGCCGTGATGGGGCTGCGGATCTCGGAGGAGGACGAGGTCACCGGCATCGACCAGACCAACCACGCCGAGACCGCGTACGAGTTCGGCGGCGGGCTGGGCGGCTCGAGCGGCGTGCTCCCGACCGCCACCAGCGGCGCCGCGAGCAGCACCCGGGTCTCCTCGTGAGGATCGTCACGGGCATCATCAAGCCGTTCAAGCTCGACGACGTGAAGACCGCGCTGGAGACCTTCGGGGTCCAGGGGCTCACGGTCAGCGAGGTGCAGGGCTTCGGGCGCCAGCGCGGCCACACCGAGGTCTACCGCGGGGCGGAGTACGCGGTGTCGTACGTGCCCAAGGTCCGCGTCGAGGTGCTGGTCGACGACGCCGACGCCGCCGACGTGCTCGACGTCATCGTGAAGTCCGCGCAGACCGGCAGCATCGGGGACGGCAAGGTCTGGACCACGCCCGTGGACGAGGTGGTCCGCGTCCGCACCGGCGAGCGCGGGGTCGAGGCCCTGTGAGCGGAGCACGCGGGCGAGCGCGTCAGGACCGTGGGAGCGCGTTCGGGACGGCGCCGTGAGGCTGGTCACCGGCATCGTCAAGCCGTTCAAGCTCGACGACGTCAAGACCGCGCTGGAGGCGGCCGGCGTCCAGGGCATGACCGTCAGCGAGGTCCAGGGGTTCGGGCGCCAGCGCGGCCACACCGAGGTCTACCGGGGCGCCGAGTACGCGGTGTCGTTCGTGCCCAAGGTCCGCGTCGAGGTGCTCTGCGACGACGCCGACGCCGCCGACGTGCTC
>DASTLY010000107.1:0-47865 GCA_035714445.1 Mycobacteriales bacterium
GCCGCCCGCACCTCCGGGCAGTCGCGCGCCAGCTCGGCGGCCAGGGCCACGACGTCGCCGAAGTCGAGCAGCTCGCGGGCGCGCTTGGCCTGCGCGTAGCGGGCCACCACCGGCAGCAGCTGCTCGCGGGTGCGCTGGCACCTGACCACCTCCCGGCCGGGCGCGAGCACGCCCGGGGCCTCGGCCCACTGCTCCAGCCGCTCGCCCAGCGCCGTCACGTCGGACGCACCGACGAGGTGCTCCGCGAGGTCGCCGGCGAGGGCCAGCACGGCCTGGACGACGGTGGACTCGGCCATGTCCTTGGCGTCCAGCGGCCCGTCGTAGGCGGCCACCGCGCGGGCCGCCAGCTGCCAGCTCGTGGCCGGCGTGATGAGCCGGGCCGTGGGCTCGCGCCCCACCCGCAGGGCGTGGTCCCGGACCAGCTGGGCCGCGTAGGCGTGGTAGGTCGAGATGCTCGGCTCGAGGTCGGCCTCGCCGGGCAGCAGGCCCTGCGCGCGCAGCAGCCGCAGCGCGGCGCGGGTCCGCCCGGCCAGCTCGTCGGCGGCCTTGGTGGTGAAGGTCAGCCCGAGCACGCCGTCGGGGGTCACGTCACCGCGGGCCACGAGCCACACCACGCGGGCCACCATCGTGGCGGTCTTGCCGCTGCCCGCACCGGCCACGACCACGCCGGCCTCGAGCGGCGCCTCCACGACCTCCGCCTGCTCCGCGCTCAGCGGGCGGCCCAGCACCCGGCGCAGGTCGTCGACCAGAAAGGCCCGCCGCGGCCGGTCGACGACGGCGACGGGCGGGGCTGCCGGAGCGTCCTGCCTCACCGCAGCACCCCCTCGCCCTCCGGCCACAGCGGGCAGCACGCCCGCACCGGGCAGCGCTCGCAGTGCTCGTTGACCTGTGCCGGGAAGGTGCTGCCGCCCATGCCGGTGACCACCCGCTGCACGAGGTCGCCGGCCCAGCCGGGGTCCTCGTCGTCCTCCAGCGCCGGCTGGAGCTGCTCGGTGGCCTTCGCGTTCTTCTTGAGCTGCAGCAGGGCGGCCCCCCCTGAGCCTTCGAGGCCGTGTCCGGCGAACGCGCCCAGCTGCGCCGCGAGCTGGTAGGCCCCGAGCTGCGGGTGCCGGGCGAGCTCGTCGGCTCTGGGCGCCGAGGTGGAGGTCTTGAGGTCGACCACGACGGCCCGGCCCCGCTCGTCGCGCTCGAGCCGGTCCACGCGGCCGCGCAGCTCCGCGCCGGGCCCCAGCGGGACCGTCACGTCGAGCTCGGTGCCGACCAGGGTCCGGGTGCTGGCCGCCTGCCACGTCAGGAACTTGTCGAGCCACTGCAGCGCCTCGCGGCGCCGGCGGCGGGCGGCCCAGGGCGCGCCGAGGTCGAGCTCGGGCAGCACCCGGTCGAGCCGCTCCTCGAGCTCGGCCCGGGTGAGTGCCTGCGGGCCGCTGGCGAGCTCGCACAGGGCGTGCACGACGCTGCCGAGCACCTGCGGGGGGCCTGAACCGCCGGACACGCCGACGCCGCTCTGCAGGAACCAGCGCAGCGCGCACAGGTCGAACGACTCGACCTTCGAGGGCGACAGGCGGACGATCTCGCCGTCGGCGACCAGCGGCGCGGCGTCGGACAGCGGGGCCAGCCCCCACCACCGCTCGGGGTCGGCCGGCCCCACCGCGGGCGCGGCGTCGTCGCCCTCGACCAGCCGGGCGAGCCGGCGGCAGGCCGCCTCCACCAGGTCGGGGTCCGCGGAGGTCGCCGCGACGTGCCGGAGCTCGGCGACCAGCCCGGCGCCGGTGAAGGGTCTGCCGACCGGGCTCGTCGTCGCCGGCAGGTCCACCCCGAGCTCCTCGAGGAAGCGGCTCGGCCGGTCGGCGCCGCCCTCCCCGCCGGCCACCGCGGTGACGACCAGGCGCTCGCGGGCCCGCGTCACGGCGACGTAGAACAGCCGCCGCTCCTCGGCGAGCAGGTCGGCCCGGCGGTCGACGTCGTCCGGCAGCCCGGCGTGCGCGCCGGACAGCTCGTCGGCGCCCAGCAGCGACCCGCGCCGCCGCAGGTTGGGCCAGACCCCCTCCTGGACGCCGGCGACCACCACCAGCCGCCACTCGAGGCCCTTGCTGGCGTGTGCGGTGAGCACCCGGACGGCGTCGCCCTCCGGGGTGCGCTGCGCCAGCGTGTCGCCGGGGACCTCCTGCGCGGCCACGTCGTCGAGGAAGCCGAGGGTGCTCGCCCCCGGCAGCCGGTCGACGTAGCGGGCGGCGGCGTCGAACAGGGCGATCACGGCGTCGAGCGCCCGGTCGGCCACCGCCCCGCGCGCGCCGCCGTGCCGGCTGGCGTCGGCCAGCCGGGTCGCCAGGCCGCAGCCCTCCCACACCGCCCAGAGCACGTCCTCGACCGGGGCGGCGGGCAGCGGCTCCGGCAGGGGCTCGGCGGCGGGGACGCCGGCGGCCTCGCGCGCGACGACCAGCAGGGCCCGTAGCCGGGTGAGCGGCCGGACGGGACGCTCGGGCAGCCCGGCCGGCCCGAGGGGCGCCCGCACTGCCCGAACCAGCAGGTCGCCGCCCAGCAGGTCGCCGCCCGGCAGGTCGCCGCGCAGGCAGTCGCCACCCGTCAGGTCCGCACCTGCGGTCAGCTCCGCCTCCCGCAGGGCGCGGCGCAGCCGCCGCACCGCGAGCGGGTCGGCGCGGACCAGCGGGCCACCGAGCAGCGCGAGCACGGCGTCGCCGTCGAGCCGGTCGGGGCGCAGAGCGGCCTGCAGCAGGTCCAGCAGCGCCCGGACCACCGGCTCCTCGCCGAGCGGCAGCTCGTCGCCGGGCACGATGACCGGTACGCCGGCGGACAGCAGGCCCCGCCGCAGGCCCGCCAGGGAGCGCGGGGTGGAGCGCAGCAGCACCGCCATGTCGGACCAGGGCACGCCGTCGTGCAGGTGGGCCCGGCGCAGCACGTCCGCGATCAGCGCCGCCTCGCCGGTCGGTGTGGGGGCGAGCCGCACCTCCACCCGGCCGCGGCCGACGCTGTCGTTTCCCGGCGCCAGCGCCCGGAAGCCCGGCCCGAGCCGCCCGGCGGGCAGCCGGGCCGCCACGGAGCGGCTGGCTGCGAGCAGCACCTCCCCCGACCGGCGGCAGGTCAGCAGCTCGACCTGCGGAGCACGGCGACCCGAGGAGGTCCGGAACCGGTCGGGGAAGTCCAGGACGCCTCGCACGTCGGCGCCACGGAACGCGTAGATGGACTGGTCGGGGTCACCCACCGCCACCAGGTCGCGGCCGTCCCCCGCCAGGGCGCGCAGCAGCCGGACCTGGGCGGGGTCGGTGTCCTGGTACTCGTCGACGAGGACCACGGCGCGCGCCTCGCGCTCGCGCCGCCGAAGCTCGTCGTCGTCCTCCAGCAGGGCCGCGGCGGTGCGCACGAGCCCGGCGTAGTCGAGGACCTCCGCGAACGGGTCGAGGTCGAAGCGGCTCTCGTAGTCGCGCAGGAACCCGGCGGCTGCCACCCAGTCGGGCCGGCCGCGCTCCCTGCCCAGCGCGGCGAGCCGGTCCGGCCCCACCCCCCGCTCCTGCGCCCGCAGCAGCAGGTCGCGCAGCTCCTGGCGGAACCCGCGCAGGCCGAGGGCGCCGCGCAGCTCCGCCGGCCAGCGCACCCCCCCGTCGAGCACCTCGCCCTCGAGCAGGCGTCGCACCTCCAGGTCCTGCTCGGGGCCGCTCAGCAGGCGCAGCGGCGCCCCGTCCGGGCCGCCGAGCTCCCGGCGCAGCAGGGCGTACGCATAGGAGTGGAACGTCATCGCCAGCGCGCCCCGGGTGGTGCGGCCCAGCCGTGCGGTGACCCGCTCGCGGAGCTCCTGGGCCGCCTTGCGGCTGAAGGTCAGCAGCAGGACCTGCTCCGGGGCGAGCCCGCGCTCCTGCACCCGGTGCACGACGGCCTCGACCAGGGTCGTCGTCTTGCCGGTGCCCGGCCCGGCCAGGACCAGGACGGGGCCGCCGGCGTGCTCCACCACGCGCCGCTGGTGGGCATCCAGGGAGGGCGCGTCCCGCCGGGCGGCGGGGCGACGGAACAGGCCTGGTGCGTCCACGCCGAGGAGTCCACCAGACGGGTCCGACAGAACGGGCCCGACAGCACGGTTCCGACCGGACGGGCCCGGCGTCGGGAGGCGGGGTCGTACGCCTGCAGCGGACGCGGGTCAGGCGACGGCGAGGCTCTGCACGAGCTGCGCGGTGTCCGTCCGCGGCGGGCCGAACGCCGAGACGGCCAGGCTGACGGTGGTGGGACCCAGCTCCATGACCACGATGTCGCTGCGCTGCTCCCTGCCGCCGTAGGTGCCCTGCGTCGTCACGGTCAGCGCGGGGCCGGCCGGCAGGACCGTCTGCCCGCGCACCGGCGCCAGCCCGCCGCGCTGCAGGGCCGGCAGCACCTCCTCGTCGACCGTCTGCGCAGGGGTGCGTCCCGGCGGGTAGCGGTAGACCTCGGCGAAGGCGGCACTGCCGCTGGCCAGGGCGCGGAGGTCGTACAGGTAGAGCGTCGCGTCCCGGGCGGCCAGCCCGGTCAGCCGCTCGCGCAGGAACGTGGCCAGCTCCGGCCTGGTCTCGCGGGCCACGGCCTGCGCCCGCGCCGCCTCGGTCAGGGTCGTCGCCTGCCAGCCCGCCGGCACCTGCACCTGCAGCCCGTCCGCGGCCACGATGCGTGCGCTCGCGCCGGCCGGCGTCGGTGCGCCCGAAGTGCCGGGTGCCGGCGACGCGGAGGCCGGCGGGGCCGTCGCGGGCGCGGAGGTCGGCGCAGCGCCGTCGGCGCAGGCGGCCGCGCCGACGAGCAGGGCGAGGACCAGCAGGCCCGGTGCGAGCGTGCGGCGTGCGTGCGTCGAGCGCGTCGTCATGGGGTCCTGTCCTCGCGAGACCGCACCCGCGGCAGCGGGACGACACCACCATCGTGCCCTCGAGCGATCAGCCCCGCCAGCGGGCGCGGGCGAGGTCGACCCGCTCGCCGAGCAGCGGGCAGCCCTCCGCCGCCAGCCGGGCCAGCGCGTCGGCGACGTGCGGCTCGGCCGGCCGCCCGGACGCCTGCACGATGCGCCACCAGGCCACCTCGCGCCCGTGCCGGGAGAGCACGGTCCCGACCGTACGGCCGGTGCCGCGCCCCATCCACTCCGCGATGTCGCCGTACGTCGCCGCCCGGCCCGCCGGCACCAGGTCGACCGCGTCGAGCACGAGCCGGGCGTACGGGGTGGGCATGGCGCCGGGCCGGACCCCGACGCCCGCCGAGACGGTGGCCGCCCGGCGCACGACGGGGAGGTCGGCGCTAGTAGGTGGGCAGGGAGGTGTCGACCTGGGCCTGCCAGGCGAGGACGCCGCCCTGCACGTGCACCGAGTTGCCGAACCCGGCGGCCTTCACCGCGGCGAGCGCCTCGGCCGACCGGACGCCGCTCTTGCAGTGCAGCACGATCTGCTTGTCCTGCGGCAGCTGCGACAGCGCGGAGCCGTTGAGGATCTCGCCCTTGGGGATGAGCACCGAGCCGGGGATCTTCACGATCTCGTACTCGGCGGGCTCACGGACGTCCACGAGCAGGAAGTCCTCACCGGCGTCCATCTTGGCCTTGAGCTCGGTCGCCAGGATGGTGCTGCCGGCCGCGGCCTCCTGCGCCTGCTCCGACACGGTCCCGCAGAACGCCTCGTAGTCGATGAGGCCGGTGATGGTGGGGTTCTTGCCGCACAGCGGGCACTCCGGGTCCTTGCGGACCGTCAGCTTGCGGTACTCCATCTCCAGGGCGTCGTAGACCATGAGCTTGCCGACCAGCGGCTCGCCGATGCCCATGAGCAGCTTGACGGCCTCAGTGCTCTGGATCGCCCCGATCGACGCGCAGAGGATGCCGAGCACCCCGCCCTCGGCGCACGAGGGGACCATCCCGGGCGGCGGCGGCTCGGGGTAGAGGCAGCGGTAGCACGGCGCGTCGGCACCGGGGGCGGTCGGCCAGAAGACGCTGGCCTGGCCGTCGAAACGGTAGATCGAGCCCCACACGTAGGGCTTGCCGAGGAAGAACGCCGCGTCGTTGACGAGGTAGCGCGTCGCGAAGTTGTCGGTGCCGTCCACGATCAAGTCGTACTGCTCGAAGATCTCGAACACGTTCGTCGAGTCGAGCCGCTCCTGGTGCAGGACCACCTCGACCAGCGGGTTGATCTCCTTCACCGAGTCGCGCGCGCTCTCGGCCTTGGACCGGCCGACGTCGCTCTGCCCGTGGATGACCTGGCGCTGGAGGTTGGACTCGTCGACGACGTCGAAGTCGACGATGCCGAGCGTGCCCACTCCGGCGGCGGCAAGGTAGAGCAGCGTCGGCGAGCCGAGGCCGCCCGCGCCTATGGCCAGGACACGCGCGTTCTTGAGCCGCTTCTGCCCGGCGGTCGCGACGTCCGGGATGATCAGGTGGCGGCTGTAGCGCATGACCTCTTCGCGCGACAGGTCGGCGGCCGGCTCGACCAGGGGTGGCAGGGACACGAGCGCTCCTCAGGACAACGACGACTCAGTACGACGGCTACCAGGTGGGAGAAGGCTCCGCGCGCCGCCAGGATTCCCTACGGGTAGGGCCAGGGCGAGGGCCGGCACGCCCCGACGCCCTTCGTCTGCTGCATCATCACCGGAGCGGGCTGCCCGGGGCCGGGGCACGGCTCGTGCCCGTGGCCGATGGTGTGGCCAACCTCGTGGTTGACGACGTACTCCCGGTACTCCGCCAGCCGCCCGGTGTAGGCGTCCGCCCCGGTCAGCCAGCGGAAGCTGTTGATCACCGCGGTCGTGCCGTTGCCGCAGGAGAGCGTGCCGAGGGTCCTGAGCGGCGCGCACATGCGGTCGGTGAGCCGGGGGCTGGCCAGCACGACCCGGAGATCGACCGGCCCGCTGTCGACGCGCTGGAAGGCCAGCTTCCCGGTGCCGCCCCACGAGCGTGGGTCGGCCAGGGTGCGCTGGACCTGCGCGGCGACGTCGGCGGCGTCGACGCCGAGCCCCTCCTCGACCGAGACGGTGTAGCGGTGCACTTTCCCCGGCCCGCTCGCCGGGCTGCTCCCGGGCACGACCAAGAGGGTGCCGGTGCCGGCCTTCACCACCTGCGGAGCGGCGACCGGTGCCGATGAGGCCGCCGACCCGGCGGGGCCGGACGACACGGTGGCCGACGGGGGCGGCGCCGACATCGGGGCCAGGGCCGCTGCGGGCGCCGGCGCCGCGGCGGCCGGGCGCGCCGCCGGCCGGCCGGAGCTCGTCGCCGAGCCGGTGCCGGAGTCGTGCTGCAGCGCGAACCAGGCGAGCGGCACCGTCACGACGGCCAGCACGACGATCCTGGTCCGGTCGCTCACGACGGGGGGCTTCCGAGGCCGGTTCACGGGGCCCACGATGGCACGTCGAGGTGGCCGCACCTGCGCGCGACACCGCCTCGTGACGCACAGCCCCGCACCCGTCACAGAGTGTCGGGAGGTACGGGCGTGCGGCAGCCGTCCCGGTGTACGCCCCGCCGCACCGGGAAAGACGACCCCGTCGAGAGGAGGCCTCATCGTGAGTGCCATGGACAAGCTGAGCAACAAGGCCGAGGAGCTGCAGGGCGAGGCCAAGGAGCGGGTCGGCGGCGCCACCGGCAACGAGGACATGAAGGCCGACGGCCAGGCCGACCAGGCCAAGGGCAACGTCAAGCAGGCCGGCGAGAAGATCAAGGACGTCTTCAAGTAGTTCGCAGCAGCGTCACCGAGGCCGGGCCCGAGGGCCCGGCCTCGCTGCTGTCGGGGCCGCTGCTGTCCGGGCCCCTGCTGTCCGGCCCGGTCAGGTCACCGGCGAGCGCAGCTCCTCGAGCAGCCCGAGGAAGGCCCGGGCCACGGTCTCGGGCCGCTCCATCTGCGCGACGTGCCCGACGCCGTCCAGCACCAGCAGCCGGGCGTCCGGAAAGGTGCGGGCGGCCCGCGGCGCGAGGGACACGTCGACCAGCCGGTCCAGCGCGCCCCACACCAGCAGGGTCGGTGCCTGCACGGTGGCGACCTGGCGCCAGACCGCCCGGGGGCCCCGGGCGAGGTAGCTGCCGATCAGGCCGCGCAGCGAGCGGGTGAACGCGTCGCCGTCGTAGCCGAGCGCGGTACGGCGGCGCACCTCGTCGGCCGCCTCGCGCAGGCGTTCGGCGGAGACCTTCGAGGGGTCGCCGTAGCAGAGCGCCACGACGGCCCGGGCCCGCTGCTCAGGCGTGACCCGGGCGAGCTGCCGGCGGGCGAGGGCGTCGAGGCCGGGCATCAGCATCAGCGGCAGCCGCGGGTCGCTGCCACGCCGGGGCCGCAGCGACGGCAGCGCCGGGGAGACCAGCGTCAGGGTGCGTACGAGGTCCGGGCGCTTGGCGGCCACCAGCGTCGACACCGCGCCGCCGAGGGAGTTGCCGAACAGGTGGACGGGGCCGTCGCCGCGCGCCTCGATCCGGGCGATGACCGCCCGGACGTGGGTGCCGAGCCGGTACCCCTCCGGTGGCGGCGCGCTGCGGCCGAAGCCCGGCAGGTCGAGGGCCTCGGCCTGCACCCGACCGGCGAGCAGCGCGATCAGGTCGGTCCAGTTGGTCGACGACCCGCCGAGCCCGTGCACGAACAGGCCGGGCTCGCCGCCGGCTGGGCCCGAGCGGACGAACACGGGGCCGCGCGGCTCACCCGGCCAGGCCGGCACGTGCGGCGCCAGCGGCGGCAGGTCGGCGGCGGACAGGACGGCGGTGCGGGTCATGCGGCTCCCCCGGAGGCCGGCCCCTGCGCGAGGGGCATCGAGTGGCCGACCGCGAGGTCGCGGCCCTGCCGGACGAGACGCGTGGGTGCGCGGCCCACCGCTGTGAGCGACCCTGCCCGTACGAGCACGCCTGACTCCTCGGGGATGCCGAGCACGACGGTCTCGGCCGGCACCCCCGCGTCGACCGCCCGCAGCCAGTCCCCGCGCGGGCCGGACCAGTGCGGCACGACGAGGACACCGGGCACCAGGCCGAGGCCGGGCTGCACCCGGGCGCCGCCCTCCGGCAGCACGGTCCAGCCGCCCAGCACCATCGCGCCGGCGCTGGACCCCATCACCGCGCCGCCGCCGGCGAGCAGGGCCGCGACCACCTCGCCCACGCCGGTCGAGGTGAGCGCGGCGAGCAGCCGGGCCGGCGACCCGCCGGGCAGCACGATCAGCCGGGCCCGACGCAGCGCCGCGAGCGCGCCGTCCGGGTCGGTGCGGGCGTCCGGTGCGCCGACCACCTCGCCCGCTCCCGCGGCCCGGTAGTGGGCGACCCCGTTGCGGTTGGCCGTGTCGTACTCCCGGCCGGGTGCGCCGGCCAGCGCGGTGACCACGACCGGCCCGCCGGCGGCGCCCACCAGGTCCGAGTCCATCGGCAGGCAGGCCGGGGAGAACTCGGCCCCGCCCTGCAGCAGCACCGTCACCCGTGCTCCCCGGGCAGGTGCGAGACCACGAGCAGCGCCACGTCGTCATCACCGCCGCCGGTGCGGCCGAGCCGCTCGAGCACGCGCACGCACACCAGCTCCGGCGGCAGCTGCACGTCCTCCAGCGCTGCCCGCAGGCGCTCCAGCCCGACGTCGAGCGACTCCTCACGGTTCTCGACCAGGCCGTCGGTGTAGAGCACCAGCGTGTCGCCCGGGGACAGGTCGACCACGGTCTCGGTGTACGGGAAGGGGAACGAGCCCAGCGGCGGGCCGGGCTCGACGTCGACGAAGCGCGGGGGGCCGGCCAGGGGGGCCAGCAGGGGCGGCGGGTGCCCGGCGGAGGCGACCGTGAGGGTGTGCGTACGAGGGTCGTACGCGGCCACCAGCAGCGTGGCGAGCTCGACGTCGAGCAGGACGTCGACGCTGTCGGCCAGCCGGCGCAGCAGCTGGGCCGGGCCGTGGCCCTCGAGCGCCAGCGTGGCGACGATGGCCCGCAGCTGCCCCATGCGGGCGGCGCTGCGCATGCCGTGGCCCATGACGTCGCCCATCGCGAGCACGAGCCCGGGGCCCACCCGCACGCCCTGGTACCAGTCGCCGCCGACAAAGGCCCCGGTCGTGCCGGGCAGGTAGCGGGCGGCCGTCTGCAGCCCGGCCACCTCCGGCAGGTCGTGGGGCAGCAGGCTGCGCTGCAGCGTGATCCCGATGCGGCGCTCGGCGCCGTAGAGCAGCGCGTTGTCCAGCGCGACGGCGGCCCGGCCGGCGAGGTCGGTGAGCAGGGCGCGGTCGACCGCTCCGCCGGTCGGGGTGGCGACGGTCATGGCGCCGAGCACCCGGCCGCGGCTGATCAGCGGCACGGTGAGTGCGGAGGCGGGGGCCGCCTCGAGCACCGCCGCGCGCGTCTCCGGGTCGGCCGCCAGGTCGCCCACCGCTGCGTGCGGCATCTCCGGGAGCCACTCGGGCAGGCCGGTCCGCACGACCGCGCCCGCCCCGACCCGGTCGGCGGTGCTGAGCGGCAGCGCCGCCGCGAGGTCGGCCAGGCTGGGGCGCAGCGCCGGGTCGCTGTGCGCGACATGCACGACGTGCACCCGGTCGGGCTCGGTGGGCGCGTCCTGCCCGCGCAGCACGGCAGCCGTCTCCGCGGTGAGGGCGACCGCGACCCAGCGCCCGAGCGCCGGCAGGACCAGCTCGGAGAGCCGCTCGAGCACCTGCCTCGGCTCGAGCGACTCGGCCAGCCGGGTGGAGGCGTCGGCGAGCAGGGCGAGCCGGGAGTTGGCGGCCTCCGCCGCGGCGTAGGCCTGCTCCCGCTCGACGACGGCCTGCTCGCGCTCCGCGTAGGCCCGCTCGCGCTCCGCCTCCGCCTGGCGCCGCTGGCTGATCTCCTTGAAGTACACCGAGAGCCCGTCCGGGCCGGGCCACACGTTCAGCTCGTACACGCCCCCGAGCGGGTCGTACGGCGCCTCGAAGACGACCGGCTCCCCCGTCTCCATGGCCAGCCGGTACTGCTCCTCGAACGCCGTGCCGAGGGTCGCCGGGAACTCCGCCCACAGCTGGGTGCCGAGCAGGTCCTCCCGGCTGCGCCGCAGCAGCTTCTCGGCCTGCCGGTTGACGTAGGTGAACAGCCAGTCGCGGTCGAGCAGGTAGAAGCCGTCGTTGATCGTCTCGAGGACGCGGACGAAGCGGTCGCGCGCCTCGCGCAGCTCGGTCGTGTCGTACGCGACCCCGAGCAGCCGGGGCGAGCTGTCCGGCGAGCGACCCGGCACCATCCGGCCGCGGGCCTCGACCCAGCGCACCTCGCCGGCGCCCGTCACGATGCGGTACTGCGACGAGAACTCGCCCGCGGTCGAGATCGCCGCGGCCATGGCCGCTCCCACGCGGTCCAGGTCCTCGGGGTGCACCCGCAGCGTGAAGCTGTCGAGGTGCGCCCGGAAGGTGCCGGGCTCGTAGCCGAACAGGTCGATGGTCCGGTCGTCCCACTGCAGGACCCCGGTGTCGACCTCCAGCTCCCAGCTGCCGATCGCCGCGGCCTCGAGGATCAGGGCGAGCTGCGACGCCGTGCCGGTCGCCTCCTCGCTCAGCGCCCGCAGCTCGAGCTCGGCGACGACCGACCCGGCCAGCTCGGTCAGCACGTCCACCTGCTGCCGCGACCAGGAGCGGGGCCGGTCGTCGTAGACGCACAGGGCGCCAAGCACGGTGCCCGTGGCGTCCCGCAGCGGTGCGCCCAGGTAGGCGCGCACGCCCCCGCCGGCGACCGGCGGCAGGCCGCGGACCCGCGGGTCGGCAGCCGCGTCCGTGACCACGAGCGGACCGCCCTGCTGCACCGTGACCGTGCACAGGCTGTCGGCGACGGCACCGACCTCGCCACCGGCCGGCAGGACGCCCCCGTGCAGGCTGAGCACCACCTGCTGCTCGCCGGTCAGCGACACCTGCGCGCGCGGCGCCTCCAGCAGCAGGGCGGCCAGCCGGGTCAGCCGGTCGAGCCCGTCGCTGCTGCCCAGGGCGCCGGCCACCCGGCGGACGGTGGCCAGCCGGGCGACGTCGTCCAGCGGCGACCCGGCGGGAGGGGCAGGCGTCGAGGCGTCCGCTGACTCCTGGGGCTCGGCCGGGCGCATGGGCCCAAACCTACCGGCGTCGCGCCGACGGGCGACCCGGTCAGCTCACGCGCTGCGACGGGCCCGAGCCCTCGTTGCCTTGGCCGGCTCCTGCTCGGCGTCGCCCGCCGGCGGCTCGGGCGCGGCCTTGCGGGCAGGCCGCTTGGCCGCCGGCTTGTCGGCTGCTTGGGGACCCGACGCCGGCTTTTTCGCCGCAGCCTTTTTCGCCGCCGGCTTGCGGGCCGGCGGGGGAGCGGCGCCGGCTGTGTCCGCTGTGCCGCCGGTGTCGCCCGCGTCCGCCACGTCCGGGCGGCCCTTCTTGGCCGCCTCGACGCTGGCCCGCAGCGCCGCCATGAGGTCGACGACCGTGCCGGTGGTGGGCTGGGCGTCGGTGGGCTGCACGACCTCCTGGCCGGCGACCTTGGCCTCGATCACCTGCTGCAGCGCCTCGCGGTAGCTGTCCTTGTACTGCAGGGGGTCGAAGTCGCCGGACAGCGTCTCGATGAGGGAGCCGGCCATCGCGAGCTCCTGCGGCCGTACCTCGATGTCCTCGTCGAGAAAGCCGAAGTCCGGGGTGCGCACCTCGTCGGGCCACAGCATGGTCTCGAGCACGAAGACCCCGTCGCGGACCCGCAGCGTCCCCAGCGACTCGCGGTTGCGCAGCGCCACCTTGACCAGCGCCACCTTGCCGCTCTCGTCGAGGGCGTCGCGCAGCAGCGCGTACGGCTTCACGCCGGCCTTGTCGGGCTCGAGGTAGTAGCTCTTCTCGAAGTAGATCGGGTCGACCTGCTCGAGCGGCACGAACTGCAGCACGTCGATGGCCCGGCTGGTGGTCAGCGGCAGGTCCTTGAAGTCCTCGTCGGTGAGCACGACCGTCTCGCCGCTGGACAGCTCGTAGCCCTTGGCGATCTCGCCGTACGGCACCTCCTCGCCGTCGACGGCCGACACCCGCTTGTACTTGATGCGGCTGCCGTCGCTGCGGCGGACCTGGTGGAAGGACACGTCCTTCGCCTCGGTGGCGCTGTACAGCTTCACCGGGATCGTGACCAGCCCGAAGCTGATGGCGCCCTTCCAGATCGACCTCACCGGTCCTCCTTACCCGTTGAGGCAGATCATGCACGGGTACGGGGCTGTCGTGAACCTCCCGCGCGAGCTGTCTCCGATGCTCGCCACCGCGGGGCCGCTGCCGACCGAGGACGGCCGGTGGTCGTACGAGGTGAAGTGGGACGGGGTACGGGCGCTGGTCGCCGTCGAGGACGGGCGGGTCCAGCTGCGCTCGCGCGCCGGCAACGACGTCACCGGGGGCTATCCGGAGCTGGCGTCGGTGCGCTGCGGCCGGGACGTGCTGCTGGACGGTGAGGTGGTGGCCTTCGACGCGTCCGGCCGGCCGGACTTCGGCCTGCTGCAGGGGCGCATGCACGTACGCGGGCCGTCCGCCGCACTGCGGGCGCAGGTCCCCGTCGTGCTGCTGGTGTTCGACGTGCTGCACGTGGGCGCGACGTCACTGCTGGACGCGACCTACGACGAGCGGCGCGCGGTGCTGGCCGAGCTCGGCCTCGAGGGCGTGCAGGTGCCGCCCGCCTTCGACGGCGACGGCCGCGCGCTGCTCGACTCGACGCTGGCGCAGCACCTCGAGGGCGTCGTCGCGAAGCGCCGTGACAGCCGCTACGAGCCCGGCCGGCGCAGCGACTGCTGGGTGAAGGTGAAGAACGTGCGGCGCCAGAGCGCGGTCGTGATCGGCTGGAAGCCCGGCGAGGGCGGCCGCTCGGGCCGGCTCGGCTCGCTGCTGCTGGCGGTGCAGGGCGAGGCCGGGCTGGAGTTCGCCGGCCACGTCGGGACCGGCTTCACCGCCGAGGTGCTGCGCCTGCTGGGCCAGGTGCTCGCGCCGCTGGCCGCCGACGGGCCGGCGTGCCCGGTGCCGCGGGAGTACGCCCGGGTCGCCCGCTGGGTACGGCCCGAGCTGGTCGCCGAGGTGGAGTACACCGCGTGGACGCGCGACGGGCGGCTGCGGCACCCGTCGTACAAGGGGCTGCGCGACGATCTGGCCGTGGAGGACGTGGTGCGCGAGTGAGCGGGACCAAGGTCGTCGTCGACGTCGAGGGGCACCCGGTCGCGCTGACCAACCTCGAGAAGGTGATGTACCCGGCGAGCGGGTTCACCAAGGGGCAGGTCCTCGACTACTACACGCGGATCGCACCGGTGCTGCTGCCGCACCTGGCGGGCCGCGCGCTGACCCGCAAGCGCTACCCCGACGGCGTCGACGGCCAGGTGTTCTTCGAGAAGAACGCCCCGCGCGGGATGCCCGACTGGGTGCGCACGGCGACGCTGCCCTCCCCGGGCTCCTCCAAGGGCCGCGAGACCATCCGCTACACCGTCATCGACAGCCTGGCCGGGCTGGTGTGGACGGCCAACCTCGCCAGCCTGGAGCTGCACACCCACCAGTGGCGGGTCGCCGCGGACGGCGCGGCGCTGGGGCCCGACCAGATCGTGTTCGACCTCGACCCGGGGCCGCCGGCGAGCATCGTGGAGTGCTGCGAGGTCGCGCTGCTGCTGCGGCCGGTGCTCGAGGCCGACGGCATGGTGCCGTACGTCAAGACCAGCGGCAGCAAGGGGATGCAGCTGTACGCCCGGGCCGACGCGTTCGCGTCCAGCGAGGAGGCGTCGGCGTACGCCAAGGACCTCGCGCAGCGCTTCGAGCGCTCCCACCCCGACCTGGTGCTGTCCCGGATGACCCGGGCCATCCGGCCGGGCAAGGTGCTCGTCGACTGGTCGCAGAACAGCGCCGCGAAGACGACCGTCACGGTGTACTCGCTGCGCGCCCGCGAGCGGCCGACCGTGTCGACACCGATCACCTGGGACGAGGTCGAGGCGTGCACCTCGCCCGAGGACCTGGTCTTCACCAGCGACGACGTGCTGGCCCGGGTCGCCGCGGGCGGGGACCTGTTCGCGCCGCTGCTGTCCTGACCGTCCGCCCTGTCTGCCCACAGCGACGTCGTACGGGCTCCCGGACGTCGCTGCGGGCAGACAAGCGGGGCAGGTCAGCGCAGCAGGGCGCCGATCGGGCTGTCGTCGAGGCCGTCGAGCAGCTCGGAGCAGTTGCCGAAGATGGCCGTCGGCTCGTCCTGGCGCAGCTCCTGCTCCCCGATCCCGCCGCCCAGCAAGCCGATCACGGCGACGCCGGCAGCCCTCGCGGCCCGGATGTCGTACACCGTGTCGCCGACCATCACGGCCCGGTCGGCACCCACCCCGGCCGCCTCCAGCGCGGCGTGCACGATCGCCGGGTCGGGCTTGCTCTGCTCCACGTCCCCGCTGTTGACGACGGCGTAGACCGCGTCGTCGCAGTCCAGCTTCGCGCGGAAGTCCTCGACGTCCTCGGGACTGCCGCTGGTCGCCAGCACCACGCGCAGGCCGCGCCGGTCGCACTCGCGCAGCAGCTCCGCCGCCCGGTGGAACGGGATCATGCGCTCGCGCAGCGGCGCCCACCGCTCGCTGTGTCCCGCGACGATCGCGTCGTCCTCGCGCCCGAGCAGCGTCTGCACCAGGTCCGGCGAGCCCCGCCCGATGTTGCGGTGGATGTCGAAGCAGCTCACTTCCTCGCCCGCCGCGAGGAAGGACTCCCACCAGGCGATGGCGTGCAGGTAGTTGGTGTCGAGGAGGGTGCCGTCGACGTCGAACAGGACGGCTGCGGGAGAGTCGGTCATGGGCCCGCCGTTCCCGGGTAGTGGCGGGTCACCCGTCCACCCCGGCCCGGGCAGAAGCAGGAGGACACGTGACCGGCGTAGCAGCCAGTGCCCTGACCGACGAGGCGCTCGAGCGGGAGCTTGCGCACCTGCACGAGACCCGGCACGACACGTTCCTGCACGGGAGCGAGGACGCGCTGTCGTTCCACACCCTGCGGACGACCGAGCTCGAGGAGGAGTACCTGCGCCGCAACCCCGACCGGGTCATCGACGCCCGGCGCACCCGCATCGGCAGCCGCGAGCTGTCCGGGCAGGAGCCGTGACCGAGGCGAGCCCCGAGGACGTCGCGGAGCAGGCCGCGACGCCGGTGCGGGACAGCCCGGCTCCGGCCGTCCCCGACCTGCCGCTCGAGGCGAACGAGGCCGACGCGGCGGAGCAGGCCCTCGTGGTCGAGCTCGACGAGGACGACGACCGGTAGCGGCTCACCCGCTCCGGTGGCTCGCTAGTCTCGCGGCGTGACAGCGACCGCGTCCGGCAGCGCGTCCGGCGGGCGGCAGTCGCCGGCCCGCGGCACCCGGATGCCGCGGCCGGCCCGCCGCAAGCAGCTGCTCAGCGCCGCGCAGGAGGTGTTCGTCGCCCAGGGCTACCACGCCGCGGCGATGGACGACATCGCGGAGCGGGCCGGCGTCAGCAAGCCCGTGCTGTACCAGCACTTCCCGGGCAAGCTCGAGCTGTACCTGGCGCTGCTCGACCAGCACGCCGACGACCTGGTCGCCAAGGTACGGCGGGCGCTCGAGTCCACGACGGACAACCACCAGCGGGTGACCGCGTCCATCGAGGCGTACTTCGACTTCGTCGACGGTGGTGGCTCGGACCGGGAGGGCGCGTTCCGGCTGGTGTTCGAGAGCGACCTCAAGAGCGAGCCGGCCGTACGTGCCCGGGTCGAGCGGATGTCGACCGAGTGCGTCGAGGCGATCGCGCAGACGATCGCGCACGACACCGGCTACCGCGAGGAGGAGGCGCTGCTGCTGTCGGCCGCGCTGACCGGCCTCGCGGAGATCGCCGCCCGGTGGTGGCTGGCCGCCGACGGCCGGCTGGCCAAGGAA
The DNA here is from genome assembly GCA_035714445.1 of Mycobacteriales bacterium. GTDB lineage: Bacteria > Actinomycetota > Actinomycetes > Mycobacteriales > SCTD01 > DASTLY01. The sequence goes on from DASTLY010000107.1 coordinate 16,746, forward strand.
CGGGCGGTCGAGCTTCTCGTAGGACTGTCCTGGCGCGGGCTGTCCGGGTCGCCGCTGACCACCTGAGCTGGTGGCTTGCGTGCAGGGTTGCGCTGTACGCGGACGCCCGGCACGGGTGGCCCGGGCCGGGCTAGCCTCGGGGCCGACTACCCGACGACACGACGACCCGACGACACGATGGAGGACTCCCGGTGGAGGTCAAGATCGGCGTGCAGTACGCCGTGCGCGAGCTCGTGCTCGAGAGCGCGCAGAGCCCCGACGAGGTCGCCAAGGCCGTGTCGGACGCGCTGAAGGCGGACCTGGGCGTGCTCTCGCTCGTGGACGAGAAGGGCCGCCGGGTGCTGGTGCCCGCCGACAAGCTGGCCTACGTCGAGATCGCCGAGAGCGAGCAGCGCCGGGTGGGCTTCGGCGCGATGTAGCTCAGGCGGGCCGGACTCAGGCCGCGAGGCCGAGGGCGGCCATCCGGGCGGTGTGGTTGTCGGTGAGCTTGTTCAGCAGCCGGACGATGCCGGTGAGGTCGCCCTGGCCGACCAGCAGCTCCGTCAGGGCGTCGCGCTCCACGGCGACGCGCTGCGCCTGGATGAGGGCCTCGCCCATGATGCGGCGACCCCACAGGGCGAGCCGGCCGGCGACCGCCGGCGACTGGGCGATGGCCTCGTTCACCCGGGCCACCGCGAAGGCCGCCTGCCCGGTGTCGGCCAGCACCTCCATGACCAGTGCCTGGGTGTCCTTGTCCTGCAACGAGACCGCGACCTCGCGGTAGAAGTCGGTCGCGAGGCCGTCCCCGACGTACGCCTTGATCAGGCCTTCCAGCCAGTCGTTCGGCTCCGTGGAGTCGTGGAAGGCGTCCAGCGGCCCGACGAAGGGAGCCATCGCCTCCCCCGGGTCCGCGCCCGCACCGGCGAGGTGGTCGCGCAGCTTCTGGAAGTGGCCGAACTCGACGGCCGCCATGCTGGCGAGCGCCTCCTTGTCGGCCACGGACGGGGCGAGCCGGGCATCGCTGGCCAGTCGCTCGAAGGCGATCAGCTCGCCGTAGGCGAGCACGCCGAGCAGGTCGACGGTCGCCGCGTCCAGTCGAGCCGACACCCGTTGCTCCCCACCTCGTCCGTCCCAGCGACCTTAGCGGGTAGGCTCGCAGCCATCGGGGTGGCAGACGCCGCTCCGCACCGTGTGCGCGGACTGCCTCCCCGTGGCGCGCCGGTTGATCTGCCGACAGCCACGCCGACCCCGCGTCAGCCCCGCTGCCCAGCACGGTCTCCCGCTGCGAGCCCCTCGCCGGCATCGCGCGGCCTACGAGAGGCACGACGCTGAGCACGAGCCTGCACCTGTCCGATGACCCCACACCCGACGCCCAACCGGCCGGCACCGACACCGCGGTCACGGACACCGCCGGTACCGAGCCCGAGGTCAACGGCTTCGCCGCCATCGGCGCCCGGCCGGAGACGGTCGCGGCCCTGGCGGCCGTCGGCATCACCACGCCGTTCGCCATCCAGACGATGACCCTGCCGATCGCGCTGGCCGGCCAGGACCTCATCGGCCAGGCCCGTACGGGCACCGGCAAGACCCTCGGCTTCGGCGTACCGCTGCTGCAGAACCTCAAGAACAAGGCCGAGGGCAGCAACGGCGTGCCGCAGGCGCTGGTCGTCGTCCCGACCCGCGAGCTGTGCGTCCAGGTCGCGAGCGACCTCGAGATCGCCGGCAAGACCCGGGGCATCCGGGTGCAGTCCATCTACGGCGGCCGGGCCTTCGAGCCGCAGGTGGAGTCGCTCAAGCGGGGCGTCGAGATCGTCGTCGGCACGCCCGGACGGCTGCTCGACCTGGCCCGCCAGGGGCACCTCAACCTCGGCCAGGTCGAGTGCCTCGTGCTCGACGAGGCCGACGAGATGCTGGACCTGGGCTTCCTGCCCGACGTCGAGCGCATCCTCGAGCAGACGCCTACCGAGCGGCAGACCATGCTGTTCTCGGCCACGATGCCCGGCCCGGTCGTCACCATGGCCCGGCGGTTCATGCGCCAGCCGACGCACATCCGTGCGGAGGAGGCCAACGAGAACCGCACGGTGCCCGACACGCGCATCTTCGTCTACCGGGCGCACGCCATGGACAAGGGCGAGGTGCTGGCCCGCATCCTGCAGTCCGAGGGCCGCGGGCTGACCATGGTGTTCTGCCGTACCAAGCGCACCTGCGACAAGGTGGCTGCCGACATGGTCGAGCGCGGGTTCGCCGCCGCCGCCGTGCACGGCGACCTCGGCCAGGGTGCGCGCGAGCAGGCGCTCCGGGCCTTCCGCAGCGGCAAGATCGACGTACTGGTGGCCACCGACGTCGCGGCCCGCGGCATCGACGTCCAGGACGTCACGCACGTCATCAACTACCAGTGCCCGGACGACGAGCGCACCTTCCTGCACCGCATCGGCCGTACGGGGCGGGCCGGCGCCAAGGGCGTCGCCGTGACGTTCGTCGACTGGGACGACATCCCCAAGTGGGGCCTGATCAACAAGGCGCTGGACCTCTCGTTCGCCGAGGTCCCGGAGACCTACAGCTCCAGCCCGCACCTGTACGCCGACCTGGGCATCCCGGAGGCGACGACCGGCCGGCTGCCGCGCTCGTCCCGGGTCCGCGAGGGCCTGTCGGCCGAGGTCCTCGAGGACGTCGGCGAGACCGGCCGCCGCACCAAGGCCCCCGCCCGCGACGCCGGCCGGGCCGGCGCTCGGGACGGCTCCCGCGACGGGGCCCGTGACGGTGCGCGCGAGCCGGCGGACGACGGACCGACGCTGCCCAAGCGCAGTGGCGGCCCCCGCCGACGGACCCGCGGCGCGGGGCTCGCCACCGGTGAGGCCCTTGCCGCGCCGGGGGGTGCGCAGACCGATGACCCGGCCGGCACCAGCGGCCCGACCGGGACCGGTGAGCCGGGGAGCGACGAGGCGCCCCGCCGCCGCCGGCGAGGTGGCCGCGGCCGCGGGCGCGGCGCCGAGGGCGAGACCGTGCCCGCGGAGTCCCCCGCCGAGTAGCGCGCCGGGCGTACGGGCAGGTAGCGCCCGTGCGCCTGCTGCTGCTCGCCGACACGCACGTGCCGCGGCGGGCCCGCGACCTGCCTGCGCAGGTCTGGGCCGAGGTCGACCGGGCCGACGTCGTCGTGCATGCCGGCGACTGGGTCGACGTGGGCCTGCTCGACGCCCTCGAGGCCCGGGCCGCGCGACTGATCGCCTGCTGGGGCAACAACGACGGTCCCGACCTGCGGGCGCGGCTGCCCGAGGTGGCGCGGGCCGACCTCGACGGCCTGCGGGTCGCGGTCGTGCACGAGACCGGCGCGGCCGGGGGCCGGGAGGCCCGGGCGGCGTCGGCCTACCCCGACACCGACCTGCTGGTGTTCGGGCACAGCCACATCCCGTGGGACACCGTCGCCCCCGGGGGACTGCGCCTGCTCAACCCCGGCTCGCCGACCGACCGGCGCCGGCAGCCCGCCTGCACGTACGCCACCGCCGAGGTCGTCGCGGGGCAGCTGCGGGACGTCGAGCTGCACCCGGTCGCGCGCGACCCGAGGGTCAGAGGCTGACTGCGAGCGACGCGAACGCCGCCGGGCGGGAGCAGCTCGACGCCGCGCTGCGCGTCGCCGCCGTGCACGGCTTGGTCCGCGGCTTCCTGCTGGTGGGCGTCGCCGGGCTGGTCACCGCCGTCGTCGTGGCCGTGCTGGTCCCGCCGCCCGTACGGGCCCGGCACGCCGCGCCCGCGCCGGCCCGAGCCCCCGCCTCCTAACCTGGCACATGAGCTACGTCAGTGCCGCCCTGCCCGAGGGTGCCCGGCGCACCACGTACGACGTGCCGGGCGGGCCGCTCGCGGCCGTGGAGCTCCGCCCCGCCGGCGCCGTCGGCACGGCGCTGCTCGTCCCCGGGTTCAGTGGCAGCAAGGAGGACTTCGGGCCGCTGCTCCCGCTGCTGGTGCCCGGCGGCCGCCGGATCGTCGCCCTCGACCTGCGCGGGCAGTACGAGTCGGCCGGCCCGGACGACCCCGCCGCCTACAGCGTGGACGCCCTCGCCGGCGACGTGCTGGCCGTCGTCCGGCTGCTGGAACAGCCCGTGCACCTGCTCGGCCACAGCTTCGGCGGCCTCGTCGCCCGGGCGGCGGCGCTGCGGGACCCCGGCGCGCTGGCCAGCCTCACCCTGATGTCCTCGGGTCCGCAGGCCCTCGTCGGGCCCCGCGTCGACGTGCTCGCCTTCCTGCCCCAGGTGATCGCCGCCGGCGGGATGGCGGCGGTGGCGGACGCGTCGGCGGCGCTCGCCGAGGCGGACCCGGCCGGCGCGGGGTCGCCGCCGGAGGTCCTGGAGTTCCTTCGGCAGCGCTGGCTGGCCTCGTCGCCGACCGGGCTGATGGCGATGGGCGACGCGCTGCGCACCGAGCCCGACCGGGTCGACGCCCTGCGCGCGACCGGCCTGCCGGTGCTCGTCCTGCACGGCGCCGACGACGACGCCTGGTCGCCGGCCACGCAGGCCGAGATGGCCGGGCGGCTCGGGGCGGCGTACGCCGTGGTGCCCGGCCGGCACTCGCCGGCCGTGGAGGCCCCGGAGGCGACCGCCCTGACCCTGCTGCGCTTCTGGGCCTGACCCGGGCTCTAGCCCGCCGCCCCGGCGCCGTCCGACTGCTGGGCGACCTCGAACGCCCAGATGGTGCTGCCGGTCGCGGCCGGAGCTGCACCGGCCGGGCGCCCGCTGGCCTGGGCGTGGCCCTGCCCGAAGGCCTGCGACTCCCGCCAGGCGGTGAAGTCGGCCTCGCTGCGCCAGCGCGTGTAGACCAGGTAGTCCGAGGTGCCCTCGAGCGGCCGCAGCAGCTCGAAGTGCTCGAAGCCGGGCGCCGAGTCCACCGCCCCCTGCCGAGCGGCGAAGCGCTCCTCGAGCGTGCTCCCGGCGCCCTCGGGCACCGACAGGACATTGATGGCGACGTACGCGGCCACGGGCTCCTCCTCGGGCGGGTGCTGCCCGCGACCCTGCCATGCCGGCTCGACCTGCACACTCCTTCAAGAGGTGCGATCCGGGCACCGGTGCGATCCTGGCGGCGATGACCGCGCTTCCGCAGACCGATGCCGACCCCGGCCTCTACGGCCCCGACAGCGTCACCTGGCGGGTCCACGCCGACCCGTCGATGGCCCTTGCCGGCCTGCGGGCGCTGCTGCTGCAGGCCGTGCACCCCGTGGCGATGCACGGCGTGTTCGCCAACTCCGACTTCCGGGCCGACCCGTGGGGCCGGCTGTTCCGGACCGCCGAGTACGTCGCCGTCACGGCGTACGGCACCACGCGGGAGGCCGAGCGGGCCGGCGCCCGGGTGCGCGGCATCCACCGCCGGCTGTCGGGGGTGGAGCCGGACAGCGGCCGGGCGTACCGGGTGGACGATCCGCACCTGCTGCGCTGGGTGCACTGCTGCGAGGTCGAGTCGTTCCTGACGACAGCGGTGCGCTGCGGGCTGCGGCTCTCGGCGGCCGAGCGGGACGCCTACTACGCCGAGCAGACCCGCGGGGCCGCCCTCATCGGGCTGGACCCGGCGTCGGTGCCCGCCTCGGTGGCGGAGATGGCGGACTACTTCGAGCGGATGCGGCCCGAGCTGCGGGTGGGCGGGGACGCCCGGGGGGCGGCGCAGTTCATCCTCTGGCCGCCGATGCCGGCCCTCGTCCAGCTCGGCACGCCCGCCCGGCCGGCCTGGGTGGCGCTGGCGACGGCGGCGTTCGCCATGCTGCCCCGGTGGGCCCGGCGGCTCTACCGGCTGCCCGGCCTGCCCACCACCGATCTCGCCGCGACCGCCGCCGGCCTGGCCTTCCGGTCCGGCCTGCTCGTCGTGCCCAGCCGGCTGCGCAACGGCCCGCACCTCAAGGCCGCGCAGGAGCGGGTGGGGCTCACTCCCGGTTGACCTACCAGCTGCCCCCGCCGGAGTCGCCCCCGGAGAAGCCGCCGCCGCCACCCCAGTCACCGCCGCCCGAGAAGCCACCGCCACCCCAGTCGCCACCGCCGGAGAAGCCGCCGCCACCGCCGGAGAAGCCGCCCCAGTCGCTGCTGCCGCCGCCGGCGTCCCGGGCGTCCTCGACGCCCTCCTCGTAGCCGCGCTCGAACCCGCCGCCGTAGCCCCCGCCGCCGTAGCCGTAGCCGCCGCCCATGGCCCCGGAGACCATGCTGCCGATGAGCATGGTCTCCCAGAAGGGCACGCCGTACCAGCCGCCGGGGACCATCTGCCCGCCGAGGTAGCCGCCGCCGAAGTAGTGCTGGCGCCCGGGCGCGTAGCTCGGGCTGCCGTCGTAGTCCTCGCCGTTGACGCGGACCCGCTCGGACGCCTGCAGCTGGGGACCGGAGCCGGGCGGCGGCGGGATCTCGGGGCCCGGGTCCAGGCCCAGGCGGGTGCGGGCGAGCCGGGCGGCCGTCAGGCCCTCGACGACGGTGCGCCGGGCGGCCTCGAACTCGCCCGGCGTGTCGGACTGCGCGAGCAGCGCGCCGGTGGCGTTGTAGCGCTCCGCCGCGTCGGCCAGCGCCTGCCGGGCGACCGGGTCGTCGCCGGGCGAGAGGTTCGAGACGTCGGCGCCGAGCCGGTTGTAGAGCGACTCGACGTCGGCCCGCGAGCCCTGCATGTCCCGCGCGGAGCTGCTGCGGCGCTTGCGGCTGCGGGCGAACAGCAGGCCCGCGCCGCCCAGGCCCAGCAGCGCCAGCAGGCCGAGGACGGCGCCGCCGCCGCTGCCGCCGCCGTCCTGCTCACCGCTGCTGAAGCCCCCGCCGGAGCCGGCGCCGGACGACCCGTCGGCCGCCGACGCCGCCGCCTGCTCGATGCTCGACGAGAGCGCGTCGGTGAGGTCGCCGCCGGCGTTGCGGCTCGCGATGGTCCCGGCCTCGCCCGGCTCGAGGCCGCTGCCGGAGCCGGCTCCGCCGGCCAGCGTGCTGCCGGAGACGGTGAACAGGATCGCGTTGTCGCCCAGCTGCCGCCCGATCGCGGTGGTGATCCCCGAGGCGCCGCCGGTGTTGGCCGCCGCCGCCGCCGGCAGCACCGCCACGAAGATCGGACGCGAGCTGTCGGCGATCCGGGAGCGGAGCCGGCCGGCGTCGACCCTGGCCGTGGCCTGCGGGTCCACGTAGACCGGGTCCTGCAGCAGGGCCCGGGCGACGTCGTTGACGGTGGTCGCCCGGGCCGTGCCCGGCAGCAGGAGCAGGCCCACCACGGCCAGCAGGAGGGTGACCGCGAGCGAGCGGGTGCGCGTCATGGCGGCAGTCTCCCCACGCCGTTGCGCTCACACGCTCCGGGCGTAGCCGATCACCGCGTCCGCGACCAGCTGCACGGCGATCGCCGACAGCAGCAGCCCCGAGATCCGGGTGAGCAGCAGGATCCCGGCCTCGCGCAGCACCTTGGTGATGCTCACGCTGAACCGCAGCGCCAGGTAAACCGCCAGGAGTCAGCCGAGGAACAGCGGGATCGAGCCGAGCGGGTCCATGATGACGAACAGGGTGACGAAGACCTCGCCGAACGTCGTCGGGTCGAAGGCGTTCTTCACGCCGTCACGACCGCGGCGCCGGTCGCCCGCGCCACGAGCTCGTCGTACGCCGGGCCGTCCGTCGTCTGCTCGCCGAGGGCGACCGCCTTGTTGCGCCCGTGGTAGTCGCTGCTGCCGGTCACGAGCAGCCCGAGGCCGGCGGCGATCCCGCGCAGGTGCTCGCGGGTGGCCGGCGGGTGGTCGGCGTGGTCGACCTCGAGGCCGTCGAGGCCGGCCGCCGCCAGCTCGGCGTACACCGCGTCGGGGACCGTACGGCCGCGCGCGGCGGCCCCCGGGTGGGCGAACACGGTCACCCCGCCTGCCGCCGCGACCAGCCGGATCGCGTCGACGACGTCGAGCTCGAGCTTGCCCGCCCAGTAGCGGCCGCCGGTGCCGATCCACTGGGGTGTGAACGCGTCGGCGACCGTCGCCACCAGCCCGCGCGCCACCAGCGCCTGCGCCACGTGCGGTCGGCCGACGGTGCCCGCCGCCAGATCCTGCACCTGCGCCCAGGTGACCCCGGTGCCGGCCGCGCTGAGCTGCGCCACGATGCGCTCCGCGCGCGTGCGCCGGCTCACGACCAGCGCCTCCCGGGCCGCGGCGAACGCCGGCTCGGCGGGGTCGAACAGGTAGGCGAGCAGGTGCAGGCTGATGCCGTCGCTGACGCAGCTGATCTCCGCCCCGGGCACGAGCGTGAGCCCGGGCGGCAGGGCCGCGGCGGCCGCCGCGAGCCCGTCGGTGGTGTCGTGGTCGGTGAGCGCGACGACGTCCAGGCCGGCGGCCCCGGCCTCGGCGACCAGCTGGGCGGGGGTGGTGGTCCCGTCGGAGGCGGTGGAGTGGGTGTGCAGGTCGATCCGGCGGGCGGACAGGACAGAGCTCCTCGGGACGGCATGGGCGGACCGTCCAGGGTAGGTCGGCCGCGCCGGGAGGCGCGGACCGTCAGCGGGCCCCGGCCCGCCAGGCGTCGCGCAGGCCCACCTTGCTGCCCGTGCGCAGGACCGAGCCCTCGTAGAGCCGCCCGGCCACCACGACGAGCCCGCACACCGCCGCGAGCATGAGCAGCACCGCGAGCCCCACCTCCCACAGCGCCGCGTCGCCGATCGCCATCCGGGGCGGGTTGACCAGGGCGCTGAAGGGTGGCGCCACCGACAGCACGCGGGTGACCAGGGAGTCGGGGTTGCTGGTGGCGTACAGCGACCCGAAGAAGCTCAGCACCAGCAGCAGGGTGAACGGGCCGGTGACGTTCTGCAGGTCCTCCTGCCGTGACACCCGGGCCGCCATCCCGGCCATCGCCGTCGCGTAGAACGCGAACCCGAGCACGAACCAGCCGAGGACCAGGGCGATCGGGTACGCCGCGGACGCCCCCAGCTCCACAGCCCCGCTGGCGGTCGCGGCGACCAGGCCGACGACGGCGATGAGCACCAGCTGCAGCAGGCCCAGCAGGCCGATGCCGAGCACCTTTCCGGCCAGCAGGGTGCGCGCCGGCACCGTCGCGAGCAGCACCTCGACGACCCGGCTGGACTTCTCCTCGACAACGCCGAGAGCCACCCAGAACCCGTAGCCGATCAGCTGGAAGTACAGGACGAACGTCCCCACCCGGGCGATGCCCTCGCGCGTGGTCGCGGCCTCGCTGCGCGGCTCCTGGGCCTGCACCTGCAGCGGCGGCACGGCGAGCGCGGTGCTCACCGCAGCCGGGTCGAGCCCGGCCGCCGCCAGCCGGGCCTGCCCGCGGGCGGCGCCGTCGACCTGCTCCAGCACCGCGCGCAGCACCGGGTCGAGCTCCCTGTCCACCACGACCTGACCGGGCGCGAGCAGAGCGGCGTCGAGGTCGCCGTCGCGGACCTGGCGCTGCGCGGCGGCCGGGTCGGTCTCGCGCACGTCGACCCGCAGGTCCAGCGCGCGCCCACCGGCCCGCAGCGCGTCGGCGTCCACGCCCGCGGCCGGTGTCACACCGACGTCGAACCGGTCCGGCCCGCCGCCCACCAGCTGCGGCACGACGGCGAGCCCGACCACGACCAGCAGGGTGATGACCGTCGAGACGAGGAACGACCGGTCGCGCCCCCGCTCCACCAGCTCGCGCCGGGCGATCAGCCGCACCAGCGACGACGGGCTGCTCATGCCGCCACGACCTCCCGGAACAGGTCGGTCAGCGTGGGGCGCACCGGTGTGAACTCGCGTACCGGCCCGGCCAATCGCGCCGCGTCGAGGACCGCCTGGTCGTCGACGTGGTCAGCGAGCTCCAGCAGCCCGTCGCCGAGGTCGCGCACGCCCGAGGGCCAGCGCGGGGCTCCCCCCTCGACCCGCACCCGCAGCCGGCGGGCGCGGCCGCCCCCGCGCAGCTCGTCCACCGTTCCTGCGGCCACCACGCGGCCGGTGCGCACGATGGCGACCGTGTCGCAGAGCCGCTCCACGAGCTCCAGCTGGTGGCTGGAGAACAGCACCGGGACGCCGCGGTCGACCCGGGCGCGCAGGGCGGCCGCGAGGACCTCGACCCCGACCGGGTCCAGCCCGCTGAACGGCTCGTCGAGCACGAGCAGCTCCGGGTCGTGGACGAGCGCCGCCGCGAGCTGCACCCGCTGCTGGTTGCCGAGCGACAGCGACTCGAGGACGTCGCCCTCCCGGGCCTGGATCTGGAGGTCGGCCAGCAGCTGCGTCGTCGACTGCGACACCCGCTCGCCGGTGAGCCCGTGCAGCCGGCCCAGGTAGCGCAGCTGGTCGCCGACCCGCATCTTGGGGTAGAGACCGCGTTCCTCCGGCATGTAGCCCGTGCGGCGGCGGACCAGGGCGTCCACCGGGGCGCCCTGCCAGCAGACCTCGCCGGCGTCGGGCTCGAGCACGCCCAGCACCAGGCGCATCGCGGTGGTCTTGCCGGCGCCGTTCTGCCCGACGAAGCCGCACACCTCGCCGGGGCGCACGGTCAGCGACAGCCCGTCCAGGGCCGTGGTGGCGCCGAAGCGCTTGGTGAGGCCGCGGAGCTCGAGCACGTGTCCACCCTAGGAGGCCGTCGCGTAGTAACTCCTCGAAGCGGTCAGTGCACCCCGGGCCGCCGACCCTCCCACGGCGCGGCGGCCTCGAGCTGGGCCGCGACGCGGAGCAGCAGGTCCTCCCGGCCGTACGCCGCGACGAGCTGCAGACCCAGCGGCAGCCCGCCCTCGTGGACGTGCAGCGGCAGCGACACCGCGGGCTGGCCGGTGACGTTGAACTGCGCGCCGTACGGCATCCACCGGCTCACCGCGGCGCCGTCCTCCAGGGTCCCCAGCAGCGGCGGCGGCCCGTTGACCGTCGGCGTGAGCAGCACGTCGAAGCCGCCCGCCCACCAGCCGGCCACCCGCCGGCTGAACTGCGCCAGCCACGCCCGGCTCTCCAGGTAGGTCACGGCGGTGGCCCGCCGGCCGATCGCCCGGTACGCCCGGTTGCGGGGCTCGAGCTCCTCGTCGTCGATCTCGCGGCCGAGCAGGCGCTCGAAGCCGGCGAGCGCCAGCGCGACGTCGGCGGCCACCGTGCGGTTGAAGTGCCGGGAGAACTCCGGGTCGCCGAGCGCCTCCGGGTGCGCCACCTCGACGTCGTGGCCGAGCGAGGCGAGCAGCCGGCCGGTGCTCTCGACGGCGGCCGTGCAGGCCGGGTCGCCCGCGAGGTCGGGCTGGGGTGGCGTGGTCAGCAGCCCGACCCGGAGCCGCCCCGGGTCCGCGCCGACCTCGCCGGCGTACGGCCCGGCCGGCGGGGGCGCGGTGTACGGGTCCCCGGGCTGCGGCCCGCTGATCACGTCGAGCAGCAGCGCCGTGTCGCGGACGGTACGGGTGAGCACGCCGTCGGTCGTCGCCCCGGCCCAGGACTCGCCGACCTCGGGGCCGGCGCTGACCCGGCCCCGGCTGGGCTTGAGCCCGACCAGCCCGCACGCGCTCGCCGGGATCCGGATGGAGCCGCCGCCGTCGCCGGCGTGGGCGAGCGCGACCGCGCCGGCAGCGACCAGCGCGGCGGAGCCCCCGCTGGAGCCGCCGACAGTCCGGTCGAGGTCGTAGGGGTTGCGGGTCGGGCCGTACGCCGCCGGCTCCGTCGTGACCGTCGTGCCCAGCTCGGGGACCCGGGTGCGGCCCAGCACGACGAGCCCCGCCGCCCGGAACGACAGCGCCAGCGCGCTGTCGACCGGCCGCGGCAGCCCCTCGAGCCACCGGGTGCCCTCCCCGGTGACCTCCCCGGCGACGTGGCAGCCGAGGTCCTTGCGCAGCATCGGCACGCCGCGCAGCGGGCCGTCCGGCAGCGGTCCGGCGGCCTCGGCCAGCGCGGCGTCGAAGCGCTCGCCGACCAGCGCGGACAGCTGCGGGTCGACCCGTCGCAGCCGCGCGACCGCGTCCTGCCCGAGCTCGACCGGCGACGCCCGGCCGCTGCGTACCGCCTCGGCCTGCGCCGTCGCGTCGGGCCACACCTCGGTGCGGGCAGCAGCGTCGTCCGGCATGCCCGGACCCTAGGCGCCCCGGCCGCACGGGCCGCGCCGGGCCCCGTCCACGGGTCGGCGCTGGGCCGGCAGCGGCGGCAGCACCGGGGCGGCAGGCGCGGGGACCGGCTGCGCCGGGATGGACGTCAGGGCGCCGCGGGTCAGCACCAGCGCGACGGTGACCAGGGCGATGCCCAGCGCGCCGTCGATCCAGTAGTGGTTGCCGGTGACCACGACCACGAGCACCGTCAGGACCGGGTGCGCCAGCCAGAGCCAGCGCCAGCGGGTGCGGGAGGCGCGGATGCAGACCACGGCGATGAGCAGCGACCAGCCGACGTGCAGGCTCGGCAGCGCCGCGAACTGGTTGGCGAGCTTGTCCTGCCCGACGGCGCCGTACACCGACAGGCCGAACGCGAGCCCGGTGTCGACGAAGCCGTAGCCCGTCATCATCCGCGGCGGGGCGGTCGGGAGCGCGATGGTGATGACCAGGCCCGCGGCGGTCGCCGCGACGAGGGACCGGCGGGCCCACAGGTAGTGGGCGGGCCGGCGCAGGAACAGCCAGACCAGCACGGCGAACGTCAGCGGGAAGTGCACCCCCGCGTAGTAGCCGTTCGCGGCACGGGCGAGGTCGGGGAGGGCGAGGACCACCGACTGCAGGGTCTGCTCGTACGGCAGGTGGAGGCGCCGCTCGAGGCCGAGCAGCAGGTGCGCGTTGTCAAAGGCGCCCGAGACCCGCGTCGCGGCGAGCAGCCGGCCGGCGTTGTAGATCACCAACAGGGCGGTCACGAGCGCCACCTCGCGCCACAGCGGCCGCAGGTCCAGCGCGGCCGGTCGGCGCGCGCAGGTGGACCGCAGCGTCCCGCACCGGCCCTGCCCGCCCACCGCGACCTCCCTGGACCGCGATTATTAGTCCCCGGAGGGTGGTAAGCCAGTGGTTTTGACAACGCCGGCCGGCCGTCACTGCAGGCCGGTGAGCAGCGCCGCGGCGATGGGGGCCGCGACGGCGCCGCCGAACCCGCCGTCCTCCACCAGGACGGCAAAGGCCAGGTCGCCCTGGTAGCCGGCGAACCAGGCGTGGGTGCGCGGCGGCACCTCGGTGCCGAACTCCGCGGTGCCGGTCTTGCCGCCGACCGGCCCACCGGGGACCGCCGACAGGGCGGTGCCGGTCCCGCTGGTGACCACCAGGCGGGTGAGCTCCTGCAGGACGCCGGCCTGCGGCAGCCCCGGCCCGGGTGCCGGTGCGGTCCCCGTCGCGAGCACCCGGGGCGGGTGCAGCGCGCCGGCGGCCACGGTGGCGGCGCTGGCGGCGACGGCCAGCGGGCTCGCCAGCACCCGGCCCTGCCCGAGCAACGACGCGGCGTGCTCCACCGGGTCGTCGGCGGCCGGGACGTCGGCGCCGAACGCGCCGACCCCCAGGTCGTACGTGCCGTAGCCCAGGTCGCGCGCCGCCGCCTGCAGCTGGGCCCCGCTGACCCGCCGGGCGCTGCCGACGAACGCGGTGTTGCACGACTGCGCGAAGTCGGTGCGGAAGGGCACCGGCCCCAGCTGCCCGGCCTCCGCGTTGACGAACACCTTGCCCGAGACGGTCGCCTGCGCCGGGCACGGCACCACCTCGTCGGGGGTCAGTCCCTGGCGCAGCAGCGCCAGGGTGGACGCGATCTTGAAGGTGGAGCCCGGCGGGTAGCGGCCGGTGAGCGCGCGGTCGACGCCGGGCCCGTCCGGCCCGGTGTTGGCGACCGCGAGCACGTCGCCGGTGCTCGGCTGCAGCACGACCAGCGCACCGACCTTGCCGGCCGGCGTGCGGGCGGCGAGCGCCGCGTCCGCGGCCTGCTGGACCCGCGGGTCGAGGGTGAGCTGCAGCGGGGTGCCGGGCGCCGGCGGTGTGCTCAGCAGGCTCTGCGCGTTGGCCCCGGTCGCGGCGTCCACCGCCTCGACGGTGAGGCCGGCGGTGCCGCCGAGCTGGGCGTCGAAGCGCTGCTGCAGCCCGGACAGCCCGACCTCCTGGCCGGCGCGCACCCGCCCGTCGCTTCTCGAGACCGCCTCCGCGGTGGCCGGCCCCACGCTGCCCAGCAGCGCCCGGGCGAAGGCCGTCGTCGGCGCCAGCTGCCGCACGCCCTCGCGCAGGACCACGCCGGGGACCGGCCGCAGGCGGTCCCGGACGGCGTCGTACGCCTCGCGGCGCAGCGTCACCACGTCGACAAAGGCGTCGGGGCGCGCGGCCTGCGCCCGGGTCAGCAGGCCGGCCGCGTCGACGCCGGTCAGCGCGGCCACCTGCCGGGTGGAGCCGGTCAGGTCCGGCGCCCGGGACGGCTGGATGCCCACGTCGACCACCGGCCGGGCGGTGACGATCGGCGCACCCGTGCGGTCGGTCACGGCGGCGCGGGGCGCCTGGACGACCCGGGTACGCAGCACCCGGCCGGGCGTGAGCGCCGGCTGGACCACCGCGGGGCTGAGCACCGGCCGCCAGGTGTCGCCGGAGCGGCGCAGCGGCAGCTGCGTGCGGTACCGCCAGGGCGCCCCGACCTCCCACCGCACGTCGAGGTCGGCGGTCGCGGTGTCCCCCTCGCCGCGTACGGCGACGACCGAGACGGCCGCCGGCCGGTCCGCGGCGTCGGGAAGCAGGCCGGCGGTGAGCGCCGCCACCTGGCCGGCCGGGTCGGGCCCGCCGGCGGGGTCCCAGGGCAGGTCGGCCAGCGTCCCGCCGGTCCAGGCGGCCGCAAAGGCGCGGGCGGCGCGGGCGTCCCCGTCGTCGTCGCCGAACAGCCTCGGCACCTGCCAGACCGCCACGGCGGCGAGCACGAGGGCCAGCAGGCCGGACAGGACCAGGGTCGGGCGGCGCACAGCGGGCTCCCCTGTGGACGGCGGGCAGGTCGGAGCAGCCACTGCACCACGCCGGCCGGGCCGGGGTGGCTAGCCTCGCCGGGTGAGCCACCCCGCCGACGACCCGCGTCCCCGCCTTCGCCTGGCCGTGCAGACCCGGTTCGCCGACCTCGACCCGCTCGGCCACGTCAACCACGTCCAGTACCTGGTCTACATGGAGACCGCCCGGGTGCGCTTCATGTACGAGCACGGCAGCACCCTGCGCGGGCACGTCCTGGTCGCGCGCAGCGAGTGCGACCACCGGCGGGAGGTGCCGTCCTCGACCCGCGAGGTGCTCGTCACGGTCTACGTCGAACGGGTCGGCCGTACCTCGTTCGTCGTCCGTCACGACCTCGTGGACGGCGACGCCACCGTCGCCGTCGGCCGGGTCACCGTCGTGGCCGTCGACGAGTACCACCGGCCGCGGCCGGTCACCGACGCGGAGCGCGCCGGGCTGCTGGGGACGTAGCGGCCCGACCGTAGAGTCGGCGCCGTGGACCTCCTGGTGCTCGGTGGAACGTCCTTTGTCGGCCGCGCGATCGTCGAGCGCGCGCTCGAGCGAGGGCACCGGCCGACGCTGTTCAGCCGCGGCCGTACGGGCAGCGACCTGTTCCCCCAGGTGGAGCGGCGCCCGGGCGACCGGGAGACCGGCGACTACGCGACGCTCGCCTCGGGCCGGTGGGACGCGGTGGTCGACGTCAGCGCGTACGTCCCCCGGCACGTGCAGCAGGCGGCGGACGCGGTGGGCGCTGCCGGCCGCTACCTGCTGATCTCGACCGGCTCGGTCTACGACGTGGAGGCGGCGCAGCCCGAGGCGATGGCCGAGGACAGCCCCCGGCTGCCGGCCGAGCGGGGCACCGAGCAGGTCACGCCGGAGACGTACGGCCGGCTCAAGGTCGCCTGCGAGGACGACGCGACCGCGCGCTGGGGAGAGCGCGCCACGATCGTGCGCCCGGGCATCGTCGCCGGCCCGTACGACCCGACCGACCGCTTCACCTCCTGGGTGCGCCGGGCGGCCCGCGGCGGCCGGGTCGAGGTGCCCGGCCGGCTGGACCAGCCGGTGCAGGTGGTCGACTCCCGCGACCACGCGGCGCTGGTCGTCGCCCTGCTCGAGGACGACCGGCTCGGCACCTACAACGCGGTCGGCCCGGCCGAGCCGGTCACCCTGGGCGGCCTGGTCCGGATCTGCGCGGAGGCCGCCGGCAGCACCGTCGAGCTGGCCGAGGTCGCGGTCGACCCCACGGCCCCGCTGGTGCTCGCGGACCCGCGCTTCGACCCGCTGTTCCGGCGCAGCGCGGCCGCGGCCCGGGCGGTCGGCCTGCCCGCGACACCCCTGTCGAGGACCGCGGCCGACGTGCTGGCGTGGGACCGCGAGCGCGGCGAGCCGGAGCTCAGCGTGGGGTGAGCGTCAACGTCGGCTAGTCCCCGTCGCCGTCGCCGTGCCCTTCGGGACCCACCGGCACGGTCCATGCGTCGAGGGGCTCCGGCCGCGGCACCGACTGCTCGGTGACCTGCTGCTCGAGGGGCACCGCGGCGCCCGCGAGCAGGGTCGCCAGGGGCACGGCGTACCGGCTGGCGCGACCATCGATGCTCATACCGCAGACGCTCTCACGCGGCACCCAGCCGGGTCGAGGGCGCACCGACCGGCAGCTCGAGCAGGGCGTGGGCGTCGTGCCGCAGGTCGTGCAGCTCGACGTGCTCGAGCAGGACCAGCTCGGCGGCCGGTGGCCACAGCACCGCCCACAGCCACACCCCGAGGGCCTCGCCCACGAAGACGGCCCGGTCGTCGGCGCCCGCGACCCGCCACAGCGGGGTCGGGTGTCCGCCGGCCAGCACCTTGGCGTCCGGCGCGCCCGCGACCACGTCACCGGCGTCGAGGCCGTCCGCGCCGGCGAGCCGGGCGCCGAGGCCGGTGCCGGGCTCCTCGGCGACGAGCACCAGGTCGGCGGGCCCGCCCAGCGGACAGGGCCCGCTGAACGCCACTGCCGTCGCCGTGGCGCCGTGGCGCTCGTCGCCGGCCCGGGCGAGCCCCGCCAGCGTCCAGCCGGCCAGCAACGGCAACGGCGACCAGACCGGCACGGCGGCGCGGGCCGCGAGCTGCCGCACGCTCTCGCCGTTGGCCCGCAGCACCGGCGTGTACGGCGGGACGGCGCCGTGCAGGGCGCACTCCCACGAGCTCGACATCAGGCCGGGGGGCCGTAGCGGACCGGAACACCGAGGACACAGCGAGGTCACGGTCACCTGCACACGGTCACCCGCGCGGGGGGCCCGGTCAAGGATCGGCTCGGCCGGCTACCCCTTGGGCGCGGGCTCGCGCAGCTCGGGGCGGCCGGGGAACTCGCCACCGGTGCGCTCCGCGTAGACCCGCTTGGGGATCATCACCTTGCGACGGAAGATGCAGATCAGCACCCCGTCCTGGTTGTAGCCCTTGGTCTCGACGTACACGACCCCGCGGTCGTCCTTGCTCGTGCTCTCGGTCTTGTCGAGCACCTCGGTCTGCCCGTAGACCGTGTCGCCGTGGAAGGTCGGGGCCACGTGCTTGAGCGACTCGACCTCGAGGTTGGCGATCGCCCGGCCGGACACGTCGGCCACCGACATGCCGAGCAGCAGCGAGTAGACGTAGTTGCCGACGACGACGTTGCGGCCCTGCTGCGTGGTGGCCGCGTAGGTCGCGTCCAGGTGCAGCGGGTGGTGGTTCATCGTGAGCAGGCAGAACAGGTGGTCGTCGTACTCGGTGACGGTCTTGCCGGGCCAGTGCTTGTAGACCGCCCCGACCTCGAACTCCTCGTAGTACCGGCCGAACTGCACGACGACCCCTCCCGCTAGACGAGTCCCGATCCTGTCAGCGGGTCAGCTCCAGCGAACGGGCGGGCCGTGTCCCCTCGCCGTCGCCAGCCGCCGACGGATGCCGCCGGGCCAGGTGGTGAGGTCGACGCCGAACCGGAACGCGTCGCCGGACGGGCGCTCCGGCTCCAGGGACAGCCGGGCGAGCGGCGCCTGCGTCGTGGCGCGCTCGCCGGCCTCGGCCAGGAGCCCGTCCAGCGCGTCCCGCTCGCCCGGGTCGAGGTACTGCCACACCACGCTGTGCCACACCACGGTCGCGACCCCGGGCACCGGCTGCGCGAGCTCGCGACGCAGGAACGCCGAGGCCGGCAGCGCGTCCACCCGGGCCGGCACCCGGCCGGCGACCGCGAGCGCCCCACGCAGCCGTTCGACCCGCTCGGTCTGGTCCGCCCACACGTACGACGTCAGGGTCAGCCGATCGGCCGTGCTCGCCGGGTCGAGCGGCCCGGGGTCACAGCCCAGCCGCTCGGTCACCCGCAGCGGCGCGTCCGGCGGCAGCGACCCGGACCACGGCTCGCGCAGCCGTACCGGGCTGTCCGCATCGCCGAGCACCCGGCCGCCCACCTCGTACGCGAAGGCGTCGACCCGCAGGTTGAGCCCCGCGCTCGCACCCACCTCCAGCAGCCGCACGGGCAGCCCGGTCTGCGCGGCGACGTGCAGCAGCCCGCCGTACAGCACGGCGCTGCGCCCCACCTCGTTGGTCTGCACGGGGGCCCGCACCAGGTCGGGCAGCCGGCGCTCGGTGGCCACGACCTCCCGGGCGGCCGCCCACGCCCCCTCGGGTCCCGCCGTGCCGCCGACGCTCGGGTAGTGCAGGGCGAGGGCCGGCGCCCGGCGCTCGAGCACCAGCCGGTGCAGCGCGCCCGCGAAGCGCAGCGACGGCACGCTGCCGGCCGGGTCGCCCGCGAGCGGAGCCAGCAGGTCGCGGACCGGCCCCGGGACGGCCAGCTCGCCCGCGGCGCCCTCGAGCAGAGCGGCGGTCAGGGCGCTGCCGGCCTGGCGGCACTGGTCCGCCTGCTGCCGGAACCGGTCCTCCAGCGGGGCGTTCACGCCGGCCGGGCCAGCGGCACCTGGGGCCGCCGCGGGTCGCGCAGGTCGGTGCCGTGGCGCAGCCACAGCTCCTCGAGCGCCTGCGCACCGTGCACCCGCTTGTACGCGGCCTCCCCCGGCGTCATGGGCAGCAGCGGCAGGAAGCGGACCGGCTCCTGCTCGTCGTCGAACGACACGTCGGGCACGAGGCCGCCCGGCTCGCCGACCAGGACCGCCGTGAAGGGCGCGCCGTCCCACAGCTGCTCGCCGAGGTCGAGCCCCGCGCCGGGCGCGACCACGACGCTCTCCACGGCCGGGCTCGCGGCCAGCACCGCGAGGCGACGCAGGACGCTGTCGTGCAGGTCGCGCACCGTCAGCAGCAGCTCCGCGCGCGGCCCGTGGGAGGCGACCAGCTCGGCGCCCGGGTCGCCCATCGGAGCGCGGCTCATCCCCAGCGTGACGTAGCGGACCAGGCCGTCCGGGTCGGGCCCGAACCGCAGCACGTCGATGCGCTCGGCCCCGAGAAAGCTCACCCCGGCGCGACCGCTGTCCTGGCCGAACACGCTGAGCAGGTGCGCCTCTACGAGCAGCAGCACCTGGTCCCCGGACACGGGGGCCAGCCTACGGAGCGCGTCCTGGTCGCCCAGCGCGAGGTCCGCGGCGCACCGGCGGCTAGCCCTGGAGCTTGTAGTCCTTGAGCAGGCCCCGGCTGATGATCGTCTTCTGGATCTCGCTGGTGCCCTCGCCGATGAGCAGGAACGGCGCCTCGCGCATGAGCCGCTCGATCTCGTACTCCTTGGAGTAGCCGTAGCCGCCGTGGATGCGGAACGACTCCTGGGTGACCTCGGCGCAGTACTCACTGGCCAGCAGCTTGGCCATGCCGGCCTCGACGTCGTTGCGCTTGCCGGCGTCCTTCAGGCGCGCGGCGTTGACCATCAGCGCGTGCGCGGCCTCGACCTTGGTCGCCATCTCGGCGAGCTTGAAGCTGATCGCCTGGTGCTCCACGATCGGCTTGCCGAACGTCGAGCGCTGCTGGGCGTACTGGATCGCCAGCTCGAACGCCCGGATCGAGATGCCGCAGGCGCGCGCCGCGACGTTGACCCGGCCGACCTCGACGCCGTCCATCATCTGGTAGAAGCCGCGACCGCGGCCCTGCTCCCCGCCGAGGATCGAGGACGCCGGCACGCGGGCGCCCTCCATCACCATCTCGGTGGTCTCGACGCCCTTGTAGCCCATCTTCTCGATCCGGCCGGGGATCGTGATCCCCTGCGCGGTCTCGCCGAAGCCGGGCTCCTTCTCGACCAGGAACGTCGTCATGTTCTTGTAGACCGAGCTGCCGCCCTCGTCGGTCTTGACCAGCGTCGCGATCAGCCCGGCCCGCGCGCCGTTGGTCAGCCACATCTTCGAGCCGTCGAGCACGTAGTCGTCGCCGTCGCGCACGCCCTTGCTCTTGATCGCCGCAACGTCCGAGCCGCAGCCCGGCTCGCTCATCGAGAACCCGCCGCGCAGCTCACCGGCGGCCATCAGCGGCAGCAGGCGCTGCTTCTGCTCCTCGGTCCCGTGGTGCATGAGCATGTACGCCACGATGAAGTGCGTGTTGATCACGCCGGAGACGCTCATCCAGCCGCGGGCGATCTGCTCGACCACCAGGGCGTACGTCAACAGCGACTCACCCAGGCCGCCGTACTCCTCCGGGATCATCAGGCCGAACAGGCCCATGTCCTTCATCCCGTCCACGATGGCCTCGGGGAACTCGTCCTTGTGCTCGAGGTCGGTCGCGTACGGCAGGATCTCCTTGTCCACGAAGCCCTTCACCGTGGACAGGATCTCCTGCTGGATCTCGGTCAGACCCTCGGTGGCGGCCAGTCGTGCCATGGTTGCTCCCCGCGCTCGTGCGCGGCGCCGATCCGCGGCCGCGCTGGCCCCGAGTGTCGCACCGCCCCGTGACAGGAGCGAGCGGGGCGACCGTGGCCCGGGTCACGCAGGCGGGGGCAGCGGACAGGCGCGGCCCGGTGCGTGAGGGCCCGCGACCCGGGCACACCGGCGCCGTGACCGACCTCGAGCACTCGCGCACCCCCCTGCCCGCGCCGATCCCGCTCGCCGACGCGGCGCTGGCCCTGCCACGCGCCGCGCTGGCGAGCACCCTCGGGTTCGGCACGGCCCTGCGCGGCGCCCGGATCTTCCACCCGCACGGCCGGACGCACAGCTGCCGGCTGCTGGTGCCCGGCGGCAGCAGCTGGGGCGCCCGGCTGCTCGACGTGCCCGGCGAGTACACCGGCGTGGTGCGGCTGTCCCGCGGCGCCGGCCTGCCGTCGCCGCTGCCCGACGTCGAGGGCCTCGCGCTGCGCCTGCCCGGCCAGGGCAGCGGCGAGGCGCCGCTCGACCTGCTCGTCAACAGCGCGTGGCGCTTCGTGTTCGCGCCGTCGGTGCTGTCGCCGACCTGGTCGTCGGTGCTGCCCTACCGCACCGGAACGGGTCGCCGGCTGCTCCTCGGCGCCCGCCCGACCTCGGCGAGCACCTTCGCCCTGTACGCCGCCCCGCTGCTCGGCGGGTGGCGGCAGTGGGGCCGGCTCGAGCTCGGGGCGGCGTACGACGGCGAGCACCTGCGCTTCGCCCCCACCATCGGCGCGGACGACCTCGAGCCGGTGGCCCTGTTCCGCACGCTGCGCGCCTGGTCCTACGTCGCCTCCCAAAGCGCCCGGAGCTGAGACCCGCCAGGAGCTGAGGCGCGCCAGGAGCTGAGCGCCCGGCTCAGCCCACGAACGTGTCGACCAGCAGGAAGCCGTTGAGGCAGATGATGACGGCGGCCACCAGACCGGCGACCACGGTGGTGAGGCGGGCGTTGACCAGCTCGCCCATGATGTCGCGACGGCGGGTCAGCAGCAGCAGCGGCACCAGCGCGAACGGGATGCCAAAGGACAGGACGACCTGGCTCAGCACCAGCGCCCGGGTCGGGTCCAGGCCCAGCAGGAGCACCACCAGCGCCGGCGCCATGGTCACCCCGCGGCGCACCACCCGGGGCACCTGCAGCTGCAGGAACCCCTGCATCACGACCTGCCCGGCGTAGGTGCCGACACCGGACGAGGCGAACCCCGAGGCGAGCAGCGCGACGGCGAACGCCAGGGCGACCAGCGGGCCGGCGCTGTCGCCGATCGCGGCGTGCGCCCCCGACAGCGTGTCGACGTCCGGGGCGCTGGAGCCGGACAGCAGCCGCGCGGCGAGCACGAGCATCGCCAGGTTGACCAGCCCGGCCAGGCCCATCGCGAGGACGACGTCGAGGCGCTGGTGGCGCAGCAGCTGGCGGATCTCGCCGAGGTCGGCCGCGGGGATGCGGTCGGTGGTCAGGGCGCTGTGCAGGTAGATGACGTGCGGCATGACGGTCGCGCCGAGGATGCCGGCGGCCAGCAGCACGCTGTCGCTGCCGTCGAAGGTCGGCACCAGGCCGGCACCGAGGTCGGGCAGGTCGGCCCCGCTGCGCACGATGCTGAACAGGAAGCCCAGCAGGATGACGGCGAGCAGCCCGCCGATCACCAGCTCGAACGGCCGGTAGCCGCTGTCCTGGATCGCGAGCAGCCCGAAGGCCACCATCGCGGTGATCAGCCCGCCGGCGAGCAGCGGGACGTCGAACAGCAGCTGCAGCGCGATGGCCCCCCCGATGATCTCCGCGAGGTCGGTGGCCATGGCGACGATCTCGGCCTGCACCCACAGGCCCCGCGTCACACTCCGGCGAAAGTGCAGCCGGCACAGCTCCGGCAGGTTGTGTCCGGTGGCGAGGCCGACCTTGCCCGACAGCGACTGGATCAGCATCGCCATGAGGTTGGCGGCCACGATCACCCACACGAGCATGTAGCCGTACGAGGCGCCGGCGGAGAAGTTCGTGGCGAAGTTGCCCGGGTCGACGTACGCGATGGCCGCGACGAACGCCGGGCCCAGCAGCGGCAGCGAGCCACGCAGCCGGCCCCGGGCACGGACGACCTGCAGCTGCGTCTGCCGATCGGCCGGGTCGCCGGGGTCGGGCTGCCCTCCGCCGGTGCGCGCCGCGGAGGTCATCGCCCCGACTCGGCGTGGGCAGAAGCGCACATGTGTTGCGGCCTCCGAAGGGTCGGGTCAGGGGGCCGGGCGACGAGCGGGCCGCCACCCGTACCGCCGACAGCCTCGCACCCGGGTGGGCATCGTGTACGCCCACCCGGGTGAGACGACCCGGGACCGTTCCTCTACAGGAGGTCCTTGACCTTGCCCTTGACCTTCTCGATCGTGTTCGGGACGCCGGTGGTGCCGTACAGGCGCGGGTCGGGCGTGGTGGGCGGCGGCATCTCGGCGGTCGTCGTCGGACCGTCGTGGTAGGTGAACTCGCCCGTGCCGTCGGGCTTCGGACCGGACGCCCACGACCCCTCCCGGGCGGTCACACCGTCCGAGAAGTTGAGGTACTGGCCGTTGACGCTGGTCTCCTCGCTGCTCTGCGGGAAGTTGCTCGGCACCGGCAGCAGCTCGTGGCCCTCGGCCTGCAGCTCGCGGGCCGCCGCGATCCACTGGTTCTGGTGCATCGTGTCGCGCGCGATGAGGAAGCTCAGCAGGTCGCGTACGCCGTGGTCGTCGGTGGCGTGGAACAGCCGCGCGGCCTGCACCCGGCCCTGCATCTCGGCGTTGGCGTTGGCCGTGAAGTCGGCGAGCAGGTTGCCGCTGGCGGTGATGTAGCTGCCCTGCCAGGGGTTGCCCATGCTGTCGACCGCGCGGGCGCCCGCACCCGCGACGATGGCGTGCTGGATGTCCATGCCGCCGATCACGGCCGCGACGGTCGGGTCGGCCTTCATGGCCGACTCGGCCTGCTCGACGGGTGCCTTCTCCAGCAGCCGCGCGATCATCGTCGCGAGCATCTCGACGTGGCCCATCTCCTCGGCGCCGATGCCGAAGACCAGGTCGCGGTACTTGCCGGGGATGTGCATGTTCCAGGCCTGGAACATGTACTGCATGGCGACGGTGATCTCGCCGTACTGCCCGCCGAGCACCTCCTGCAGCCGGCGCGCGTAGACCGCGTCGGGCTTGCTCGGCTCGGCCCTGAACTGGAGCTCCTGCTTGTGGAAGAACACGTGCCGTCCTCTCGCTGTCTGATCAGGTCGCTGTCGCTTCAGGCCGGCACCTGCCCGGGCGCCCCCGAGTCACCCCGTTGCGAGGGTGAGGTCGCCCTTACCGGACGGCCACGCCGACGGGTCCCCCGACCCGGGTCGGTCAAACTCGCGGGATGAACCGCGCTCTCGTCGAGGAGGCGACCCGGCGCAGCGGGGTCCTCTGGCTGGTGCGCGACGGCGCCCGCCGGGCCCACCCGGTCTGGCACGTGTGGCACGACGGGGCCGCGCACCTGGTCGTCGACGGCCTCGAGCAGCCGGTCGGGGACGTCGGCGACGGCGACCGCGTCCTGGTGGTGGTGCGCAGCCGGCAGCGCCAGGCCGACCGGGTCGTGCAGTGGTGGGCCACGGTGCGCCAGGCCCGGCCGGGGTCGCCGGCCTGGGACGAGCTCGTCCCGCTGCTGCACGCCGAGCGCCTGAACGCGCCCGACGGCGAGGCGCAGCCGGCCCGCTGGGCGCGGGAGAGCCGGGTGCTCTCGCTGACGCCCGACGGCACCGTCGAGCCGGTCCCCCGGTGAGTGACCAGTGTCCCGCGAACGGCAGCTCCGCCTCCGCCGCACGGGATCATCCTGTGCGCGTCCCCTGACGCGGGGGGCCGCGCGACTAGCCTTGCCCGGTGAGCACCGGCACCCGCGTCTACGTCGCCAGGGTCGCCGGACTCCCGGTCTTCGACCCCAACGGCGACCAGGTCGGCCGGGTGCGCGACGTCGTGGTCGCCCTGCGGATCGGCAGGGACGCGCCCCGGGTGCTGGGCCTGGCGGTCGAGATCCAGACCAGGCGCCGGATCTTCGTCCCGATCGGCCGGGTCACCTCGATCGACCCGGACGCCGTGGTGCTGACCACCGGCACGGTCAGCCTGCGCAGGTTCGACAAGCGGCCGGGCGAGACGCTGGTGCTGGCGGAGATGCTCGACCGGCGGGTGCAGGTCACCGCGACCGGCGAGGAGGCGACGGTCGTCGACATCGCGATGGAGCAGACGCGTACCGACTGGCTGCTCAGCCGGGTGGCGGTGCGGCGCGGCACGCGGCGGCGCCGCGCCGAGCTGCTGCAGCTGGAGTGGGACGAGGTGACCGGCTTCGCGCTGCCCGAGGACGGGCAGGGCGCGGCCAACCTGCTGGCGGTGTTCGAGAAGCTGCGGCCCGCCGACCTGGCCGGGGTGCTGCACGACCTGTCGGGCAAGCGGCGCGCGGAGATCGCCGCGGCGCTCGACGACGAGCGGCTCGCGGACGTGCTCGAGGAGCTGCCGGAGGACGAGCAGGTCGAGCTGCTCGCGGGGCTCGAGGACGAGCGGGCCGCCGACGTGCTGGAGGCGATGGGCGCCGACGACGCCGCCGACCTGCTCGGCGAGCTCGAGCCGGCCGAGGCCCAGCGGCTGCTGGACCTCATGCACCCCGACGAGGCCGGGCCGGTGCGCCAGCTGCTGGCCTACAGCGACGACACGGCCGGCGGGCTGATGACCAGCGAGCCGGTCATCCTGAGCCCGACCGCCACGGTGGCCGAGGCCCTCGCGCGAGTCCGCAACGCCGACCTGTCACCGGCGCTGGCCGCCCAGGTCTACGTCGTGCGCCCGCCGTACGAGACGCCGACAGGGCGCTATCTCGGCACCGCGCACTTCCAGCGCCTGCTGCGGGAGCCGCCGAGCGCCCTCATCAGCGCCGTGGTCGACGACATCGACCCGCTCCCGCCGGACTGCCCGCTTCCCGAGGTGACCCGCCACCTGGCGTCGTACAACCTGGTGGCGGTGCCGGTCGTCGACCCCGAGGGGCACCTGCTCGGCGCGGTCACGGTCGACGACGTCCTGGACCACCTGCTGCCGCAGAACTGGCGCGAGACCCGTGGCACGCGGGGGGTGTCCCGTGGCTGAGCGGGCAGCCCGCCGGCCGCGCCTGGACACGCCGGTCCAGACCCGGCGCACCCTCGTGCCGCGACCGCACTACGACCCGGACACCTTTGGCCGCTTCTCGGAGCGGATCGCGCGGTTCCTGGGAACGGCCAAGTTCCTCGTCTACATGACGGTGTTCATCGTCGTCTGGGTGCTGGTCAACGTCACGCCGGTGGCGTTCGACCCGTACACCTTCACCTTCCTGACCCTGCTGCTGTCGCTGCAGGCGTCGTACGCCGCCCCGCTCATCCTGCTCGCGCAGAACCGGCAGACCGACCGCGACCGGGTCAGCATGGACGAGGACCGCGCCCAGAACGCCCGGCTGATGGCCGAGGTCGAGTACCTCACCCGCGAGCTGGCGTCGCTGCGCCAGGCCGTCGGCGAGGTGCCGACCCGCGACTACCTGCGCGAGCAGCTGCACGAGCTCACCGAGGAGGTCGTGGCGCGCTCCGGGGAGACCGCCGGCAAGGTGCTGTACGACCGGGCGGCCCGCGACAAGCGCGAGGAGCGCGAGCGGCGGGCCGAGCGCAAGCGGCGGGCCACCAAGCAGCGCGGCGAGGAGGGCGCGGCGACCGGCGTCGGGAGCGTCAGCGGCAGTGTCGGCGGCAGCCTGGGCGAGCCGTTCGCCGGCGAGAGCTCGGAGTAGCTGCGCCCGGATCGCTTCACCTGCCCGCAGCGGGCGCCGATGCCCTCCCGGTGAGCAGCCATGCCCCGGCGTACGACGGAGGCGCCGCCCTGCCCCGGCGCCGCATCGGTGAAGTCCTCGTGCAGCAGGGGCTGATCGACCAGGACCAGCTCATGCGGGCGCTGCAGATGCAGTCCGACGTCCCGCCCGGCGCTCCCCGACCGCGCCTGGGCACGGTCGTCATCCAGGCGGGGTTCGCCAGCGAGCGGCAGGTCGCGGTGGCGCTCGCGGAGGCGCTCGGGCTGCCGCTGGTCGACCTCGGCCAGACGATGGCGATCCCCGAGCACGTCCGGCTGCTGCCGCGGGCCGTGGCGGAGCGCAGCGGGATCCTCGTCCTGGAGCGCGACGGCTCGCGGCTGACCGTCGCGACCGCCGACCCCACCAACGTGGTGGCCCTCGACGACGTCAAGCTCTACACCGGCGCCGTCGAGCTGATCGTGCTGGTCGCCACCGACAGCCAGGTGCGGGACTCCCTGGCCCGCTCGTGGTCGCTGTCGGAGGACTCCTCCGACGTGCACATCCTGTTCGAGAACTTCGGGGCCGACGAGGTCGCCCCCGTCGAGGTGTCGACGCAGTCGGTCGAGGCCGCGCCGATCGTGCGGCTGGTCGACGTGGTGCTGGCCGACGCCGTACGCGCCCGCGCCAGCGACGTGCACGTCGAGCCGCAGAGCGGCGACCTGCGGATCCGCTACCGCGTCGACGGCCTGCTCCGCGACGTGATGCGGGTGCCGAAGAACGCGGCCGCGGCGGCGGTCAGCCGCATCAAGATCGTGTCCGGCCTCGACATCGCCGAGCGGCGCCGCCCGCAGGACGGCCGCGCGAAGCTGACCGTGGACGGGCTGGTCGTCGAGGCCCGCGTCTCGACCCTGCCCACCCTGCACGGCGAGAAGGTCGTCGTGCGACTGCTCCCCCGCGCCGAGAACGTCCCCACGCTGGCGGGCACCGGCCTCGGGGCCGCCCAGCGGCTGCTGCTGGACGCCAGCCTGCAGCAGCCCCAGGGCCTGGTGCTCATCACGGGGCCGACCGGCTCGGGCAAGACCAACACCCTGTACGCCGCGATCCAGCAGGTGAGCACGCCCGACCGCAACATCGTCACCCTCGAGGACCCCGTCGAGGTGCAGGTCAACGGCATCACCCAGGTCCAGGTGCACAACAAGTCGGGGCTGACGTTCGCCGCCGGCCTGCGCAGCATCCTGCGCCAGGACCCGGACATCGTGCTGGTGGGCGAGGTGCGCGACCCCGAGACCGCCGAGCTGGCCATGCAGGCGTCGATGACCGGCCACCTCGTGCTCACCACGCTGCACACCAACGACGCGGTCGCCGCCGTCACCCGGCTGGTCGACATGGGGGTCGAGCCGTTCCTGGTCGCGTCCGCGCTGTCCCTCGTGGTCGCCCAGCGCCTGGTGCGCACCCCGTGCGGCAGCTGCTCGGCGGCGTACCAGCCCACGGCCGAGGTCCGGCACCTGCTGGGGCTGTCGCAGCGGGAGCTGGTCGACGCCACCCCGCGGCAGGGGCGCGGCTGCGCGGAGTGCGCCGGCACCGGCTACCGCGGCCGCCGCGGGGTGTTCGAGGTGCTGCCGGTCACCGCGTCGCTGCGGCGGGTGCTGCTGGCCACCCCCACCGAGGAGGCCATCGGCGCCGCCGCGCGCGAGCACGGCATGGAGACGCTGCGAACCTCTGCGCTGGCGGCGGCGCACCGCGGGGAGACCACGTACGAGGAGGTGCTCCGGGCCACCCACGTCGACGCGGTGGGCGGGCAGACCTGCCCCACCTGCGCCCGGGCGATGGGCGACGACATGCAGGTCTGCCCGTGGGACGGCAGCCCGCTCGGGCGCGACCTGTGCGCCGCCTGCACCCGCCGGCTCGACCCCGGCTGGGCCGTCTGCCCGTGGTGCCGGCAGCCGGTCGTCGGCGCGATGACGGCCGCTGCGCACGGCGAGCGCCCGATGTCGGTCCCGGAGCAGACCCTTCGCTGACTGGGCCATACGGGTGGTTCCTCCCGCTGCGGCGCGCCTCCGAGGCGGCGGTTTGCCCGCTTCGTGCAGCAGGCTGTGGTCATGCCCTGGCCCCCCGGATCCCCGAGATCCTGCGGCAGATCGGCCCCTACCCCCCCAACTGGTACCCGGTCGTGCGATGACGACGGCCACCCCGAGGCGAGGCCCAGCGATCGACCGGGCCCGCAGCACCCTTGTCCTGGCCTTGGCGGCCCTCCTGCTGACCGGAGGGTGCACCGTGCCCTCGACCTCCTCGCCCGACGACGTCGGGCAGCAGACCCTGCAGCGGTTCTTCGAGGATCGCGTCGTGCACTGGGACCTGACCGCGCCGCGCACCGCTCAGGAGTTAGGGGTCCGCAAGGGCAGCTACAGCGCGATCTTCGACCGGAACGGGGATGACTACTGGACCGTCACCTTCGACCTGCCCGGCGGCCGGCAGTTCACCAGCACCCGCGCCATCGCCGTCGGCGTGTTCATCCCCGACGTACCCGGTGGCCTGCTCGACGGCGTGACCGTCAATGCACACGTCCGTGACCTGGACGAGCTCACCGCCGAGCTCGCCTCCGCAGCAACCCAGCTCGGCCTGAACCGCGAACACCTGGCCGGGTTCCTCGGTCAGCAGCGCCGCTTCCCGCTCTCCACGAGGAACCCGGAGTCCAGCACCGTGCTCTCCGGCCCGGCGATCGGCCACCTCACCACCGACGTCGAACCCCGGCTGGGCGTGAACGACGACGGGATCGCGATCAACTACACCTTCAACTGGACGCCCGCAGCCGCTGCCCCGGTGGCGCGGCCGTAGCGGGTCAGGCCGCCGCACGCAGCAGCGCGGCCGTCGCCGCGGCGACGACCACCACGACCAGGAACGGCGCCCGCAGGGCGAGCGCGGCAGCCCCGGCCAGCAGACCGGCGGCCCGGGCGTCGACCTGCAGCCCGCGCCCGACCCCGAGCACCTGCACGACGACCAGCGCCGCGAGCAGCGCCACCGGCAGCAGCTCGGCCGCGCGGCGGATGCGCGGGTCGGCCAGCAGGCGGGCCGGCACCAGCCAGCCGGCCAGCTTCAGGACGAAGCACAGCGCGGCCCCCGCCAGCACCGTCAGCCAGGTCACGGCCGGGGACGCCAGGGCCGGGCGAGCAGCACGGCGAGCCCGGCCAGCAGCACGGGAACGCCCGGCGGCGTGACCGGGATCGCGAGGACGGCCAGCGCGGCGCCGCAGGCGGCGACGCCGAGCGCCGACCGGTCGCGCACCTGCGGCACCAGCAGGCCGAGGAACGCCGCGCCCACGGCCGCGTCCAGACCGAGGGCCGTGGTGTCGACGACGCCGGCGCCGACCGCGCCCAGCAGGGTGGCGGCGTTCCAGCACCCGTAGACCGCGGCGCCGGTCGCCCAGAAGCCGAGACCCGACAGCCCGACCGGCGCGCCCGCCGCCATCGCCGTCGTCTCGTCGATCGTGAGCTGCGCGGCGAGCACCCGCCGGCCGCCGCGCAGCCGCAGCAGGTCCGCGAGGCGCACGGCGTACAGCAGGTTGCGCGTCCCGAGCAGCCCGGCGCCCGCGACGGCCGACAGGCCGCCCCCGCCGGCCCCGAGCACGCCGATGAGGGCGAACTGCGACGCGCCGGTGAACATCAGCAGCGACAGCGCGCACGCCTGCGGCACCGACAGCCCGGCGGCGCGGGCCGCGGCGCCAAAGGACAGCCCGTACGCACCGACCGCGAGCCCGATCCCGACGGCGTCGCGCACGACGGCCCGCCGGGCCGGGTCGCTCAGTCCTGGTCCCGGGCGCCGCAGGTGGTGGCGCCGGCGGCGGCCTCCGGCACGAGCTTGGTGAGCAGGGCGGTCAGGGTCAGGACCTCGTCGTGGTCCAGCCGGCTGACGTGCTCGGCCACGCCCCGCAGGTGGGTCGGCCACGCCGAGCGCAGCCGCTCGCCGCCGGCGGCGGTCAGCACCGCGACCGTGCCGCGCGCGTCGTCGGGGCAGGGGTGCCGCTCGACGAGGCCGTCGCGGACCAGCCGGTCGACCAGCCGGGTGAGGCCCGAGCGCGAAAGCAGGACCCGCTCGGCGAGCTCGGTCATCCGCAGGCCCCCCGCTGGCGCCTCCGACAGCTGCACCAGCACGTCGTACGAGGCCAGCGGCAGGTCGTGCTCCCGGCTGAGCTCGCCCTCGAGCCGGCGCAGCAGGGTCGCATGCGCCCGCAGGAAGGTGCGCCACGCCGTCTGCTCCGCTTCGGAGAGCCCGGCGGCGGTGGTCATGCCGCCATCGTACGGTCGCGGTCACGGCAGACCGGGCCGTCCCGTACGGTGCCAGCCGTGCCCCGTAGCCCAAAGGACTTCTTCCGCCCGCTCGCCGTCGGCGCGCCCCTGCCGCTGACCGAGACGCCCTGGCGACCCTCCCGCATGATCCACTTCTTCGACCCCTCGAACGCGAAGATGGTCGCGAAGGTGCCGGACCTCGCGACGCGGGTGGACGTCCTGCTGGGCAACCTCGAGGACGCCGTGCAGGCCGTCAACAAGCAGGCCGCCCGGGCCGGCCTGGTCGAGGTCGGCCGGACGGCGGAGCTCGGCACCACCCAGCTCTGGACCCGGATCAACTCGCTCGACTCGCCGTGGGCGCTTGACGACCTCGTCACGCTGGTGACCGAGATCGGCGACCGGCTCGACGTGATCATGGTCCCCAAGGTCGAGGGGCCGGAGGACATCCACTACGTCGACCGCCTCGTCGCGCAGCTCGAGGCGCGCGCGGGCGTGTCCCGGCCGATCCAGCTGCACGCGATCCTCGAGACGGCGTC
>DASTLY010000108.1:0-97656 GCA_035714445.1 Mycobacteriales bacterium
GGTCACCGCCGACCTCGCCGCCGGGGTTCATGCGGTGCCCGCCGACCTCGACGCGGAGGTGGCGCGCACCAAGCTGGCGGCGATGCACGTCCGGCTCGACGCCCTCACGCCCGCCCAGCTGCGCTACCTGTCGTCCTGGCGGGCCTGACGTGCCCGCCGGGGCCTACCTGCTGTCGGGTCCCGACGGGCCGTACGCGGTGGAGCGCTTCTCCTGCGGCGCCGGCCCGGCCGGCTGGCGCTACGTCGCCCGGCGCGAGCAGCCGGGCACCGGCGCACCGCTCGGCCGGCTCGACGTGGTGCTCGACGCCCGCGGGCGGGTGCTGCGCGCGGCCGTGGACGCCGGCGGCTGGCAGCTGCGCGGGGGCGTCGTCGGGCCGGAGGTGCTGTGGCGGCGGGGGGACGCCGAGCACAGCGCCCGCGCCGCCGGCTTCAGCGGCACCAGCCCGGTCTGGCTGCTCGCCGCCACCCGGCTGCTCGGCGCCGGGCCGGACGGCCGGGCGGCCACCCGGCTGCGGTGGGTGCGGCTGGGGGACGAGGCGCTGGCGACGCACCTGGTCGACGAGCGGTGGGCCGGCACGCCGACCGGACAGGCCGGCGTGCACCGCTGGGAGGCGGCCGACCTCGCGACGGGTGTGCTGCGGGTGTGCGTCGTCGCCGGCGACCTCGTGCTCGACGCCCCGGGGGTGGCCCTGCAGGACCTGCCTGACACAGGCGTGTCATAGCTGCTGGCGGGGCTGACAGACCTCTGGTAAGGTCGGACGCGATGCCGGCCCTCACGATCCACGAAGCGGCGACCACCACGGGGTGGTCGCCGCGCATGCTGCGCTACATCGAGCAGCTCGGCCTGGTCGACGCCCCGCGCTCCCCGGCCGGCTACCGGCTCTACGGGCCCGGGCAGCTGCAGCGGCTCCGCACGCTCAAGGAGCTGCTCGACCGCCACGGGCTCGAGCTCGGCGACGTCGGCGTGGCGCTGCGGCTGCGCCGCGAGCCGGCGCTCGCCGCGGCTCTCGACGACTGGTTCGAGGCCGCCCCGCACCGCCCCCTCGGAGCCGACGCGCCCGCCCCATCGGGCCGTGCCGAGCAGCTCGACGATGCCGACTGGCTGCGCTTCGAGCAGGACAAGCACCAGCAGCTGCTCCGACCCTGATCCGCAGCTCACCGACCCTGACCCGCCTCCACACCGAAAAGGGACCCCCATGACGACTGCCACGCACGACTTCAAGGTCGCGGACCTGTCCCTGGCCGAGTACGGCCGCAAGGAGATCCGGCTGGCCGAGCACGAGATGCCGGGCCTGATGGCGATGCGCGCGGAGTACGGCGCGAGCAAGCCGCTCACCGGCGCCCGGATCACCGGC
Organism: Mycobacteriales bacterium; assembly: GCA_035714445.1. Lineage (GTDB taxonomy): Bacteria > Actinomycetota > Actinomycetes > Mycobacteriales > SCTD01 > DASTLY01. The sequence continues at coordinate 1,356 of DASTLY010000108.1, forward strand.
TCACTGCACATGACCGTGCAGACGGCGGTGCTGATCGAGACGCTCGTCGAGCTCGGCGCGAAGGTCCGCTGGGTCTCCTGCAACATCTTCTCCACGCAGGACCACGCCGCTGCCGCGGTCGCGGTCGGGCCGCACGGCACCGTCGAGGACCCGCAGGGCGTGCCGGTGTTCGCCTGGAAGGGCGAGACGCTGGAGGAGTACTGGTGGTGCACCGAGCAGGTCGTCTCCTGGCCGGCTGACGCCGAGGGCAACACCGGCCCCAACATGATCCTGGACGACGGCGGTGACGTGACACTGCTGGTCCACAAGGGCGTCGAGTTCGAGGCCGCCGGCGTCGTGCCGAGCGACGACGACACGCACTCCGACGAGTACAAGGTCATCCTGGACACGCTGCGCCGCTCGCTGGCCGAGGACCCCCGGCGGTTCACCAGCATCGCCGCCGGGATCCAGGGCGTGACCGAGGAGACCACCACCGGCGTCATGCGGCTGTACGAGTTCGCCAAGGCCGGCTCGCTGCTCTTCCCGGCGATCAACGTCAACGACTCGGTCACCAAGAGCAAGTTCGACAACCTGTACGGCGTCCGGCACTCCCTCGTCGACGGGATCTTCCGCGCGACCGACGTGATGCTCGCCGGCAAGACCGCGGTCGTCTGCGGGTTCGGCGACGTCGGCAAGGGCTCGGCGGAGTCGCTGCGCGCCCAGGGCGCCCGGGTCATCGTCACCGAGATCGACCCGATCTGTGCGCTCCAGGCGGCGATGCAGGGCTACCAGGTGGCCCGCCTCGAGGACGTCCTCGCCACGGCGGACGTCTTCATCACCGCCACCGGCAACAAGGACATCATTATGGCCTCCGACATGGCGCAGATGAAGCACCAGGCGATCGTGGGCAACATCGGCCACTTCGACAACGAGATCGACATCGCCGGCCTGACCCGCACCCCGGGCATCACCCGGATCAACATCAAGCCGCAGGTCGACGAGTGGGTCTTCCCGGCCGGCGAGTCTGCCCCTGCGCACAGCATCATCATGCTGAGCGAGGGACGCCTGCTGAACCTGGGCAACGCGACCGGCCACCCGAGCTTCGTGATGAGCAACAGCTTCACCAACCAGGTCATCGCGCAGATCGAGCTGTTCACCAAGAACGACGAGTACGACAAGCAGGTCTACGTGCTGCCCAAGCACCTCGACGAGAAGGTGGCCCGGCTGCACCTCGAAGCGCTCGGCGTCCGGCTTACCGAGCTGCGCAAGGACCAGGCGGAGTACATCGGCGTCGACGTCCAGGGGCCGTACAAGAGCGAGATGTACCGCTACTAGGAGCTACCGCTGCTGGTCCGCGGGGCGGCGCTGCACCTCGTCGAGCAGCGCCGCCAGCATCTGGGCGCGTACCGGCTTGGGCAGGTAGGCGTCCATCCCCGCGGCGGCGCAGGCCAGCCGGTCCTCGACGAGCGCGCTGGCGGTCATCGCCGCGATGTGCGGCTGCCGGCGGTGCGACGGGAGCTCGGCGCGGATCTGCTGGGTGGCCGCGAGCCCGTCCAGCACCGGCATCTGCACGTCCATGAGCACCAGGTCGTACGGCGCCCGCAGCACCGCCGCGACGGCCTCGTGGCCGTTGCTGACGGTGTCGACCCGCAGGTCGAACTTCGCCAGCATCAGCTGGGCGACCTTCTGGTTGACCAGGTTGTCCTCCGCCAGCAGGACCCGCAGCCGGCGGCTGCCCTCCGGTCGGTGCCCGGGCTTCGGCCTGGCTGCCGGCAGGCCGCGGTCGGCCCGGCGCACGCCGCCGGTGCTCTCGACCGCGCGCAGGGTGGCCTCGCCGGGGTCGAGGGCCTCCAGCAGGGTGGTCTCCAGCAGGCTGGTGCGGGCCGGCTTGTGCAGCAGGGCGACGAACAGCGCGCGCTCCTCGGGCCGTGGCCGCCACTGCAGGCTGCTCAGCAGCACGAGCGGCAGGGTGCGCCCGGCCGGCAGCTCGCGGATCCGCGCGGCCAGCCCGGCACCGTCCAGCACCGGCATGTGCATGTCGAGCACGGCGACGTCGAAGTGCGCCCCCCCGCGGATCAGGTCCAGCGCCGCTTCCGGGTGCTCGAGGTCGGTGCAGGCCAGTCCCCAGCGCTCCAGCTGCATGCGCAGCACCCGGCGGTTGGTGGCGTTGTCGTCGACGATCAGAGCGGTCCGGCCGGGCGGCGCGGCGAGCGGGGACGGAGCGGACCGGCGCCCCGCGAAGGCCGTCACCCGGGTCGTGAACGTGAACGTGGAGCCGACGCCGGGCTCGCTGACGACGTCGAGCTGCCCGCCCATCGCCTCCACCAGGCGCCGGCTGATGACCAGGCCCAGCCCGGTGCCGCCGTACTTGCGGGTGGTGGAGCTGTCGACCTGGCTGAAGGACTCGAACAGCCGGTCCATCCGCTCGGCGGGGATGCCGATCCCGGTGTCGCGCACCGCGACGGTGAGCTCGATGGCGCCGTCCTCCGACTCCTGCTCCCGCGCGTGCACGGTGACGACCACCTCGCCGTCCTGGGTGAACTTCACCGCGTTGCCGACCAGGTTGACCATCACCTGGCGCAGCCGGGTGGCGTCGCCGACGACGAGGTCGGGGCAGCTGCTGTCGAGGTCGGCGACCATCTCCAGGGCCTTGGCGTCCGCGTTGATGGCGACCACGCCGAGCGCGCTCTCGACGCAGTCCCGCAGCTCGAAGGCCGCGACCTCCAGGTCCAGCTGGCCGGACTCGATCTTCGAGAAGTCGAGGATGTCGTTGATGACCGTGAGCAGCGAGTCGCCGCTGGTGCGTACGGTCTCCACGAAGTCGCGCTGCGTCGCGTCGAGGTCGGTGTCGAGCAGCAGCCCGGTCATCCCGATGACGGCGTTCATCGGGGTCCGGATCTCGTGGCTCATGGTGGCCAGGAACGCCGACTTCGCCTTGGTCGCGGCGACGGCGGCATCCCGCGCGAGCACGGCCTGCTGGTTGGCCGTCGACATGGCCGCCTGGGCCGCGTGCCGCGCGGTGATGTCGAGGATGTGCATCACGAGGTGCACGGCGCGCCCGCGCTCGTCGCGCACGGCGGAGGCGTCCAGGCCCACCCACACGACCGTCCCGTCGGCCCGCAGCAACCGCGTCTCCATGCCGAGGCCGCTCTCGCCGGCGATCAGCCGCTGGAGCGAGCCCTCGACCGGGTGCGGGTCCTCGGGGGAGCACAGCTGCAGGAAGGTCCGGGCCAGCAGCTCGTCGGCGGTGTAGCCCGTCAGCCGGCACAGCGACGGGTTCACCCTGAGCAGGCGCAGGTCCACCGCCACCAGGGCCACCCCGCTGGGCGCGTCGTCGAACGCCGAGTGGAACAGCTCCTTGGCGTCCTCGAGGGCCTGCGTCTGCGCCGCCAGCCGCCGGTCCCGTACGTAGATCATGGTGGTGACGGCCGCCGCGAGCAGCAGGCCCAGGCCGGTGAACAGGACGGCCAGCAGCTCCAGCCGCTGCCGCAGCGGGACCAGCCCGGCAAAGGCCTCCTTGGTGGTCTGGGACGTGAGCACGCCCCAGGGCTGGCCCTCGACCGGCACGTACGCCTCGACGACGGTGCCCTTGGCGAACGGGCTGTAGATCGTCAGGGTCGTCGGCCGGTGCTCCGCGGCCAGGCGCAGGTTCTCGGGGGCCTTCAGGAACGTCCCGACCTGTGCGGGGTCCGGGTTGACGATCTGGCGGCCGTCCAGCCCGATCAGCAGGCTCCTGCCGGTCGTGCCGAAGCGCAGCGCCTCCGCGTCCGGGACCAGCCGTCCCAGGTCCATGTCGCTGGTGACGAAGCCCAGCAGCGTGCTGTCCTGGCGTACGGCGACGGTGACGGTGCGGCGCGTCTGCAGGCCGACGGCGCGCACCGGTCCCTCCTTGACCCGGTCGCTGGCGGCCGCCGTCGGGTCCGGTGGGGTGGCCGCCGCACCGCCCGCACGGGCGAGCTCCCTACCGTCGGCGTCGAACAGGCCGACGGTGGCGAACGGGCCGGTCGCCTGGAGGTTGGCCAGCGTGGGCCCGACGTCGACCATGGTGCCGTCGCGCAGGGCCCGGAGCACCGGGGTGCGGGTGCCCGCGTTGACCAGCACCAGCAGGGAGGTCGCGTAGGCCTGCTCCACCTGCGCCGACACCGCCGTCGCGGTGGCCTGCACCCCGGCCAGGGAGCGCTCCGTGACCGCTGTGCTGGCCCAGCGGCCCGCCAGCAGCAGTGCCGCCAGCGGGAGCACGGCCGCGACGACCAGGGCGACGAGCCCGACCAGCCAGGCGGAGCGCCACAACCGCCGCGCCGCCGCGGCTCGCGGCAGGCCCAGGCTCGGTCGGATGGCCACGGTGACATATCGACCGTCGGCGGCTGACCTTGAACGAGGCCGGCGTCCGTCGCGGTGCGCGTGGGCTCAGGACGGCTGGGTGAAGCCGCCGTTCCCGCCTGCGCCTGCGCCGCCGTCGGCCGGCGGGGCCCCGGGCGGTGTGGCCGGCGCGTACCCGGGCGGTGGGTAGCCGGGCGGTGGGTAGCCGGGGGGATAGCCGGGCGGTGGGTAGCCGGGCGGCGGGCCGGCGGGGCGCAGGCGGGCCGTCTCGCGGCGGCTGCGCTCGGCGAGCACGGCGGCCAGGAACGCCCAGCCGGGCGTGCCGGGGGGCGGCGGCGGGGCGGTGACCTCACGGACGGCGTGGACGAGCCGGCCGCCGATGTCCTCGCGCGCGGCGTCCGTCAGCGTGTTCGCCCGGCCGACGAACTGGCGCGCGGACAGGGCCAGGCCGTCCGGCAGCCGCGAGAGCTCGAGCGTGCTCGCCCAGGCCGCCAGCTGCGGGGGCATGCCGGTCGCCTGCCCGCTGCGCACCGGCACGCGCTCCTGGACGACGACGGTGCCGGCCAGCAGGTCACCCACCCGCTTGCCGCGCGGGTTGAGCAACGAGACCGCGACGGGCAGGACGAACATGGTCAGTCCGGGCTTCTCCAGGAACCCGCCGGCCAGGCCGCGCGCCAGCGCCTGCCGGAACCCGATGGGCCCGCCGTCGTCGCGGACGACGCGCAGCCCCATCAGGGCCTTGCCCGGCGTCCGCCCGCGCAGCAGGGTCTCGCAGGCGACGGGGTAGACGATGAGCGCGAGGACGAGCAGGCCGATCCCGAGGGCAGCGGAGCGGGCGCGGTTGAGGTCGACCTCGCCCCACAGCAGCAGGAGGCCGACCCCGGACAGCACGCACAGCTGCAGGAAGGCGTCGGCGGCGGCCGCCACGATCCGCGACGGCAGCGCGGCCGTGCGCAGGTCGAGTGCGACGGCCTCGCCCGTGACGAGCTCGCTCATCCGGTCCCCTCGTCCTCGTTGCGCTGCAGCGCCGGTGCTGCCCCGCCTAGTCTGCCTGCGTGGACCTCGACGCGTACGTCGCTGTGCACAGCGGCGAGTGGCGGCGCCTCGAGGAGCTGCTGCGCCGGGCGTCCCGGCCGCGTCGGCTGACCGGGGCGGAGATCGACGAGGTCGTCGACCTGTACCAGCGGGTGGCCACGCACCTGTCGGTGGTGCAGAGCGCCGGCCCGGACGCGCAGCTCGTGGCCCGGCTGTCGTCCCTGGTGGCGCAGGCCCGCGGCACCGTGGCGGGCAGCCGCAAGGCGTCCTGGCGGGACCCGGCGCGCTTCCTCGCGCGGGACTTCCCGGCGCTGTGCTACCGCACCCGCTGGTGGTGGGGCGGCTGCGCGCTGGGCTTCCTGATCGTCGCGGTGGCGTCCGGGCTGTGGGTCGGCCAGAACCCTGAGGTGCAGCTGGCGATCGCCGACCCGGAGCAGGTGCGCCAGCTGGTCGAGCGCGACTTCGAGGCCTACTACAGCTCCAACCCCGCGCAGGACTTCGCCGCCCAGGTGTTCACCAACAACGCGTGGGTCGCGGCGCAGTGCATCCTGTTCGGCGCCCTGCTCGGGATCCCGATCCCGTACGTCCTGCTGCAGAACGCCCTCAACGTCGGGGTGAGCGGCGGGCTGCTGGCGGCGAACGACCGGCTCGGGCTGTTCTTCGGGCTGATCCTGCCGCACGGGATGCTCGAGCTGACGGCCGTGTTCGTCGCCGCGGGGCTGGGCCTCAAGCTCGGGTGGACGGTGATCGACCCCGGCCGCCGGACGCGCAGCGCCGCCCTTGCGCAGGAGGGCAGGGCGCTGGTCAGCGGCGCGATGGGCCTGGCGCTGGTGCTGCTGGTGTCCGGGGTGATCGAGGCGTTCGTGACCCCCAGCGGGCTGCCGACGGCGGCCCGCATCGGCATCGGCCTGGTTGCGGAGGCGCTGTTCCTGGCCTGGGTGTTCGGCCCGGGCCGCCGGGCGCACCGGGCCGGCGTGACCGGGGACGTGTCGGCCGACCGGGCGGGGGACAGCCTGCCGGTCGCCTGACAGGGCCGTCGCCTGACAGGGCCGTCGTCAGACGCGGGCACTAGCCTGCGCGGCGTGGAGCAGCGCATCAGCCTGGTCACCCTGGGTGTGGCGGACCTGCGGCGGGCCCGGGCGTTCTACGAGCGGCTCGGCTGGCGCGGCCAGGAGGTCCAGGGCACGGCGTTCTACCAGGCCGGCCCGCTGGTGCTCGTGCTGTGGGGCCGCGAGGAGCTGGCCGCGGACTGCGGCCTGCCGATCGACGGCGGCTTCGGCGGCGTCGCCCTGGCGCACAACGTCCGGTCGCCGGCCGAGGTCGACGCGCTGATGGCGGCGGCCGAAGCGGCCGGCGGGGTCGTCACCCGACCGGCCGCCCCGACCTTCTACGGCGGCTACGCCGGCGTCTTCACCGACCCCGACGGCCACCCCTGGGAGATCGCCCACAACCCGGGCTTCCGGCTCGGGGACGACGGCGCGCTGACCGTCCCCGACCTCGGCGGCTGACGGTTCTCAGGGCGCCAGCGCCACCCGCACCAGGTCGTACGGCGTGGTCGGCGTGGGGTCCGGCACCGAGGTGAACCGGGCGTTGACCGCGTAGAGCGCCCCCGCCGACAGGAAGGCGGTGGCGGGCCGGTCGAGGTCGCTGTCGCGCAGCCGCCCCACGACCGCGCCGGTCCGGGCCCCGGCACCGAGCTCGACGACGGCGATGGCGTCGGTGGCGAAGCCGTTGACCACGTAGACGGTGCTGCCCTGCACGACGAGGCCGTCGCCGCTGCTGAGCGCGGTCCCGGTCAGCTCGATGCGGTCGGCCCGGCCCGTGGCGGGGGAGACGCGGTAGAGACCGCCGTTGCCGCTGTTGACCACGACCAGGTCGCCGGTGTCGAGCAGCCGGATGCCGTTGGCCCCGAAGCTGCCGGCGGCCTGCTCCCAGTCGCCGGACAGCGGCAGCAGGCGGAAGCCGCTGAGCGTGACGACGACCAGCTCGCTGGCGATCGAGTCGGTGACGTAGACGGCGTCGCGGGTCACCTGCAGGTCGTTGAGGAAGCGCTGCCCGGGGATGACCAGGCGGCGCAGGAGCCGGCCGGTGCCGGCGTCGTACGCGGTCACCGTGCTGCGCGTGCCGCCGCCCTCGAGCCGGACGTCGCCGGCCACCCAGAGCACCCCGCTGGCGGCGTCGTACTGCATGCCGCGCGCGGCCGTGTTGTCGGTGCCGGCCACGAGCAGGCTCCGGCTGCCGGTGCGGACGTCGCCGCGGTAGATCGCGCCGTTCGCCATGGCGCCGGCGAAGTAGGTGGAGCCGGGACCGGCCGCGACCCCCTCGGGCCGCGAGCCCTTCTTCAGCGGCAGGACGTCGGGCAACGGCGCGGCGGAGGCGGCGGTCGGGACGAGCGCGACCCCTGCCGACATCACGAGGCCGACGAGCAGGCGTGCGGTGCGGCGGGACATGACGGTCTCCTTCGACGACGGGTGGAGCCCGATCCTGCCGCGTCAGCGCCAGCCGCGCTCGTCCGGTCCGCCGGGCAGCTCCTGTCCCGGGTCGTACGGCGTGCGGGTGAAGACGAACGTGGCGACCACCATGCGCTGGGCGGACACCGCCATCACCTCGCCGGTGAAGTAGCCGTCGAGCCCGACCCAGGTGCCGTCGCCCCGCGGCCGGAACCGGCTGGTGCGGCCGGCCCGGTCCAGGCCGCCCAGGTGCAGCAGGCCGTCGCCCTGCAGGCGCAGTACGTACGGCGCCGGCCCCCAGTACCACGCGCCGAGCAGGTCGAGGTCGACTGCGGCCGGGCTCGCCCGCCACGCGGGGCCGACCGCGGGCTCGTGCTGGTCGAGCAGGTCCAGCAGGTCGCCGAGCAGGCCGCCGTCGGCCCCGCTCGTGGCGTTGCGCAGCACGACCGCGCCGGCCCCGCGGTCCCGGTCGACGAACACCCCGGCGAGGTGGCCGGGCATCGACCCGCCGTGCCCGACCAGCGTGCGGCCGCGCACCCGCTGCACCTGCAGGCCCAGCCCGTACGCCGACCAGGACTCGACCTGGCTGTCGACGCCCGCGGGCACGGTCATCTCCTCGACGGTGCCGGGATCGAGCACGCCGCCGGTGTCGCCGAGCAGGAAGGCCGCGAGCCGGGCCAGGTCGGCCAGCGGCGCCCAGAGCTGACCGGCGGGCGCCATCGCGCCGTGGAAGTGCTCGGGCTCGGGGTGCAGCACGTCGGCCCAAGGGTGGACCGCCCAGCCGGTCGCCGCGCTGCCCTCGGGCCGAGGCGTCGTCCGAGTCATGCCGAGCGGGAGCAGCACCTCCTGGCGCACGACCTCGACCCACGGCCGGCCGCGCACCGCCGCGACGAGCTCGCCGAGCAGCCCGTAGCCCAGGTTGGAGTAGTGGAACTGCCGGCCGGCGCCCAGCGGGACGTGCTCGGGCGCCAGTCCGAGGTCGGCCAGCGTGCCGCCGGGGGTGCGCTCCCACCACTGCCCGGGGCTCTCGCTGGTCAGCCCCGCGGTGTGGCTCAGCAGCTGCCCGACCGTCCGGTCGCCCGCCGGCGTGCCGGGCAGGTGCCGCTCCAGCGGGTCGTCGAGGGCGAGCCGCCCCTCGTCGCGCAGGCGCAGCACAGTCACGGCGGTCAGGGTCTTGGTGATCGAGCCCAGCCGGTGCTGCACGTCGGTGTGCGGCTCGACCACGTCCCCCCGCGCGGTCGACCAGGCCAGGGCGCCGTCCCGCACCACCCCGGTGACGAGGCCCGGCGCCCGGCTCTCGCGCTGCGCCCGCGCGGCGCGGGCGAGCAGCTGGCGGGCCGTGGCGGGCATCAGCGCAGTCATGTCGGCGCACGCTAGCGGGACGGACGGCTGATCGAGCCGCCTACAGGCGGCCGGCGGCCTTCAGCGCCAGGTAGGCGTCGGCCACCGCGGGCGCGAACGACTCCGGCGGGGCGTCGACGACCTCCACCCCCCGGCGCCGCAGCAGCGCGGTGCTCCGCCGCCGCTCGACGCGGGCCCGCTCGGCGGCAGCGGCGTCGTACACCGCCTGCGCGTCGCCGCGGCCCTGGCGCAGCTGCTCCACGCGCGGGTCGCCCACGGCGGCCAGCACCACGGTGTGCCGGCTGGTCAGCGACGCGAGCACCGGCAGCAGCCCCTCCTGCAGGGGCGCGGCCTCCAGGCTGGTGAACAGCACGACCAGCGAGCGGCGCCGGCTGCGCCGCAGCACCTCGCGCACCAGCAGCCGGCCGTCGCTCTCGACCAGCGCCGGCTCGAGCAGCGCCATGGTGTCGACCATGCGCGACAGCAGCTCGGTGCGGCCGGCGCCCTCGACGGCGCCCCGCACCATGCGGTCGACGGCGAGCAGGTCGACGCGGTCGCCGGCCCGGCTGGCGAGCGCGCTGAGCAGCAGCGCGGCGTCGAGGGCCGCGTCCAGCCGGGGGACGTCGCCGACCCGGCCTGCCGACGTACGGCCGGTGTCGACGACGAGGACGACCTGCCGGTCGCGCTCGGGGCGCCAGGTGCGGACGACCACGTCCTGGCGGCGGGCCGTCGCCCGCCAGTCGATCGAGCGGACGTCGTCGCCCGCCACGTAGTCGCGCAGGGTGTCGAACTCCGTGCCCTGCCCGCGGGTGCGGGCCGCCGTCTGCCCGTCGAGCAGGCGCAGCCGCGAGAGCCGCTCGGGCAGGAAGCGCCGGGAGGCGAACGCGGGCTGCACGCGCACCCGCCACGCCACCTCGTGCCGGCCCTGCCGGCCGGCCACCCCGAGCGGCCCCAGCGCGCGCACGGTCACCCGGTCGGGCCGGCGGTCGCCCCGCCGGGTCGGCAGCAGGTCGGTCACCAGCACCCGCTGCTCGCCCGCCGGGACGTCGAGGACCTGGGTGGCCGGCGACGCGCCCGCCGACGGCACCCACGCGTCCCGCAGCACCGCGCGCAGCCGCCGCGACGAGGGGTTGGCCACCAGCAGGCGCACCTGGGCCGACTCGCCCAGCCGTACGGAGGTGGCGCCGCTGCGCGACAGCCGCAGCCCCGCGACGGGCGCGGCGAGCGCCAGGTCGACCGCGACGGCGACCAGCAGCAGCAGCGCCACCGCCAGCACGGTCGACAGGTCCGGGAACAGCACGACCGGGACGAGGCCGAGCAGCGCGAGCAGCGGCAGCCGGCCGGTGACGGCCACTAGCGCGGCACGGGCACCGCGGCGAGCACCCCGTCGAGGACGCCGTCGGGCGTCACGCCCTCGAGCTCGGCCTCGGGCCGCAGGGCGACCCGGTGCCGCAGCGTCGGGCGGGCCAGCGCCTTGACGTCGTCGGGGGTCAGGTAGTCGCGGCCCGACAGCCAGGCCCAGGCCTTGCTCGTCGCCAGCAGCGCGGTCGCCCCGCGGGGGGACACGCCCAGTGACAGCGAGGGCGAGGTCCGCGTCGCCCGGCAGACGTCGACGACGTAGCCGACGACGTCGTCGGACACCGACACCGCCCGCACCCCGGCGCGCCCGGCCGCGAGCTCGGCCGGACCGGCGACCCGCGACAGCGCCGACAGGTCGCGCGGGTCGAAGCCGGCGTCGTGGGCGCGGACGACCCGCACCTCGTCGGCGCGACCGGGCAGCGGCACGGTCAGCTTGAGCAGGAAGCGGTCCAGCTGCGCCTCGGGGAGGGGGTAGGTCCCCTCGTACTCGACGGGGTTCTGGGTCGCGCACACCACGAAGGGGTCGGGCAGCAGCCGGGCGGCGCCCTCGACCGACACCTGCCGCTCCTCCATGGCCTCCAGCAGCGACGCCTGCGTCTTGGGCGGCGTGCGGTTGATCTCGTCCGCCAGCAGCAGGTTGGTGAACACCGGACCCTCCCGGAAGGAGAACGCCGAGGAGCGGTTGTCGTAGACCAGCGACCCGGTGATGTCGCCGGGCATCAGGTCCGGGGTGAACTGCACCCGCTTCATCTCGAGATCGAGCGACGCCGCGACCGCCCGCACCAGCAGCGTCTTGGCCACCCCGGGCACGCCCTCGAGCAGCACGTGGCCGCGGCACAGCAGGGCGATGACCAGGCCCGTGACGGCGGCGTCCTGGCCGACGACGGCCTTGCCGACCTCGAGCCGCAGCTGGTCGAGCGCCTCCCTGGCGCCGCGCGCGGCGGGGTCGAGCCGGGTCGAGCCGGCGGGCGAGGGCTGTGCGGATTGGGGGATCACGGGCCGGCCACCTCCTGGTTGCGGGTCGGACGGGTGCGGGTCGGACGGGTGCGGGTCGGGGTCACGCGGACAGCCCGTCGAGGGCGTCGGCCAGGCGGACGAGCGCCTCGTCGTCGGGTGGGGGTGGACCGAACAGGAGCGCGTCCACCTCCCTCGGGTCGCGACCGGACCGCCCGGCGAGCGTGGTCACGAGGGCGGCGCGGGTGGGCTCGGCGGGCAGCCCGAGCCGGCGGGCCAGCCGGTCGCGCGCACCGGCCCGGAGCGCGTCCGCCGCGGCGCCGCGGGCACCGGCCGCCCGGTAGAGCCGGCCGCGGCCCTCGACGGCCTCCGCGGCGCGTACGACGACCGGCAGGGGCTCGACGACCACGCGGCCGAGCCGGCGAGCCCGCCACAGGGCCAGGAGCAGCACCGCGAGGACGAGCTGCAGGGCCCCCAGCCGGAGGCCGTCCGGCAGCAGCTCGCGCACCGACCGCGGCTCACCCGGCACCGCCCGGCCCGGGTCCGGCTGCAGCCACAGCACCTGCTCGACGTCGCCGAGCAGGCCGAGGGCGAGCGCGGCGTTGCCGTCGTCGCCGAGCCGGTCGTTGGTGAACGGGTCCGGCGCGCCCACGAGAGTGGTGCGCTCGCCCGGCAGGCTCAGCACGGTCGCCCGGCCGCCCTCGAGGTAGCAGCCCGTCGAGGCGACCCCCGGCTCGGCCCGGTAGGACGCGCTCCCGGTCAGGGCGCTGCCCGCAGCGACCGCTGCCGGCAGCGCGCACCCCGGCGGCCGCTCCTCGAGGTCGGCGGCGTCGCTGGTGACGTCGAGCCCCAGGGCCTCGAGCTCGACGGACCCGGCACCGAGCACGACCAGCGGCGTGTCGAGGGCGCCGAGCTCGGCCAGCTCGTCCTGCGTGAGGGCGCCGGGAGTCGGCACCAGCACGGTGCTGCGCGGTGTCACGACATCGAGCAGGGCCGGTACGTCGCCGATCACCTGCACCCGCACGCCGCGGTCGCCGGCCAGCGTCGCGACCGCGCGGGCGCCACCCGGCGCGTACGACGCGGGGTCCAGCGCGCCGCCGCTCCCCGACCCCATCACGACCGCGTACCCGACCGAGACCAGCACCAGCGCCAGCACGCCGAGCAGCACGCCCCGCGACCGCAGCCACAGCGCCCGACCGGTCGGTGCGGTGCTGCTGGTCGGGGAGCTGCTGGTCGGGGGGCTGCCGGTCGGATCGGGGCCTGCTGCCGGGGTCGAGACGTCGTCCGGCGCCGGCGTCACGCCGGGGCCGCCACGCGGGTGCGGGTGACCAGCTCGTCGACCTGGACCAGGAGCGCGTAGCCCTGCGGGCTCGCCGGGCGACCGCCGTACCAGACCTCGTCGAAGACCGCCGCCGCACGGCCCAGGTCGTCGGCCAGGGCGGGCACGACCCGGCCGGCGTCCCGCGCCACCTCGCCCGCGGTGCGCCCGGGCCGCGGGTCCAGCACGCCGCGCGCCTCGAGCTCGCGCACCACCGCGCGCAGGCGCTCACGGATCGCCTCGGCGAGGCGGCCCTGCCCGGCCAGCGTCTCGGCCTCGGCCCGGTGCTCCCCTGCCGTGCGCGGCCGGCCGGCGTCGAACACCGCGGCTCGGCCGGCGCCGCGGTCGCCCAGCGGGCCGAGCCGGACCAGGACGACCCCGACGGCCACGGCAAGCAGCACCAGCACGGCCACCTGTCCCAGCCCCTCCCCGAACTGGCCCACCCGGGTGTCGAGCAGGTCGGCCAGCGCCCGCAGGGCCCGGCCGACCAGGCGCAGGACCAGCGACGGTTGGGCGTCGGCGTACTGCGGCCGGCTGAGCTCCTCGCGCGCGGCGTCGGCTGCGCCCTCGCGCGTCACCGGCCCGGCCGCGGCGGCCACCGCGGCGATCGTGGCGCTCAGCACGGCCGGGTCGCCTGCGAGGCGGGCGCGACCGCGGCACCGGGACGGCTCCTCCGCTGGCGGGCCCGGGTGGACCGCATCACCCGTGGCGCTGGGCAGCCGCGGCAGCGAGAGCGACGTCGAGCCCCTCGGCCCGCATCCGGCGGTCGATGTAGAGCAGCGCCCGCACGCCGCTGGTGAACGGGGCGGTGAGGGTGGCCGCGACCCCGCTGCCGATCTCGGCCAGCACCAGGTCCCGCATCCGCAGCTCGCGGGAGAGGTCGAACAGGCCGTTCCCACCCCCGACGATCATGAAGGGGAGCTGCACGATCTGTGCCACGAACAGGGCGATGAGGGCGGCGAGCAGCAGGATGCCGAGCACCCGCCAGACCGACGTCCGCACCAGCACGCCGCTGCGCCGCATCGACTCGACCACGCCCACCTTCTCGAGAACGAGCGCGGGGGCCGCGAGCGAGAGCCGGATGTACGCGTAGACCGCGGCGGCGGCGCCGGCCAGGCCCAGCGGGATGCCCAGCAACAGCCCCGGCGGACCCGCGACCGCGGCGCAGAGCACGGCCAGCAGGATCCCGACCGTGAGCACCGCCGCGACGATCAGCCCGATGAGCAGGGCCAGGCCCACCAGTCGCAGCAGGCGGGGCCGGACCGCCCGCCAGGCGTCGCCGGCGGTCATCGGCTGGCCCAGGACGGCCTTGCCGACCACGGCGGTGATCATGCCGGACAGCACCAGGCCGGCGAGCCCGCTCACCACGACGGTCGCCACGCTGGCGGCCGCCAGCCCGCCGAGCTCGCCCTCGGAGAACTCCCCGCTGGTCCCGGGGCCGGACAGCAGGTCCACGGGCACCAGGGTGAGCAGCAGGATGCCCAGGCCGGTCGACAGCAGGGCCACCGCGAGGGACAGCCCGAGCGTGGGCTTGGGGTAGCGCCGCACCACACCGACGGCGCCGTCCAGCAGCTCACCCAGCCCGAGCGGCCGCAGCGGCACCACCCCGGGCGGCGGTGGCCCGGTCGGCGGACCGCCCCAGCCCCCGGGCGCGCCGTATTGGGGCGCGCCGTACTGGGGCGCGCCGTACTGGGGCGGTGCCCCGTACTGAGGCGGTGCGCCGTACTGGGGCGGTGCGCCGTACTGGGGCGGTGCCCCGTACTGGGGCGGTGCGCCGTACGGCGGGGGCGGGGGCTCGGCCGGTGGCTCGTCCGGCGCTCCCCAGGCCGGCTTCGCCCAGCCCGGGGGCTCGGGGCCGCGCTCCGTCACGCTGTGTCCTCCTGGGACCCTGTTGCCGGACGCGCCGTCGGTCCCCGTGCGCCGACCCGCCGGACGGCCGGTCCTGCCCATCGTGGCACGTGGGCGGGCGTTGCGGCAGCGAACGCGGAGCCTGTGGACGGCCCGGGTGCGACGATGGAGGGGTGGGAGAGGGCACGCGGGCGGCAGCCCGCCGCAACGAGCCGTGAGAGGTCGCGTCCTGATCGTGGACGACGACCCCGCGCTGGCCGAGATGCTGGGCATCGTGCTGCGCGGGGAGGGCTTCGAGACGGCGTTCGTCTCGGACGGGGATGCCGCGCTCGGCGCCTTCCGGCGGGAGCGCCCGGACATCGTCCTGCTCGACCTGATGCTGCCCGGGACCGACGGCCTGGAGGTGTGCCGGCAGATCCGCGCGGAGAGCGGCGTGCCGATCGTCATGCTCACCGCGAAGGGCGACACCGTCGACGTGGTCCTGGGCCTCGAGAGCGGGGCCGACGACTACGTGGTGAAGCCGTTCAAGCCCAAGGAGGTCGTCGCGCGGGTGCGGGCCAGGCTGCGTACCCACGACGACCTCGAGCCCGAGACCCTGACGATCGGGCCGGAGGCCGACCCGGTGCGCATCGACGTCCCCGGCCACGTCGTCAGCCGCAACGGCGACCAGCTCCAGCTCACGCCGCTCGAGTTCGACCTGCTCGTGGCCCTCGCCCGGCGCCCGCGCACCGTGTTCAGCCGCGAGCTGCTGCTGGAGCAGGTGTGGAACTACCGGCACGCCGCCGACACGCGGCTGGTCAACGTCCACGTGCAGCGGCTGCGGGCGAAGGTGGAGCGCGACCCGGAGCGCCCCCAGGTGGTCGTCACCGTCCGGGGGGTCGGCTACAAGGCCGGGCCGCCCTGACCGCCCGCCGCGTGCAGCCGTGACCGCCGCCGTCGCACTCACTGCCCCGGGCGCCTCCCCGCGGGCCCGGGGCGTCCGGCGGCTGTCCCGTGCGGTCCGGGCCCGCTGGCGGCGATCCCTGCAGACGCGGGTGGTCGTCACCACGCTGCTGGCGTCGGCGGTCGTCGTCGGCCTGCTGGCGTCGCTGCTGCTGCACCAGGTGGGCAGCGGCCTGATCGACACCAAGACGCGCACCTCGCTGTCGGAGGCCCAGTCCGGCGCGGCGCAGGCACAGACCCGGCTCGACAACCTGAAGTCGATCAGCCGGCAGGCGGTGGACCTCGAGCTGGCCGACCTGGTCCAGGAGCTCAGCGACCGCGGCGCCGCCGGCAGTCTCTACTCCGTCGTCGCGGTCGGGACGAGCCCCGACAGCAACGCCTTCTCCTCGGCCAGCGTCGAGCCCGCCGCGGTGCCGGGCGACCTGCGGAGGCGGCTGAACACCGGCCCCGGTCCGCTGTACGCGTACGCCCCCGTCCCGGACGGCTCGGGGCGGCTGGTGGCCGGGCTCGTGGTCGGCTCCGTGCTGCGGACCCCGGTCGGGCTCGACTACCACCTGTTCCACCTGTTCCCGCTGTCGGCCGAGGCGCAGACGCTGGGGCTGGTGCAGCGCACGGCGGTGGGTGCCGGGCTGGTGCTGGTCGGCCTGCTCGCTCTCATCGCCGGGCTCGTCGCGCGCCAGGTCGTCACCCCCGTCCGGCTCGCCGCCCGCACCGCGGAGCAGCTCGCGGCCGGCCGGCTGGAGGAGCGGCTGGAGGTACGCGGGGAGGACGAGCTGGCCAGGCTCGCCACCACCTTCAACGTGATGGCGGCGGCCCTGCAGCGGCAGATCCGCCAGCTCGAGGACCTCTCCCGCGTGCAGCAGCGCTTCGTCAGTGACGTGAGCCACGAGCTGCGGACGCCCCTGACCACCGTGCGGATGGCGGCCGACGTGCTGCACGAGGCCCGGGACCACTTCGACCCCGACCCGCGGCGCAGCACCGAGCTCCTGCAGGCCGAGCTGGACCGGTTCGAGGAGCTGCTCGCGGACCTGCTCGAGATCAGCCGGTACGACGCGGGCGCCACCGACCTCGAGCCCGAGCCGCACGACCTCGTCCGGCTGATCGACCGGGTGCTCGACCAGACCGCCGGGCTCGCCGAGCGCAAGGGCAGCCCGGTGCGGGTCCACAGCGCCACCCCGGGCCCGGTCGTCGCGGAGGTCGACGCCGTACGCGTCGAGCGGGTGCTGCGCAACCTGCTCGTCAACGCCCTCGAGCACGGCGAGGGCCGGCCGGTGGAGGTGACCGTCGCGGGCGACGACTCGGCGGTGTCGATCGTCGTGCGCGACCACGGGGTCGGCCTGCAGCCCGGCGACGCCGAGCGGGTCTTCACCCGGTTCTGGCGGGGCGACCCGTCCCGCGCGCGGGCGACCGGCGGCACCGGCCTGGGCCTCGCCATCGCGCTGGAGGACGCGCGGCTGCACGGCGGCCGGCTCGAGGCGTTCGGCCGGCCCGGGCGCGGGGCGGCCTTCCGGCTGACCCTGCCGAGGCAGGCCGGCGCCCTGCTGGGCACGGACAGCCCGCTGCCCCTCCCGCTCCAGGCGGCCCCTGCCTCGGCCCGGTCGGACGGCGCCGCGGTGGTCAAGGCATGAGGGCCGTCCAGGCATGACGGCGGTCAAGGCATGACGGCGGTCCAGGGCATGACGCGCCGCAGGGGCGTCGGTGTCGTCGGCCTCGCCCTGCTCGCCGTGCTGGGCACCGGGTGCGGGCTGCCGCTCCAGGATGGCGTGCGTCGGCCCGGCGACGTGCCGGCGGAGCAGCGCCTGCCGCAGCCCATCAACGTCCTGCCTCCGGGACCCCAGCCCGGCGCGACGCCCGAGGACGTCGTGCAGGGGTTCCTGGCGGCGCAGAGCAGTGCCCGCGACCAGCACGGCATCGCGCGCAGCTTCCTGCTCCCGGCGGCCCGACCCGCCTGGCGGGCCGACGCGGGGGTGACGGTGTACGACCCGCGTACCGCTGCCGTGGGCCGGCCGCAGCCGGACGCGGACGGTGTCACGGTCGCGCTGTCGATCGACGTGCTCGGGACCGTCGGGCCGGACGGGGCTGCCCGCGTCCAGCCGCCGCAGCCCCGCACGCAGCGCTACCGCCTCCGTCAGGACGGCGGCCAGTGGCGCCTGTCGGGCGTGCCGGAGGGCCTGACCCTCTCGCCGGCCGGTCGGGACCGCTCCTACGACCCGGTGTCGGTCTACTTCCTGGCCCCGCTCGCGGGCACCGCCGTCCGGCGCCACCTCGTGGCCGACCTGGTCGCACTGCCGACCGGGCAGGACCGGGCGCAGCAGGTGGTGGACCGGCTGCTCGCCGGGCCCTCGAGCGGGCTCGCGGACAGCGGGCAGTCCGCGGTGCCGGCCGGCGCCCGGCTCCGCTCCGGCGTCGTCACCAGCGCCGCGGGCGAGGTGACCGTCGACCTCGGCCTGCCGCCCGGGCCGCTGTCCGGGACCTCCCGCGCCGACCTGTCCGCACAGCTGGTGTGGACGCTCAAGGACGCGCTGCCGGACTTCACCCGGCTGCGCCTGCTCGTCGACGGCACCCCCCTGCAGGTGCCCGGGGTCCCGGTGCCGCAGCCGCGCAACGCGTGGGAGTCCTACGTCCCCGACGGCCCCGACGACTCGCCGGGCCTGGCGCTGGTCGACGGCCGGGTACGCCCGGTGCGGACCGCCGAGGAGGACGATGAGCCGCTGGAGCTGGCCCAGGTCGCCGGCGCGGTCGACCTCGCCGTCGACGCCCGCACAGCTCGGCTCGCGGTGCTCACCTCGGATGGGGCGACGACCACGCTGCGCTCCGGACCGCTGGCCGGCCCGCTGGCCCAGGGCGTGCAGGACCCGGGCCTGCGCTCCCCGACCTGGGGCAGCGGCGACCTGGGTGTGTTCCTGCTGCGCACCGGCCCGCGGCCCGCGGTGCTGCTCGTGCCGGCGGCGGGAGGTGCGCCCGTCGAGCTCCAGGTGGAGGGCCTGCCCGCGCTCGACGGCGACGCGGTCCTGCGGGTGTCCCGGGACGGCGCTCGGGTCGCGCTGGTGGCCGACGGCGTGCTGCAGGTGGGCAGGCTGCAGCTGGGCGGCCGGGTGCCGCGCCTGGTGGCGCTGCGCCGGCTGGCCACGGGCGTCCTCGACGTCGCCTGGCGCACCGGCACCACGCTCGAGGTGCTCGTGCAGGACGACGAGCCGCCGCTGCTCCCGCTGCTGCACCTGTCGGTCGACGGCACCTCGGCGTCCTCCAGCGGCCTGGTCGGCGTCGCCGAGGGCACCCCCAGAGGCATCGCCGCGGACGGTGACCAGCCCATGCTGGTCGAGACCCGGGCGCCCGGACGGTCGACCGTCTACAGCGGTGACGGGTCCACCGGCTTCCAGGTGCAGCTTGCGGGCGCCACCCGTCCCGCGTACGCCCGCTGAGCTCTCGGCTGTCCACATGGGCGCTGTCTAGCCGGGCGCTAGCCCTGCGGCCAGGCGCTGTCCACAGGCACCGGCGCCGTCCACAGCCGGGCCACGCGGCCTGGCGCCCGGCCGCCGGGCGACGCACCGTGCCGGGCATGGCTCCCCTGCCCGCCCTCCTGGCCGCCGCCGTCGACCTCGTCCTGCCCGGCGTCTGCGCGGGCTGCGGCAGCCCCGGCGAGCAGGTCTGTCCCGGCTGCGCGGGGCGGCTCGAGGCCGGCCGCCCGCACCGTGCGACCCCGGACCCGTGCCCGCCGGGGCTGCCCCGGACGTACGCCGCCGTGCCCTACGACGCCGTGGTGCGCGGTCTGCTCGTCGCCCACAAGGAGCGCGGCCGGCTGCGCCTGGGGCAGCCGCTCGGCGCGCTGCTGGCCGGTGCCGTCCTGCAGATGCGGCCGGGGGAGGTGGTCCTGGTGCCCGTGCCCTCGTCGCGGGCGGCCGTGCGGGCCCGCGGCCCCGACCACGCGCTGCGACTTGCCCGGGCCGCGGCCGGCAGCGCGGGGCTGGTGGCCGCCGCCCTGCTGGTGCCCACCCGGGTGGTCGCCGACCCGGCCGGGCTCGACACGGCCGCCCGCGCGGCCAATCTCGCGGGCGCCCTGGCGGTGCGCCGGCCGCTCGCGGGGCTGCCGGTCGTGGTGGTCGACGACGTGGTCACCACAGGCGCCACGCTCGTCGAGGCGGCCCGGGCCCTGCGGGCCGGCGGCGCCCGGGTGCTCGGGGCAGCCGTCGTCGCAGCGGTCTCCCGGCGGGCGGTTCCGGCCGACGCCCGGCGGGCGCTGAGCGATCACCGGTGACCCGATGGCGCCAGGTGGACGCCGGCGGTCTACCGTCGTCAGACGCACCTTCAGGTGCCTGCCGACGTCTCCGACGACGGGAGGAGGAGCAGGACAGTCGTCCCGACCGCGGGACTGCGCCGGCACCGACTCGCGCGTCAGGAGACTTGTGTGGACATCGTCGTCAAGGGCCGCAACGTCGAGGTGCCGGAGCACTTCCGCCAGCACGTGTCGGAGAAGCTCGCGCCCTCCGAACGCCTCGACCCCCGCGTCATCCGCGTCGATGTCGAGCTGAGCCACGAGAAGAACCCCCGACAGTCCGCGAAGTGCCAGCGGGTCGAGATCACGGTGAACAGCAAAGGGCCGGTGATCCGGGCGGAGGCCTGCGCCGAGACCTTCTACGTCGCGCTCGACACGGCCGTCACCAAGCTCGAGGCGCGGCTGCGCAAGGCACACGACCGGCGCCGCGTCCACCACGGGGCGAAGACGCCCGTGTCGGTGGCGGAGGTGACCGCGGCGCTGCCCGTCGAGCAGTCTGACGCCGGCGTCGCTCTGCTGGAGCGGGTCGAGCCGGAGCCGGGTGACGACACGGCCCGGTTGATCGTGCGCGACAAGACCCACTCCGCGGTGCAGATGACCACCGAGGAGGCGCTGCACGAGATGGAGCTCGTGGGGCACGACTTCTTCCTGTTCATGGACTCCGCGCAGGGGCTGCCGAGCGTGGTCTACCGGCGGCACGGCTACGACTACGGGGTGATCCGGCTCGCCGCGACCTGATTGATGGTGGAGCGGGGTCTAGTGGGGTAGCAAGGCAGTAACGCACCGTTACAGGTGTGTGACGTGCTCGTCAGACCGTTCGCCGTCCGGGAGGTTTTCTCGTGTCCGACCAGCCCCTCCACGGGCCGCCGACCGGCAGCGCGGCGGAGCCGATCCGGGTGCTCGTGGTCGATGACCACGCGCTGTTCCGCCGAGGGCTGCAGATGGTGCTCGAGCAGGAGTCCGACATCGAGGTCGTCGGGGAGGCCGGCGACGGGACGGAGGCGGTGCAGACCGCTACCGAGACGCTCCCCGACATTGTGCTCATGGACGTGCGGATGCCGCGCCGCAGCGGTATCGAGGCGTGCACGGCCATTCACGCCAGCGTCCCGTCCGCAAAGATCATCATGCTCACCATCTCGGACGAGGAGGCCGACCTCTACGAGGCACTCAAGGCCGGGGCCACCGGCTATCTGCTGAAGGAGATCTCGATCGAGGAGGTCGCGACGGCCATCCGCGCCGTCCACGGCGGCCAGTCGCTGATCAGCCCCTCGATGGCCAGCAAGCTCATCACGGAGTTCGCCTCGATGAGCCGGCGCACCGACGGCCGGCAGCAGGTCCCGACGCCCAAGCTCACCGACCGCGAGATGGAGGTGCTCAAGCTGGTCGCGAAGGGCCTCAACAACCGCGACATCGCCAAGCAGCTGTTCATCAGTGAGAACACCGTCAAGAACCACATCCGCAACATCCTCGAGAAGCTGCAGCTGCACTCGCGGATGGAGGCGGTCGTCTACGCCGTGCGCGAGAAGCTGCTCGAGATCACCTGACCTCGCGCCGGGCCAGGTCCGCGGCGACCAGGCTGTACAGCACGAAGTCCCGGCGTCCGGGCGCCCGCACGGCCGCGCGGGCCTGACGGGCGATGCCCTCCCGCACGTACCCGGCGCGCTCCGCCACGCGTCGGCTGGCCAGGTTGTCCACGTCGGCGAGCAGCTCCACCCGGCCGAGCCGGAGCTCCTCGAGGCCCCAGCGGCCGAGCAGGGCCGCCGCCCGCGACGCCACGCCGCGCCGCCGAGCCCAGGGCGCGGTCCAGTAACCGATCTCGCCCACGCCCAGCTCCCGCAGGGGGAGCTTCAGGCTCACAGCACCGAGCAGGGCGCCCTCCGCGGCGTCCACGACGGCGGCGTGCGCCGCGACGCCGTCGGCGCACTCGCGGCCCACGAGCGTGCCGACGTAGGCGCTCGCGTCCGAAAGCGTGTACGGCGACGGCACCGGAAGCCACCGGGCCATATCAGGGTCCTCGCCCGCACGGGCGACGTCCGCCGCGTCGGAGGCCGCCCAGCGCCGCAGCGTGACCACCCCGTCGCCGAGCCGGAGCGAGGCAGGCAGCGGGCGCCGGTCGACCAGCTCGTCGGTCGGCAGCAGCGACAGCACCCAGGTCTCGCTCCCGGGCGTACGCCGGGTCCCCTCGAGACGGAAGCCGCACTTCTCGGCCACCGCGCGCGACGCGATGTTGCCCACCAGGACGCGCGCCTCCAGCCGGGTCAGGCCGACGGTGTCCCACGCCCAGCGGCACAGCGCCGGCAGCGCCTCGCTCGCCAGCCCGCGCCCGCGGGCCCCCGCCGCCACGACCCAGCCGACCTCGGCCTGGCTCTGCTCGACCGAGTAGAGGCCGACCGCCCCGAGCAGCTCGCCCGTCGCTGCGTCGAGCACCGCCAGCTCCGCACGGGTGCCGCCGGCCCAGTGCACGTCGTCGTCGGCCAGCCGGGCCTTCGCGTGGTCCAGCGTGTAGGGCGACGGGTGCGGGGTCCACCGGGCGACCTCCGGGTCGTCGAGCAGCCGCTGCAGCGCGCCCGCATCGCCCGGCTGCCAGGGACGCAGGCGCAGCCGCCCGACGCCGATCTCGGTGCGCTCCAGACGCCTGCTGCCCATCGGTCGAGCCTGTCAGGGCACCCGCGGGCGCGACCACCCGTTTGTGTCGTGGGGTCGGCCTACGATGCCTGGAAGGGCGGATGCCTGCCCGGGCTCGAGGAACAGCAGCCAGAGGAGTCCTACGCGTGGTCCTGTCCAAGCTCCTGCGCGCCGGTGAGGGCAAGATCCTCCGGCGTCTCAAGGCGATCGCCGACGCGGTCAACAGCCTCGAGGACGAGATCGTCGCCCTGACCGATGCCGAGCTGCGCGCCGAGACCGACACCTTCCGCCAGCGCCTCGACGACGGCGCGACCGTCGACGACCTGCTGCCGGAGGCGTTCGCCGTCAACCGCGAGGCGGCCCGCCGGACGCTGGGCCAGCGGCACTTCGACGTCCAGGTGATGGGCGGCGCCGCGCTGCACCTCGGCAACATCGCCGAGATGCGCACCGGGGAGGGCAAGACGCTCACCTGCACGCTGCCCGCCTACCTCAACGCGCTGACCGGCAACGGGGTGCACGTCGTCACCGTCAACGACTACCTGGCCCGACGCGACGCCGAGTGGATGGGCCGGGTGCACCGCTTCCTCGGCCTGGAGGTGGGGGTGATCCTGGCGGACGAGCGGCCGGAGCAGCGGCGCCCGATGTACGCGTGCGACATCACCTACGGCACCAACAACGAGTTCGGCTTCGACTACCTGCGCGACAACATGGCCTGGAGCGCCGCCGAGTTCGTCCAGCGCGGCCACCACTTCGCCATCGTGGACGAGGTCGACTCGATCCTCATCGACGAGGCCCGCACGCCGCTGATCATCAGCGGACCGGCCGACCAGGCGACGAAGTGGTACCAGGAGTTCGCCCGGATCGCGCCGAAGCTGGTCCGCGACCTCGACTACGAGGTCGACGAGAAGAAGCGCACCGTCGGGGTGCTCGAGCCGGGCGTGGAGAAGGTCGAGGACCAGCTCGGCATCGACAACCTCTACGAGGCCGTCAACACGCCGCTGGTCGGCTACCTGCAGAACGCGCTCAAGGCCAAGGAGCTCTACAAGAAGGACAAGGAGTACGTCGTCACCGGCGGCGAGGTGCTCATCGTCGACGAGTTCACCGGCCGCATCCTCGCCGGCCGGCGCTACAACGAGGGCATGCACCAGGCCATCGAGGCCAAGGAGCACGTCGCGATCAAGGACGAGAACCAGACGCTCGCGACGATCACCCTGCAGAACTACTTCCGGCTCTACGAGAAGCTCGGCGGCATGACCGGCACCGCCTCCACCGAGGCCGCCGAGTTCAGCCAGACCTACAAGCTCGGCGTGGTCCCGATCCCGACCAACAAGGACCCGCGCCGTCTCGACGAGGCCGACGTCGTCTACAAGACCGAGCCGGCCAAGTTCGACGCCGTGGTCGAGGACATCGCCGACAAGTACGAGCACGGCCAGCCGGTGCTGGTCGGCACGGTCTCGGTCCAGAAGAGCGAGTACCTCTCGCAGCTGCTCCACAAGCGGGGCATCCCGCACGAGGTCCTCAACGCCAAGCAGCACGACCGCGAGGCCACGATCATCGCGCAGGCCGGTCGCAAGGGCGCCGTCACGGTCGCCACCAACATGGCCGGCCGGGGCACCGACATCATGCTCGGCGGCAACCCGGAGTACATCGCGGCGGCGGAGCTGCGCGCCAAGGGCCTGTCACCGGTCGACACCCCCGATGCCTACGAGGCGGCGTGGGCGGACGCGCTGCACCGCGCGGAGGACTCGGTCAGGGCCGAGCACGAGGAGGTCGTGGACGCCGGCGGGCTGTATGTCCTCGGCACCGAGCGGCACGAGTCGCGGCGCATCGACAACCAGCTGCGCGGCCGTTCGGGGCGCCAGGGCGACCCCGGCCTGTCCAAGTTCTACCTGTCGCTGGGCGACGACCTCATGCGGCTGTTCAACTCCACCGCCGTCGAGTCGATCATGGATCGGCTGAACATCCCGGAGGACGTGCCCATCGAGAGCAAGATGGTCTCGAGGGCCATCCGCTCCGCACAGACGCAGGTCGAGCAGCAGAACTTCGAGATCCGCAAGAACGTCCTCAAGTACGACGAGGTGCTCAACCGCCAGCGCACGGTCATCTACGACGAGCGCCGCAAGGTCCTGCAGGGCGCTGACCTGCACGAGCAGATCCGCAACATGGTCGACGACGCGGTCGAGGGCTACGTGATCGCGGCGACCGCGGAGGGCTACCCCGAGGAGTGGGACCTCGAGCAGCTGTGGACGGCGCTGCGCACCCTCTACCCGGTCGGCATCCCGCTCGAGGAGGTCGACGAGGACCGCGGCATCCTGTCCACGGAGTACCTGGTGACCGAGCTGCAGGCCGACGCCCAGGCGGCGTACGACCGCCGGGAGGCCTCGCTCGGCGTCGGCCCGGACGGCGAGCCCGTCATGCGCGACCTCGAGCGGCGGGTCCTGCTGTCGGTGATGGACCGCAAGTGGCGCGAGCACCTCTACGAGATGGACTACCTGCAGGAGGGCATCGGCCTGCGGGCCATGGCGCAGCGCGACCCGCTGGTGGAGTACCAGCGCGAGGGCTTCGACATGTTCAACCAGATGATGGACGCCATCAAGGAGGAGTCCGTCGGGTTCCTGTTCAACGTCGAGGTCCAGGCGCAGCCGGCGCCGCCGGTGCTCGACCTGGAGGCGCTGGTGGCCACCGGACCGGGCGAGACGCCCGGCGAGGTGGTGGCCGAGCCGGTGCTGGGGGACGCTCCCGGGCCGCTCACCGACCCCGGGGCACCGGGCGAGCCCGTGGAAGCCGGTCCGGCACCGGCCGAGCCGGTCGCGTTCGAGCCTGCCCTGCCGGAGCCGGAGCCGGAGCCCGTCGTCGCGTCGGGGGTCGCCGGCGAGCCGGTCCCGTCCGAGGCGCCCGCGGCGTTCGTGCAGGAGCAGTCGCTCGAGATCGAGCAGGACGGCGTCGAGCCCGCCCCGGCAGCTCCGGTTCCTGCGGCCGTGCTGCCCGCCGACTTCGGTCGCCCCGAGCGCCCCGCGCAGCTGCAGTACACGGCGCCCACGCCCGAGGGCGGCGTCTCGACGACGAAGAGCGGCCCGGCGCTGGACGGCGTGGTGCGCGCCGAGGGCGAGCAGGCCCGCAACCAGCCGTGTTCGTGCGGCTCCGGCAAGAAGTACAAGCGCTGTCACGGAGACCCGCGCAACCGCGGCTGAGCTGACGTGAGCTGAGCGGAGCCGGGAGGCTGTCCCTAGAGGCCCTGCACCTGGGTGCACAGCCATCTGCCGCCGACCCCCTCCAGGCGTAGCGCGAGCGCGCCCATCCGGTCGCCCCGGACGACGGTCGCGCACACCTCCGCGACGCCGCCCGGCCGCTGCTGGACGTGCACGCTGTGGACGTCGCGCCCGCTCGGCGCCGGCCCGGCCGGCCGCGGGCGCCGGCCGCGGCTGCCGGGCGAGAGTGCCCGCTCCAGGTCGGCGTACAGGCCGGGCGTGGTGTCCCGCTGCAGCTGCAGCACCGGGCGCGCTCCGCCCCGGACCTCGAGCAGGCGGTGCACGAGGGCGACGGCGAAGGGCCGCGCGGCCGGCAGGTCGTCCGCCGGCGCGAGGACCGGCGGATGGTTCGGCGCTCTCGGGGCGGCCCTCGGCCGTCGCGTGGGCATGGGCCGGACCAGGTGCAGCACGGGCCCGGGGGCGACCTCGTCGTCGTACGGCGGCTCGCTGCCGGGCGCCGGCAGCAGTCGCAGTCGGGGCGGTGCGCCCGCGCGCGCCAGTGCCTCGGCGGGCACCACGCTCAGGCCGGGGCGCCGGGCGGGCGGGCCGAGCGGCGCCGCGGCCCGGGCGGCCAGGGCCGTGGCGGGGGCAGAGGCGGAGGCAGTGGCGGGGGCAGTGGTGGGGGCAGTAGCGGGGGCAGGGTCGGACATGGGGACCTCCAGGGCGGGCCGGGGCGTGCGGACGGGCGGGCGAGGGGTCCGCCGCGCGTGGTGGGTGGAGCGAGCGGGCGAGGGGTCCGCCGCGCGTGCTGGGTCGAGCGCGGGAGCGGGGTCGAGCGCGGCCGGAGTGGTTCAGCGGGGCGCGGGAGCGTCCCCGGCCGGGCCGCCGGTCGGGGGAGGCACCACCAGGCGCTGGCCGGGGTGCAGCAGGTCGGGGTCGTCGCCGAGGACCGCACGGTTGGCCGACCACCAGGCGGGCCACGCCGCTGCGACGTCGGCGTCGGTCGCGTCGGCGGGTAGCCGGTCGGCCGCGAGACGCCACAGGCTGTCGCCGCGCCGCACCACCACGCTGGCGCCCACGCCGGTTGGCGCCGGTCGGTCCGGGCCCGCAGCCGCGGTCCCTGGGACCGGCGCGACCGGCCAGTCCAAGGCCTGCGTGTCGGGGGCCGGCGCGGGCCAGTCCAGGGCCTGCGCCGGGCCGGGTGAGCTCGCGGGCGCCGGGCTGGACGCCGCTGCCGGGCGGGGCGGTGCGGCTGCTCCGGCGGGGGCGGCCGCGCCCAGCGCGACCCCGACCCCGAGGGCGACGGCCACGGCCCGACGTACGGCGGCGGGCGCCGTCCGGCGCAGCACGGCGGTGCAGCCGGTGCCGAGCCGGCCGCGCAGACAGGTCCCGGCGGTCAGCGCGGCCGTGAGCAGCAGCCAGGCGACCAGCGCCCAGGCGACGAGCGCGGCCACGGCGACGACAGGTGCCGTCGCTGCTGCATCGGGGTCGCTCAGGGTGTGGAGGGCCGGAGCCGGGAGTGGTGCGGCGAGCAGGAGCAGCCCGAGGGCAGCGGCCGTGCCGAGCAACGTGCCCCTGTTCACCCTGGCTCACCTCATCGTTTGCGTGTGTTTGCCTGTGTACGTGCTCGTTGGACCGAGGTCAAGGCTGGTTGACGCGGTGTGGACGGGCGGGGACAGTGCCGGAATGCGTTGGAAGGCCCTGTTCGATGACCTCGAGGCGCAGGCTGCTGCTGCCGACCGGGTCGAGCTCGAGGACGAGGTGCGCGACCGCACCCGGCGCGAGGTCGGGTTGGTCCGGGCGGCGGACCGGCTGCGGGCGTGCGTCGGTGAACCGCTCGCGGTCAGCGTGGTGGGAGCCGGGCCGGCTCACGGCACCCTGCTCGATGCCGGCCCCGACTGGCTGCTGCTGGAGGAGCGGCCCGGTCGGGACGCACTCGTCCCGCTGGCGGCCGTGCTCGGCGTGACGGGCGTTGGGCGGCGTACCGCAGCACCGCTGGACCGCGTCGGGCGACGGCTCGACCTGCGGTGGACGCTTCGCGCGCTGGTACGCGACCGGGCGGCGCTGCAGGTGCGCCTACGTGACGGGTCCCTGCTCGCCGGCACCCTGGACCGGGTCGGCGCCGACCACGTGGACCTGGCCGAGCACCCGCAGGGGGAGCTGCGTCGGCCGGCCGCCGTGCTCGGCGTGCGGCTCGTACCGCTCGACGCGCTGGCCCTGCTGCGACCCGGATGAACGGGCGGGCGGCTAGGCGCTCGCGGAGCCGCCCTCCGTCAGCTCGCCGTCCCGGCCGAGCGGGTGCGCGACGACAAAGGCCCGCGTCTCGGCGTAGGCACGCTGGATGTACTCCTCGAGCTGGCTGCGCTCCACGCGCCACTGCCCGCGGCCGCCGATCTTGATCGCCGGCAGCTCGCCGCTGCGGACGAGGGCGTAGGTCTGGGAGGCGGAGATGTTGAGCACCTCCGCGACGTCCGAGAGCTGCAGGAACCGCTCCGCGACCACCGGCTCCTCCTCCCAGCGTTGCGGGCAGCGGCCCGGGGCTGCCGCGCGCAGCCGAGCCGCCATTCTGGCACCGCTGCTGCCGGCCGTCGTCCGCTGTCCACAGCCGCGTCGGGTTAGGCCGTTCGGGTCGCCCTGTGGACGAAACCGGGGCATCCGGCCCAGCATGCTCCACGATGGGGGTCCCTCGCCGGGAGCAGCATGCCCCCGGGTCCGGCCGGCAGGAGCCCCACGTGCCGGACCCCCTTGCCTCGCCTGGCGCGAGCCGGCTGGCGGCGCCGCGCTGGCTCGACGCCCGGCTGGTGCTCGGCGTGCTGCTCGTGCTCGTCAGCGTCGTCGTGGGCGCACGGGTGCTGGCGTCGGCCGACACGACGCAGAGCGTCTGGGTGGCCACCCGTGACCTGGCCGCGGGCAGCACCCTCGCGGAGGGCGACCTCCGGGCGGGGCAGGTGCGCCTGGCCGACGTCGCCGGCAGCTATCTACTCGCCACCGGTGCCCAGCCGCTGGGCTACGTCCTCGAGCGGGGCATCGGGGCCGAGGAGCTCCTGCCGCGCACCGGGCTGGTCCGGCCCGGCGCTCCGGGCGAGGCGTACCGCGACGTCGCCGTGCCGGTGGCTGCCGGGCACCTGCCGGAGGACCTGCGGGCCGGCCAGCAGGTCGACGTCTACGTCACGGTGACGACGGGCACCGCGACGGCGGCGTCGAACGGCACCCGGCTGGTCCTGTCGCGAGTCCCCGTGGCGCTGCGACCCAAGACCGGCGGGCTGTCGACCGCGGGCGCGTCCGGCGTGGTGCTGTCGGTCCCCGAGGCGGACGCCGCCGCCCTGGTCGCCGCGGTGCAGGCCGGCGCCGTGGACCTGGTGCGGGTCCCGCGGGCCGCCGAGGTCCCGGGTGCGGCCGCGCCGGCGGGCTGATGGCGGTCCCGGTCCTCACGGCGGTCTCGGACGCGGTCTGGGAGAGCGACCTCGTCGCCGCCCTCGAGCGGGGCGACCTGGGCGTGGCGGTCGTGCGCCGGTGCGTGGACCTGGCCGACCTGCTGGCGACCGCCGCCACCGGCTCGGCCCGGGCCGTCCTGCTGTCGGCAGACCTGCGCCGGCTCGACCGCGAGGCCCTCACGCGGCTCGACGCCGCCGGCGTGGCGGTGCTCGGCCTGGTGCCGGCGGGCGACGAGGCCGCGGAGCGGCGGCTGCGCCAGCTCGGGGTGCCGACCGTGCTGTCCGCCGACAGCCCCGCCGGCGCCATCGCCGACGCCGTCGTGCTGGCCGTCGGCGGGCCGGCCGGTGCGCCCCGGCTCCCGTCGCTGGGCCGGGCCGCCGACCCCCGCGACGCGCTGGCCGCCGACCCCCGCGACGCGCTGGCCGCCGACCCGTGGGACGGGCTGCCTGCCGACCCGCGCGACGGGCTGCCTGCCGACGCCCGGGACGGGCTGCCTGCTAACCCCCGGGAGGGGCGCACGCCCGGGTCCGCGTCCGGCGACGTCCAGGGACGGCTGCAGGGCGGCAGGCTGGTCGCGGTCTGGGGACCCACCGGGGCGCCCGGCCGCACCACGGTCGCCGTGGGCCTCGCCACCGAGCTCGCCGCGCGGGGTCGTTCCACCCTGCTGGTGGACGCCGACGTCTACGGCGGTGTCGTCGCCCAGGTGCTGGGCCTGCTCGACGAGGCCCCCGGGCTCGCGGCCGCCTGCCGGCTCGGCAACGCCGGCACCCTCGACGTGCCGGGCCTGGCCGGGCTGGCCCGGCGGCTCAGCCCCACGCTCCGCGTGCTCACCGGCATCGCCCGCGCCGACCGCTGGCCCGAGCTCCGCCCGGCCGCCCTTGAGGTCGTGCTCTCCCTCGCCCGCCGCCTGTCGGAGGTCACCGTCGTCGACTGCGCCTTCGGTCTCGAGCAGGACGAGGAGCTGGCGTACGACACCGCCGCGCCCCGCCGCAACGGCGCCACGCTGGCCGTGCTCGAGCAGGCCGACGTCGTGCTCGCGGTGGGCAGCGCCGACCCGGTCGGCCTGCAGCGCCTGGTCCGCGGGCTCGCGGAGCTGAAGGACGCCGTGCCGGGCGTGGCGCCGCGGGTGGTGGTCAACCGGCTGCGGGCCAGCGCCGTACCCGGCAACGCCGAGGCGGAGGTGCGGGCGGCGCTGGGCAGGTACGCCGGGGTGGTCGACATCACCGTCGTGCCGCACGACGTCGCGGGGGTCGACGCCGCGCTGGCCGCCGGCCGCAGCCTGGCGGAGGCGAGCCCGGGCAGCCCGGTACGCGCGGCGCTGGCGGGCCTCGCGGGCAGCCTCGACGACCGGCCCGCACCGCCCGCCCGGCGTCGCCGGCTGCTCCAGCGCTGACCGCCCTGCCCGCCACCGAGCTGCCCGGTCGGCTTGACTCCCGCCACGACTTAGGTCAGGTTGCCCTTAGCAGCAGGTCCGACCGAGGAGTGCCATGCCCCCGACCATGCCGGGACACCCCGCGCCCCCCGACGCGGCCGTGCTGGCGCGCACCGCCGTGGCCTGCGCCCGCGTGGGGACGCTGACGACCTACCCGCGCTCGCCCGCCCAGTCGCCGTACGTCACGACGGTGGCCGTCAGCGGGCAGGACGACGGCAGCGCCGTCGCGTACGTCGAAGGTGGTGGGCTGGCGGCGCAGCTGCTGCTGGCCCGGCCGCTGGCCACCCTGCAGGTGGCGCCGGCGGCCTGCGAGCCGGTGACCCTGCTCGGTGCCGCCCGCCGGCTGCCCGGCCGGGACGCCCGCGGCCGCCTCGCCTTCCGGGTGGAGGCCGGGGCGGTCCGCCTCGGCGCCCGCCGGCAGCTGTCCCTGGACGCAGGCGACTACGTCCAGGCGGCGCCGGACCCGCTCGGCCGGCACGCGCCGGAGGTGCTCGACCACCTGAACCGGGGGCACCGGGGCGCGCTGGCGGCCTGCCTGCGCGCGCTCGGGCACGAGGCGGAGACGGCCGAGGCGACGGCCCTCGACCAGCACGGCCTGTCGGTGGTGGCCGTGTCCGCGAGCGGTGTCGACACGGTCCGGCTGGCGTTCCCCGAGCCGGTCACCCGGCTCGAGGACCTCGCGCCCGGGCCCGGCGCGGTCCTGCTCTGCAGGTGTGCCTGCCGGGCCGAACCCGACCACCACTGAGCCCCTGGCGGAGGGACCCGGGCAGAAACAGCGGCCCGGGCCCCGTACGGGAGCCCGGGCCGCGAGGTCAGGTCTAGCTGGCGGAGCCGGCGACCCCGCCCTGCGCGATCTCGGACACCTGCTGGGCCTCGCTGGCCGCGGCGGCCTTCTTGGTGTGCTTGCCGATCTCCACGCGGGCGACGGTGCGCACGTGCACCTCGTCGGGCCCGTCCGCGAGGCGCAGCGTGCGCATGCCGGCCCACATGGAGGCGAGCGGGAAGTCGTCGGAGACGCCGCCGCCGCCGTGCACCTGGATCGCGCGGTCGAGGACGGCGAGCGCGACCCGCGGCGCCATGACCTTGATGGCGGCGATCTCGGTGCGCGCGCCGCGGGCGCCGACGTTGTCGATCATCCAGGCGGCCTTGAGCACCAGCAGGCGGACCTGCTCGATTTCCATGCGCGACTCGGCGATCTGCTGCTGCACCACGCCCTGCTCGGACAGCGGCTTGCCGAAGGCGACCCGCGAGGTC
Source organism: Mycobacteriales bacterium (assembly GCA_035714445.1). GTDB lineage: Bacteria > Actinomycetota > Actinomycetes > Mycobacteriales > SCTD01 > DASTLY01. The sequence goes on from DASTLY010000108.1 coordinate 33,109, forward strand.
GCCCGCCGGATCATCAGGTCCAGCGCGCGCTCCGCGACGCCGATCGAGCGCATGCAGTGGTGGATGCGACCGGGCCCGAGCCGGGCCTGAGCGATCATGAAACCGTCGCCCTCGTTGGCGACCAGGTTGCTCGCCGGGACCCGTACGTCGTGGAAGCGCAGCTCGTTGTGGCCGTGCTGGTCCTGATAGCCGAAGACCGGCAGCGCCCGGACGTTCTCGACACCCGGGGTGTCCATCGGCACCAGGATCATCGACTGCTGGCGGTGCGTGGACTCGGACGGGTCGGTCTTGCCCATCACGATCATGATCTTGCAGCGCGGGTCGGCGGCGCCGCTGATCCACCACTTGCGGCCGTTGATCACGTAGTCGTCGCCGTCGCGCACGATCCGGGTGGAGATGTTGGTGGCGTCGGAGGACGCGACGTCGGGCTCGGTCATCGCGAAGGCGGACCGGATCTCGCCCTCCATCAGCGGCTCGAGCCACTGCGACTTCTGCTCCGGGGTGCCGAACATGTGCAGCACCTCCATGTTGCCGGTGTTCGGCGCGTCGCAGTTGATCGCCTCGGGCGCGATGTGCACCGACCAGCCGGTGAGCTCGGCGAGGGTGGCGTACTCGAGGTTGGTGAGGCCGGAGACGTCGGGCAGGAACAGGTTCCACAGCCCGCGCCTGCGCGCCTCGACCTTGAGCTCCTCCACGACGGGCGGCAGCGTGTGGTCGCCGTAGCCCTTCTCGCGGCGGTACTCCTCGTACGCCACCTCGGCCGGCAGGACATGGGTGTCCATGAAGTCCTGGAGCCGTCCGCGGTAGTCCTCGGCCTTGTCCGACAGTGCGAAGTCCACGAGGTGCCTTCCTTCGAGCGGATGTGCGGTCTGGGTCCTGCCTGGGAGTGTGCCCGCCGTCACGGGAGGACCGCCACCGGCCCCTACCGTGTACCCGTGCTCCGTGCGCTCGTGCTCGACGACCAGGGCGTGCTCTCGCGCGCCGAGCCGGGGATGCTGGCCGTGGTGGAGACCGTACGGGCGGCGGGCGTCCGCACCGGGCTGCTCTCGAATGCGGAGGGCGGCGGCCACCCGTACGGCGCGGTGATGGACGCTGCGGTGCTCAGCGGCGAGGCGGGCGTGCGCAAGCCGCAGCGGGCGGCCTACCTGCTGGTGGCGCAGCGCCTCGGCGTTCCGCCGGCGGACTGCGTGTTCGTGGACGACCTGGCGGTCAACGTCCGGGGCGCGGTCGAGGCCGGGATGGTGGGCGTCCTGCACCGTTCGGTCGAGGCGACCACGGCCGAGCTGAGCGCGCTGTTCGGCCTGCCGCTGACGCCTGTGGAATCCTGAGCTCCAACCCTGAGGAGCCCCGTGAGCGACCGCCTCAGCCCGCTCGACGTGTCCTTTCTGTCGAGGGAGACGTCGACGACGCCCATGCACGTCGGCAGCGTCGCGGTCCTGCAGCCGCCCGACACCGGCTTCGACCACGCCCGGCTCGTCGAGCTGATCGGCCAGCGCATCGACCTGGTGCCGCGCTACCGGCAGAAGGTCCGCTGGGTGCCCGGTCGCCTGGCCAACCCGGTCTGGGTCGACGACGAGGACTTCGACATCGGCTACCACGTACGCCGCAGCGCGCTGCCGCGGCCGGGCAGCGACGGGCAGCTGCGCGAGCTGGTGGCCCGGCTGCAGAGCCGCCGGCTCGACCGCAACCGGCCGCTGTGGGAGATCTACCTCGTCGAGGGGCTGGCCGACGGGCGGGTCGCGATCGTGACCAAGACCCACCACGCGATGGTCGACGGCATCTCGGCCGTCGACATCGGCACCGTCATGCTCGACGTCACGCCGTCGCCCCGCGACGTCCCGCACGAGGACTGGCGGCCGGCCGCGCCGCCGAGCGCGGCCGCGCTGGTGGCCGGCGCCATGACCGACCTGGTCAAGCGGCCGACGCAGGCCGTCGAGACGGCCCGGTCGGCCGTGCTGGACCTGCGGACCACCGCCGACCGGGTCGCCGGCGTCGCGGGCGGCCTGCTCTCCTCGGTGCGCATTCTCGCGAGGCCCGCGCCCGACACCCCGCTGAACGTGCCGATCGGCCAGCAGCGCCGCTTCGCGATGACCGCGACCGACCTCGACGACTACCGGCGGGTGCGCAAGGCGCACGGCGGCACGGTCAACGACGTGGTGCTGGCCACGGTGGCCGGCGCCCTGCGCACCTGGCTGCTCACCCGCGGCGAGCCGGTGCTGCCCACCACGACCGTCCGGGCGATGGTCCCGGTCTCGGTACGCGAGGAGGCGGGCGTCCCCGGCCGGGTCTCGTCGTACTTCGTCGACCTGCCGGTCGGGGAGGGCAGCCCCGTGATGCGGCTGCACCAGGTGAGCTTCGCCATGCGCGACCACAAGGAGTCCGGCCAGTCGGTGGGCGCCGACGCGCTGGTGCAGCTGTCCGGCTTCGCCCCGCCGACCATCCACTCGCTCGGCGCCCGGGTCGCGTCCGGCATGACCCGCCGGGTGTTCAACCTGGTGGTCACCAACGTGCCCGGCCCGCAGTTCCCGCTGTACGCCACCGGGGCGCGGCTGCTGCAGATGTACCCGGTGGTGCCGCTGACCCGGGGGCAGGCGCTGGCGATCGGCCTGATCTCCTACGACGGGGGCGTCTACTACGGGCTCAACGCCGACCGCGACGCGATGCCGGACATCGACGTGCTGGCCGCGTGCCTGGAGGAGTCGTTAGCGGAATTGGTGGGCACCGTGGACGCGTGACCCTGACTTCGCTGTCCGCCGGCCCGCACCGCCGCGGCCTGGTGCTGGGTGCCGGCGGCGTGCTCGGCGCCGCCTGGACCATCGGCGCGCTCGCCGCCCTGTCCGAGGCGTACGCCTGGGACCCCCGGGAGGCGGACGTGCTCGTGGGCACCTCCGCCGGCTCGGTGCTCGCCGCGTCGCTCGGCGCCGGCATCGCGGTCGGGGACCTGCTCGACCACCAGCGCGGCATCCCGGTGCCGGGCATCGAGTTCGACCACGATGCGCAGAGCGCGCTGCCGCCCTTCCCGCGGCCGGGGATCGGCTCGCCCCGCGGGCTGGTGAGCACCGCGCGGCGGCCCTTCCACGTGACGCCGATGATGGCCCTGACGACGGTGCTGCCGCGCGGGCGGGGCTCCATCGCGCCGGTCGGGCAGCTCGTCGACGCGGTCGTCCCGGACGGCGGCTGGGCGCCGCACCCCCGCACGTGGGTGGTCGCCATGGACTACGACAGCGGCCGCCGCGTGACCTTCGGGCGGCCCGGCGCGCCGCCGGCGGCGCTGCGCGACGCCGTGATGGCCTCGTGCTCCATCCCGGGCTGGTATGCACCCGTCCGCATCGGCTCGCGCTGCTACGTCGACGGCGGCGCCTGCTCGCCGACGTCCGCGGACCTGGTCGCCCCGCTGGGTCTGGACGAGGTCGTGGTCCTGTCGCCGATGACCTCGCTGGAGTACGACCGCCCCTCCTCCGTCGCGGCCCGGCTCGAGCGCCGGTTCCGCCGGCTGATCACCAGGCGGGTGCTGGCCGAGGTGCGCAAGGTCGAGGCCACCGGGACGAAGGTCACCCTGCTCGGGCCGGGCGCCGAGGACCTGGCCGCGATCGGGGCCAACCTGATGGACCCGCGCCGCCGCGAGCGGGTGCTGGAGACCTCGCTGCGGACCAGCCGCGCGGCGCTGCGGGCGCCGTCCCTGCCGCGCGCCTCCTGAGCAGACGTCCCGCCCGCGCCGTCTGCGACGCTGTCCGGCGTGCGCGTCTACCTCCCGTCCACCCTGCCCGGGCTCCGGCGCCTGCTCGACGACGGTCGGCTGGGAGCCCCGCCGCTGCCGGCGTACGCCGTGACCCCGACGCTGCGCGAGTGGTACGCCGACGGCGACACCGACGAGCTCGAGTATGTGGCGATGGCGCTGGCCGCCGCGGCCTCGGTGCGCCTGCTCGACGCCGACCAGGACGCGCCGCGCCGGCGGGTGGTCGTGGTGGCCGAGGCCGCGGCCGTCGAGCCCGCGCCGCACGTCGACCGGGCGGCCGTCCGGGTGTCGGTCGAGGTGCCGCTGCGCGACGTCAAGGCGGTGCACGTCGACGACCCGTCGGCGATCCCCGACGTCACCGTGGCCGCCGACGCGGTGATCGAGGCGGACCTCGGCAGTGCGGACGCCGCCTTCCGGGTCGAGCAGGCCGAGGGGCACGAGCTGCAGTGGTACGCCACCCAGGAGATCGGGCCGCTGCTGGAGCTGTCCTGAGTGCGGGAGCGGAACACCTTGCGCCCGCCGTACGTCGGAACCGGTAGTGGGACGGGCAAGCTGGCGGTGGGCCGCGGTGGCGGCGCTCATCGCCGTGCTCGCACTGCTTCCTACCGCGGTGCGCGCGCTGCCCGCCGGCGACAGCGCCCTTAGCGCGGAGCAGCTGCGCGACCGGGTCCGGGCCAGCGCTTCGGTGGGCTGGTCCGGTACCTCCGAGAGCCGCAGCGGGCTCGCCCTGCCGGACGTCCGCGACCTGGGCGACCTGCCGGCCCTGCTCGGCGGCACGGTCCGCACCCGCGTGTGGTGGCGCGACCCGGGCAGCTGGCGGGTCGACGAGCAGCGCCTCACCGGCGAGCAGGACGTGATCGTCGACGGCGGCGTCACCACGACCTGGACGAGCGCCGACCAGGCCGTGGAGCAGCTGATGGGGGAGCTGCCGGTGCGGCTGCCGCGCGCCGCGGACCTGATCGCGCCGGTCCTCGGCCGCCGGCTCGCGGGCTCGCCGGACACGGTGCTGAGCCGGCTGCCGTCCCGCCGGGTGGCCGGCGTGAGCGCCGCCGGGCTGCGCCTGGTGCCCCGCGACCCCGCCAGCAGCACCGTCGCCAGCGTCGACATGTGGGCGGACCCGGACACCGGCCTGCCGCTGCAGGTCGAGCTGCGCGCCGCCGGGCAGGAACGTCCCGTGCTGACCACGCTGCTGCTGGACCTCGACCGGCGCGCCCCCGAGCCCGAGCGGATGCTGTTCAGCTACCCGCGCGGCGCCACCGTGGCGTTCGACGAGGCCCCCGACATCGCCGCGCAGGTCGACCGGGCGGTGCCGTACATCCTGCCGCGGCGGCTGGCCGGCGCCGACCGCCAGGTCGTGCCCGGGCTCGAGCAGGTCCGGGGCGTGGGCACCTACGGCGAGGGGCTGTCGGCGTTCGCGGTGGTCCCGCTGCCCCGCGACGTGGCGGACCGGCTGACCGCCCGGCTGGCGGCCGCCGGCGGCCCCCGGCTGTCGACGCCGCTGGTCAACGCCCTGGTGGGCACCACCCCGCGGCGCACCTACCTGCTCGTCGGGTCGGTGCCGCAGGAGGTCCTCGACCGGGCCTTCGCCGAGCTCGAGCGCAACCCACCGCCCCGGACCGGACGGTGACCGCGTCGGTCATCCGGACGACAGCGCTGACGAAGCGGTTCGGGCGGCTCACCGCGGTCGACGCGGTCGACCTCGACGTGCGCGAGGGCGACCGGTACGGCTTCCTCGGGCCCAACGGCTCGGGCAAGACCACGACCGTCCGCATGCTGCTGGGGCTGGTGCTGCCGACCTCCGGCGAGGTGGAGCTGCTCGGGACGGGCCGGCTGCGCACGGTCCTGCCGCAGGTGGGCGCCATGATCGAGGGGCCGGCGGCGTACGGGCACCTGTCCGGGCGGACCAACCTCGCGCTGTCCGACGCGGCCGGCCGCGGCGGCTCCCGGCGCACCCGACGCACGCGGGTCGGCGAGGTGCTCGAGCAGGTCGGGCTCGATGCCGTCGACGACCGGCCGGTCAAGGCGTACAGCCTGGGCATGCGCCAGCGCCTGGGTATCGGCGCGGCGCTGCTGCGCAAGCCGCGGCTGCTCGTGCTGGACGAGCCGACCAACGGCCTGGACCCGCAGGGCATCCGCGAGGTCCGCGACCTGCTGCTGCAGCTCAACGCCCAGGGCACGACCGTCTTCCTGTCCAGCCACCTGCTCGCCGAGATCGAGGCGCTGTGCACCAGGGTGGGGGTGCTCGACCGCGGCCGGCTGGTCGCGCAGGACGACCTCGCGGCCCTGCAGGCCCCCACCGGGCGCACCGTCGTGCAGACGCCCGACGTCGCCCGCGCGGGCCGGCTGCTCGGCGCCGCCGTGGAGCTGGTCGGCGGCGACTCGCTGCTCGTGCGCACCGACGATCCGGCCGGCCTCAACGCCCGGCTGGTCGAGGCCGGCGTGCGGGTGCGCTGCCTGCAGCCCGAGCGGCACACCCTGGAGGACACCGTGCTCGAGCTGACCAGCGACGGCAGCGACCGGATCACCGCCGCGTGATCGTCGTCGAGCTGAACAAGATGCTGCGCCGCCCGCGCACCTGGGTGATGGTGCTGCTGCTCTGCCTGCTGCCGGCGATCGTCGCGGTGTTCCTCAAGACCAGCGACGTCGCGCCCCGGCCCGGCACCGGTCCGGCGTTCCTGTCGGCGGTGCTCGAGAACGGCGCGCTGTTCCCGGCCGCCGCCCTGGCCATCGTGCTGCCGCTGTTCCTGCCGGTCGCGGTGTCCCTGATCGCCGGGGACGCGGTGGCCGGCGAGGCGCAGGCCGGCACGCTGCGCTACCTGCTGGTGCGCCCGGTCGGCCGCACCCGGCTGCTGGTGGCCAAGCTCGTCTCGGTGATCGTGTTCTGCGTGGTCGCGGTCACCGCCGTCTCCACCAGCGCGTACGTCGTCGGGACGCAGCTGTTCGGCACCCAGCCCTCGGTGGCGTCGCTGTCCGGGCCCGACCTGACCACGCAGCAGGCGACCACCCGGACCGTGCTGGCGATCCTGTACGTCGGGTGGTCGATGCTCGGGGTCGCCGCGGTGGCGCTGTTCCTGTCGACGATCACCGACAGCCCGCTGGCGGCGTCCCTGGGAGCCATCGCGATGCTGATCACCAGCGGGGTGCTGGTCGGTCTCGACGCCGCCGCCTCGGTGCAGCCCTACCTGCCGACCCGCTACTGGCTGGCCTTTGTCGACCTGTTCCGGGAGCCGGTCGCCTACCGGGACCTCGTACGGGGGACCGCGCTGCAGGCGGTCTACATCGGGGTCTTCCTGGCCGGCGCCTGGGCGAACTTCATGACCAAGGACGTCACCAGCTGACGGGCCTGCCGGCGTACCGCCCGGGTGTCTGTACGGTGAGCCACCGCTGTGACCCCGGAGGAACGATGCCCAGGCTGACCGTCGGCACCGAGAACGGCACCCCGATTGAGCTCCACTACACCGACCAGGGGACCGGCGCGCCCGTCGTCCTCATCCACGGCTGGCCGCTGTCCGGCCGCGCCTGGGAGGCCCAGGTGCTCGCGCTCGTCCAGGCCGGCCACCGCGTCGTCACCTACGACCGGCGCGGGTTCGGGGAGTCGAGCCAGCCCTGGGGTGGCTACGACTACGACACCTTCAGCGCCGACCTCGCCGCGCTGCTGGACCAGCTGGACCTGCGCTCGGCCACCCTCGTCGGGTTCTCGATGGGCGGCGGCGAGGTGGTGCGCTACCTGGCGACGTACGGCGCGGAGCGGGTGGCGAAGGCGGTGCTCGCGGGCGCCGTCCCGCCGTACCTGTACAAGAGCGACGACAACCCGGACGGCGGGCTCGACGACGCGACCATCGCCGGCTTCGAGACCGGCGTGACCACCGACCGGCTGGCCTTCCTCGAGGGCTTCACCGCGGAGTTCTTCAGCACCTCGGGCGTGCTCGGCAAGAAGCTGCAGGTCAGCGAGGCGCAGCGGCAGTACGCCCTCCGCATCGCGGAGAAGGCCTCGCCGAAGGGCACGCTGGACTGCATCGCGGCCTTCGGCCGGACCGACTTCCGCGGCGACGTGGCCAAGGTGACCGTGCCGACGCTGGTGATCCACGGCGACAGCGACGCGATCGTGCCGCTCGAGGTGTCCGGCGGCCGCGCGGCGCAGCTCATCGCCGGCGCGCGGCTGCACGTGGTCAAGGGCGGCCCGCACGGCCTCAACGTCTCGCACGCCGAGGAGTTCAACCGGGTGCTGCTGGAGTTCCTCCAGGCCTGACGGGCGTCACGGCGTGAGCAGCGGCCGCAGCCCCGCGGCCGCTGCCCCCTCGCCCTCCACCACCCGCGTCGTGCGCTCCCAGGCCTGCGCCAGCCGGGCGGGCGACGCGCCCGGTGCGCCTCCCGCGCGCAGGGTCGCGGCGACGTCGAGCACGCGCAGCGGCGCGGTGCTCGTCACCAGCAGCGGGGCGTAGCCGGCCTCGGTGGTCGTACGCCCGCCCGGGTGCAGGGTGACCACGAACCGGGCGAGGAGCCCCTCGCGCAGCGGGTCGCCGGGGGTGGCGTGCGCCGCCAGCAGGTTGCCCAGCCCGTACGCCACCCACTTCCCGGCGATCTGCCGGATCGGCTGGGCGACGTGGCTGTGGTGGCCGAGCAGCAGGTCGATGTCGGGGGAGGCCAGCAGGCGCGGTGCCAGCGCGCGCTGCTGCGCGTTCGGGGCCGGCACGTACTCCTCGCCCCAGTGCAGCGCCACCACCGTGACCTCCGCGCCCTGCCGGCGGGCGGTCGCCGCGTCGCGCAGGATCCGGGCCTCGTCGATCAGGTTGCCCCGCCAGGTCTGGCCGCCCGGCGCCGCGACGCCGTTGGTGCCGAACGTGTACGACAGGAGCCCGACCCGCACCGGCCCGGCGGTCGTCGGCACCTCCAGCACCCGTACGGCGGCGGCCTCCGCCGGGCTGCGCGCGGTCCCGGCGTGGGCGATCCCGGCCCGGTCGAGCGCGTCCAGCGTGCGGTCGATGCCGGCGGCGCCCTGGTCGAAGCTGTGGTTGGACGCGGTGCTGCAGGCGTCGAAGCCGGTGGCGGCCAGTGCCGCGACCACCTGCGGCGGCGCGGAGAAGGCGGGGTAGCCCCGGTAGGGGCCGCCGGCGGGGGCGAGCGGCGTCTCGAGGTGGCAGAGGGCGAGGTCCGCTTCGCTCACCGCCGGCCGGATGCCGGCGAGCTGGGCGGTGAAGTCCATCGGGCCGCCGCCGTCGCCGGCCGCCTGCCGCCACAGCGGCGGGTGCAGCAGGACGTCGCCGGTCGCCACCAGGGAGAACGTCCGCGGCGCCGGGGCCGCCGGCGCCGGGCTGCCGGCCGCAGGGCTGCCGGCCGCAGGGGGAACCGGGACAGCCGGGCCGGGTGCGGCCGCGCCCGGCGCCGTGCAGCCGACCAGCAGCGCCAGCACCGCTCCGGCACCCGCCGCCCGCCACGTCACGGCCGGACCCTAGGCCCGGGCGGCCCTCAGGTCGGGCAGGTGGCCGGCACGGCGAGCGGGCCGGTGCCGAGCGCGGCGAGCACGACCCCCTCGACCCGCGTGTCGCGGGGCAGGTCGCTGTGGGTGGTGGTCGCGCCGGGACACAGGTCCTGCAGCTGCACGTTGGCGGCGCCGGCCAGCCGCGCGGAGTCCGGCGGCGTGACGACCGTGTCGTCGCTCGTCCACAGGGACAGCCACGCCGGCCCCGGCGGCGTCTCGTCGCCGGAGTTGAGCCGGTCCAGCAGGGCGCTGCCGGGCACCAGCTGCTGGCAGGCGTCCCCGCACGCGGCCGGCAGCAGCCGGTTGCCCAGCGCGGCGACGCCGGTGCCGTGGTGCGGCGAGCCCAGGGTGACCACCCGGCGGGTGACCGCGGTCCCGCCGCCGGCCGCCCACAGCCGCGTCACGATGCCGCCGGCGCTGTAGCCGACCACGTCGACCGACGGCGCACCGGCCGCGAGCGCGGCCCGCACCGCCGCGTCCAGCACCGGCACGTAGGTCTGCAGGTCGTCCTCGCCGGCGCCGGGCAGCTGCACCACCTCGGCGACGCGGCCCGCCGCCCGCAGCCGCGCCGCCAGCACCTCGAGAGCCGACGTCGACCCGCCGTAGCCGGGCACCAGCACCACCGTGCCCGGGCGGTCCTGCGCGACGGCAGGCGAGGCGCTGGTGGGCGAGCGGCCGACCAGGTGCAGGACGAGCGTGCCCACCAGGGCGAGGCCGACCGCCAGCGCCACGGTCAGCAGCAGCAGCCGTCGTGCGGGGCTCATCGCCCTCCCTCCCGGTCGTCGCGGTTCCGTACCCTGGGCTACCCGCTACCTGAGGGAGCCCCCGTGCTCGACGCCACCACCGTGGTCCCGCTTCCGGTGAACGAGCCGGTGCGGACGTACGTCCCCGGCAGCCCGGAGCGGGCCACGCTCGAGGCCCGCCTCAAGGAGCTGGCCGCCACCCCGGTGGAGCTGTCGATGACCCTGGGCGGCCGGCAGCGGCGGGGCAGCGGCGCGCCGATCCAGGTCGTCCAGCCGCACCGGCACGCCGCGGTCCTCGGCACGACGTACGAGGCCGGCCCCGAGGACGTGCAGGACGCGGTCGGCGCGGCGCTGGCCGCCGCGCCGCAGTGGCGGGCGAGCTCGTACGACGACCGGGCCGCCGTGCTGCTGCGGGCCGCGGAGCTGCTGGCCGGCCCGTGGCGCGACACGCTGAACGCCGCGACCATGCTCGGGCAGAGCAAGTCGGTGCACCAGGCGGAGATCGACAGTGCCTGCGAGCTGATCGACTTCCTGCGCTTCAACGTCGCGTTCGGCGCGCAGGTGCTGGCCGAGCAGCCGGTGTCCTCGCCCGGGGTCTGGAACCGGATGGACCACCGTCCCCTCGAGGGCTTCGTGCTCGCGATCACGCCGTTCAACTTCACCGCGATCGCCGGCAACCTGCCGCTGGCCCCCGCCCTGATGGGCAACACGGTGGTCTGGAAGCCGTCGCCGACGCAGCAGCTCGCCGCGCACGTCACGATGCGGCTGCTCGAGGCGGCCGGCCTGCCCCCGGGCGTCGTCAACCTGGTCACCGGCAACGGCGGAGCGGTCAGCGACGTCGCGGTGCCGCACCCGGACCTCGCCGGCATCCACTTCACCGGCTCCACCGGCACCTTCCAGGCTCTGTGGCAGAAGGTCGGGCAGGGCCTGACGACGTACAAGACCTATCCGCGGCTGGTCGGCGAGACCGGCGGCAAGGACTTCGTGCTGGCGCACCCGTCGGCGGACCCGCTCGCGCTGGAGGTCGCGCTGGTGCGCGGCGCGTTCGAGTACCAGGGCCAGAAGTGCTCGGCGGCGTCCCGGGCGTACGTCCCCCGCTCGATCTGGGACGCCGGCCTGCGCGACGGGCTGGCCGAGCGCACCCGCTCCCTGGTCTACGGCGACGTCACCGACCTGTCGGTCTTCGGCGGCGCCGTCATCGACCGGCGGGCGTACGACCGGCTCAGCGGCGTCCAGCAGCGGGCGGCCGCCGATCCGACGCTGGAGGTGCTCGCCGGTGGGACCGCCGACGACGCGGAGGGCTTCTTCGTGCAGCCGACGGTCGTGGTGGGTACCGACCCGGGGCACGAGGTCTTCTCCCAGGAGTACTTCGGGCCGTTCCTGGCGGTCCACGTCTACGACGACCGCGCCCCGGGAGCCTGGGGCGACGTGTTGCGCCTGGTGGACACCACCGCACCCTTCGCGCTCACCGGAGCGGTCTTCGCCCGGGACGGCTACGCCGTCGCCCAGGCGACCGAGGCGCTGCGCTTCACCGCCGGCAACTACTACGTCAACGACAAGCCCACGGGCGCGGTGGTCGGTCAGCAGCCGTTCGGTGGTGCCCGGGCCAGCGGCACCAACGACAAGGCCGGCTCGGTGCTGAACCTGCTGCGCTGGACGAGCCCCCGCACGCTCAAGGAGACCCTCGACCCGGCCACCGACCACCGCTACCCGCACATGGGCTAGCGGCCGGTCTTCTCCTTGAGCTCCTCGATCTTGAGCGAGGCGTCGGCCTTGCTGATGCCCTCGGTCTCGACCTGCTCGCCGGCCTGCTGGGCCAGCGTCGACAGGTAGCTCTCCTGCGGCCCGGTGGCCGGCTCGTCGCCGGTCACCCAGTCGTGCGGGTCCTTCTCGGCGTTGTGCTGGACGGCGTCCTTGTCGACCACGACTGCTCCTTCGGCTGTGCGAACTGGTGTTCGACGGCTCTACCCGCTGTCCCGCGCAGTACTCCCACGTCGGCGGCCGGCAGTCGACCAGCCGGACGCGACCGCCTCGGTCGGGGGCGCGCTCATGGGGCCGGAGTGGCAGCGCCGGGAGCGATCGGGTGACAGGCTGCCGATGGTGTCGGATGCCGGCGCGCTGCTGCCCCCGGCTGCGCAGGACCCGCCGTGCGCAGCCGGATCTGGTCAAGGAGCTGATGGCATTGCCGAAGTCCCCGAGCGTGACCCCCTCCACCGTCGCGGAAGGCGGACCTTCGCAGCCCCCCCGTCGACGACGGGCCCGGGCCGGTACGGCGGTGCTCACCGGCTCCGTCCTCGTCGCCGGCTCGCTGGTCGCCATTCAGGCGCCCGCAGCGGCCGGCAGCGTCACCACCGTACGGGTGAGCGTGTCCTCCCGTGGGGCGCAGGGCATCGGCACCAGCGGCAGCGCAGCCCGCAACCAGACGGTGAGCGCCAACGGGCAGGTGGTGGCGTTCTACTCCGACGCGGACAACCTCGTCCGGGGCGACACCAACGGGGACGCCGACATCGTCGTCCGCGACCTGAGCTCGGGGCGCACCAGCCTGGCGAGCCTGAGCTCCACCGGCACGGCCGCGAACGACTTCAGCATCGGGCCGTCCCTGGACTCCACGGGCCGGCGGGTCGCCTTCCTGTCGTACGCCAGCAACCTGGTGCCCGGCGACACCAACGACACGGCCGACGTGTTCGTCCGGGACCGGCAGGCCGCCACGACGACCAGGGTCAGCGTGAGCTCCTCGGGGAAGCAGTCGTCGGGGCTGAGCGAGGACGCGGTCATCTCCGCGAACGGCCGGGTCGTCGCGTTCGTGTCCAACGGCGGCGACCTGGTCCCCCCGACCGGGGGCATCGGCGGTTCGCAGGTCTACGTCCACGACCTCACCAGCGGCCGGACCCGCCTGGTCAGCGCGGCTCCGGGTGGCGCACCGGGCAGCGGGGACAGCAACCGGCCCTCGCTCAGCGCGGACGGGACGAAGGTGGCCTTCCAGTCCACCGCCGACGACCTGGTGCCCGACGACACCAACGGGACGTGCGACGGGAACGGCTGTCCTACCGACGTCTTCGTGCGGGACGTGCTCGCCGGCAGCACGGTGCGGGCGAGCGTGCGGCCGGACGAGACACAGGGGATCTCGGGGTCGGACCCGAGCATCAGCGCGGACGGGACCCGCCTGGTGCTGCTCGGCAAGGGGCTGGTGCCCGGCGACGGCACGCCCGGCAGCGACGTCTACCTGCGCGACCTCGCCGCCGGGACCACGTCGCTCGTCAGCCGGTCCGCCGCGGGGGCCCAGGCGCGCTCGGTGGGGGCGCCGGAGCTGTCCGGGAACGGCCGGACGGTGGTCTTCAGCTCGATGGACGCGCTGGTGGCCGGCGACACGAACGGTGAGGAGGACGTCTTCGTGCGCGACCTCCCCGCCCGTACGACCCGGCGGGCCAGCGTCAGCGCCACCGGCGCGCAGGGCGACTCCTTCAGCATCGACCCGGACGTCAGCGGCGACGGGCGCCGCGTGGTCTTCCTGTCGTACGCGACCAACCTCGTCCCCGGCGACACCAACGGGATGCTGGACGTCTTCTCCCGCAGCTTCTGACGCCCGGCCCCGCCGCTGGACAGCGGCGGGACCGGGACGGGCGCGGGTCAGCGCGGTGTCAGGGCGCCGTCCGTCAGCACGATCTGCTGGTCGGGCGCCACGGCCGGGGCCGCGTCGCCGAGCGGGTTGAGGACCTCCACCTTCCCGTCCGCGGCGTACAGCAGCAGGTCGACCATGTCGAAGCGCTCCGTGCTGTCGCCCAGCGACGGCCGCCACTGCGGGTCGCGGACGATCGAGGTGCGGCTGCCCTCGAGAGCCCGGTGGAAGACCTCGGCCACGATCCGGCCGCCGACACCGGTGAGCCGGCCACCGTTGTGCTCGGCCTCGCGCAGCACGTAGAACCACAGCGGCGTGTCGGCCAGGAAGGCCGCCTGCTGGTCCGGGTCGAGCCCGGAGAGGTCGGGACCGCCCGCGCCGACGAGCAGCTGCTCGTCGGTCAGCGGCGTCACGGCCATCAGCTCGGCCAGCTGCTGACCGCTGGCGAGCTCGACCATGCCGGCCCGCACCAGGTTGCGGTAGGCGAGGTTGAGCTCGATGGGCGGCGGCGTCGTCCCGGTGCCCCCGAACGACCCGAGCGGGAGCGTCGTGAGCGGGTCGACCAGCCGGGCGTCGATCCGCTCCGCCAGGTTGGGACCCCCCTCCGGCGGTACGAGCGCGGGGTCCCCGACCCGGCCGAAGTCGAACAGCCGCCGGAAGTCCGCCACCCAGTTGGACGGCAGCCGGAGCAGCCCGGAGTTGGGGTCGTTCAGGGTGTGCGCGGTCTCCGCGGTGACCGGCACGAAGGTGCCGCTGACGCCGGAGAAGGCGAACAGCAGCAGCAGGCTGGCCGGGGTGAGCCCGCCCGAGCGGAACACGCGGTTCCAGTCGTAGCTGCCGCGGATCATGCTGTGGCCGAAGCGGAACGCGGCGATGGAGAACTCCACCGGCATCGTCGGGCGGGACGCGGGATAGGTCTCGCCGGCCTCGAAGTACCGGCGCCCGTGCGTGAAGACGTCGTCCACGATGGCGGGGTCGACGATGCGCGGCAGGAAGTCGGTGCGCACCATCCACTGGTAGTGGCGTACGACGGTCCGCCTGGCCCGATCGAACAGCTGCTCCGCCGGCACCCCCTGCACCGCGAGGGAGTCGACGACGCGGTTGTGGAAGCGGATAAACGCCAGATGCGTCTGTGCCACAGCCAGGTTCTCGTCGTTGCGGGCGTCCGGGATCAGCGGGGCCCGCTGGTCGGCCCTGGTCTGCGGGCGCGTGGGGTCGACGCCGACCCGCGGCAGGTCGAAGCCCGGCCGGTCGACGGCCACCCCCGCGTCGTTGCGCGGCACGTCGATGCTCGCCGTCGTCCCCATCCGGAGCCGGGCGTCGTCGGCATAGAAGGCCCTGTCGTACAGGTCCATCGGCCCGCGGCCGTAGAGCGAGTCGAGGTCCAGCGCAGGGGAGCGGCCCTGCAGCAGGTCCTCGACGCTGACCTGGCTGCCGAGGGCGGCGCCGGTCACGTCCTTGGTGAGGTCGTGGTCGATGAACTGCCCGACGTAGGTGTAGCCCGCGGGCATGCCCGCGGCATCGGCTCCGGGCGCCGGCGCGGTCATGGCCCGGGCAACGACGGCCAGCAGCTCCTGCGGCAGGACGGCGCCCTTCGGTCCCAGCCGCGAGAAGCGGAACGAGCGGGTGTCCTCGCGGGTGTCCGGGGCACGGCGCCCCCGCCCCTCGTACACCCCCTCACCGGCCAGGTAGTAGGTCTCGCGGACGTGACGGCTGCTGCCCATGGCGGACTCCCTCTGCTGCGTGGCCGGGCGGGTGCCGGCCGGCACCCGTGCCCCTGCAGTGCAAGAGCGGCGACGCCCGCGCGAGATACATCCACCCGGCAGGCGCTGCCGGGGGCGCGCAGGGGGGATTCGTACCGGACGTCCTGGCACGAATCGTGACCCAACGGCTGCACCCGCTCGCTCGGGCGCCTGCAGGTGCCTGCATCCGCCGCGCGGCGGGAGATACTGCCGGGGTCGCGGGCCTGCCTGCGCGTCCCGGCAGGAGATCGGGCGGGTGGACGGGTATCAGGGCGGGAGCCGGGGGGCTCTTCCGAGCAGGAGGGCGACGGGGGGACGCGATGACCGTGCAGGACGGCCGACGGGGCCCCCGGGCGGCCCGTAGTGGCGTGGACATCCTCGACCGATCCCTGGGCTGCTGCACCGGCAGCGGGCAGCACGCGGTGCCGGGCCGGGTCGGGCCGGCCCGGTGAGCGACCCGGGCGCCGACCGCACGTCGACGACGGTCCTGCTCGGCCGGGCCGCCACGGGCGACGCCGGAGCCTGGGAGGAGGTCGTCGACCGGCACGCCGCCCTGGTGTGGGCGGTCGCCAAGCGGCACCGGCTGTCCGACGCCGATGCCGAGGACGTCTGCCAGACGGTGTGGCTGCGGCTCGTCGAGCACCTGCCTCGGCTGCGCCAGCCGGAGGCGCTGGTCGGCTGGCTGGCCACCACCAGCCGCAACGAGAGCCTGCGGGTCCTGCGCCGGGCCGACCGCCAGGTGCCGCTCGAGGGCGGCGAGCTCGACCTGCTCGACGAGGCGGCGCCGGTGGCGACCGACGACGCCCTGCTCGCCGACGAGCGCGCCCGCGCGCTGCGGCAGGGCTTCGCGGAGCTGCCGGAGAACTGCCGCCGGCTGCTCGCCCTGCTCGTGACCGACCCGGAGCCGTCCTACGGCGAGGTCAGCGAGCGGCTGCAGATGCCGGTCGGCAGCATCGGTCCGACCCGCCGCCGCTGCCTCGAACGGCTCCGGCGCAGCGCACCGGTGCGGTCGCTGGCCCTCGAGCGCGCCGACGAGCTCGGAGCGGGGCGGTGAGCGCCAGGGGGCGGCGGTCCGCACCGCGGCCGGCCAGCTGCTGAGCGCGCGCCACCCGACCTGGGGCGGCCCGCGCGTGCGTGCGAGCCTGGTGGGCCGCGCTGTCCACGACGCGCCCTCACCACGCTGCACCTCGACCGCCCCGGAGAACCGTGTCCCCTGCTGCCCCTGAGCACCTGGACGTGCTCATCGTCGGAGCCGGGCTGTCCGGCATCGGCGCCGCCGTGCACCTGCAGCGCGACCTGCCGGACGCGTCGTACGCGATCCTCGAGGCCCGGGAGAGCTCCGGCGGCACCTGGGACCTGTTCCGTTACCCCGGCGTGCGCTCCGACTCGGACATGTACACCCTCGGCTACTCCTTCCGGCCCTGGCCGGGCGCGAAGGCCATCGCCGACGGGCCGTCGATCCTCGAGTACGTGCGCGACACGGCACGCGACACCGGGGTGGACGGGCGGATCCGCTACAGCTCGCGGGTGGTGCGAGCCGAGTGGTCGACCCCCGACGCCCGCTGGACGGTGACCGTGGAGCACCCGGGCAGCGGCGCCACGAGCACGGTGACGTGCGGCTTCCTGTTCATGTGCTCCGGCTACTACCGCTACGACGAGGGCTACACCCCGAGCTTCGCCGGCACCGACCGCTTCCGCGGCCGCATCGTGCACCCGCAGCACTGGCCGGCCGACCTCGACTGGGCCGGCCGCCGCGTGGTCGTCATCGGCAGCGGGGCGACGGCGGTGACGCTGGTGCCGGCACTGGCCGACAGCGCGGCCTCGGTGACGATGCTCCAGCGCTCGCCCACCTACATCGCCGCCCGGCCCGCCGGTGACCGGCTCGCGGACCTGCTCCGCGGCCGCCTGCCCGCGACGACGGCCTACGCGGTCCTGCGCTGGAAGAACGTGCTGCTGACGATGCTGAGCTACGAGGTCAGCCGGCGGCGGCCCGGGCTCATGAAGAAGCTGGTCCGCAAGGGCCTCGAGAAAGAGCTGCCGGCGGGCTTCGACATCGACCGGCACTTCACGCCACCGTACGACCCGTGGGACCAGCGGTTCTGCATCGTGCCGGAAGGCGACCTGTTCCGGGTGATCCGTGCGGGTCGGGCCACGATGGTCACAGGGCATATCGAGACCTTCACGGAAAGGGGGCTGCTCCTCACCGACGGCAACGAGATCGAGGCGGACGTCGTCGTCACGGCGACCGGACTGCAGATGCTCGTGCTCGGCGGGGTCTCGTTTGTCGTCGACGGCCGCGAGGTTCCGCTCGCGAGCACGGTGGGCTACCGGGCAATGATGTTCAGCGGACTGCCCAACCTGGCCGCCTCGATCGGCTACACGAATGCCTCGTGGACACTCAAGTGCGATCTGATCTGCCGATATGTCACTCGCCTGCTGCGGCACATGCGGACGCACGGCTACACAGCGGTCACGCCGCGGTGGACGGCGCCGGAGCTACCGGACGAGCCGTTCATCGACCTGCGGTCCGGCTACGTCCTGCGGTCGGTGGACGCCTTTCCCCGACAGGGCACGCAGGCGCCCTGGCGGGTCCACCAGAACTACGTCCGCGACCGGCGGATGCTCGGTCCGGGCCGGCACGCCTATGCCGGCCTGGACTTCTCGCCCGGGCACCCGGCCGATCCCACAATGGGCCGGCGGTCGCGCAGCGCAGTGGCGAAGTAGCGGTACGCGTTTTGCCGCCGTTCCGGCCCCGACGCCGACACGCGGGAGTTCCGGCAACATTCGTAAAATCGCGGACGTATCCCTACTGTGGACACCGGCGCTTACCGCTGTGCTGCATCCACCGTTCGAGGAGACCCACCTACATGGCACAGAAGACCGTTATCACGCTGACCGACGACATCGACGGAAGTGCGGCCAGCGAGACGTTGTCTTTCGGTCTCGAGGGCACGACGTACGAGATCGACCTGAACGAGGTGCACGCCGAGGACCTGCGCGAGGTGCTGGCGCCGTTCATCTCGGTGGCGCGGCGCCAGGGCGGCCGGGCGCCCGCCCGTGCGACGGCCCCCAAGCCCCGGTCCTCCGGCGAGGTCGACCCGAAGGCCGTCCGCAGCTGGGCGGAGGCCAACGGCGTGAGCGTCAACTCCCGCGGCCGGCTCAAGGCCGAGGTCATCGAGCAGTACCGCGCCGCCAACAGCTGACGGCCCGCCCGGTCCCCTTGGGTCAGCGGGTCAGCGCGCGCCGAATGCCACCCCGAGGCTGGTCAGGTCGATCGACGTGCGGGACATCTCCGGGTGCCCCTCCGACATCTGCTTCATGACCTCGAGCGCCGTGAGGATCTGCCGGCCGACCTGGTCGGCCGGGCGCATCGCGTCCACCGTCACCAGGATCCCGCGCTCGCGGTACCACGAGATGATGGGCTCGGTCACCTCGTAGTACAGCTTCAGCCGGTGCTCGATGACGTCCTGCGTGTCGTCGGTGCGGCCCTGCCCCTGGGCGCGGGCGAGCAGCCGCCGGATCAGCTCCGCGTCGGTCACCTGCAGGTGCAGCGCGACGTCGGCCACCAGGTCCAGCTCCACGCCGATCTCGTACAGCGCCCGGGCCTGCGCCATCGTGCGCGGCACCCCGTCGAGGACGTAGCCGCCGGCACCGGTGGCCTCCAGCGCCGTGCGCACCATCTGCAGGACGATCTCGTCGGGGACCAGCTGCCCGCGGTCGAGGTGCGACTGGACCGCCTGTCCCAGCTCGGTGCCGCGGGCCACGTGGTCGCGCAGCAGGTCCCCGGTGGCGATGTGCGGGATGTCGAAGTGACTGGCGATCACGACACCCTGCGTGCCCTTGCCCGCGCCGGGGGGCGCGATAAGGAGGATCTTCATGAGCAGCTCCGCTCGTCGGCCTGGGTGAACTCCATCACACGGCTCCCGGCGGTCGTGGGCCCGGGCGCCTGGGGCACCATGCGCGGATGTGCCGACTGGTGGGCTGGGTCAGCAAGGAGCCGTCGACGCTGGCCGAGGTCCTGGGCGAGGACGGCCTCGCCGAGCTCACCGCCCTGTCGCACCAGCACTGCGACGGCTGGGGGATGGCCTGGTGGGAGGGCGACGAGCTGCGGTCGACCTCCTCGCACCTGCCCGCGCACGCCACCCCGGAGTACGCCGCCGCGGTCCGCGAGGTCCGCAGCGACGCGGCGCTGGTGCACCTGCGCTGGGCCACTCCCGGCATCCCGGTCACCGCGGCCAACACGCACCCCTTCCTCGTCGACGGGTACGCCTTCGGGCACAACGGCGCCGTACGCCCGGCCGACGGCCTGCTCGACCTGCTAACCGCGGACGAGGTGGCCGGGCTGCGCGGCGACACCGACAGCGAGCGGCTGCTGCACGTGCTGCTGGCGCGGGTCGACCGGTACGGCCTCGACGAGGGCCTGCGGCGGACCGTCAGCGACGTCTGCCGCGACCTCACGCCGAGCAGCCTGAACGCCCTGCTGCTCGGCCGGGACGAGCTGACCGCCCTGTGCGCGCACGGCGCGCCCTCGCAGCCGCGCGACGAGGGCGGGCCGCCGGAGGACCAGCCGGGCTACTTCGACCTGCGCTGGCAGCAGTCGCCGGGCCGGGTCGTCGTGGCCTCCGAGCCGCTCGGGCAGCGCCCGTGGGACCGGCTCGGCAACGGCACCGCGCTGGTCATGCAGCGGGGCACCGCCCGAGCCCGGACCGTCCCTGTCGGGGCCTTCCCGCCGGCCGCCCTGGAGCGCGAGCGCACCCGCCGGGACTCGTCGGCGCGCCGTAACCAGGGCGAAACGAAGGGGCGGCATGCTCCGCGAATGACGACCGCGCAGGTGCGTGTGGGCTGTGACTTCTCCTTCGACGTCCCGGCGCCGGTGGCGTCGGTGTTCCAGGTGCAGCCGCAGAGCGAGCCCCGGCAGCGGCTGCTGTCGGAGTCGCTGACGTTCGACCCCCCGGGCACGCACGCCGCCTACGAGGACACGTTCGGCAACCGCTGCGCCCGGCTCCTGGTGCCCCAGGGCCCGTTCACGCTGCGCTACGACGCGATCTTCGAGGTGCCCCGCGTCCCCGACGAGACCGACCCCGCCGCGCCGCAGCTGCCGGTGTCGGAGCTGCCCGACGACGTGCTGCTCTACCTGATGCCCAGCCGGTTCTGCCTGTCCGACGTCCTGTCCGACGAGGCGTGGTCGCGGTTCGGCACGCTGCCGCCGGACTGGCGCCGGGTGCAGGCGGTCGTGGACATGGTTCACGGCCACCTCGCCTTCGGCTACGGCACGAGCTCGCCGACCTACACCGCCGCCGACGCCTTCGCCGCCGGCAAGGGCGTCTGCCGCGACTTCGCGCACCTCGCCATCAGCTTCTGCCGGGCGCTCAACATCCCGTCCCGCTACGTCTTCGGCTACCTGCCCGACATGGACGTGCCGGTCGACCCCGCCCCGATGGACTTCGCCGCCTGGATGGAGGTCTGGCTCGGCGACCGGTGGTGGACGTTCGACCCGCGCAACAACCAGCACCGTGCCGGCCGGGTGGTCATCGGCCGCGGCCGCGACGCCGTCGACGTGGCGATGGTGACCTCCTACGGCGCGGCGACGCTCAAGGGCATGACCGTCGTGGCCGACGAGGTGCTGACGGACGAGGTGCTGACATGAGTGCGCAGCAGGCCAACCAGGAGCGCGGCACCGCGCCCGCCGGGCACCTGCGCCTGTCCAGCGGGGTGCGCTACCGGCTGCGCCAGTGCTTCACCTACACCTACGACGGGCCCGCGACGGACCTGGTGCACCGCCTTGTCGTCGTACCGCCGGCGGTGCACGGCGACCAGCGGCTGCGGACCGGCACGGTCACGGTGTCCGACCCGGCCGCCGACGTCCGCTGGCACGACGACGCGTTCGGCAACCGGCACTGCGTCGTACGGCTGGCCCGGGTGCCCGCCCGCCTGGAGCTGCTGGTCGAGGTCGAGGTGGAGCGCGGTGGGCTCGGGGGCCTGCTGGGCCGCCGCCCCGCTCCCGGCAGCACCGCCCGGCTGCGGATGCCGAGCGCGCTGACCGGCGCCGATGACGAGATCGTCGCGCTGGCGCGCCGGCACGCCGTGCCGGGCGACGTGCTCGCCACCGCCGACGCGTACTGCGCCCTGGTGCGCGACCGGATCTCGTACGGCTTCGGCGCCACCGACGTCGACAGCACGGCGGCCGACGCGCTGGCCGCGGGCACGGGGGTCTGTCAGGACCAGGCGCACCTCATGCTCGCCCTGTGCCGGTCCGCCGGCATCGCGGCGCGCTACGTCTCCGGGCACCTGGTCGGCCAGGGCGGCACGCACGCCTGGACCGAGGTGCTGGTCCCGGGCGCCGGCGAAGCGGTGGCCTTCGACCCCTGCCACGCCCGCCGCGCCGACGCCCGCTACGTCACCGTCGCGGTCGGCCGCGACTACCGGGACGTCCCCCCCACCTCCGGCAGCTACGAGGGCTCCGCCCGCGGCAGCCTCCGCACGTCGCGGCTGCTGGAGTCCGTCGCGGCCTGACCCGGCTCAGCCCGGCAGCAGCACCCCCGGGTTGAGGATGCCGGCCGGGTCCAGCGCCCGCTTGGCCGCGGTCAGCGCCAGCGCGAACGGGTCCGGGCGCTGCGCGTCGTACCAGGGCCGGTGGTCGCGGCCGACCGCGTGGTGGTGCGTGATCGTCCCGCCGGCGGCGGCGAGCGCGCCGGCTGCCGCGACCTTCACCTCGTCCCACTGCGCCACCTCGCTGCCCCGCCGGGCCGGGGCGATCACCGTGAAGTAGGGCGCGGCGCCGTCGACGTAGGCGTGGGTGAGCCGGCAGCTGACCGTGCCGCCGCCGCAGACGGCCTGCAGGGCAGGTTCCACCGCCCGGCGCACGTCCGCCACCAGGTCGTCGAGCCGGTCCCACGTCACCGCCGTCTCGAACGTCTCCACCAGCAGGCCGAGCAGCAGCAGCGACTCCCGGGTGTAGGGCGCCCGCAGGAACGACGAGCGCCACGACGTGCCCGCACTCCCGCGTACGCCGGCCTCCACCACCCGCAGCCCGGCGTCGCGGCACAGTCCGAGCACCTGCCCGGCGGTCGTGTCCAGCGGCCCGTGCAGCGACTCGAGGCCGAGCACCAGCGCGGCCTCACCGGTGGTGAGGGTGCCGGACAGGGTGCTCTCGGCGGCGTCGACCAGCCGGCAGGTGGCCGGCGTGAACCCGGCCTGCAGGATCGCGCGCACGGCGCCGGCACCGGTGGCGAAGTCCGGCGCGGCGAGCGTTGCGGCCCAGCGGTGCGCCGGCCGGGGCTGGGCGCGCAGCCACGCCTCGGTGATCACCCCCAGCGTGCCCTCGCTGCCGAGCAGGGCCCGGTCCGGGCTCGGCCCGGCGCCGGACCCGGGCAGCCGCCGCGACTGCCACAGCCCCACCGGCGTCACCGCGCGCACCGACTCCACCAGGTCGTCGACGTGGGTGGGGCCGGTAGAGAAGTGCCCGGCGGCGCGGGTGGCCACCCAGCCGCCCACCGTGCTGCGCTCGAACGACTGCGGGTAGAAGCGCAGCGTCAGCCCGTGCTCCTTGAGGGCGGCCTCCGCCGCCGGCCCGGTCGTCCCCGCCCCCAGCCGCACCGCCCGGGAGGTGGCGTCGACCTCGAGCAGGCCCGACAGGTGCCCGAGGTCCAGGCTGACGGGAGCGTCGAGGCCGACCGGCTCGACGCCGCCCACGACGCTGGTGCCGCCGCCGTACGGCACGACCGGCGCCCCCGCGTCGCCGGCCCAGTCGAGGACGGCGGTCACGTCCGCCTCGTCCCGCGGGCGCAGCACCAGGTCCGCCGGGTAGGGCACCTGCCCGCGCATCCCGCGTACGAGGTCGCGGTAGGAGCGGCCGAGCCCGTGCCTGGCCCGGTCGACCGGGTCGTCGGAGGACAGCGGGCGCAGCGCCGGCGGCAGGGTGGCGAGGCGCCGCGACGGCGGCAGGCGCCCGAGCGGCCGTGGCCGTTCGGGCGCCTGCACCGGCATTCCGGTGCCGGTCTGGACGAGCGGCCCGAGGGCCTCGAGATCGGCGGTCCGCGGCTCGTCGTCCGGGCCGCCCCAGCCCCACACCTCGTACGTCACCGGCCCGACCCTGCCACCGGCCGGGCCGCGACGGCTACCGGGCCTGGTCCAGAGGTCGCGACGCGTCGCCCGCGGCGTCCTGCCCGCTGCGCATCCGGGGCAGCTCCGGCAGGGCGTGCACCGGGCCCTCGACGTGGAACTGCGGCAGCGCCCGGTCGAGCCAGGCCGGCAGCCACCAGTTGGCCCGGCCCAGGATCTGCATCGTGGCGGGCACCAGGAGCAGGCGGACGACGGTGGCGTCCACCAGTATCGCCGTCGCGAGGCCCACGCCGAGGACCTTGAGGATCACGTCCGGGCTCAGCACGAACGCGAGGAACACGGCCACCATGATGGCCGCGGCGGCGGTGATGACCCGGGCCGTGGCCGCGAGCCCTTCGGCGACGGCGTACGAGTTGTCGTTGCTGCGCAGCCAGAACTCCCGGATGCGGCTCAGCAGGAAGACCTCGTAGTCCATCGACAGGCCGAACAGGATCGCGAACATCAGCACCGGGATGAACGCCGGCAGCGGGGTCGGCGTGTCGATCCCGATCAGCTGGCCGAACCAGCCGCCCTGCAGGGCGAGAGCCACCACGCCGTACGCCGCCCCGATCGACAGGATGTTCATGATGCCGGCCTTCACGGCGACGGCCACGCTGCGGAAGACGAACAGCAGCAGCAGGAACGACAGGCCGACGACCCCGCCCACCAGCAGCGGGAGGGTGCCGGTGATGTCGCGGGTGGTGTCCACCGACATCGCCGTCGCCCCGCCGACGTGCACCTGCCGCAGGCCGCTGCCGACGACCGCGGGGACGACGTCGTCGCGGACGTCGCGGACCAGCCGCTCGGTGGCCGGGTCCTGCGGGGAGGTGCGGGGGATCACCGTGAGCAGGGCGGCGTCGCCGCCGGGGCTGCGCACGGCCGGGCTGACGCTCACCACGCCGTCGGTGCCCTGCAGCCGCTGGGTGAGGGCGGCCAGGGCGCCGTCGGCCCCGGCCGGGTCGAGCTGGGCGACGACCAGCAGCGGGCCGTTGGCGCCCGGCCCGAAGCCCTCGCTGACGAGGTCGTAGGTCTGCCGGGAGGACTGGTCCTCCGGGGAGTTGCCGAAGTCGGGGAACCCGAAGCGCACGTCGAGGAACGGGACGGCCAGCGCGAGGGTGATGGCGGCGCCGGCGATCGCGGCCGGCCACGACCGGCGCTGGACCAGCCGGGCCCAGCGTCGCCACAGCGGGGAGCCGCCGGCCGACCGGCGGCGGGCACCCGGCAGGCGGAGGCGGTCGACGTTGGTCCCGGCGAAGCCCAGCAGCGCCGGCACGAGGGTGACGGCGGCGGCCATGATGACCAGGACGGCCGCGATCGTCGCCACCGCCGCGCCCTGCATGTAGTTGAGGTCCGTCGCGAACAGCCCGAACATGCTGATCACCACGGTGGTGCCGGCGACGAGCACCGCACGCCCCGCGCTCTCCACCGTCGACACCGTCGCCTGCGCCGGCGTGAGTCCCTCGCCGAGGAACTCGCGGTAGCGCGTGAGCATCAGCAGCACGTAGTCGATGCCGACGCCGAGCGCCATCATCGCCGCCAGCTGCGGCCCCCAGTCGGGGATGTCGACGACAGCGGCCAGCAGCCCGATCAGCGCCGAGCCGATCCCGAGGCCGAGCAGGGCGGTCGCGATGGGCAGGCCGGCCGCGACCACGGAACCGAACGTCACCAGCAGGATGACCGCTGCGGCCGCGAGGCCGATGGCTTCGGAGGACACCTCGGTGACCTCAGCGGACACGATCGCGCCACCCACCTCGACCCGCCGGCCGGGGCCGCTCGCGTCGGCGGCGGCGGCGAGCACCCGCTTGGCGTCGGGCACGGCCATGGTGTCGGAGAACGGGATGTCCAGGGCGATGCTGCCGAGCGCGGTGCGGCCGTCCGGGGACACCTGCTGCAGCGGGTCGACCGTGCCGACGACGTGCGGCACGTCCGCGACCTCCGCCAGCAGGGCGTCGACCGCCGCCCGCACCTCGGGCGCGGTGACCGGGCCGTCGGTGCGCACCACGACGTCGATGGACTGGCCCGCACGGGCCGGGAAGCGGCTGTCGAGCAGCTGCTGCGCGCTGTCGGAGTCCGACCCGTGGGCGGAGTAGTCCGCGGAGTACTCACCGGACAGCGAGGAGGACAGCCCGAAGACCGCCACCGCCGCGAGGACCCAGGCCAGCACGACCGAGCGCCGGCGCCGGTACGCGGTGTCGGCCAGCCGGGCCAGCCTGCGGGGCGGGGTGGGGTGGGGCGACGGGGTGGTGTCGTACGCCATCTCTGGGCCTCCTCCGTACGGCGTGGACCGAGGAGCGACGGTGGCCGTAGCGGGCGCCAGGCACCCGCGCGGCACCGGCCGGCCGACCCCCCTCGGCTCCGGTCCCAGCTGCACCGCGTCACCGACCCGCGGCGGCAGCTGCCCAGCGGACGCTAGACCTGCGGCGCCGCAGGGTCATCCCGTCCGAAAGGACTAGTCACCCCAGGCCGTGCCGCTGCAGCCACTGCCCGGCGACGACCGCCGGCGCCCCGTGCTCCAGCGCGACCGCGCGGTTGAGCTCCACCATCGCCTCGGTGGTGAGCGTGGCGCTCACCCGGTCCAGCAGCCGTACGAGGGCCTCCCCGTGCCGGTCCAGCACGTCCCGGCGCAGCACGGGCACGACGTACTCCGGCGGCTGGAGCCCCCGGTCGTCGGCCAGCAGCACCAGGCGCCCGTCGGCGAGGTAGGGGTCGACCGTCTCGAGCATCCCGACGTCGAGCTGCCCGGCCAGCAGCGCCTCCGCCGTCGCCGCGCGGGACGCGAAGGGCACGAACCCCCGGAAGGCGAGCCCGTACCGGTCGCGCAGGCCGCCCAGGCACAGCGGGCGCTCGGGACACTCCGGCGGCCCGCCGAAGGTCAGCCGGGAGGCCGTCGTGCTGAGGTCGCTGAGCCTGGTGAGGGACAGCCGCGTCGCGGTGGTCCGGCTGACCACCACGCCGTTCTGGTCCTCCCCGGGAGCCGGCGAGAGGGCGGTCAGGCCCCGCGGGGCGAGCGCGTCCTGCAGCCGGCGTCGCAGCTCGTCCCGGTCCGGCGCCCCGCCGAACGGCGGGTCCGCATAACCCTGCTCCTGCAGGAAGTTCAGGGCGCTGCCCGCGTACTCCGGGACCAGGTCGGCCAGTCCCTGCTGCAGGGCGGGAGCGACGATCTCGCGGGGTCCGAGGCCGGGGAGCCGGGCGACGGGGTAGCCGGCGCGCTCCAGCGCGGTGGCGTACACCTCCGCGAGCAGCCGGCTCTCGGCGAAGTCGAAGGACGCGACCCGGATCTGCTGCTGAGCGGCCGAGGTCCGCACGGCCGGGCTGCCCTCGCAGGCGCCGGTCCCCGCCAGGAGCAGGAGCAGCAGGACGAGCCGGACGGCGGCGGGCCACGCCCTCGGCGTCTGCACGTCGCGACCACCTCGTGCTCGCCGGGCGCCCGTCGCGCCCGTCCGTCGACGGAAACCTAGAGCAGAAGGGCCTGCGAGGGACTAGGTTTCGGCCGACCGGAGGTGCCTATGGCCTGCAGGACGTCCTCGTGACGGTCGCGTCGCGGCCGGTGCCGGCGTCGGCCCGCACCACGCCGCGGCGCCGGCCGTCGGGTGAGCCGCCACCGCTGCCGCGCAACCTCGCCTGGTCCGGCAAGACCTGGGTCGGGGCCGCGCTGCTGCTGCTGCTGCTCTACGCCCTGCACCTGACGACCGGCTCGTCGTGGGGGGCGGCCGTCACGCGGGCCGACCAGGCCGTCGTCCAGCTGCTGGCCGACGGCAGGCGGCCGGGGCTCACGTCGGCGGCGCGGGCGGTCGCCTGGGTCGCCGGCAGCACGGAGGTGCAGGTGCTGTGGGTGGGCGCGCTGCTGGCGATGTCGGCGGCCCGCCGCTGGCGGCACCTGCTGGTGGCCGTCGGCGCCCTGGTGCTGGTGCGGGTCCTGGTCGAGCTGGTCTCGCTGCAGGTCCAGCGACCGCGCCCGTACGCCGTGACGGCGCTCGGCCCGTGGGAGGGCTTCGCCATGCCGTCCCGCCCCGTCGCGGTGCTGACCGCCGTCCTCATGTGCGCGCTGTACGGGCTGGTCCCGCAGGGCCGGCTGCGCCAGGCGGGCAAGGCGCTGGTGGGCCTGCTGGTCGGGGCGGTGCTGCTCGCCCGCTGCTACCTCGGTCAGGACAACCCCAGTGACGGCCTCGTCGCGGTGGTCATCGGGGTGACGGTCCCGCTGGTCGCCTTCCGGCTGCTCGCGCCCTACGAGGTGTTCCCGGTGCAGTACTCGAGGCGCCGCACGGCGCACCTCGAGATCACGCCGGCCCGGCACGACGCGGTCTGCCGGGCGCTGCGGGACCAGCTCGGGGTGATCGCCGACGACATCGAGCCGTTCGCGCTGGCCGGCTCGGGGGGCAGCACCCCGCTGAGGATCCGGGCCGGCGGGCACCCGGAGGGGGTTCTGTTCGGCAAGCTGTACGCCGCGAACCACCTGCGCTCCGACCGCTGGTACAAGCTGGGCCGCGCCCTGCTCTACGGCGGGCTCGAGGACGAGAAGGCGTTCAACAGCGTCCGGCGCCTCGTGCAGTACGAGGACTACGCCCTGCGGCTGCTGCGCGACGCCGGCCTGCCGGTGCCCGCGCCGTACGGCATCGTGGAGATCACGCCCGAGCGGGAGTACCTGCTGGTCACGCAGTTCGTGCCGGACGCCGTCGAGGTGGGCGAGGCCCGGATCGACGTCGACCTCATCGACCAGGGGCTGGCCGTCGTGCGGCGGCTGTGGGACGCGGGCCTCGCGCACCGCGACATCAAGCCGGCCAACCTGCTCGTGCAGCACGGCCGGCTGGTGCTCATCGACTCCGCGTTCTCGGAGGTGCGGCCGAGCCCCTGGCGGCAGGCGGTCGACCTGGCCAACATGATGCTGGTCCTGGCCCTGCGGACCGACCCGCCCCTGGTCTACGAGCGGGCCCGGCTGGTCTTCACCGAGGACGAGATCGCCGAGGCGTTCGCGGCGACCCGCGGCCTGACGATGCCGTCGCAGCTGCGCCGGCTCATGCGGGCCCAGGGCCGCGACCTGCACGCGGAGTTCAAGCGGCTGCTGCCCCGCCCGGTGCACCCGATCGCGATCCAGCACTGGAGCGCGCGCCGGGCGGGCCTCACCCTGGCGGTGCTGGCCGCGGTCGCGCTGCTCGTGGCCTCGGCGCCCGCCCTGCTGCTCGGCAGCTCGCTGTGAGCCGGCCCATGTCCCGGTGCGGCCTGGCGCTGGCGGTGACCATCCTGCTGAGCGGGTGCGTGCAGAGCTCCGACCTGGGTGTCGACGCCGAGTGCGGGGACGCCGGGCAGGCCGACAACCCGGTGCTCACCCTGATGGCGCAGGCGGTCCCCTCCGCGACGCTGATCCCGTGCGTGCGCCTGGTGCCGGCGTCGTGGCGGCACGGGGAGGTGGACGTGCGCCGCGGCGAGGCGTCGTTCGCGTTCGCCTCGGCCTCCGTGGACAGCCCGGATGCGGTCCCCGTCCGGGTCGTGCTCAGCGACGGCTGCGACGTGACCGGCGCGACGGAGGTGCCCACCGACGAGCCGGGCACCCGGCGGTGGGAGCGGCTGCGTCAGGTCGCCCCGACCTACGTGGGGGACCGGTTCTACGTCTTCGACGGGGGCTGCGCGCGGCTGTCCTTCACCCTCTCCGGCACCGACCGGGTCCAGGCCGTGGGGGAGGCCTCGCTCGCGATCGGCTTCACGCCGCGCGGCGTGCTCCAGGCCGCCGTGCGCGAGCGCGGCGAGGGCCGGTGGGAGCTCGACCCGTCCCCGGGGCAGCGGTGACCACGACCGCGGCCGGGCCGGTCGCGCCCGGGCGGCGCCGGCCGCTGCGCCGGCTGCGACCGCTGGTGCCGGTGCTGCTGGTGGCGGCGGTCGCCGGCTACCTGCTGCCGCAGTTCGCCGACGTCCGTCAGGTCTGGGGCGCCGTACGCGGGATGACCTGGCTGGAGGGCACCAGCCTGGCCGCCGCCGCGGCCCTCAACCTGGCGAGCTACGGCGCGCTCATGGTGTGCACCATGCCGGGGCTGACCTTCCGGCAGGCGATGGTCGTCACCGAGGCGACGACGGCCGTGGCCAACACCCTGCCGGGCGGCAGCGCCGTCGCGGTCGGCCTGTCGGCGGCCATGTACACCTCCTGGGGCTTCTCGCCGGCGCGCTCGACCGTCTCGCTGCTGGTGTCCGGGCTGTGGAACAACGTGGCCAAGCTCGGGCTCCCGGTGCTCGCCCTGGCCCTGCTGGCGCTGCGCGGCGACGTGACCCGGGCCCGGCTGGTCGCCGCGCTGCTCGGGGTCGCGGGCCTGCTCGCCGTGGTGGCGGCCCTGTGGGCGGTGCTGCGCAGCGAGAGCTCGGCGCGGTGGGTCGGCCGGGCCTCGGCCGCCGTCGCCGACCGGCTGCTGGGCCTGCTCGGCCGGCCGCCGGTGCACGGCTGGGACCGGGCCACGACGAAGTTCCGCTCCCGCACCGTCCTGCTGCTGCACGCCCGGTGGCACGTCCTGACCGCCGTGACCCTGGGGAGCCACCTCGCGCTGTTCCTGGTGCTGCTGCTGGCCCTGCGGCACGTCGGGGTGTCCGAGCGGGAGGTGGCGTGGACGCAGGCGCTGGCGGTCTTCTCCTTCGCCCGCCTGCTCACCGCCGTGCCGGTGACGCCCGGCGGCGTCGGCGTCGTGGAGGTCGCGCTGGTGGCCGGCCTCGCGGCGGCGGGCGGGCCGGACGCGCAGGTCGTGGCCGCCGTCCTGGTCTTCCGGGCTCTCACCTACGTGCTGCCGATCCCGCTGGGGCTGCTCGCCCAGCTCTACTGGCGGCGCAACACCTCCTGGCGGCGGCCCCCCGGCGCCGCCCCCCGCACCCGGCTGGTGCCGGAGGCCGCGTGAGGGGGCGGGCCGGGCTGTCGGCGCTGCCGGTCGCCGGCGCCGTCCTGCTGGTCAGCGTCCTGCTGGCGCTGCCGCCCGGGGTGTCCGCCGCGGAGCGGGCGGTGTTCCGGGACATCAACGACCTGCGCCTGCCGCTGGCGCTGCTGTGGCCGGTCATGCAGCTCGGCAACGTCCTCGCCGTGCCGGTCGCGGCCGCCGTGGCGGCACTGGCCGGTCGCCGTCGCCTCTCGTTCCAGCTGCTGGCGGCCGGCCTTGCGGCGTACGTGCTGGCCAAGGTGCTCAAGGCCCTGGTCGGCCGCGGCCGCCCGGACGCGCTGCTCGACGGCGTGCACCTGGTCGACACCGTGACCGGCCCCGGGCTGCCCTCCGGGCACGCCGCCGTCGCCGCAGCCCTCGTCCACGTCACCCTGCCGCACCTGCGGTCGGCCTGGCGCTGGGCAGCGGGGGGCTGCCTCGTGCTGGTGTGCCTCGCGCGGCTCGCCGTCGGCGCGCACCTGCCGCTCGACGTGGTGGCGGGGGCCGCCCTCGGGATCGTGCTCGGCGCGACGGCCCGGCGAGCCGTCAGGCGACCATGCCGTGCGGGTCGCTGAGGTACTTCTTGGCCGCGCCCGAGTCGACCTCCGCGTAGCCCTTGGCGGACACGTCCGGGTCGGTCAACCGGAGCGGTGGGGCGGGCGCAGGTCGGGGGCGCCGACCGCCCGCGAGATGCCCCGGGCGGCGGCCTGCACGGCGGGGACCAGGCTGGAGGGCGGGACGCCGTCCGCGCGGATGACGATGGACAGCGCCGCCACCACCTCGCCCTCGGCGCCCCGGACCGGCGCGGCCACCGAGACGCTGTCCATGGTCACCTGCCGGTCGCTCACCGCGAACCCGACCCGGCGCACCTCGCTGAGCGCCCGGCGCAGCTCGGCGGGCTGCACGAGCGTGTGCGGGGTGAAGCGGGCCAGCGGTGCGGCGAGCACCTGCTCCTGCACCTCGGCGGGCGCGTGCGCGAGCAGCACCAGCCCGACCCCCGTCGGGTGCATCGGGAAGCGGCCGCCGACCCGGGTGAGCACCGGCACCGCGCGCCGGCCGGCGATCCGCTCGACGTACACGACCTCGAGCCCCTCGCGGACCGCGAGCTGCACGTTCTCCTGGGTGACCTGTGACAGGTCCTCCAGGAACGGCATCGCCTGCTCCCGCAGGGCCAGCCCGCGGGGCGCCAGGGCGGCGACCTCCCAGAGCCGCAGGCCGATCCGGTAGCGGCCCGTCGGGTCGCGCTCCAGTGCGCCCCAGCGGGTCAGGTCGCTGACGAGCCGGTGCGCGGTGGACAGCGGCAGGTCGGCCCGCCGGGCCAGCTCGGTCAGCGTCAGCTCGCGGCGGTCGGCGGAGAACGCCTCGAGCAGCTGGAAGGCGCGGGTGGTCACGGGGCCGGTGCCCGCGCCCGCCGGTCCTTCCCGGGAGGTCACAGCTCCAGGACGAGGCGCGGGCAGGCCGCCCGCGAGACGCAGATCATCATGGTGTCGTTGGCCGCCTGCTCGTCGGCCGTCAGCAGCGAGTCGCGGTGGTCGACCTCGCCCGCGAGCACGGGCGTCTCGCAGGTCCCGCAGGTGCCCTCCTGGCAGGACGACAGCACGTCGACCCCGGTCGCCTCGACGGCCTCGAGGATGCTCTGCCCCGGCTGGACGACCACCGTCGTGCCCGTCAGGGTCAGCTCCACCTCGAACGAGCCGGCGAGCACCGGCTCGTGCTGGGCCTTCGGCGAGAAGCGCTCGACGTGCAGCGAGCCCGCCGGCCAGCCGGCGCACCGCTGCTCGACGGCGAGCAGCAGGGGCTCGGGTCCGCAGCAGTAGACGGCGGTGTCCTCCGCGGGCCGGCCGAGCAGCCCCTCGAGGTCGAGCAGGCCGACCTCGTCCTGCGGCGCGAGGACGACACGGTCGCCGTACCGCTCCTGCAGCTGGCCGGCGAACGCCATCGACGCGCGGCTGCGGCCGCCGTACACCAGGCGCCAGTCGGCGCCCACGGCGTCGGCGGAGGCCACCATGGGCAGCAGCGGCGTGACGCCGATCCCGCCGGCGAGGAACAGGTAGCGGGGCGAGGAGACCAGCGGGAAGTGGTTGCGCGGCCCGCGGACGTGCACGGGGGCGCCGGCGACCAGGCAGTCGTGCACGTGGGCGCTGCCCCCGCGGCCCTCGGCCTCGCGCAGCACGCCCACCCGGTAGCAGGTCCGGTCGGTCGGGTCTCCGCACAGCGAGTACTGCCGCACCAGGTCCGGCCCGAGCACCAGGTCCACGTGCGCGCCGGCCGTCCAGGCCGGCAGCTCCCCCCCGGCCGGGTCGCGCAGCGTGAGGACCACGACGCCGTCGGCCGCGGCCTCGCGGTCCGCGACGACCAGGTCGAGCTCGACCTCGGTGCTGGCGTCGGTGGGCACATGCCGGGCCTGGGCGCCGGCGGTCATACCGGCACCGCCTGCGGGCTGCGCCGGGGTGGCGCCGGGCTCTCGGGTGTCCCGGCGTCGTGCCCGTCCGGGTGCGCGAGCAGCCACGTCCACATCGAGATGGGGTCCTGGGCCTCGTGCCGGGCGGAGCAGTGGCAGGTGCCGAGGAGCGTGTCGGAGCCGGGCAGCCACTCGACCCGTACGACGTTGGGGCCGGACAGCATGCGATCGGTCACCGGGCCGCCCCCACGCGCGCCGCTGCTGCCGGCTGCCCCGCGCCCTCGGCTGCCATCCGGTCGATGATCCGGCGGGCCGCCAGCCCCCCGGTGTCGATGTTGATGCTGAGCTCCTGGTAGCCGTCGGCCTCGCTCTCGAGGACCTTCTCGAGCACGTTCAGGGCCTTCACGTCCTGCAGCACGACCGTGCGGTTGCTCTCCCGCAGGAAGTCCGACACCGCCTCGTCGCCGGGCGCGAAGTCCCGGGCGACGGCCCAGAAGTCGTACGTGTGGCTGTCCGTGGACGGCGTGATGGCGTACACCACCTCGACGTGGAACGCCTGGTCGTCCGGGCCGTCCTCGGGCGGCAGCACGCCGACCGGCGCGACCCGGCTGTGCAGCAGGTACAGGCACGGCGGGTGGAACTCGATGTCCTGCCAGCGGGTGATCCGGCCCTGGATGCCGGTGGAGGTCGCGTAGAACGGCGGGCAGTCGGCGTCCGCCATGTGCCGGCTGACGTAGACGATGCCCGCCTCGTCGTCGACCTCGGTGGTGATCGGCGTGTTCGCGACCTCGGGCGTGCCGATGTAGCCGCCGTGCAGGTAGGTCTCGTGGGACAGGTCCATGAGGTTGTCGATGAGCAGACCGGCCCGGGCGTCGAGGGGCTCCATCCCGCAGACGGTGGTGTAGCCCGGGTCGTCCAGCCAGGGTGCCCGGGGGATGCGCGCGGGGTCGGCCTTCGCCGCGTCGCCGATCCACACCCACACGAAGGAGTCCTGCTCCACCACCGGGTAGGCGCCGACCCGCGCGGTGCGCGGGATGCGGGTCTGGCCGGGCACGAACACGCACGCGCCGCCCGTGTCGTAGGTGAACCCGTGGTAGCCGCACACGACGGTGTCGCCCTCGAGGCGGCTCTCCGACAGCGGGAACCTCCGGTGCACGCACCGGTCCGCCAGGCCGACCGCCGTACCCGCCTCGGTGCGGTAGAAGGCGATGGGCTCGTTGAGGATGGTCCGCCCCAGGATCTGCTCGCGGCCGACCTCGGCGGCGTACGCGGCGACGTACCACTGGTTTCGGGCGAAGGTCGGCATGAGGTCCTCATTCGTCTGGGTTCCGGGGGCGTGCGCTGCGTCAAGGGTGACCGGCGTCACCGCTGCGTCCTACCCCGGATTCCGCATGCCGGAAGCACTTCCCGCTGACGGCAGCTGACCCTGCCGGCAACGAGGAGAGGGTCCTGACCCGCCAGGTGGGTAGGGCAGGCGGCACACCGCCGGCCGGCTGCCCGGCCTCCGGCGTCGTCGTCCCGCGGCAGCGAAGGGGTGCGTCGTGCAGCAGCTCACCGGCCTGGATGCGAACTTCCTCTACCTGGAGGCCGGCGCCACGTTCGGCCACGTGTGCGGCGTCGCGCTGCTGGACCCGACGACGCGCCCCGACCCGCTGACCCTCGAGGTCGTGCAGACGGTGGTCGCCCAGCGGCTGCACCTGCTGCCGCCGCTGCGGCGCCGCCTGGTCGAGGTGCCGTTCGGGATCGACCGGCCGTACTGGGCGGAGGACCCGGACTTCGACCTGGACTTCCACGTGCGCGAGGTCGCCCTGCCCTCGCCGGGCACCAGCCACCAGCTGGCGGAGCAGGTCGCGCGGATCGCCGCGCGCCCCCTCGACCGGGCCCGGCCGCTGTGGGAGCTGTACCTGATCGAGGGCCTGGAGCAGGGCCGGGCCGCCCTGATGGTGAAGTTCCACCACGCCGCGATCGACGGCGTCGCCGGTGCGGAGCTGCTCACCACCCTGCTCGACCAGACGCCCGAGCCGCCCGACCCGGCGGCCCCGCCGGTGCCGTTCCGCGCCGCCCCGATCCCCGGCGAGCTGCAGATGTGGGCGCGCGGCGTCCTGGGACTCACCCTGCAGCCGCTCAAGCTGCTCGACTACCAGTGGCGGCTGCTGCGCACGCTGCCCAGGTCGGCGCGCCTCGTGGCCCGGACGACCGGCCCGGCGCTGGCCGAGACCGCTGCCCGCTGGTCGCGGGGTGGTCCACTCGCGGACGGCGGCGTGCTGAGCTGGCCGGGCGTGGGAGCGCCGTCGACCTCGTTCAACCGGGCGATCACGCCGCACCGGCGCTGGGCCTACACCTCCGCCTCGCTGGACGCGGTCAAGGCCGTCAAGAACGCGTTCGGGGTCACCGTGAACGACGTCGTCATGGCGGCGTGCGCAGCCGGCCTGCGCCAGTGGCTGCAGGTGCACCACGAGCTGCCGGCGCAGCCGCTGCTGGCCATGGTGCCGATCTCGATCCGCACCGACCAGCAGCGCGGGAGCTTCGGCAACCGCGTGGCCGCGCTGGTCGCGACGCTGCCGACGCACCTGGACGACCCGGTGGCCCGGCTGCGGGCGGCCCACGAGGCCATGCGCGTCGCCAAGGAGCAGCACGCCGCGATCGGCGCCGAGACGCTGCAGGACGTGACGCAGTTCGCGCTCCCGGCGCTGGCGACCCGGGCTGCCCGGGTCGCGGCGCAGCTGCGGATCGCCGACGTCGTGAACCCGCCCTACAACGTCGTGATCTCCAACGTCCCCGGCCCGCGCACCCCGCTGTACTTCGCGGGCACCAGGCTGTTGGGCTACTACCCGGTGTCCGTCGTCGCCGACGGCCAGGGGCTCAACATCACCGTGCAGAGCTACCTCGACAACCTGGACATCGGGCTGATCTCCTGCCGGGAGCTGGTGCCCGACCTGTGGGACCTGCTCGGCTACATCACAAACGCGTTCGACGAGCTGGCCGAGCTGGCCAGAGCGGAAGCCCGGTGAGCACCGCCGCTGTCCCGGCAGGCGGCACCTCCGCCCGGTCCGGCGCGGTCGCCCTGCCCGGGGATCCGGCCTACCGTGCCGGCATGCAGCCCTGGCAGACCTCGGACGTACGCCGTGCCTCCGGCCTGCCGGAGGTGGACCTGATCCGCGACCCCGCCCGCATCGCCCGGGTCCGGCAGCTGGTGCCGTCGGTGGCCGGGTCGGCCGTCCTCAGCCGGCTCGTACGCCTCGCGGCGCTGGGCGTGGAGGCCGAGTGCGGGCAGCTGTCGCTGCTCGCCGAGCAGCAGGTCGCGACCGCCGTGCGCTGCGCCGACGGCGGCTACGCCGAGCAGAGCAGCGCCATCGAGGACAGCCTGTGCTCGGTCACGGTCCTGTCCGGCGACGTGCTCGTCGTCGCCGACGCCCGCGCCCACCCGTGGCTGCACGACCTGGCGCCGGTGCTCTCGGGGGCGGTCGTCGCCTACCTCGGCGTTCCCCTTCGCCTGGCGGACGGCACCGCGGTCGGCGCGCTGTGCGTGTACGGCCCCTCGCCCCGGGCCTGGACGGACCGCGACGTCGGGCTGACCTGCGAGGTCGCGGACGTCGTCGCCCTCGAGCTCGAGCGGCTCGCGCAGGCCTGAACGCCGGGGACAGCTGCGTCGACGGGTGCGCCGGCCGCGCACGCCCGACCGCCGGGAAGTTGGTTGCACGGGGGACAGCGGGACGCCAGGCTGGGTGTCTGGCGGCGGCGGGGGGTCGACGCGGGCGGCGCTCGTCGGAGGCGACATGGCGACGGAGTTCGACGCGGTACCCGGCTGGCCGGCGGCGGCCAACGGCGGCGTAGGGGTCGCGGTCGCGGATCTCGACGGGGACGACACCGACGTGGTCGTGGTCCTCGCCGCCGGCGGACCGGCCGGGCAGGGGTTCGCGCGGTACCGGGTCGGCCGCGGCCTCGCGGGCGCGCAGCCGCCGGTCTGGCAGGACTGGCGCGACGTGCCGGGGTGGCCCGCCGGGGCGAGTGCCGACGCGGGGATCGCGGTGGTCGACGTCGACGGGGACGACCGCCTGGACCTGGTGGTGTTCACCGTCGAGCTGCAGGACGGGCAGAACGCCGGCCGCTACCGGGTCGGCCACGAGCTGGCGGGCGACGGCACGGTCACCCGGTGGGGTCCGTGGCACGAAATCCCGGACTGGTTCTCCTGGGAGAACCAGGGCGCCGACATCGCGGTGGCCGACCTCGACGGCTCCGGCCGCCCCGACCTGGTCGTGGTCATGCTGGACGCACCCGCCGGCCCGAACGCCGCCTACTACCGGGTCGGTCGCGACCTGGCGCCCGACGGCGCGGTGAGCGGCGGCTGGTCACCGTGGGTCGCGGTCCCGGACTGGCAGATGGAGGAGAACCAGGGGCTCGGGGTCGCGCTGCAGGACCTGGACGGCGACGGCCGGCCGGAGCTGCTCGCCTTCGCGGTCGACAACCCCGCCGGCCAGAACGCCGGGCG
Source organism: Mycobacteriales bacterium (assembly GCA_035714445.1). Taxonomy (GTDB): domain Bacteria; phylum Actinomycetota; class Actinomycetes; order Mycobacteriales; family SCTD01; genus DASTLY01. Next base: position 70,299 of record DASTLY010000108.1, read on the forward strand.
CTACACGGTCGGCTGGGGCATGGCCGGCACGGGCCGGGTGGCCGACGGCTGGGGGCCGTGGCAGGCCGTTGACGGCTGGCCGTTCCACGAGAACCAGGGTGTCGCGGTCGCCCCGCTGGGTGCGGAGCTGCTGGTCGTGGCCATCGACGACCCACCCGTGGCGGCCGCCGGCTTCTGGCGCACCGTGCAGGTCCGCACCGACCTGGACGAGGCGCTGACCCTCGGTGTGTGGCGGCTGCTGGACATGGACAGCGAGATCAACGTCGTGCACGCCGCCCTGCTGCACACCGGGGACGTGCTGCTGTTCTCCGGCTCGGGCAACGACCCCGACCGGGTCGCGCTCGCGCAGCGGACCCGGCTGTGGCACTACCCCCGGCCGGGGCTCGACGCTCCCGACACCCCGCTGGACCTGTTCTGCTGCGGCCACGCCGCACTGCCTGACGGGCGGCTGCTCGCGGCCGGCGGCACCGCGACGTACGACCCGTTCCACGGGCTGCGCGACGCGGTCGTGTTCGACCCGGTCGCCGGCACGTGGTCCCGGCTGCCCGACATGGCGGGCGGCCGGTGGTACCCCTCGCTGCTCACCCTGCCGGACGGCCGGGTGCTGGCCGTGTCGGGGCTGGGCGAGGACGGGCCCCTCAACCTGGAGCCGGAGGTGTTCGACCGGGCCACCTCGGGCTGGTCCACCGTCGCGTCGCCCGGGCCGTGGCCGCTCTACGCGCACCTGGTCCTGCTCGCGGACGGCCGGGTCTTCTACACCGGCGGGCAGTACGGCAGCAACAACGGGGTCCGGCCGTCCCTCTGGGACATGACGACCGGGACGGTGCAGGAGGTTCCGGGGCTCACCGCCCCCGACCTGCGCAACCAGTCGGCGAGCGTGCTGCTCCCGCCGGCGCAGGCGCAGCGCGTGATGGTCGTCGGCGGCGGCGGCTGGGACATGCACAACATGGCCCCGGCCGTGGCTGACACCGCCCTCGTCGACCTGTCCGGGCCGGCTCCCGCCTTCGTGCAGGGCCCCGCCCTGCACCACGCCCGGATGCACCTGAGCGCCGTGCTGCTCCCCGACCGGACGGTGCTGGTCACCGGCGGCGCCGACATGGAGGAGATGGCCGACCACGCTTCGCCGCACGCCGAGGTGTTCGACGCCGCCACGCAGACCTGGAGCCCGGCGGCTGCGTCCCGCGTTCCGCGGCTCTACCACTCGGTGGCGCTGCTGGTACCGGACGGCCGGGTCATCACGGCCGGCTCCAACCCCGCCCGCAAGAACGAGGAGCTGCGGATCGAGGTCTTCTCGCCCGCCTACCTGTTCCGCGGGGACCGGCCGACCGTGACCCTCGCGGCCGCGCAGGGCGGCTACGGCCAGTCGGTGCAGGCCGTCGTCACGACGGCCGCCGCGACGGCGGTCGGTTCGGTGTCCCTCGTGCGGCCCGGCGCGGCCACGCACTCCTGCGACAACGAGCAGCGCCTGGTCGACCTCCCCTTCACGGCGGCGGCCGACGGGTCGCTGACCCTTCAGCTTCCCGCCGGCCCGACGCTCGCCCCGCCCGGCTGGTACCTGGTGTTCGCGGTGGACGACCGCGGGGTGCCGTCCCACGGGTCGTGGTTCCGGCTGGCCTGACGGCCGGGTACCCGCTCAGCTGTACGACAGCGACCCGTCGTCCAGGTCGACCGCCGGCAGGATCTCCCTCTCCGCCGCGTGCTCGAGCATATGTATCCACGGCTCGCGGTCGCCCTGCTTGAACAGCACGTGCTGGGAGCGCATCACGTAGCCGGCGTTGAAGTTGTCCGGGTCGGACCACGGCCGCACCTGCATGCCCCGGTCCTCGGGCCGAAGCGTCGGGACCACCATGCTGGCGCCCCTGTCCTGCATGCTCCGCATCAGCCGCGCCACCAGGTCGCTGACGAGGTCCACCCGCAGCGTCCAGCTGTGCCGGAAGTAGCCGAAGACGTACGCCATGTTCGGGATCCCGCTGATCATCACGCCGCGCCAGGTGACGCGCTCGGGGAACTCGACCGGCTCGCCGTCCACCGTGAACGCGACGTCGCCCAGGACCGAGAGGTTGAAGCCCGTCGCGGTGATGATGACGTCGGCCTGGATCTCCTCACCGGAGCTGACGAGGATCCCCTTCTCGGTGAACGTGTCGATCGTGTCGGTGACGATCGAGGCGCGCTCCTCGCGCAGCGCCGTGAACAGGTCGCCCTCCGGGACGATGGCGATGCGCTGCTGCCACGGCTTGTACCGGGGCGTGAAGTGCTTCTCGACGTCGAAGCCCTCGGGCAGCAGTGGCCGCAGGGACTCCATCAGGAACTCGTGCAGCTCCTCCGGTGCCTCCTGCGACATCCGGGCCAGCTCGTTGAACTGCGCGGTGTAGGCGCGGCGCAGGATCTCGTGCGTCCAGTCCTCCGGGATGTCCAGGGAGCGCAGCGTCACCGCGAGCTCGTGCGTCAGCGGCGGGGCCAGCCAGTAGGAGGGGGAGCGCTGCAGCATCGTCACGTGCGCCGCCTGCTCGGCGATCGCCGGGATCAGCGTCGCCGCCGTGGACCCCGAACCGATCACGACGACACGCTTTCCGGTGAGGTCGAGGTCCTCGGGCCACTGCTGCGGGTGGATAACCAGGCCCGCGAACCGGTCCATGCCCTCCCAGCGTGGCTGGTAGGGCTTGGCGTGGTTGTAGTAGCCCTGGCACATCCACAGGAAGTCGGTGGTGTAGCGCAGCCGCTCACCGGTGTCGCCACGGGTGACGTCCACGGTCCAGCGGCGCTCCTCGGTCGACCAGCTGGCCGCGGAGACCTGGTGGTGGTAGCGGATGTGCGGGGCGAGGCCGTCCTCCTCGATCACCTCGTCGAGGTAGCTGAGGATCTCGCCCCCCGCGGCGATGGACGGGCCCCGCCACGGCTTCCACCGGTAGCCGTAGGTGAACAGGTCACTGTCGGACCGCACCCCCGGGTAGCGGTGGGTCCACCAGGTGCCGCCGCGGTTGTCCTGGGCGTCCAGCAGGACGAAGGACCGGTCCGGGAACTGCTCCTGGAGGTGGTGCGCGGCGCCGATCCCGGAGACCCCCGCGCCGACGATGAGCACGTCGACGTGGCCGACGTCCTGGACGTCGTCCTCGAGCCGCTGGGAAGCTGGGGCGGTCATCGTCATCAGGGGGCCTCCGTGGAACATAGGTGACGCAGGTCACCATAAGCCCGCGTCCGCACGCGGCCTAGCCGGTCCCCGGGGCCGGCCCGGGTGTGGTGGGAGACAGCACCGGCGATCGGTGACATCGTGCGGGGCCGTCGATGCCCGCCATCGGCGTTCGGCAGTCGGGCGAGACCGCCCGCGCGTGAGGAGGACCAGTGTCGGACCACATCTACCGGATCACCGAGGTCGTCGGCTCGTCGCCGGAGTCGGTGCAGCAGGCCATCCGCAACGGCGTCGCCCGGGTCGCGGCGACCGTGCGCAACGTCGAGTGGTTCGAGGCCACCGAGATCCGCGGGCACGTCGTGAACGGGGAGATCGACGCGTTCCAGGTGACCCTCAAGGTCGGCTTCCGCCTGGAGGGCTGAGCCCTCAGCTCCGGCGCCGGATCGTCCGTCCCAGCCAGGTGATCGGGTCGTACTTGCGGTCCACGACCCGCTCCTTGAGCGGGATGAGCGCGTTGTCGGTGATGTGGATGCCCTCGGGGCAGACCTCGCTGCAGCACTTGGTGATGTTGCACATCCCGAGCCCGAAGTCCTCCTGCGCCTGCGCCTTGCGGTCGAGCGTGTCCAGCGGGTGCATGTCGAGCTCCGCGATCCGCATGAGGAAGCGGGGCCCGGCGAAGGCCGGCTTGTTCTCCTCGTGGTCGCGCACCACGTGGCAGGTGTCCTGGCACAGGAAGCACTCGATGCACTTGCGGAACTCCTGCGAACGCTCCACGTCGATCTGCTGCATGCGGTGGTTGCCGTCGGCGTCGCGCGGTCGGGGCGCGAACGCCGGCAGCCGCCCGGCCTTCTCGTAGTTGAACGACACGTCCGTGACCAGGTCGCGGATGACCGGGAACGCACGCAGCGGCGTGATCGTGATGGGCTCGTCCGCCGGGAAGGTGCCCATCCGGGCCAGGCACATCAGGCGCGGCCGGCCGTTGACCTCCGCGCTGCAGGACCCGCACTTGCCGGCCTTGCAGTTCCAGCGCACCGCGAGGTCCGGCACCTGGGTGGCCTGCAGGCGGTGCAGGATGTCGAGCACGACCTCGCCCTCGTTGACCGGGACGGTGTAGTCCTGCAGCCCGCCGCCGCCCGCGTCGCCCCGCCAGATCCGCAGCGTCGCGTCCTTGCTGGCCGTCGCTTCGAGATCGGCGGTCACGGGGCCTCCTCGAAGATCTCGGCGAGCTCGTCCGGCAGGACGGGCAGCGGCTGGCGGTGCAGGGCGATCCCCTCGCCGTCCTGCGTGCAGATGACGTTGAGGCGGCCCCACTCGGGCTCGGGCCCCGGGAAGTCGTCGCGGGTGTGGCCGCCGCGGCTCTCCTCCCGCTCGAGGGCCGCGCGGGCGATGCACTCCGAGACCCGCAGCATGTGCGGCAGGTCCAGGGCGAGGTGCCAGCCCGGGTTGTACTGCCGGTGCCCCTCGACGGTGAGCGCCTTCGCCCGCACCTTGAGCTCCTCGATCTGCTCCAGGGCCCGGACCACCTCCGACCGCGTGCGGATGATCCCGACCAGCTCGTTCATGGTGGTCTGCAGGTCGTGCTGGATCGTGTACGGGTTCTCCCCGCCCTCACGCGCGAACGGCGCCAGCGCGGCGGCCGCCGCCTCGGTGATGGCCGACTCGTCGAGCGGCGCCGCCGGGGCCTGCGCGGCCCGCTGCGCCGCCGCGGCGCCGGCCCGACGCCCGAAGACCAGCAGGTCCGACAGGGAGTTGCCGCCCAGCCGGTTGGACCCGTGCATGCCCCCGGCGACCTCGCCGGCGGCGTACAGCCCGGGTACGAGGGCCGCCGCGCTCTCCGGGTCGACCTCCACGCCGCCCATGACGTAGTGGCAGGTCGGCCCGACCTCCATCGCCTCGGCGGTGATGTCGACCTCCGCGAGCTCGCGGAACTGGTGGTACATCGACGGCAGGCGCTTCTGGATGTACGCGGCGTCGCGGCGGGACGCGATGTCGAGCAGCACCCCGCCGTGCGGGGAGCCCCGCCCCGCCTTGACCTCGCTGTTGATCGCGCGGGCGACCTCGTCGCGGGGGAGCAGCTCCGGTGGCCGGCGGTTGTTCTTCTTGTCGGTGTACCAGCGGTCCGCCTCCTCCTCCGTCTCGGCCGTCTCCTTGCGGAAGTAGTCGGGGATGTAGTCGAACATGAAGCGGTTCCCGGCGGAGTTCTTCAGCACGCCGCCGTCACCGCGGACGGACTCGGTGACGAGGATGCCGCGCACCGACGGCGGCCAGACCATGCCGGTGGGGTGGAACTGCACGAACTCCATGTTCACGAGGGTGGCGCCGGCCGCAAGGGCCAGCGAATGACCGTCGCCGGTGTACTCCCAGGAGTTCGACGTCACCCGGTAGGACTTGCCGATGCCCCCGGTGGCGAGCACGACCGACGGCGCCTGCCAGGTCACGAACCGGCCCGACTCGCGCCAGTAGCCGAACGCGCCGGAGATGCTGCCGTCGGGCGCCGTGAGCAGCCGGGTGACCGTGCACTCCATGTAGACGTCGATGCCGAGCGCGACCGTGCGCTGCTGCAGGGTGCGGATCAGCTCCAGCCCGGTGCGGTCGCCGACGTGCGCGAGCCGGGCGAAGCGGTGCCCGCCGAAGTCGCGCTGGGAGATCAGCCCCTCGGGTGTGCGGTCGAACAGCGCGCCCCAGTCCTCGAGCTCGCGGACCCGGTCGGGCGCCTCCTGGGCGTGCAGCTGCGCCATCCGCCAGTGGTTGAGCATCTTGCCGCCGCGCATGGTGTCGCGGAAGTGCACCTTCCACCCGTCCTCCGGGTAGACGTTGCCCATCGCCGCGGCGATGCCGCCCTCGGCCATGACCGTGTGCGCCTTGCCCAACAGGCTCTTGCACACCACGGCGGTGCGCGCACCCTGCTCGTGCGCCTCGATCGCCGCGCGGAGCCCCGCCCCGCCCGCGCCGATGACGACGACGTCGTACTCGTGCCGTTCGAGCTCGACCATCTAGAAGAACCTCACGTCGGTGATGGCGCCGGTGGAGAGCAGGCGGACGTACAGGTCGGTCAGCGCGACCCCGATCAGGCTCACCCACGCGAGCTGCATGTGGCGGGCGTTGAGCCGGGAGACCAGGGTCCACGCCCTGTAGCGGACCGGGTGTGCGGAGAAGTGCTTCAGCCGCCCGCCGACGATGTGCCGGCAGGAGTGGCAGGACAGCGAGTACAGCCACAGCAGCACGGCGTTGGTCAGCAGCACCAGGGTCCCGAGACCCATGTGGAACCACTCCTCCTCGGCGTTGCGGAACGACAGCACCGCGTCGTACGTGAGGATGACGTTGAAGACCAGGCCGAGGTAGAAGAAGTACCGGTGCACGTTCTGGAACACCAGCGGGAACCGCGTCTCCCCGGTGTACGTGCGGTGCGGCTCGGCCACCGCGCAGGCCGGCGGCGACAGCCAGAACGAGCGGTAGTACGCCTTGCGGTAGTAGTAGCAGGTGAGCCGGAACCCCAGCGGCACGATGAGGATGTAGAGCGCGGGGCTCAGGAACGACGGTCCCGAGAACAGCTCGGGGAAGGTGTCGCCCTCGCAGGCCGTGGTGAGGCACGGCGAGTAGAACGGCGAGATGTACGGCGCGGAGAAGTAGTGCGCGTTCTCGAACGCGCGCAGTGTCGAGTAGATGATGAAGGCCACCAGCACGGTGACCGTGATCAGCGGCTGGAGCCACCACCGGTCGGTACGCAGCGTGCGGGCTCCGACGTCGGCGCGGCCCGCGCGGGCGGACCGGTCGGGTCCGGCGGATCGATCGGCTGAGGTGGTCGTCATCGAGCGCGTCCTCCGGGGGCAGTCGCTACGGGGTGGCCGTGCCGTGGGTCAGCGGCGGCCCTGCCCGAGGCCCTCGTCCTCGGCGTCCATCCAGAAGCTCTGGGTGTAGCTGGTGTCCGGGATCGTCTCCCGCACCGGAGGCGGAGGCGGCGTCGCCTTCACCGCCGGCACCACCGGCCCGCAGAGCAGGTCGAGGTCGGTGCGCAGCCGGCCCACGTCGGCCTGCAGGCGGCGGGCGTCCACCGTGCTGCCGGCGGCGCGCACCAGCGACTCGGTGAGCTGCTCGAGGTGGGCCACGGCCCGTCGCGCGGCCACGACGTCCTCGTTCTTCATCGTCATCTCGACCTCCGGCGCGTCCCGCCAGGGGCGCCTCGCGAGTGAACACCGGCAGGTGACGGAAGGGAAGCCCCCGCGCCGATCTCCCGGCTAGCTCCGGACCGGGGGACACGCAGCGGCGACCGGCTCGAGGCGCAACGTCGCGGCCAGCGCGTCGAACAGCTCCACGAGCGCCTCGACGACCGGCTCGGTGCTGGTGGCGAAGGCAAGCACCAGGACGCCCTCACCGCCGGGCAGCCCCACCACCCAGTCGACCCCGGTGCTCCACCTCGTGGGCAGGCCCGGGTCAGCGCCGACCGCCGCCGGCTCCGCCCAGCGTCGCCGCCGGCGCAGCGCCGGCAGGCCCGCCAGCGCCGCCTCACCGATCTGGACGACGTCCGCGGCGTCGCCCAGCACCCGGCCGACCAGCCCGCCGAGCAGCTCCCCGCTGTCCAGCGGCAGCAGGGACACGGTCAGGGCCGCGTCGACCGGCAGGCCGCGCACGAGGTGCAGCTGGGTGTGCACCTCGCCGGCTCCCGCGTCCCGCGCGCGGCGCAGCGTGCTGCGCAGCTCGCGGTCCAGCGCAATGCGCAGCGGGGCGACCCGATCTCGGGGGAGCCCCGCGAGTACCCGGTCGAGCAGGTGTCGCACGGCCCGGCGGGCCGCGACCGCCTCGACGGGCAGGGTGACCCAGCCGGGCGGCAGGAGCAGGGCCCAGCTCCAGCCGGCGCCGACCCCGACGGCCCCGGTCAGCCCGTGCTCCAGACGACACTCGCGCCGAGCTCCTCGAGCGGTCCCCCGACCTCGGCACCGGCGAGCAGGTCGACGACGTACACCGACAGCACCAGCGCCAGGCCGGCGGCCGGCCGGGGCCACAGCACGGCCCGCAGCTCGTGGACCTGGCGGTCGCCGTCGCGCACCACGACCGGTCGGAACCGCAGCGACAGCGCGCGCCCGGAGGCGGTCTCCAGGTCCGCCACGTCGATCGGTCCCCAGTGCTCGTCCGCGGGGTCCAGCAGGAGCTCGATGGCGTCGTCGTCGGTCCCGTTCTCCGGCAACGGGAGGTAGCGCAGCAGCGCCAGCGGACCGGGGGCAGCCTCACCGGAGGGCGGCAGCAGCGTCCAGGCGGCCGCGGTCGGGGGCCCGTCCTCTGCCGAGCGCCGGACCAGCCGCGACATGCCGGCGACCACCGCCACCGTCTGCGCCAACACCTCCTGATCGACGTCCGGGTCGTACACCTGCTGGACATAGGCACGGGCCTGCTCGTCGGCGTCGCCCTCCAGCGGCAGCGCGAGCCAGCGGGGGTGGCCGGGAACGTCGAAGTCCAGGTTCACCGGGCGCCGGCCGGGGTGGCGCGCGGTGAGGTCCGCCGGTCCTGCCGGTCGGTGCGCCGGCGCTGCCACACCGTCCCGGCGGTGGCCGCGAGCAGGGCCAGGGCGAGGGCGGCCACCAGGACGGCCAGCAGGTGGCTGATGCTGCCGACCGCCTCGGTGGCCAGCAGGGCCAGCAGGGCGAACACGGCGGACTCCACGTCCATGGTCTCGTTCCCGTCACCGCGCTCGGTGCGGCTCCAGTCCCGGCGATCGACCGGGCCCTCCGCCAGGCTGCCGAGCCGGGTCGGGGGACCCAGGTCGTACGGCGATGTCGTGACCTGCAGGCCGGCCCCGACCAGGTCGGTCGTGAAGGCGTCGGTCGCGGCGTCGTCGGCGCACCACACCGCGCGCTCCAGCCGTGCGTAGCTGTCGCCCCGGGAGTCCCTCAGGCGGACCGCGCGGGTCCCGATCTCGGCGGTCGTGACCCCGCCCGCGGCCGGGCCGGGCAGCCACGCCTCGCGGCCACGATCAACGATCACGACGTCGTCCGGCCCCAGCTCGAGCCGGGCCGCGGCCAGACCGGCGGGCAGCGGCGCCGTGGGCCGGGTCGACACCGTGACCGGCCGCCCGGGCGGTCGCGGGCCGGCCGGGGCGCGCTGCGCGGCGCCGCGCGCACGCAGCCAGGCCACCGTCGGAGGAACGCCGAGCAGCAGCGCGGCCAGCGCTGCCCCGGCCTCGAGCCGGCCGGCGCCCGACACGGCGACGCACAGCAGCAGCGAGGCGGGCAGCAGCAGCCAGCGCGGCCGGCCCGGCCAGGGCAGCGGGGGCTGCGGCCGCAGGAGCACCGCATGCAGCGCACCCGCCCGCAGCCGCTCCAGGTCCTGGGGCTCCGCGGGCTCCAGCGGCAGGCCGAGGGCGGCGAGCAGCGCCGAGAACCCGGTGGTGCGCCGGGCGACCTCCGCATCGGAGTCCGCGGGCGGCATCCAGTCGAGCAGGAGCAGGGCCAGCACCGGTCCCTGTGCACCGAGCAGCACCAGCAGGTCCGACGTCGTCCGCACCGGCAGCCGGACGGGACCTCGCCGGTCTCCCGCGACGTAGACGGCTCGCACCACCTCGCCAGGCCGGGCCCGGACCTCGCGCCGACCGCCCGGTCGATGCACCACCAGCGCGCCGTCGTCGTCGACCGCGACGCGCAGCTCCCGGGCGGCGGCGAGCCCGCGCCCGGCCAGTGCGCGGGGCCGCAGCTCGGGGCGCCGGCGCAGCGGTCGGGTCATCCCGGCAGGGTCAAGCGCCAGGCCGTGGTGCGCCGCAGGTCGACCAGCTGCTGCTTCCACTGCGCAGCCTCTACCCCGGCGGCATCGGCGACCTGGTTCACCGCATCGGCGAGCTGGGCGGCAAGCGCGGCGGCGTTCAGGCCCTGCAGCCGGGCCAGGTCCCGGGCCGCCTCGCTGAGCTCGTCGGCGGCCGCGGCGGCCTGCGGCAGGCGGCCGAGCCGGGCGAGCTCCTCGGCATTGCGGGCAAGGTCCTCGTTCAGGCTCTTGAGCCGGTTGATCAGGGCCGGCGCGACGTCCGGGACGTCTTCGATGGGGACGCGGCTCGCTTTCCCTGCATCCTCGACCGCCTGTCCGGAGGCCTGAACGAATCGATCGGCCCAGCGCCGGAGCGGGTTGCTCGCGTCGGCGATATGTCCGGCGTTCCGTGCGGCCTGCAGGGCGGGCTTGGCACTTTCCGCCGCCGCGGCGGCCGTCCTGGCGGCGGCCTCGGCCGCGTCTGCCATGGCAGTACGCGCCGTGGGCAGGGCCCGGCCCAGCCGACCCGCGATGCGGGCACCTGCAGTCACCGGGATGATGCCGACGATGTCCAGCGCGATGTCCGCCCAGGTCGCGTCACCGGAGTCCGATGCCAGCAGCACGGCATGGATCGCGAGCATGCTCACGCCCACGACGGCGCCGGCGACCAGCAGGGCCGGCAGCCATGCCGGTGAGGTGAGCACCAGCGCCGCGACCACCGCGACGATGGCGAGGGCCAGGGCCACCCAGCCGAGCACGTCGACGACGGTCTTGAGGTGCAACGCGTTGGCGACCGAGCGCATCGCCCCCTTCACGTTGTCCCAGACGCTGTCCGAGAACGACTCCGCGGCGCCCCGGATCTCGTGCGCGGCCGCTTCTGCGGCGTCGTCCAGCGCCGCCAGCGCGCTGTCGAGCCGCCGCCGCGCGCTGTCGAGCGCGTCCTGGGCGGAGTCGTGCGCCTGCTGGCGGTCCTGCTCGGCCTGCACCTGATCGGGCGTGGCGTCCGGGCCCGGTCCCGGCCCGCTGGCGGCGGTGCGCCGCAGCGCCTGGTCGGCGAGCTCGGCGTCGTCGAGCGCCCCCGCCGACTGCCGGCGTGCCTCCTCCAACGGCACCGCCCAGGCTGTCGTCGCCGTCGCCACCTTGCGGTAGCGCTGCTGCGCCTTGGCCAGCTCGTGCGCCGTGTCCTCCGCGCTGGCCGCGAACTTCTCGGCGGCCTCCCCGTTCCACTCCGACAGCCCGGACAGCCGCCGGAGCCGCCCCGCGAGGGTCTCGACCTCCTGAGCGGTGGCGGCGTACCCGGCGCCCAGCCGGCGCACCGCCTCGCTGTCGCCCGGCACGGGGTCGTCGTCCTGCCCGAGCAACTGCCACGGGCCGGGGCGCGGGCTCACGGCCCCACCACCGCCTCGCGGATGGCGCGGGCGGCCTGCTCGTCGACCTCGTGGAAGGTGTCGGCGGTCGACTCGGCCATCTCGCCGAGCGAGCGCAGGGATCGGGTCAGCAGCTCGCGCTTGTCGTCCCAGCTGTCGGCGAAGTGCTCCAGCGCGGCCACGACGGTGCGGTGTCCGAGCTCAGCGGGCGTCCAGGCCGTAGCGGCGCTGCGCCCGTCCAGGGCGTCGGCGAGCCCGGTCAGGTCGCCGCCGAGCGTGTGGAGCAGGTCCAGGCTGTACCGGATGTCGCCGCTCACGTGCTCCCCAGTGCTCGGCTCGACGTCCCACCAAGGTAAAGGCCCGAGACAGCTGGTCCGCGTGGCAAACGGGTGAAGTGCGGCTGGGACGCAACCCCACGAGGCGCGTGCTGTGCAAGCGGGGCGCGCGGCCGTCCTCAGGTGGCCGTGGCGGCGCGGAAGCGCTCGAGCTCGCGCCGCCCACCGGGAGCGGTCGTCAGGCCGAGCGGTACCTCCTGAACAGGTTGGCCTCGGCGCCCCCGAAGTACGGACCCTCCATGTACTCCGCGCCGTAGGGCTTGTGGCTGTTGACCGAGTTCACGTAGCCGAGCCAGGAGTTGTTGACCCAGCTGAGCCACGGGCCGCCGCTCGACCCGCCGGTCATCCTGCAGGGCAGCCACACCTTCGTACGGCTGGCCGCCAGGCTGTCCGTGCCCTGGCAGTAGATCAGGTCGAGCCCGTTGTAGTAGTACGGGAACCGAGGGTCCGGGGCCGGGTAGCCCATGGCGGTACGCACCTGGTTCACCGGCTCGTTGAAGGTGATCCCCTGACCGCCGACGACATTCACGAGGTAGCCGGAGGGGTTGCGTTTCATGACCAGCACGGCGACGTCGTCGGACCAGTCGTACGTGCGCGCGGCGCCCACCCCGTGGTACCAGGACGGAGTGGTGTCGCCCAGCCGGTAGTACCAGACTCCCAGCTTGCAGGTGCTCTCGAAGCCTGGACAGAAGCGGAAGTCCTCGTAGTAGTAGCCGTTCCCGTCGACCCGCCCGTTCCCGTCCGGGTCGGAGTTGTACACGCAGTGCCCGGCCGTCATCACCAGGGACTTGTTGGCGGTATTGATCGCGGTTCCGGAGCACACGTTCCACGACACGCGGGGCCCCGGCAGCGTGTCGTAGTACAGCTTGCCGATCTGCCGGTTGGGGTTGCGGTTGTATCCGCCCGGCCACACCGAGCCGGTCACCTGCGCGGCAGCCAGGCCCGCCGGGTCGGTCGGCCCACCCGCGTCGGGCGTGCTGCCCGCACGTGGTGCCGCTCCGTCGAAGCGCTGGGTCGGCCCCTCCACCTCCGGCGCGTCGAGCCTGCCGGGAAGCGGCCTGGTGAAGGTCGGCGGCCGACTCGGGACGGCCTTGGCGATGACCTCCGACATCGGCACCCGGTCGGCCTGGTCCAGCTCCTGCCTCGTCGGGGTCTTCGCCGTCGTCGTCGCTGCGGCTCCGGCCACGGCAGTGGTCGCCGGCCCCGCACTGGCCGGCGACGCTGCCTGCAGGGCCATCGTGCCGAGGACGAACGCGGCGGTGAGCGAGGCGATCAACCAGCGCCGTCTGGCGTGCGGCTGCACCGGGGTGGTGTCCATGGCGATCCTCCTGGCCGAGGGCTCCTCGGCTTCCGACAGGAGCCGGGTTCGGGGGCACGTCGACCGGCCGGTCTGTCGCCTGCCGGATGCTCGGACTGATGCCAGGCGCCGGATTTGGGGCAGTGTCGAACCACCGGAGACGCGCTGTCAAGAGCCGGCGCGCACGATGTCCGGCCGGCCTGGCGAGCCGCCCCAGGGCCTCGGAGAGCTCGGCGCCCGTCACGCACACGGCCTGTCGCGAGCTGCCACGTTGTGTGCGGGTGCTGGGGCTCGCCGCCTGCCCACCACCCGGTGGAGAAGTCCCGCTTGACACGGCCGTGCGGCTCCGCGGTGCGCCTGTGAAAGCAGGAACTGCAACGGTCCCGGGAGGCGCATCTCGCCGTCGAGAGGCTGTGGTCGGAGCACCGGCGGCGTTCCGGGCGGTCGCGGCCCGGAGGCGGGGCGGCGGGGGCGACGTTGCAGGATGCGGGTATGAGCCTGCGCACCGTGCCCCCGTTCCGCGCCGACCACGTCGGTTCCCTGCTGCGCCCCGCCGCCCTGCTGGAGGCCCGGGCCGCCGCCGCCGAGGGGCGGCTGCCGGCCGCCGAGCTCCGCGAGCAGGAGGACGACGCCGTGCGTGAGGTCGTCCGGCTGCAGGCGGAGGCCGGGCTGTCGTCGGTGACCGACGGCGAGCTGCGGCGGGCGTCGTGGCACATGGACTTCATCTACCGCCTGGGCGGGGTCAGCAAGGCCGACCACACGATGCAGGTGCACTTCGAGAACGAGCAGGGCTCGATCGACTTCGCGCCGGCCGCCACCGTCGTCGACGGGCGGATCCGGCTGCAGGAGCCGATCTTCGCCGAGGACTTCGCGTTCCTGCAGGAGACGGCCGGCGCCGGCGTGACGCCGAAGCTGACAATCCCGTCGCCGAGCATGGTCCACTACCGCGGCGGCCGGGCGGCGATCTCCAGGGACGTCTACCCCGACCTCGAGCAGTTCTGGGACGACCTGGCGCAGGCCTACCGGGAGCAGATCGCCGCGCTCGCGGCCCAGGGGTGCACCTACCTGCAGCTCGACGACACCAGCCTGGCCTACCTCAACGACCCGAGGCAGCGCGAGCTCGTGCGCTCGCAGGGCGACGACGGCGACAAGCAGCACCTGCGCAACATCGCCGAGATCAACGCCGCCCTGCAGGGCCGGCCGCAGGGCCTGCACGTCACCACCCACATGTGCCGCGGCAACTTCCGCTCCTCTTGGGCGGCGGAGGGCGGCTACGACTACGTGGCGGAGGCACTGTTCTCCTCGCTCGAGGTCGACGGGTTCTTCCTGGAGTTCGACGACGCCCGCTCGGGCGGGTTCGAGCCGTTGCGGTTCGTGCCGCCGGGCAAGGTCGTCGTGCTGGGGCTGGTCACGACCAAGCGGCCGCAGCTGGAGTCCAAGGACGACCTCAAGCGCCGCATCGACCAGGCCGCGCAGTACGTGCCCCTGGAGCAGCTCGCGCTGTCGCCGCAGTGCGGCTTCTCCTCCACCTCCGAGGGCAACTCGCTCACCGTGGCGGACCAGCAGGCCAAGCTGCGCCTGATCGTGGAGACGGCCGCCGAGGTCTGGGGCTGACCGTGTTCCAGCCGTACGCCGTCGACGTCCCCCAGGCCGAGCTGGACGAGCTGTCGGCGCGGCTGCGGGCGACCCGCTGGCCCGACCCGGCGCCCGGCGCGGACTGGACCCACGGCACCGAGCTCGCCGCCCTGCAGGACCTCTGTGCGTACTGGGCGGACGGCTTCGACTGGTACCGCGCGCAGGCGCGGCTCAACGCCTACCCGCAGTACCTCACCGAGGTCGACGGCGAGCGCCTGCACCTGCTGCACGTCCCGTCGCCGCACGAGGGCGCGGTGCCGCTGCTGCTCACCCACGGCTGGCCGGGCTCGGTCGTGGAGTTCCTCGGAGTTCTCGACGCGCTGGTCGACCCGCCGGACCCGGCCGACGCGTTCACCGTCGTCTGCCCCTCGTTGCCCGGCTACGCCTGGTCCGGCCCGACCCGCTCCGCCGGCTGGGACATCCGCCGGGTGGCGCGGGCGCTGGCCCGGCTCATGGCCGATCTCGGCTACGAGCGCTACGCCGCGCAGGGCGGCGACTGGGGCGCGATCGCGACCGCGCACCTCGGGGTCGTGGACGCCGAGCACCTGCTGGGGATCCACCTCAACATGGCCAGCGCCCCGCGACCGGCCGGCTTCGCCGACGCCGCGCTGACCGACCACGAGCGCGCCGACCTCGCCGAGATGCGCCGGTTCCGTGAGCTCGAGACCGGCTACCAGGCGATCCAGGGCACCAAGCCGCAGAGCCTCGCGTACGGGCTGACCGACAGCCCCGCCGGGCTCGCGGGCTGGATGGTCGAGAAGTTCCGCAGCTGGAGCGACCCCGCGTCCAGCATCGACCGGGACGCCCTGCTCGCCAATCTCACGGCGTACTGGGTGACGCGCACGGCGGGCTCCGCGGCCCGGCTCTACTACGAGACCGCCAGGTCGGGCGAGCCCGCCATGCCGACCGCACGCGTCGAGGTGCCGACGGCGGTGGCGCGCTTCCCGCGCGAGATCTACCGGCCGCCGCGCGCGTGGGTGGAGGCGGCGTTCGACGTACGGCGCTGGACGCCGATGCCCCGCGGCGGGCACTTCGCCGCGCTCGAGCAGCCCGAGCTGCTCGTCGACGACGTACGCGCGTTCTTCCGCGACCTGCGCCCGTCGTGACCGCTCAGTGGTCGCAGTGGCTGAGGTCGGTCTGCGCGAGCGGCTGGCCCTCGGCAATGACGTACGTGACCATCAGGACGACGTCCTCCTGGCCCTCGTTCCTGCCCTCGTGCGCGTAGCCGGCGCCTTCGACGAGCGCCTCGCCCGTGTCGTACACGTGCACGCCGGTCGGGTAGACGGGCGCGTAATGGGTGAGCACGCCCGACTCGACGAGTGCGATGAGCTGGCCGTCGTGGCAGTGCATGCCCGTTCCCGCGCCCGGCCGCAGGGTGATCCTGCGGAAGGCGACCTGCGCGGGGCCGGCGACCTCGACGTCCACGGCGGCGTCCCGCTCGCCCTTGCCGAGCTCCTCCACGACCACCGGTGCGGCGGACGCGCTGCTCGCCGGAGCCGGCGCCGCCGTCGGGGGTGACGTCGTCCCGCAGCCGGCCAGTGCTAGGGCGAGCACGAGGAGCGGACCGCTGCGCATGCCCGTCGTGCCGAGGCGGTCGATGGCGGATCGCCGGTGCTGGACATGGCTCACCCACTGATCCTCGGCGCGGCGGGCCCCTCCTGAAGTCGCGGCATCGCCCGCGAGCCGGCGGGTGTCGCCGTGCGCCCCGTGGCGTGGAAGAACGCCAGCTCCAGCTCCATGGCCCGGCGGTAGGCGCGGCGGATCGCGGGGCTGTCCTCGGCGTGGGTGTCCAGCAACGCCTCGAGCCGGGCCGCGAGCGCGGCGAAGCCGGGATCGGCGTAGGTGCGGACCCAGTCGGCGTACGGCCCCCGCGGCGTCCCGAGCGACTGCCCGAGCCAGGCGTACAGCCGCATGCAGGGCGTCATGGCGGCGCACGTCGCCGCCAGGCCACCGGTTGCCGCGGTGGCCAGCAGGAAGTCCGTGTACGCCAGTGTCGCCGGCCCCGGCCCGACCGGCTCAGCGTCCCAGGACGCGGCATACGCCTGGTGCAGCCCGAGCTCGTCGCGCACCCCAGCGATGAGGTCGGCGAAGGCCAGCACGGTCTCGCGGTCCGGAGCGGCGGCGAGCGCCAGCGCGTACGCCCGGACGAAGGCCAGCAGGAAGTGCGCGTCCTGGGCCACGTAGCCCGCGAACACCTCGCGGGGCAGCGTGCCGTCGGCCACGCCGCGTACGAAGTCCGAGTGCAGCGCCGCCTGCGCCAGGTCCGCGCTGTCCGCCCAGAGCTGACCGGACAGCGCCGTCGGCGCAGGGCTCATCGGGCGACCGCCGGCCAGAACCCGGTCTCGAGCTCCAGCACCTCGGGGACGGCGTCCAGGGGCGCGCCCGCGGCGTCCGCAGCCTCGCCGAGCGCTGCCACGTAGCCGGCGAAGGCCGGCGCCGTCCAGTGCTCGACGTACGCCCGGTAGGAGTCGGACGCCGGCGCGGCGTGCTGCCAGGCCAGCAGGTACACCCGCTCGAGCGCCCACAGGGCGGTGACGGCGACCGGGTAGGGCGCGGCGTCCAGCCGGCCCAGCAGCGCCGCGTACTCCTCGGTGGGCGGCAGCGCCGGCACGTTCAGGTCCAGACCACGGCTGTCGGCCTGGGCGTCGAACCACGCGAGCTCCTCGACGAGGGCGACCGTCCCGGCCGCCAGCACGGCCTGCGCCGATCTGGGCGCGCGGGCGAGCAGCCGGGCCTGGAAGGCCAGCAGGTCCGCGACGAACAGCGCGTCCTGCGCCAGCCAGGTGTCGAACGCCGACGGCGCGATGGTGCCCTCACGGACGGCGTCGAGGAACGGGTGCCGGGTCGCCCGGTCCCAGGCGTCGGCGCAGCGCTGCACGTCGGGCACGCTGGCAACCTACGGGGTAGCCGGACGTCAAGGCGCCCGGCGCCGGCGCGGCCCGCTCATCCGTCGTGCGGCGCCGCTGCTGCAGTAGCGCGGGACTGCGCCCGGATCGTCGAGACCAGCGTCAGGGACCCCGCCAGCGGCAGCAACGCCAGCAGCAGCAGGCTCGGGCCCACGCCGACCACCTCGCCGAACCCGCCGACCACGGCGGACCCCACGCCACCGCCGACGAGGAACACGAGCGTCGCGATCCCCAGCGCCACGCCCCGCACGTCGGCCGGGACCGCACCGCCGACCGCCGCCATCAGCGCGGGCTGCCCGAGCCCGAAGGCGAAGGTCACCAGCACGACGGCGGACACCAGCAGGACTGCGGAGCCGACGTTCGCGCCGAGGGACGCGGTGAGCAGGGCGACCGCGGCGGTGCCCCCGGCAACCACCAGGGAGCGCGCCGGTCCCAGACGCACCAGCAGTGGGCTGGCGACCTTGGGCGCGAGGAACCCGATGACGGCGGAGGGGACCAGCGCCAGGCCGACCTGCAGGGGGCTGTAGCCCCGCCCGGCGAGCACGGCGGGCACAGCGATGAGCAGGGCGAACCACGCCGCGGGCAGCGCGGCGGCAGCGAGCGCGCTGCGCCAGACCACCGGCTCGCGAACGACGGCGCGGGGCAGGAACCCCTCGGGCCGGTGCCGGACGCGGGCCGCCGCCATCGGCACGCCCACGCCGAGCAGCACAGCGCCGGCGATGGCCACCAGCGGACCGGCCGCGGGGGACTGGACGAGCAGCACCAGACCCGACGCGGTGCCGGCGACCAGTGCAGCACCGAGCAGGTCCAGACGGGCGCCGGTGCCTTGGGTCGGCACCGACCGCCACAGCCCGGGGACGACGAGCAGTCCGAGAGCCGGCAGAGCGACCACGGCGCGCCAGCCGAAGGCCTCTGCGACCAGCCCCCCGGCGAGCGGGCCGAGCGCGCTGACGGCCGCGGCTGTCCCGGCCACCTTGCCCAGCGCTGTAGCCCGCACGTCGCCCTGGTAGCGAGCGCTGACGATCGCCATCCCGAGCACAGGCACAGCTGCGGCGCCGCTGCCCTGCAGCAGCCGGGCGCACAGCAGCAGCTCGTACGAGGGCGCCACCGCACCCAGCACGGCACCCGTCGCCATCAGGCTGACCCCGAACAGCAGCGGTTGCCGGATACCGGCCAGGTCGGCGACCCGCCCGTACACGGCGGTCGCCACGGCCAGCATCAGCGCGTAGAGGCTGATGATCCAGGACGCGCCGCCGGTCGACAATCCCAGGTCGGCGGCGATGGCCGGCAGCGTGACCGCCACGGCCGCGCTCCCCATGGCGGCCAGGCCGAACAGCAGGCCGACGAGCCCGGCGATCTTGCCAGCGTCCGACGAGGTGCTCACCCGGTCATCAGCAGCGCTCGGGGGCGGCCTGTTCCTGGCGCGGGTGTGACAACGCACTCCGCTGAGTGCTCGGTGACGAGCAGATCGGGCGTCCTGGGCCCCCGCGGCGAGAGCCAGCTCGCGCAGTCGCTGGTGCAGCAGGATCGCGTCCGCTTGGATTTATGCGCGTGCGGGTGGTCCGCAGCGGCAGCTCGGTGGACGGCACATCCACGGTGGGCCGGTTCGGCGCCCCAGGTCGCGGGTCAGCTGGCAGCGGTGCGCTGGCCCTGCTGCTCGACCGGCCCGTCCACCCGTCCCTCGGGTCCCGCCTCGACCGGGTCCGCGCGACCCACCTGCGTCAGGGCAGGGCGGATGTATCAACCGGGCGGGGGATGCGCTCTGTTCAGGAGGGGCGGGACGGCCCGCCTCGACCAGAGCGGTGCTGCCCGCGTCTGACGCTTCCACGACAGAAGGTGAAGGTGCCATGAGTGACACGGCAACCAACGAACTCGCACTGTGGACCGAGGAGTCGGTCGACGTGCATCTCGAGGACTCGGCCAAGGCCCTCCTCGTTGCGGTCCGTGCCGGGCGCAACAAGGACTTCGACCGGCTCGTCTTCGAGTTCGACGGACCTCCGCCCGGACACCGCGTTGCGTACGTCCCCGAGCTCTTCCAGGACGGCTCCGGCAACCCGATTCCCCTGCGGGGCGAGGCCGTACTGCAGGTGACGCTGCAGCCGGCGAGCGGACGCCGGGACGACGGCACACCCACGCACCCCGGCACCGTCCCGGACGTGCGCAACTTCGCCGCCTTCCGGCAGGTGGCGGACGCCGGCGACTTCGAGGCGGTCCTGACGTGGGGTGTCGGCGTCGCGGCACGCACCCAGATCCGGGTGCTGCACCTCACCGGCCCGAGCCGCGTGGCGGTCGACGTGCTGCACACGCCACCTGGGACGGGTTCGGAGCTGCTACGACGTGGCAGCCGCGGTGCCGCGGTGGCCACGTGGCAGTGGCGGCTGGTCCAGGCCCTGCAGGGCAACCTCGAGGTGGACGGGGACTTCGGGCCCGCCACCGAAGCGGCCACCCGTCAGTTCCAGCGGGGAGCCGGACTGTCCCAGGACGGCATCGTGGGGCGACGCAGCCGTGAGGCGATGGTCCGCGCCTTGGGGCTCTAGCCGAGCCTGACCGGTCCGACCGCGGTCATTCGCGAACGACGACAGGGACAGGAAGGGTGGTTGCACGCTGATCCCGGTGGACGTCGCGACCCTCGCGGGCCGGGACCCGGCTGAGCGCTGCGAGCAGGTGCGGGAGGAGGTGATCGCGATGCACCTGCGCATCTGCGACGCCGAACTGCGCGGTCAGGCGTGCGGGCTCCCGAAAGGTGGCACTCACGAGGCGTAGCTGTCCTGCGTCTCCCTGGTCGAGGAGTCGCCAGGGCCAGCCACTGCGGCACCGGCCAGCGACTGGACGACGGCTAGCGCGGCATTAAGGGCCGCCAAGAGCTGCCGTCGTGCAAGGCCGTCGCTTGCTTGCCTCCACCAGACCCTGCGCGGGACAGCCCAGGCTCGGCGCGCACCATCGCGAGATCGGCCAGGCAGTCCCCACCCAGCGCCAACGACACCGCCAGGTCCTGCAGCACCTCGTCACGCCACACCTGTGGGCGCCTGTGCACGCCGGTCGGCCCGATGCTGCACGGCGGACTGGCTTCAACAGCCTCATGTTGTCAGGTGAAGGACGAGCGAAGAGGTGGCCCGATCGAAGGCAGGCCGCTCTGCCGGCCCGGGTCGTGTTGTTGTTGCTCGCCCGGCTCAGCCCGCGGCGGGGCGATGGCCGCCGAAGTGACCGTCGACACCACTGCCTCCGCGCAAGGCGCCGGCGCGGTGGGCGACGAGCACGGCGCTCAGCCGATCGTTCACACCGAGCTTGCGGTAGATCCGTTCGAGGTGCTTCTCAGCGGTCCTGGAGGTGATGCTCAAGCGCCGCGCGATCCCCGTGGACGTCAGACCGGTCGCCAGGAGCTCGAGCACCGCCACCTGCCTGCCGGTGAGACCGAGTTGCAGCCCTGCTTCCACCTGTCCCGGGCAGGGGTGTGCGGCGTGCGCCGCCGACAACACCCGGACCTGCGCCCACAGCGCGAAGAGCAACGGTTGGACATGCCGAGCGAGGGCCAGGTCGTCTGCCGCGAAGTCCTCTTCCGGCCGCGCTACGACGAACGCCGCGTGGCGTGGGCCGCTGATGACGAGGGGCACGGCGAGTTGTTCCTGAACGCCCAGCGGTCTCATCACCTCCCGACACGCGTCCCTGTCGGACGTGGGAGAGATCGACGGCGGCACCCGGCTCATCGTCTGCGGGGTGGTACCGGCGACGGCCGCCCACTGCAGCAACGGATGCCGATCCAGGCCGCCGCCGGCCACGTACCGACGGGTCTCCTCGTCGTTGCGTTCGGCCGACTGTCCCTCCGGCAGCCAGAACATGGCGTCCGTATTCGCGTGCTCGTCCCGGACGTTCCAGGACACCGCGGTGCCGCCCAGTGTCGACCGGAGCTGCCCGGCCAGTGGCTCGACTGGGAACTGGATCAGGGGCGCCGTGAACAGCTCGCTCAGCAGCTCGAGCCAATCCGCGTCCCGGCCGGCCTTCACGGACAGTCCTCCTGCTCCTGCGGAGGGGTCGAAAGGTAGCAGCGGCCGTAGTTCTACGTACTCGGTCCCGGAGGGTCTTGCGCCACGATGGCCGGGCGTTCGTCGGGACGGAGCAGGGTCGGCCTTGCGGCCCCGCGGCTTCACGTCGGCGGGACCACCTTTCGAGCCTGAGCAGAAAGGACCACGCACATGGTGGAGACGACGGGTGGCGTGAGCCGCCGCTGGGTGCTGAAGGCGTCAGGAGCCGCTGGTGCGGCAACCCTTGTGACCGGTCCGCTCGCCGGTCCAGCGCGCGCCGACGACGAGACGGTCACCGAAGAGCGCAGGCGCGGCCGCGGCGTCGAACCAGACGCCGGCACCTGGAAGACGTTCGTGCTGTCGTCGGGCCGCGAGATCACGGTGCCGCCGCCACCCAAGGGACAGGCGGCCAAGCGCGACCTGGACGCAGTCGTGAACGCGGCATCCGACCGCACGGACGAGACGCTCGACGCCATCACGTTCTGGGACACCGGATCGCCCGGGTTCCGCTGGAACCAGATCGGCGCGCAGCACTTCGTGGCCGATCCGGCACCCGACACGTTCCGGGTGATGACCTACCTCAATCTCGCGATCTACGACGCGACGATCGCCTCGTGGGCGTGGAAGCAGCACTACCGTCGGCGGCGCCCAAGCGAGCACAGGCTGAAGACGGCGATCCACACACCGAACAGCCCTTCCTACCCGAGCGAGCACGGCGCGGCAGCCGGCGCGGCGGTCGGCGTGCTCAGCCACTTCTACCCGGACAAGGCGCCCGAGTTGGCCGAGCGGGCGGCTGCGCACGCTGCCTCGCGGGTCGCGGCCGGTGTCGAGCACCCGAGCGACTTCCAGGCCGGCTTCGCCCTCGGGAAGGCGGTCGCCGCCAAGGTCGCCAGAGCGCGGATCGACGCAGACGGGTTCGGCGCGCCGTACTCCGGCGACCCGAACAAGCCTTATCCCGGCGGCGACGGCTCGTACCCGGTCACGCCGAAGGGCGACGGCTTCCAGCTCATGATCGGCAGGTGGACGCCGCTCGTGATCGGCGACGTCAGGAGGTTCCGCCCACCGCCGCCTCCGGCCAAGGCCTCGAGGAAGCGGGCGGCCGAGCTGGCCGAGGTGAAGAACTACCCGCGCCGCACGCAGCCCGACTTCGCCGAGCTGTTCTTCTGGGCGCAGGACCCGGCCGGTCGGCCGGAGCCCGACTCGGGAGCGTTCGTGAACGCTGCGCAGGCGGCGTTCTACTACGCGGTCGAAGTGACGCTGATCCTGCTCGAGGACGTGAACCAGAAGATCCACGAGTACAAGCTCGACACGAACCCACCGCGTGCGGCGCGGGCGTACGCGCTGGCAAGCGTTGCCATGCTCGACGCGTACATCGCCTGCTGGAACGCGAAGTACCACTACCTCGTCGGGCGACCGATCCACTTCGACCCGACGATCGACACGTTGTGGACCACCTATCCGCTCGCCTCCTATCCGTCCGGTCACTCGAGCAACTACGCCGCGCCGGCGACCGTGCTCGGCTACCTGTTCCCCCGCGACGCCGACTACTTCCTGAGTCGGGCTCAGGAGTGTGCAGCGTCGCGCGTGTGGGCCGGCATCCACTTCCGCAGCGATTCCGACGCCGGCGTGGCGATGGGCCAGGAGGTCGGCAATGCGGTCATCGAGTACGCGCAGGCCGACGGCAGCAGCCCATCGCCGCGGGCTCCTGAAGTGGGTTGATCGTTTGGCTCTGGCTTTCTGCTGGTGTCCTGGTGGCCGGTCGTACCGTCATCGCGGGAGACCCTGGTGGCGGCACCCAAGCCAGGGTGAGCGGGACGCGGTCGGAGGCCTGCAGCAGCCGAAACGGCGTCCACAGCGGGCGGTCCAGACAGGCCCCGCTGTGGTCAGCGACGGGTGGCCGACCGGCGGACGGGCAAGGCCGGCTCACGATCCACTGCGGAGGGCGTGACCGTGCCGGCAAGACCCCTCGGTGCCACCAGCCGTGCTGAGGGCCACTCAGGCACGAGCTGGTCGGCGACCACCCGATCGAGCCCGACCACGGCTGCGCCACCGCTCCCACTGACACGGCGGTAAGACCATGGACACCTGCACCGGACGCCGTCGGCTGCGTGACGCGCCCTGCTCGACGGGGCGGCAGCGGGGTAGTCCGTCGGGGTGCGCACCGCGACCGCCTCGGCCCTGACCGCAGCCCTGTCCGCCCTCCCGGACGCCGGTCCCACCGGGCCGCGCGTCGTCGTCGCCGGCAACCACGCGGTGCCGTGGGAGGTGCTCGGCCTGCTCGACGGCTGCCTCCCGGCGTACCGGCTGTTCATGCTCAACGCGCCGCGCGGGGTCCCCGACCGCGAGGGGGTGGTGCTCGAGACGCCGTTCGTCGGCGCTGGCATGCGCGACAGCCTGCGCCTGCAGTACGTCCCCGCCCGCTTGTCGCTCGTGCCCACGCTGTTCACCAGCACCCGCGTCCCCGACGTGGTGGTGCTGCACGTCTCCGCGCCCCGCGACGGCACCGTGAGCATGGGCACCGAGGTCAACCTGCTGCCCGCAGCCGTCGAGGCGGTCCGGCAGCGGGGCGGCCTCGTCGTTGCACAGGTGAACCGGCGGATGCCGTACACCTACGGCGACGGCGTGCTGGCACTCGAGGAGGTCGACCTCGCGCTCGAGGTCGACGTGCCGCTGGTCTCGCCGCCGGTGCGCGCGCCGGACGACACGGCCTCGGCCATCGGGGAGCGGGTGGCCGGACTGGTCGCCGACGGCGCGACGCTGCAGCTGGGCATCGGCGGCGTGCCCGACGCGACGCTGTCGGCCCTGACCGGTCGACGCGACCTGCGCGTGTGGACGGAGATGGTCAGCGACGGCCTGCTGCACCTGGCCCGTGCCGGCGCGCTCGAGGACGGCACGACGCTGACGACGTCGTTCCTGTTCGGCTCGCAGGAGCTGTACGACTGGGTGGACGGCAACGCCGGTGTACGCGTGGTGCGTACGGAGACCACCAACGATCCCGGCCTGATCGCCAAGCAGCGGCGGATGACGAGCATCAACACTGCGCTGCAGGTCGACCTGTTCGCGCAGGCCAACGCCTCGCGCCGGCCGGACCGGCCGGGTGCGGTCTACAGCGGGTTCGGCGGACAGACCGACTTCATCGTCGGTGCGCTGCACTCGGCCGGCGGCCGCGCTGTCATCGCGCTCCCGTCGGTACATGCGAGGGCCGGCGTGTCCACCGTTGTCCCGCTGCTCGAGGCGCCCGCGACGAGCTTCCAGCACTCGCACATCGTCAGCGAGCAGGGGACGGCGACGGTGTGGGGCTGCGACCAGGGGGCACAGGCGACCCAGCTCGTCGAGCAGGTCGCGCACCCGTCCGTCCGGGACGGGCTGCGGGAGGCGGCGGCCGGCCTCGGCCTGCTGCTCGCCTGACGCCCTCGACCTGCACCGGGCCGGTGCAGGAGACGCCTCACCCGGTGGGCGGCCGACCGTGCTCGGGTTCAACGACGAGGTCTAAGGCCGCGATCACGCCCTGCAGGTAGCGCTCGACGACCTCCCGCTCGGAGGGGCTCAGCTGCGCGTCCAGGTCTACCTGGCGGCAGTGGCCGTGATCGTCGCGGTCGGGAAAGGCGAGCGCCTGGTGCGACCGAGGGACACGCTGCCGACCGGCTCGGACAGCGCTCGTGGGATGCACCTGCCCGCCGGTGACGACACCGCCGCGGTAAGCCTCCAGGCGACGACCAAGACCTTCGACCCGGCTGCCGTGGCGGCTCCCCGGCACAGGCTCGTCCGGAGCCCATGGTGGAGGGCCCTTCGCGCGGCGCTGGCGCGCTACTCCCCGAGGGCGGTCGGGTTGGCGTCGACGATGCGGTCGAGGCCGCGCCACTCCCGCTTGTCTGCCTCCCGCTCCGGCCCGCTCCGCGGGTCCTGCTCGGTCGCTTCGGCCTGCTTGTCGGCTGCGACAGGCAGGTCGTCGTCGGCGCCCTCGAGCTGGTGCACGCTGTCCGGTTCCCCCGTCAGCACGTTCGCGTCGACGTCGCTGGGGTCGCTCATGACGCGCAGAGTACTGACCGGCCCCAGGCTCAGCGCTTACGGGTGGCGGTGCGCGTCCCGCCAGGCACGTGTGGCGCACTTGGCGTCGAGGGTCGGACCTTGCGCGAGGGCGGGCTTCAGCCGCTCTTGGGGGCCGGAGCTCACGCCGTGGCGACCCGCCGCGATGGGACGGCTATCGGCTGCTGAAGAGCATGGGTCGGGAGCGTTGTCGCTGAAACGCTGAACCGACAGGGTCCTGCGAGGCAGCGCCAGACGTTGAGCGCGACCCCTCTGCAGGTCTACGGCGATATCGCTTACGACGTCGTCGTTCCTGTCAAGCGGCCGCGTGATCGCAGACCTTCCACCGAGCGGGGCGGACATGACGGGGCTGGCGACGGTCGAGGCCGAGGTGCGCGAGCTGGTGCGCCGTCGTGGCCTTGACCCGGTGGCCGACCGGTCCGCCGTGCGCCGGCTGGTCGAGGACGTCGTCGCCGACTACGACGACCGGTCCCTGACCTCGTCGCTGCCGCCTGGTGGACGGGCCGTCGGCCGCCCGGGCGGTGTACGACGCGGTGGCCGGATCCGGGCCGTTGCAGCGGCACCTGGACGACCCGAGCGTGGAGGAGTTGTGGGTCAACGAGCGGCTGTCGTTCCCGTGCGGCGCGGCCCCGGGGCCGGGTCGAAGGCTCGTCTCGTTCAGCGAAGTGGGTCGTGCCAGGCGAGACCGTCGAAGCGCGCGAAGTCGGCGTCGGTGCTCCAGATCGCGACGCCGTGCTCCAGGGCAAGGGCCGCGAGGTGGGCGTCGCTGACGAGCGGACCGGTGATACGGAGCCCACGCAGCAGGGGAAGGAGGACCTCGTCGTGTCGGGGGGTGGGAACGGGCACCCAGGCGGCTGGCGCCGCCAGCCATTCCTTCACCTGCTGGGCCGCGGCGTCGGCGGACAGCGGGGCCGGGAAGACCCTGGGGTGAGTGGAGATGCGCAGGAATGCCGTCAGCGTCTGCCACGGCAGACCGACGCGCCGCGCCCCGTTCAGTGCCTTCTCTACAACTTCCGAAGCTCGCTCGTGTCGTGGGTCGGCGCTGTTCCGGGCGTACAGCAGGAGGTTGGCATCGAGGATCACGAGCGCCGGTCGTCGCCCTCAAGGCTGTCGAGCAGGCCGGCGACGTCGTCGAGGCTGAGCCGGGGGCTGCCCATGTCGCTGGACTGCTGGCGGAACTCGGGGCGCGGCGGACCCTGGGCCAGGCCCCGGCGGAGCAAGTCGTTGACGACCTCGCTGATACCACGGCCGGCGCGGCGTCGCACTTCCTCGACCGCGAGTGCGACATCGTCTGCGAGCGTGATGGTCGTACGCATGTTGCAAGCCTAGCATCTTGATGCTGCCAGCGGAGTTGTAGGACGCTGCGGATCACGGGCAGCGGGACCTGCCACGTGCCAGGGTTGCCGCTGCGCGTGCTGCCGGGCGGGCGGTCGTCCTCCTTGTCCTTCGGCCGGCG
The DNA here is from genome assembly GCA_035714445.1 of Mycobacteriales bacterium. GTDB lineage: Bacteria > Actinomycetota > Actinomycetes > Mycobacteriales > SCTD01 > DASTLY01. Next base: position 97,214 of record DASTLY010000108.1, read on the forward strand.
AGACCTACGTTCGCAGTAGCGAGCAGGCGTGCCGGGGCCGGGAAGATCCCCCTTGGGAGCTGCCGTTGAAATCCGGAGTTCACCACGCCCCGTGCTTATTCTAGCACGCTCAGTTTGCCGTTTCTCGGGTCGATATGGGCCGTTCGGGTGAACCTCGAGCCAGTTATCCCCAGGTCCAGTTAGCGGAGCCATCTCGTGCCAAATGCGCCCGTAGTGTCCCGCCGGACATCAACAGTGGGGGCGGACATGACGGGGCTGGCGACGGTCGAGGCCGAGGTGCGCGAGCTGGTGCGCCGCCGCGGCCTGGACCCGGTGGCCGACCGGACCGCGGTCCGCCGGCTGGTCGAGGACGTCGTCGCCGATTACGACGACCGGTCGCTGACGTCGTCGCTGCCGCCGCTGGCGGACGGCCCGTCGGCGGCCCGGGCGGTGTACGACGCGGT
>DASTLY010000109.1:0-21280 GCA_035714445.1 Mycobacteriales bacterium
ACCAGGTCGACCAGCTCGGCCGCCGCGGCCGCCCCCCTCGGCCAGCCGCGGACGGTCACCTGCAGGGCGCCGCTCTCCACCAGCGGCAGCGCCGCGGCCACCGTCAGCGCCCACGGCTCCCAGCGCTGCAGCAGCCCGACCGCCACCTCCGGGCCCGGCACCGCGCGGGCCTCCCGCACCGCGTCCACGTCCAGCGGAGCCGGGGACACGAGCAGGACGAGCAGCCCGGCGTCGCGCAGGGTCGGCAGCAGCCCGGCCGCCCGGGCGTCCGCGCCGTCGAGCGCCACCGCGTCGACCCGGTCGTCGGCCAGCAGCTCGCCCGAGTCGACGTAGGCGGGGGCGTCGCGCGGGTCGTCGTACGGCGTGGTGGGGAGGCGGCCGGTCACCCACCAGCCGGCCGCCCGCAGCACCCCGGCGTCGACGTCGCCGACCACCGCGGCGGCCGGCAGGTGGCCCGGTGGGCGGCCCTGCCGCGCGGACCGGGGCCCGTCCCCGGCAGCCGTCACGGACCGAACATGTCCGAGGTGACGCTGTCCTCGGTGCCCGGCACGCCCAGGTCGGCCGCGCGCTTGTCGGCCATCGCCAGCAGCCGGCGGATCCGGCCGGCCACGGCGTCCTTGGTCATCGGCGGGTCGGCGAGGGCGCCGAGCTCCTCGAGGCTGGCGTTGGCGTGCTCGCGGCGCAGTCGGCCGGCCACCAGCAGGTGCTCCGGGGCGTCGTCGCCCAGGATCTCCAGGGCCCGCTCGACCCGCGCACCGGCCGCGACCGCGGCCCGCGCCGAGCGGCGCAGGTTGGCGTCGTCGAAGTTGGCCAGCCGGTTGGCCGTGGCCCGCACCTCGCGGCGCATCCGGCGGTCCTCCCAGGCCAGGACGGCCTCGTGCGCGCCGAGCCGGGTGAGCAGCACGCCGATGGCGTCGCCGTCGCGGACGACCACGCGGTCGATGCCGCGGACCTCGCGGGCCTTGGCCTGCACGCCCAGCCGGCGGGCGGCACCGACCAGCGCCAGCGCGGCCTCGGGCCCGGGGCAGGTGATCTCCAGCGAGGACGAGCGGCCCGGCTCGGTCAGGGAGCCGTGCGCCAGGAAGGCGCCGCGCCAGGCGGCCGCCGCGTCGCAGGTCGCCCCGCTCACCACCGACGGGGGGAGCCCGCGCACCGGCCGGCCGTGCCCGTCGATCAGACCGGACTGCCGGGCCAGCCCGTCACCGTCCTTGCTGACCCGTACGACGTAGCGGTTGCCCTTGCGCAGGCCGCCGGACGCCACCACGTGCACGTCGCTGGCGTGGCCGTAGACCTCCGCGACCTCCTTGCGCAGCCGCCGGGCGGTGGAGCCGGTGTCGAGCTCGGCCTCCACGACGATGTGCCCGGACACCAGGTGCAGGCCGCCGCTGAAGCGCAGCAGCGCCGCCATCTCCGCCTTCCGGCAGCAGGGCTTGCTCACCGTGAGCCGAGAGAGCTCGTCCTTGACTGCCGACGTCATCGCCATGCTGCTCCTGAGAAGATCGAGTCGTACGCGGCACCGAGGAGCCGGGGGTCGTGCCGGGGCGTGCCGTCGCCGCGTGCGACCGGGGCGAGGACCAGGCGGGCCCCGCAGGCCTCCACGGCGGACAGCAGACCATGGGTGTCCACGACGCTAGCCGTGTCTGCAAGCACAACGTCGATGGCCAGTAGCGGTGCGTGAGCGAGCAGCACGTCGAGGTGCGCCTCCGGGGAGAAGCCGCTGGTCTCCCCCGCCTGCGGCGCCAGGTTGAGCGCGACCACCAGGCGGGCGGGCGTCTGCTCCAGCGCCGCCCGCAGCCCGGGGACCAGCAGGTGCGTGAGGACGCTGGTGAACCACGAGCCCGGCCCGAGCACGACCCAGTCCGCCGCCAGCACGGCCTCGACGGCCTCCTCGCAGGCCGGCGGGTCCTTCGGCCGCAGCTCGATCGCCGCCACGGCGCCGGCGGTGGTGGCCACCGCCACCTGGCCACGCACCTCCACCAGGGAGTCCGGGGTGTCCCCCAGCCCGGTCACCTGGGCGCAGATCTCCAGCGGCACCCGGCTGGCCGGCAGCACCCGGCCGGTGCCGCCGAGCAGCTCGCCGACCCGGTCCAGGGCCGGCACGATGTCGCCCTCGGTGTCCGTCAGCCCGGCGAGCAGCAGGTTGCCGACCGCATGCCCGGCCAGCGGTCCCTGCCCGGGGAAGCGGTGCTGCAGCAACCGCTCCCACACCTCGGCCCGCTCGTCCTGGCCGGCCAGCGCCGACAGGGCCATCCGCAGGTCACCGGGCGGCAGGATCCCGAGCTCGCCGCGCAGCCGGCCGCTCGAGCCGCCGTCGTCGGCCACGGTCACGATCGCCGTCAGGTGCGGGGTGACCCGCCGCAGCGCCTGCAGCGACGTCGCCAGGCCGTGCCCGCCCCCCAGGGCGACCACCCGGGGCCGGTCCGTCATTCGCGTCCCACGTCACGGTGCACCACGGTCACGTCGGTGTGCGCGCCGGACAGCCGCGCCGCGAACTGCTCGCTCATCGCCACGCTCCGGTGCTTGCCTCCCGTGCAGCCCACCGCCAGCAGCGCGTAGCGCTTGCCCTCCCGCAGGTAGCCCTCGAACAGCAGCCGGAGCAGGCCCTCCCCGCGGGTGAGGAACTCCTCCGCGCCCGGCCGCGACAGCACGTAGTCGCGGACCGCCGGGTCCTGCCCGGTCCGCGGCCGCAGCTCGGGCACCCAGTGCGGGTTGGGCAGGAAGCGGCAGTCCAGGACGAGGTCGGCGTCGACCGGCAGACCGTACTTGTAGCCGAACGACAGGACGGTCAGCTGCAGCCCCGCCGCGGTGCCCGGCATCCCGAAGGCGCTCACCACCTTGGCCCGCAGCTCGTGCACGTTGAGCAGCGTGGTGTCGAGCACCAGGTCGGCCTCGCCCCGCAGGTCGCGCAGCAGCCCGCGCTCACGCTCGATGCCGTCGACCAGCCGGCCGTCGCCCTGCAGCGGGTGCGGCCGGCGGACGCTGTCGAACCGGCGTACCAGCACGTCCTCGGCCGCCTCGAGGAACAGCACCCGGGGGTGCACGCCGAGCCGCTCGGTGTCCTCCAGGGCGGTGCGCAGGTCGGACGGGAACGCGCGGCTGCGGACGTCGGCGACCACCGCGATCCGGTCGACCGAGCCCTGCGACCGGGTGCCCAGCTCGACCATCGTCGGGAGCAGCCCGGGCGGCAGGTTGTCGACGACGAACCAGCCGAGGTCCTCCAGGCACTTGGCCGCCGTCGAGCGACCGGCCCCGGACAGCCCGGTCACCACCACGAGCTGCAGCGGGACGAGCTGCGCCGGGCCGGATCGTGCCGGGCCGGGCTGTGCCGGGCCGGGCTGTGCCGGGCCGGATTGTGCCGGGCCGGTCACGCCACGACCTCGCCGGTGGCCGGGTCGAACGCCGGCACCGCCTCGTCGCCCGACGCGCCTGCGAGCGCCGTCACGATCGCCTCGGCCGTGCGCCGGCCGATGCCGGGCACCTCCATGACCTCGTCGACGGTCGCGGCGCGCAGCCGCTTGAGGGAGCCGAAGTGCCGCAGCACGGCCTTGCGCCGGGTCTCGCCGAGCCCGGCCACCCCGTCCAGCGCCGACTCGAGCATGGACCGGGAGCGCTTCTGCCGGTGGTAGCCGATGGCGAACCGGTGGGCCTCGTCGCGCACCCGCTGCAGCAGGTACAGCCCCTCGGAGGTGCGCGGCAGGATGACCGGGTCGTCCTGCCCGGGCAGCCACACCTCCTCGAGCCGCTTGGCCAGCCCGCAGAGGGCGACGTCGGTGATCCCGAGCTCGTCGAGCGCGGCCTGCGCGGCCGCGACCTGCGGCTGGCCGCCGTCGACCACCACGAGCTGCGGGGGGTAGGCGAACCGGCGGGGCCGGCCGGTCTCCGGGTCGATGCCCGGCCGGGCCTCCCCGGGGGCGGCGTCCTCGAGGTGCACGTCGGCCTCGTCGGCCTGCACGGCGCTGTCGATCCGCTCGTCGAGGTAGCGGGCGAAGCGCCGGCGGACGACCTCGCGCATGGAGGCGGTGTCGTCGACGCCGTCCACGCCGCGGACCGCGAACCGGCGGTACTCCGACTTGCGGGCCAGGCCGTCCTCGAACACGACCATGCTCGCGACGACGTTGGTGCCCTGGACGTGCGAGACGTCGAAGCACTCGATCCGTAGCGGCGCCTCGTCGAGCTCGAGCGCCTCCTGGATCTCCGACATCGCCTTGGACCGGGCGGTCAGGTCGCTGGCCCGCCGGGTCTTGTGCAGCGCGAACGCCTGCTGCGCGTTCTTCTCGACCGTCTCGAGCAGCGCCTTCTTGTCCCCCCGCTGCGGCACCCGCAGCGACACGTTGGTGCCGCGCAGTCCGCACATCCACTCCGTGAGGGCCTCGGCGTCCGGCGGCAGGGCGCTCACCAGCACCTCGCGCGGCACGTCGTCGCTGTCGCGCAGCGTGACCCCGGCGCCGGGTACGGCCCGGCGCTGCACGACCCCGCTCACCCCGGCGTCGTCCTCCCAGCCGGGCTCGTCCTCGCCGTACGCCTGCGCCAGGAACTGCCCCACCAGCTCACCGGTCGTCAGGTCCTCCACCTTGTCGACGACGAACCCCCGCTGCCCCCGCACCCGCCCGCCCCGGACGTAGAAGACCTGGACCGCCGCCTCGAGCTGGTCCTCGGCGACGCCGACGACGTCGGCGTCGGTCGCGTCCGCCAGCACGACCGCCTGCTTCTCCATCGCGCGCTTCAGCGCGCCGATGTCGTCGCGCAGGCGGGCGGCCCGCTCGTACTGCTGGTCCTGGGCGGCCTGGGTCATCTCGCGCTCCAGGCGGCGGATGAACCGGCCGGACTGGCCGGCCATGAAGTCGCAGAAGTCGTCGACGATCTCGCGGTGCGTGTCCGGGCTGACCTTGCCGACGCAGGGCGCCGAGCACTTGTCGATGTAGCCCAGCAGGCACGGCCGGCCGACCTGCCCGGCCCGGACGAACACCCCCTTGCTGCAGGTGCGCGCCGGGAACACCCGCAGCAGCAGGTCCAGCGTCTCGCGGATCGCCCAGGCGTGGGCGTACGGCCCGAAGTAGCGCACGCCCTTCTTCTTCGGGCCGCGCATCACCTGCAGCCGCGGGAACTGCTCCCCCACCGTCACGGCCAGGCTGGGGTAGCTCTTGTCGTCCCGGTACTTCACGTTGAACCGGGGGTCGAACTCCTTGATCCAGGAGTACTCCAGCTGCAGCGCCTCGACCTCGGTGGACACCACCGTCCACTCCACCGACGAGGCCGTCGTCACCATCTGACGGGTGCGCGGGTGCAGGCCGTCGAGGTCCTGGAAGTAGCTGTTGAGCCGGCTGCGCAGGCTCTTCGCCTTGCCGACGTAGATCACCTGACGGCGCTCGTCACGCCACCGGTAGACCCCCGGCGCGTCCGGGATCTCCCCCGGCCGGGGCCGGTAGGAGGAGGGGTCTGCCACGCGGCTCAGCCTACGTCCGGCGGGGGGGCGGGTCGCGGGAGCGGATCGCGGATGCCACCCTGGGAACGGGTCCGTCACACCACAGGGGAGGCGCCGGGTGCACCTCGACGACAGCGCCGACGCGGGGTTGGAGCTCGGGCCCGACGGCGCCGTCCGCCTCGACGTCGTCATCGAGGACGGCGGCCACAGCGGACGCGGGCGGCTGACGGTCCTGCGGTTCGCCTGGAGTCCTGCCGACCCGCTCGCCGTCGACCTGCTGCTGTCGGCCCAGCCCGACCACCCGGCCCTGCCCCGCGGCAGCTGGATCGTCCTGCGCGACTTCCTGCGGTACGGCCTGACCGAGCCGACCGGCGACGGTGACGTCCGGATCCGGCCCGACGCCCGTCACGAGCGGGTCTGGCTCGAGCTCGAGCGGTACGGCCGGCCGGCCTGCGTCTCGGTGGCCGCCGACCGGGTCCGGGCGTTCCTGGACCGCACGGAGGAGCAGGTGCCGTGCGGCGCCGAGCGCAGTGCCGCCGCCCTCGAGGAGCTGCTCGACCGGCTGCTCCAGCGCTGACGGCCCGGGCCTGCGTCAGGTGGCGAGGGTCAGACCGCTGCGGGGGTGCGGACGCGGGGGCGTCGGACGGGCACCGCGCCGGGCGCCTTGGCCGCGGTCCGGCCGGCAAGCACGTCGCGCAGGAAGCGCCCGGTGTGGCTGGCCTCCACCTTGGCGACCTGCTCGGGGGTGCCCTGGGCCACCACGGTGCCGCCGCCGGCGCCTCCCTCGGGCCCCATGTCGACGACCCAGTCCGCGCTCTTGATGACGTCGAGGTTGTGCTCGATGACCAGCACGGAGTTGCCCTGGTCGACGAGCCGGCCCAGCACGATGAGCAGCTTGCGGATGTCCTCGAAGTGCAGGCCCGTCGTCGGCTCGTCGAGCACGTAGACCGTGCGCCCGGTCTGCCGCTTCTGCAGCTCCGCGGCCAGCTTGACCCGCTGCGCCTCGCCGCCGGACAGGGTCGGCGCGGGCTGGCCCAGCCGGACGTAGCCGAGCCCGACGTCGACCAGGGTGGTGAGGTGCCGGCTGATCCCCGGGACGGCGGCGAAGAACTCCGCGGCCTCCTCGATCGGCATGTCCAGCACCTCGGCGATGGTCTTGCCCTTGAAGTGCACCTCGAGCGTCTCGCGGTTGTAGCGGGCGCCGGCGCAGATCTCACAGGGCACGTACACGTCGGGCAGGAAGTTCATCTCGATCTTGTTTGTCCCGTCGCCGGCGCACGCCTCGCACCGGCCGCCCTTCACGTTGAAGGAGAACCGGCCCGGCAGGTAGCCCCGCACCTTGGCCTCCGTCGTCTCGGCGAAGAGCTTGCGCATGTGGTCGAACACGCCGGTGTAGGTCGCCGGGTTGGACCGCGGGGTGCGCCCGATCGGCGACTGGTCCACGCGCACGACCTTGTCCAGGTGCTCGAGGCCGTTCACGCGGGTGTGCCGCCCCGGCACCTGCCGGCTGCCGTTGAGCTGGTTGGCCAGCACCGCGGCGAGGATGTCGTTGACCAGCGTGGACTTGCCGGAGCCGGACACGCCGGTGACCGCGACCAGCTGGCCGAGCGGGAAGCTGACCGTGACGTCGCGCAGGTTGTGCTCGCGGGCGCCGACGACCTTGAGCTCGCGACCGGGCGTACGCGGGCGGCGCTTGGCCGGCACCGCCATCTGCAGCCGGCCGGACAGGTACTTGCCGGTGATCGAGTCCTCGCTCGTGAGCAGGTCCTCGACGGTGCCGCTGACCACGATCTGGCCGCCGTGCTCGCCCGCCCCCGGGCCGACGTCGACCACCCAGTCGGCGGCGCGCACGGTGTCCTCGTCGTGCTCGACGACGATCAGGGTGTTGCCGAGGTCGCGCAGCCGCACCAGGGTGTCGATCAGCCGGCGGTTGTCGCGCTGGTGGAGCCCGATGCTGGGCTCGTCCAGCACGTACAGCACCCCGACCAGGCCGCTGCCGATCTGCGTGGCCAACCGGATCCGCTGGGCCTCCCCGCCGGACAGCGAGCCGGCCGACCGGCCGAGCGACAGGTAGTCCAGGCCGACGTCGAGCAGGAAGCCCAGCCGGGCGTTGACCTCCTTGAGCACCCGCTCCGCGATCATCGCCTGCCGGGCGTCGAGCTCCAGGCTGCGCAGGAACACCGCGCAGTCGGCGATGGACAGCGCGGCCACGTCCGAGATCGAGCGCTCGCCGAGCGTGACGGCCAGCACCTCGGGCTTGAGCCGCGCGCCGCGGCAGGTCGGACAGGGCACCTCGCGCATGTAGCCCTCGAACCGCTCGCGGCTCGTCTCGCTCTCCGCCTCGCCGTGCCGGCGCTCGAGGAAGGGGATCACGCCTTCGTACGAGGTGTAGTAGCTGCGCTCGCGCCCGTAGCGGTTGCGGTAGCGCACGTGCACCTCGGTGTCGTGCCCGTACAGGACGGCCTTCTGCTGCGCCTTGGTGAGCTTGCGGAACTTGGTCTGCAGGGTGAACCCGAGCGCGTCGCCCAGCGCCTGGACGAGCCGGCCGAAGTACTCCTGGTTGTGGCCGCTGCTCCACGGCGCGATGGCGCCCTCGTCGAAGCTCTTCTCGGGGTCGGTGACGACCAGCTCGGGGTCGACCTCCTGGCGGGTGCCGAGGCCGTGGCAGTCGGGGCAGGCGCCGTACGGCGAGTTGAACGAGAAGCTGCGCGGCTCCATCTCCTCGAACGACAGGTCGTCGTAGAGGCAGGCCAGGTGCTCGGAGAACGTCCGCTCGCGGTGCGGGTCGTCCTCCGGCAGGTCGACGAAGTCGAGGATGACCAGGCCGTCGCCGAGCTTGAGCGCGGTCTCCACGGAGTCGGTGAGGCGCCGCCGGCCGGACGCCTTCACGCTGAGCCGGTCGACGACCACCTCGATCGTGTGCTTCTCCTGCTTCTTCAGGGTCGGCGGCTCCGCGAGGCTGTGCACCACCCCGTCGACCCGGGCCCGGCTGTAGCCCTTGGTCTGCAGGTCGGCGAACAGGTCGACGTACTCCCCCTTGCGCCCGCGGATCACCGGCGAGAGCACCTGGAAGCGGCTGCCCTCCTCAAGCGCCAGGATCTGGTCGACGATCTGGCTGGGCTGCTGCCGGGCGATGACCCGGCCGCAGACCGGGCAGTGCGGGGTGCCGGCCCGGGCGAACAGCACGCGGAGGTAGTCGTAGACCTCGGTCACGGTGCCGACCGTCGACCGGGGGTTGCGGTTGGTGGACTTCTGGTCGATCGAGACCGCCGGCGACAGCCCCTCGATGAAGTCCACGTCGGGCTTGTCCATCTGCCCCAGGAACTGCCTCGCGTACGACGACAGCGACTCGACGTAGCGGCGCTGGCCCTCGGCGAAGATCGTGTCGAACGCGAGGCTGGACTTGCCCGAGCCGGACAGCCCGGTGAACACGACCAGGGCGTCGCGGGGCACGTCGAGCGAGACGTCCTTGAGGTTGTGCTCGCGCGCGCCGCGCACGACCAGACGGCCCCGGGAGAGCGCTCCGGAGGCGGAGGAGGCGGGTGCCATGGGGTCCTTTGGCTGGGACATGCACGCGGGGGTGCAGGCGGGGAAGCCGTCGTTGCCAGGCTAACGTCGCCCACCGACAGAACGCTTTCCGAGGAGTGCTGTGACCTACACCGGAGTGGTGGAGCAGGGCGGGCCGGCGGACGTCCGCGAGGTGCCGGGGCTACGGATCACCAAGGTCTGCACGCCGCCGTTCACCAACAACTGCTACCTGCTGCGCTGCACCGAGACGGGCGACACGCTCCTGGTCGACGCGGCCGGCGACGCGCCCCGGCTGCTCGAGCTGGTCGGCGACGGCCGGCTGGTCGGCGTCGTCGAGACGCACGGGCACTGGGACCACCAGCAGGCCCTCGCCGAGGTGGTGGCCGCGACCGGCGCACCCGTGCTCGTGCACGGGGCCGACGCGGCGGACCTGCCGGTGCCGGCCGACCGCCTGATCGACGACAGCGACACGGTCGAGGTGGGGCGGGCCCGGCTGCAGGTGGTGCACCTGCTCGGCCACACCCCCGGGTCGGTCGCGCTGGTCTACGCCGACGACCCGGAGCGGCCCCACGTGTTCTCCGGCGACAGCCTGTTTCCCGGCGGGGTCGGCAACACCGACAAGGACCCGGTCCGGTTCGGCACCCTGCTCGACGACGTGGAGCGCAAGATCTTCGGCCCGCTGCCCGACGAGACCTGGGTCTACCCGGGCCACGGCACCGACACCACGCTCGGCGCGGAGCGCCCGGCCCTGCCGGAGTGGCGCGAACGCGGCTGGTGACGCGGGCGGCAGGATCAGCGGCCGGTGAAGACCGCCGGCCGCCGCTCCAGGAAGCTCAGCACGCCTTCGGTGGCGTCCTTGGACGCCATCAGCGGCGGCAGCAGCCCGGCCAGGTGCTCCCGCGCGGCGGTGAGCTCCCGCAGGCCGACCCGCGCGTTGGCCAGCGTGCCCTGCACGCCCATCGGCGCCTGCGCAGCCACCCGGCGGGCGAGCGCGACGGCCCGCTCGAGCTGTTGGCCGGCCGGGACCACCTCCTGCACGAGCCCGATCCGCAGCGCCTCCTCGGCCCCGAACTCGTCACCGGTCAGCAGGTAGCGCATGGCGTTGCCCCAGCCGAGCTGGGCCGGTGCCCGCAGGGTGGCCCCGCCGAACGGCAGGATCCCGCGGCCGACCTCCAGCTGCGCGAAGCGCACATCGTCGGCCGCCACGACGATGTCGCTGGCCAGCGCCAGCTCGATGGACAGCGTGAACGAGATGCCCTGGAGGGCGAGCACGACCGGCTTGGGCACCGGCTCCTTCCAGAGCCCGAACGGGTCGTACCGGCCGGCTCCGGTCAGGACCTCGGTCCCGCCGGCCGCCATCGCCGGCAGGACCTCCGCGAGGTCGAGGCCGGCCGAGAAGTGCGGCCCGTGCCCGTACAGCACCCCGACGCGCACCTCGGGGTCGCTGCCCAGCCGGTCGAAGGCGGCTGCGATCCCCGCGATCACCGCGAGGTCCCAGGCGTTGCGCTTCGCGGGCCGGTCGACGCCGATCAGCAGCAGCGGGCCGTCGGCGTCCACGGTTACAGACATGGGCCGACCCTACGGGCGGACCCCGAGAGCGCCGGCGCGGGCCTGGGAGACTGGCCGGGTGACCCGACCCGCGGCCGCCCTGCCGCCTCCGTACGCCGCCGTCGCCGCCGCCACGAAGGGCTTCCTGCCCGAGGACGAGGGGCTCGCACTGCACGCGGCCGCCCTCGGGGCCGGCCCGGGGCTGTGGCTGGAGGTCGGCACCTACTGCGGCAAGTCCACGGTGCACCTGGGGGCGGCGGCCCGGGCCGCCGGCGCGCACCTGGTGACCCTCGACCACCACCGCGGGTCGGAGGAGAACCAGCCGGGGTGGGAGTGGCACGACGCGAGCCTGGTCGACCCGCACACCGGGCGGCTCGAGACGCTCCCCGCGCTGCGGCACACGCTCTGGGACGCCGGCCTGGACGACGTCGTGAGCGTCCTGGTCGCCACCACGCAGCAGGTCGCCCGCTGGTGGTCCGCCCCGCTGGACCTGCTGTTCCTCGACGGCAACCACACCGAGGAGGTCGCCCAGCACGACTACGCGGCCTTCGCCCCGCACGTCGTACCGGGTGGCCTGCTGGCGGTGCACGACGTCTTCCCCGACCCGGCGGACGGCGGCCGGCCGCCGTGGCACGTCGTGCAGCGGGCGCTCCGCGAGGGCTTCGAGCAGGTGCAGGTGACCGGCTCCCTGCGGGTCCTGCGCCGGCCGGTGGAGGTCGCGGACCGGGCGGGACCGGACCCCGGCTCCCCCGCGGCCCACCTGCTGCTGGCCATCAGCGGGCACCCCGGGCTCGCCCGCGCCGAGCTCGAGGAGCTGACCGGGCTGGACGTCGCCGCCGCCGGCCGGCAGCTGGTCGACGCGGGGCTGGTGACCTCGTCGCGGTTCGACCGCCCGGACTGCTGGTCGCGTACGGCGGCCGGCGCGCGGGCCGCCGCCGAGCTGCGCGCGATGTCTGTCTAGCCCGTGCGGCTGCTCACGCACGCCTCGTGGCAGGCGTCGGCCGGCAGCACCACGCCGGTCGGCAGGTCGCTCCCGGTGAACAGCGCCCGGCTCGGGCCGCCGGCCAGCGCGTCGTCGGCCAGCACGATCGCGGCCGCGGTCCAGGCCGAGCGCTCCTCCGGCCACAGCGCGTCCTCGTCGAACACCAGGCCGGTCCAGTACGCCCCGTCGTCGGCCCGCAGGTGCTGCACCTGCTGGAGCAGCCGGCGCCCGGCCTCGTCCTCCCCGAGCGCCACGAGGGCGAGCACCAGCTCGGCCGTCTCGGCGCCGGTGACCCAGGGCCGGTCGGCGACGCAGCGCACCCCGCAGCCCTCCACGACGAACTCGTCCCACCGCTCGCGCAGGTGGGCGAGCGCCGCCGGGCCGCGGACCGCCCCGCCGAGCACCGGGTAGTACCAGTCCATCGAGAAGCGGGCCTTGTCGAGGAAGGCCTCGGGGTGGTGGGCGACGGCGTGCTGCAGCAGGCCGGCCGCGACCTCCCACTCCGGCTTGGGCTCGCCCATCAGCTCGCCGAGGGCCACCCCGCAGCGCAGCGACTGGTAGGTCGAGGCGGAGCCCGTCAGCAGGGCGTCCGGGGACACCGTGCCGTCGGGGTCGCGGGACCAGGCGATCTGCCCGCCGGGCAGCTGGAGGTCGACGACGAGGTCCAGCGCCCTGCGCACGGTCGGCCACAGCTGGCGCACGAGCTCGGAGTCCCCCGTGACGAGCTGCCACTGGTAGACCCCGACGGCGACGTACGCGACCTGGTTGGTGTCGACGGTGGCGTCGAGCACGGTGGTGCCGGACCAGGACGTCGCCCAGCTGCCGTCCGGGGCCTGGGTCGCCTGCAGCCAGGCGTACGCGGCGCGCGCCTCGGCCAGCCGGCCGCCGAGCACCAGCGCCATGGCGCTCTCGACGTGGTCCCACGGGTCGGTGTGGCCGTCGTGCCACGGCAGCGCCCCGCAGGGCTGCTGCGCGGCGGCGATCGAGTCGACGGTCCGGACTCGCTGGGCGGGCGTGAGCACCTCAGGCCGCAGCGGCACGGGCCCGCTCCGGCTTGCGCAGGTAGACCACGAGGCTCTTGCCGATCACCGGGTCCAGCACCCGCTCCAGGGTCCGGGTGAGCCACGGCTTGCGCATCATGTCCCACACCAGCAGCGCGTGGTAGGCCCGTACGAGCGGGTTGTCGGTCCGGTCCACGCCGACCGCGCACTTGAGCCACCAGTACGGCGCGTGCAGGGCGTGCGTGTGGCCGGTGCCGCGCGGCTCGAGGCCGGTACGGCGCAGCCGCTCGGTCAGCTCGTCGCCGCGGTAGATCCGCACGTGCCCGCCCTCGACCTCGTGGTAGGCGTCGGACAGCGCCCAGCAGACCTTCTCCGGCCCCCACCTCGGGACGGTCACGGCGAGCTGCCCGCCCGGCCGCAGCACCCGGAACAGCTCGGCCATCGCCCGCTCGTCCTCCGGCAGGTGCTCCAGGACCTCCGCGGCGATGACCGCGTCGAAGCTGTCGTCCTCGAACGGCAGGGCGTACGCGTCACCGCGCACGGCGCGGGCCCAGGCGCCGACCGGCACCTCACCCGCGGCCCGCATCGCCTCGAACATTCCCTCGACCTCGCGCAGGTCGTCGGCGCTGCGGTCGAGCGCGACGACGTGCGCACCCCGGCGGTACAGCGCGAAGGCGTGCCGCCCGCCGCCGCAGCCCATGTCGAGCACCCGGTCGCCCGGGGCGACGGGGAAGCGCTCGAAGTCGACGGTCAGCACTGTTCCTCCAGGGTCGCGTGGTACCAGGCGACGGTCTGCCGGGCGACCGCCCGCCACGTGAACAGCTCGACGACCCGGTCGCGGCCCGCGGCGCCCAGCCGGGCCGCTAGCGCGGGGTCGTCGAGCACCCGGCCGATCGCGGCGGCCAGCGCCTCGGGGTCGCCCGGCGCGACGTGCAGGGCGGCGACGCCGTCCGGGCCGACCACCTCGGGCAGCGCGCCCGCGGTGGTCGCCACGAGCGGGGTCGCGCAGGCCATCACCTCGACGGCCGGCAGGCTGAAGCCCTCGTACAGGCTGGGGACCACGGCGACCTGTGCGGAGCCGAAGATCGCGACCAGCTCCGCCTCGCTGACCCCGGTGACGAAGCGGACGTGGTCGGCCAGGCCGAGACGCTCGATCGTCGCCGCGGCCGGCCCGCCGGGCTTGGCCTTGCCCACGACCACCAGCTCGACGTTGCGCTCGGTGCGCAGCTTGGCGACCGCCTCGAGCAGCGGGACGAGCCCCTTGACCGGCACGTCGGCGCTGGCCGTGGCGACGACCCGGCCCGGCACCCGCGGCAGGGTCGGCGGTACGAACACGTCGGTCTCGACGCCCACCGGCACCACGGTGAGGCGCTCCGGGGGCAGCCCGAAGTCGCGGGCGATGTCGTCGGCGGACGACCGTGACACCGTCAGCACGGCCGGCAGGGCGCGCAGGACGCGCCGCTGCATGCGCAGGAAGGAGTACCAGCGGGTGGTCGCCAGGCGTTTGCGCCAGGTGCGGGCGGCCTCGAGGTCGTGCACCCGGTCCACGGTGATCGGGTGGTGGCAGGTCGCGACCACGTGCTGCCCGTCGCGCTGCAGGCCCAGCAGCCCGTAGCCCAGCGTCTGGTTGTCGTGCACGACGTCCGGGCGCGTGGCGCGGCGGCGCAGCTCACGACGGGCCCGCAGGGAGAAGGTCAGCGGCTCGGGGAACGCGGCGGTGCACATGAGGAGGAACTCGAGCACGTCGACCGGCGAGCGGAACTCGCGCCAGCCAGGGATCCGGAAAGGGTCCGGCTCGCGGTACAGGTCCAGGCTCGGCACCCTGGTCAGGCGCACCCCCGGCACGTCGTCCAGGTCCGGGTAGGGCGGCCCGGACAGCACCTCCACGTCGTGGCCCAGCGCCGCCAGCTCGCGGGACAGGTGCCGGACGTACACGCCCTGGCCGCCGCAGTGCGGCTTGCTGCGGTAGCTGAGCAGGGCGATGCGGAGCGGGCTGGTGCGGCTCGGGGCGGGCAGGGTGGGGCGGACGAGCTGACCCACCGGTGAACCTCCCGACACTGACGACCGATCCGCCACCTTACCGGCGGTAACGGGCGGGCCCGGCGGCGCCCGCCGACCGCGCTGTCACTCCCGGGCGAGCAGCGCCGCGAAGCGGACCGCCAGCCGGCGCCCGGCCTCGACGACCTCCTCGTCGCGTCGCTCGAGCTGCGCCACCACCTCGTCGCCGTCCAGCCCCCACCGCGGCCAGTCGTCCGCGTGCGTGGCGCTCCAGCCGCGGAAGGTGGTCGGCGAGGCCTCCGGGTGGAACTGCACGCCCCACGCCCGGGAGCCGACCCGGAAGGCCTGGTGCGGGTACTGCGGGGTCTCGCCCAGCCACAGGGCGCCCGGCGGCAGCTCGACGACCGCGTCCTGGTGCATGCTCGGGCCCGGGCTGCTGCCGCCGGACGGGTGGCCCCCGAACAGCGGGTCCTGCGCGGCCTCCGCACGCCACCGCACGTCGACGACGCCCGCCTCGATCCCGGACGCCCCGACCTCCACCCGGCCGCCGCAGGCCACCGCGAGCAGCTGGGCGCCGAGGCAGACGCCGAGCGTGGGCGTGCCGTCCGCGACCGCGGCCCCGAGCAGGTCGCGGGTCGCGGGCAGCCACGGCGCCTCGTCGTCGTCGTGCGCGCCCATGCGCCCGCCGAGCACCACCAGCCCGGCCGCCGGCACCGTCGCCGGGACGTCGTCACCCCTGTAGGGCCGGCAGGTCTCGATGACGACGCTGGCCTCGTCGAGCCACTGGCCGAGCCGGTCGACCGGGCAGGTGTCCTCGTGCTGGACGACCAGGACGCGCGGGGCGCCCGGCCGGCCGCTCAGCGCACCCCTGCAGCGTCCATGCCGCGCAGCTCCTTCTTCAGCTCGTTGACCTCGTCGCGGAGCCGGGCCGCGAGCTCGAAGGACAGGTCCCGCGCGGCCTCGTGCATCTGGTCCGACAGCTGCTGGATGAGCTGGGCCAGCTCCGCCCTGGGCATGCCGGCCAGCTCCTTCGCGTGCCTGCCCACCGTGCTGCTCCGGCTCGACATGCCCGGCACCGGCGCCTTGCCGCGGGACTGCTGGCGCCCGCCGCCGCCGACTAGCTCGACTTGCCCGGGGGCTGTGGCAGCGCCCTCGCGCACCAGGTCGTCGAGGATGTCGGCGACCCGCTTGCGCAGCGGCTGCGGGTCCACGCCCCGCTCCAGGTTGTAGGCGACCTGCTTGGCCCGGCGGCGCGTGGTCTCGTCGATCGCCTTGGCCATCGACGGCGTGATGGTGTCGGCGTACATGTGGACCTGGCCGGAGACGTTGCGGGCGGCCCGGCCGATCGTCTGGATCAGGCTCCTGCCGCTGCGCAGGAAGCCCTCCTTGTCGGCGTCCAGGATGCTCACCAGCGACACCTCGGGCAGGTCGAGGCCCTCGCGCAGCAGGTTGATGCCGACCAGGACGTCGTACTCGCCCTGGCGCAGCTCCTTGAGCAGCTCGATGCGCCGGATCGTGTCGACCTCCGAGTGCAGGTAGCGCACCCGGATGCCCAGCTCGAGCAGGTAGTCGGTGAGGTCCTCGCTCATCTTCTTGGTGAGCGTCGTGACCAGCACCCGCTCGTCCCGCTCCGCGCGCAGGCGGATCTCGTGGACGAGGTCGTCGATCTGGCCCTTCGTCGGCTTCACGACGATCTCCGGGTCGACCAGACCGGTCGGCCGGATGACCTGCTCCACGACGTCGCCGCGGACCCGGCTCATCTCGTAGTCCCCCGGGGTCGCCGACAGGTGCACGGTCTGGCCGACCCGCTCCAGGAACTCCTCCCACTTCAGCGGCCGGTTGTCCATCGCGCTGGGCAGCCGGAAGCCGTGGTCGACCAGGGTGCGCTTGCGGCTGCGGTCCCCCTCGTACATCGCGCCGATCTGCGGCACGGTCACGTGCGACTCGTCGATGACGAGCAGGAAGTCGTCGGGGAAGTAGTCGAGCAGGGTGTGCGGCGCGGTCCCCGGCGAGCGGCCGTCGATGTGCCGGGAGTAGTTCTCGATGCCGTTGCAGAAGCCGACCTGGCGCATCATCTCGACGTCGTAGGTGGTCCGCATCCGCAGCCGCTGCGCCTCCAGCAGCTTGCCCTGCGCCTCCATCGCCGCCAGCTGGTCCTGCAGCTCGAGCTCGATGCCGGCGATCGCCCGCTCCATGCGCTCCGGCCCCGCCACGTAGTGGGTCGCCGGGAAGACGAAGACCTCCTCGTGCTCCTCGATGACCTCGCCGGTCAGCGGGTGCAGCGTCATGACCCGCTCGATCTCGTCGCCGAACATCTCGACCCGGACGGCGAGCTCCTCGTAGACCGGGAACACCTCGACCGTGTCGCCGCGCACCCGGAACGTGCCGCGGGTGAAGGCCAGGTCGTTGCGGGTGTACTGCACGTCGACGAACCGGCGCAGCAGCTGGTCGCGCTCGATCGTGTCGCCGACCCGCAGCCGGACCATGCGGTCGACGTACTCCTGAGGGGTGCCGAGGCCGTAGATGCAGCTCACCGACGCCACGACGATCACGTCGCGGCGGGTCAGCAGGCTCATCGTCGCGCTGTGCCGCAGCCGCTCGACCTCCTCGTTGACCGAGGAGTCCTTCTCGATGTAGGTGTCGGTCTGCGGGACGTAGGCCTCGGGCTGGTAGTAGTCGTAGTAGCTGACGAAGTACTCCACCGCGTTGTGCGGCAGCAGCTCCCGGAACTCGTTGGCCAGCTGGGCCGCCAGGGTCTTGTTGGGCGCCATCACCAGCGTCGGCCGCTGCACCTGCTCGACCAGCCAGGCGGTCGTCGCGGACTTGCCGGTGCCGGTGGCTCCGAGCAGCACGATGTCGGGGCGCCCCTCGCCGAGCCGGCGGGTCAGCTCCTGGATCGCCGCCGGCTGGTCGCCCGCCGGCTGGTAGTCCGAGACCACCTCGAAGCGGCGCTTCGTGCGCGCCAGGTCGGTCGCCAGACGGGGCACACTGGGGCGGGCGCCGTGCGCCGGGGGGGCTGTCATCGTCACCCGTCCACGGTACGTCCGGCCTACGACAGAACCGGTCCGAGCGCCCGCCGCGCAGCGGACCCCCGGAACTGTCGGACCGCTGTCCCAGGATGGCGTCCTCCCTCGAGGACACCTGGAGCCCCGATGACCCCGTGCCGCTGCGCGATCCTGCCGCCGTACCTCCTGCGCGCCGTTCTGGCGCGGGGCTCCCAGCAGCAGCGGCAGCGGGCCCGCAGGACGCTCGTCGACGACGAGGTGTTCCGCCGGCTCCGCGGCGTCGTGCTCGAGCGGGCCGCGGTCGGCGACGACGGCTCGGGCCCGCTCCGGACGGTGTCGGACGCCGGGCACACCGAGCAGCTGCCGGGCCGGCCGGTGCGCGAGGAGGGCGCGCCGCCGACCGGCGACCTCGCCGTCGACGAGGCGTACGACGGCTTCGGCCTCACCTGGCAGCTCTACCGGGAGGTGTACGGCCGCGACTCCGTGGACGCGGCCGGGCTGCCGCTGCTCGGGACGGTGCACTTCTCGACCGACTACGACAACGCGTTCTGGGACGGGACCCGCATGGTGTTCGGTGACGGCGACGGCGAGCTGTTCGGCCGCTTCACCGCCTCGGTCGACGTCATCGGCCACGAGCTCACCCACGGCGTCACCGAGATCGAGGCCGCGCTCGTCTACGCCGGCCAGTCCGGCGCGCTCAACGAGTCGGTCAGCGACGTCTTCGGCTCCCTGGTCAAGCAGCGGGCCCGCGGGCAGAGCGCCGAGGAGGCCGACTGGCTGATCGGCGCGGAGCTGCTGCGGCCCGGCGTCGACGGCGTGGCGCTGCGGTCGATGCGGGCGCCGGGCACCGCCTACGACGATCCCGTGCTGGGCACCGACCCGCAGCCGGCCAGCATGGACCACTTCGTGGTCACCGACGACGACCAGGGCGGCGTGCACCTCAACTCCGGCATCCCCAACCACGCGTTCTACCTGGCGAGCGTCGCCGCCGGCGGGTACGCGTGGGAGACCACCGGCCGGGTCTGGTACGACGCGCTCCGCGACGAGGCCCTCGCGCCGGACGCGGACTTCGCCGCGTTCGCCGCGGTCACGGTCCGGGTGGCCCCCGACGACCTGCGTGCGGCCGTGCACGACGCCTGGCAGCAGGTGGGTGTCACCCTGGAGGCCTGACGACGGAAGGTGCGGCATGCGGCTGGACGTGGAGCGCTCGGGCGGGGTCGCCGGTCGGACGGTGCGCTGGTCGCTCGACGTGGACGCCCTCGACCCGGACCGGCAGGCCGAGGTGCACGACCTGCTGTCCCAGGCGGCCGGCTGGCCGGGTCCCGCCGGGCCGGACCGGTTCTGCTACCGGGTGGTGGCCCACCCCGCTCCCGCGGCGGACGTGGGTGCCGCCGGCACCGGTACGGGCAGCGGCGGCCCTGCCGCGGACAGCCAGCTGGACGTCCGGTTCGCGGAGCCGCTGCCGGACGCCGCCCGGCGCCTGCTGGAGGTGGTGCGGGCCGCCGGGTCCTGAGCCGGTCGGGCTCTGTCGCCGCGCCGTCGGGTCAGCGGCGGTCGGGCGTCCCGGCCGGCGTCCCGGTCAGCCGGCCCGGTCGAGCAGCTCGCGCCAGAGCGCCGCGACCTGCGGCTCCAGCTCGGTCAGCGGCCCGTCGTTGTGCACGACGCGGGTGGCGACCGCGAGCTTGTCGGCCAGCGGGGCCTGCGCGGCAATCCGCGCCCGGGCGTCCGCCTCGGCCATGCCCCGGTACCGGACGAGCCGCTCCAGCTGCGTCTCGGGCGTCGCCGCCACCACGACCACCTCGTCGTACGCCGGCGGCAGGCCGTTCTCGACGAGCAGCGCGACGTCGTGCACGAGCACCCGCGCCCCGGCCGCCTCGGCCGCCGTGTAGCGCTGCGCCGTCAGCTCGCCGATCCGGGGGTGCGTGATGCCGTTCAGCGTCGACAGCGCCGCCGGGTGCCCGAAGACCCGGCGGCCGAGGGCCGGCCGGTCCAGCGAACCGTCCGGCAGCAGCACGTCCTCACCGAACTCGGCCACGACCTCGGACAGGCCCGGGCTCCCCGGCGCCAGGACCTCGCGGGCCAGCAGGTCGGCGTCGACGACCACCGCGCCGTACGACGCCAGCAGCGCGCTGACCGCCGACTTGCCCGAGCCGATCCCGCCGGTCAGTCCCACGCGCAGCACCCGTCGACGGTAGCGCCGCCCTGCGCTCGGGTGGCGAGGCCCCGCCCCGCGTGGTGACCTCGGTCACCTTGAACAAGGCGTGAAGCGATTAGCCGCCCGCGACGTGGGGATCCCCCCGACCACCGCACCGGTCCCCGGGAGAGACCATGACCGCTCAGCCCCTGCCCCTGGCCAAGCGTCCCCGCCGCAGCACCGTCCAGCGACCGCCGTCGCTGGCCGACGCCGAGCGGGCCCTGCGCCGCACCGCCGCCCCGACCACCACCACCCGGCTCCGACTGGGTGCGCTCGGCGAGGGCGCCGTCGCCCGTGCCGGCGTGCCCGTCGCCGAGGCCGTGACCAGCCTGCTGCTGGTGACCGTCTGCTTCGTGCCCGCGCTGGTCTGGTCCCGGGCCGCCCCGGGCATGCTCATCGCCCTGGCGATCAGCCTGCTCGCCACGGGCTACGCCATCTGGGCCCGGCGGCTGGTCGTGGGCGAGGAGTTCGTGGCCGTCCGCAGCGTGCTGCGCTACCGGGTGGCGTACGTCGACCACGTCCGGCACCTGCGGCTGCGGCCGACCCAGCGCGGCGGCCAGCTGTGCCTGCACACCGACGACGGGCACTGCCTGCGCCTGCGCCGCGTCGAGCTGGACGTCCCGGCAGTGCGCGACGCCCTGCGCAGGCTTGCCGGCTGCGGCAGCAGCACCCGCGACCCGTACACCTGCGACCTGCTCGCGCTCGAGCCCGACCCGGCCCGCACGCTCGCGCAGTACCGTCCGGCGCCGGCCGGCGCCTGAACCCTGAACGACGAAGCCCCCCTGCAGTGCAGGGGGGCTTCGTCGTTCGTACCGGTCGGACTACGCGCCGCCGGACAGCTTCTCGCGGAGCGCCTGCAGGGCCTCGTCGGAGGCGAGGGTGCCGCCGGTCGGGGCCGCAGCGGCCGGGCGGGCAGCGGCAGCAGCAGCCGCCGCGGGCGGAGCCTCGACGCCCTCCTCGCCCTCCAGGCCGGTCGCCGAGGTGTACGAGGTGGGCAGCGCCGCCTCGAGGTCGGCCGCCGCCATCCGCGTGATCTGCTCCTGGTGGGCCTCGAAGCGCTTCTGCGCGTCGGCGTACTGCTTCTCCCACGCGTCGCGCTGGGCCTCGAAGCCCTCCTGCCACTCGCCGGTGTCGGCGTCGAAGCCCTCGGGGTAGATGTAGTTGCCCTGCTCGTCGTAGGACGCGCTCATGCCGTACTGGGCCGGGTCGAACTCGGCGATGCTGCCGACGCCGCCCTCGTTGGCCTGCTTGAGGGACAGGCTGATCCGGCGCCGCTCGAGGTCGATGTCGATGACCTTGACCAGCAGCTCGTCGCCGACGTTGACGACCTGCTCCGGGATCTCGACGTGCCGCTCGGCCAGCTCGGAGATGTGCACCAGGCCCTCGATGCCCTCGTCGACGCGCACGAACGCACCGAAGGGGACGAGCTTGGTGACCTTGCCCGGCACGACCTGGGCGATGGCGTGGGTCCGGGCGAACTGCTGCCACGGGTCCTCCTGCGTCGCCTTCAGCGACAGGGAGACGCGCTCGCGGTCCAGGTCGACGTCGAGGACCTCGACGGTGACCTCCTGGCCGACCTCGACGACCTCGCTCGGGTGGTCG
>DASTLY010000110.1:0-9459 GCA_035714445.1 Mycobacteriales bacterium
CGCAACTCAGCAGGTCGGCACAGTGACGGTTCGGGTCATGCCCCGCACCAGAGGCTGCTCCGGCACCCGCGCGGCGCCGGGCACGACGTCCTCCTCCAGGTGCAGCGTCAGCACCTGCGGGACGCCCCTCGGCAGGTTGACCCGAAGGCCCCAGAACGGCAGGTCGGCCTCCAGCCCCTCGTGCAGCTCCGCCTCCTCCGCCTCCTCCGAGAAACCCGGCTCGCCGAGGGGCCGGCCGTTCAGCTCGGCGGAGACGAACGTGGCTGTCCGCGAGCCGTACGTCTGGAGCACCACCGCGCTGTCCACCGACGAGACGAGCCCGCCGCCGTCGTCGCGGATGGTGAGGTACGGCGGCAGGCCGGTGGGCGGCGCCTGGTTCGTCAGCTGGACGGTGATCGTGCTCGCCCGTCGGACCCCCCGGCAGGCACCAGCCGCGTAGGTGATGTGCCGGTCAAGGAAGGAGTCGAGCTTGCCCTGGGTCGAGTTCTGTACGACGGCGTAGGCGACCGGGGCGTCCCCGGCGGGCAGCGCTCCGTCCACCCCGCTCGCAGCCAGGCCGTCCCGCAGGGCGGGGTCGTCGCTGGCCATCCGGAGATGCCCGGTACGCACGGAGTTCGCGAGTCCGGACAGCAGCTGGCCGGGATCGGCCGCGCCGCTGTTGAGCCGCTCCGCGGCCTTTTGGGCCACCCCGGACAGCGCGTCCTTGCGGCCGGCCTGGTCCCTCAGCGACAGGCCGGCGTACTGGTCCACCGTGAGGTAGCGCACCATGTTCGCCGGGGCCACCAGCGTGCCGCCGCCCACGTCGACGGGGCCGCCGCCGCGGAGCAGGTCGGCGATGGCGGTCGGGTCCATCGTGATGACGCCGTCCACGTCCTGACCGCCCTGGGCCTTCCATCGGGCGGCGACTACGCGGGCGACGCTCGGCAGATCCGGGCTGAGGTTGACGTTCTGCCACAGCTGGAAGCCCAGGTTCCCGGTGTACTCGTACGCGAACTGCTCGCTGACGCCGGCCGGGACGGGGATGTCGCCGTTCTTCAGGTCCGCGTTGGACCCGGTCTGGGTGACCCGCACCCGCCCGCGGTCCGCCTCGAGGATGGCGTAGCCGCCGGGCAGCCCGCCGGTGCCGCGACTCTCGCCGGGCTGCTGCACCAGCACGAAGTAGCGCCGGGGCCGGTCCGCCCCCAGCAGCGGCGGCGCGAGCGCGACCACCTGCCGGGCCGAGGCGAGCGCCGACGCGAGCTGCGCGATCTCCCCCTCGAGCTGGGTGTGGGCGTCGCGGACCGGGCCGACGATGCCGGAGGTGGGCACGAGCGCGAGCCGGTCGTCGACGCGGCCGAGGGCCGCATCGGCCTGGGCGACCGCGGGCTCGGCCGCGGTGACCAGCGCGAGGTCGATCGAGCCGTCGGGCAGCCGCAGCTCCTCTCCCGCGAAGGTGTCGGCGGCCTGCAGCCCGGGAGGCAGCACCTGGCGGGCGAGGTCGTCGACGGCGGTGGTGATGCCACGGACTGCGGCCAGCGAGCGGCCGAGCACCGGCACCGCCGCCGACAGCCGCCAGACCGGGTCGCCGGTGAGGCTGCGCGCAGCCGCCGTGTCGCGGGTGGCCGAGGCCATCGCCGCCCGCGCGTCGTCCACCCGCCGGTCGAGCAGGGCGACCCGGGCGGTCGACAGCTGCGTCCGGGCTTCCTCCAGGTGGCTCTTCGCCGCCAGCGCGCGAAGCCCGATCCACGCGCCGAGCAGCGCCGCCACGAGCAGGACGGAGGCGGGCAGCCACAGCCGGCGGAGCCGGGACGAGGGCGCCGCGTCGACGCTCATGCGCGCGTCGCGAAGCCGAAGGCCGCCACCGCGAGCAGCGAGGCGCCGGTGGCCGTGGCCAGGTAGCCGACCGCTTCCAGCGACAGCCGGGTGTCGACCTCCTCCGTACGCGACCCGTCTCCCGACGTGCGCACGCGGGTCGACAGGCAGCTCGGGCAGCGGTTCCAGCCGCGCGCCTTGGCCCAGCCCTTCGCCGGCCGGGCCGCACCCCGGGCCCGCCGCCGCTCCCGCCGGCGCAGCAGCAGCTCCACCCGTCCGTGGTCGACGCCCGGCTCGGCCTGCCACGACATCCGGCAGGCGTCGCAGCGCCGCACCGCGTACGCCGGCACCCGGTTGCGACGCCGGTACCGCTGCACCGCGCGTACGACGACGCGCAGCAGCAGCGTCACGACGAACGCCACCACCAGAACGTCCAGAGCCAGGAGTACGACCGCCGCAATGTCCGCCACACAGCCAGTGTCGCAGTTTGTGCCCGGTTGGCTACTCCCTGACGCGCTGCAGTCGTGCGGACAGGTGCGGCTGCAGCGCCTGACCGACCGCCGCCATCTCCACGACGTACGCCAGGTCGCCCTCGACGCCGCCGTAGAGCCGGGTGGTGGCCGTGACCTCCTTGGCGGTCGCGGTGCGCACGATCGCGTCGCTGACCAGCTCGACCTTCTTGAACGCCACCCGCCCGACGAGCACCTCGGCCACCCCGAACGGGTGCGACAGCAGGACCTCGACGTCGAACTTCTCCGCACCCGGCCGCCAGAAGCCCTCCTCGGAGGCGCCCGGGCGACCGCGGCTGCCGTCGTCCTCGAGCAGCCACGACCGGGAGGAGTAGTGCAGGAACGGCCGGCCGTCGGAGCTGAACTCCACGCGCTGCACGTAGTTGCGGTCCTCGATCGTCGGGTAGACGAGCGCGCCCACGCCCTCCCAGACGCCGATCAGCCAGGCGAGCGGCTCGAGCGCCGGGTGCACGCCCGGCACGGCGTCCTGCTCGTCGGCGGGGCCGGCATCTGGGGAGGTCACCCGGCGATGCTAGCCAGCACCGGTGACGGCAACGGCGACATCGACCCGTCAGGCTGAGGCCGGGAGACGTCGGCCTGGGCCTGTCAGCCCACAGTGAGGCGCTCCGTCGCCTGCCCCGTGATCTCGGCGATGAGGTCGAAGTCCGTGTCCAGGTGCAGGACGGTCAACTCGGCAAGCTCAGCGGTCGCGGCAACGATGAGGTCGGCGAGCGAGGGGGCGCGGTGCTGGCCGCGGTCCGCCAGGAGCGTCTGCACCTCCATCGCACGGTCCTCACCGGCCGGCGTCTGGTACTCGACGGGCATCACCGCCAGTGGAGGGCGGCTCAGGGCAGACCGCAGGTCGCTGCCGGACCTGGCCGAGTAGCCCACCTCCATCCGGGTGACGCTGGCGATCCGGACCAGACCCCGATCGATGCGTTCAGCCCAGCGTGATGCATTGGACTGGCGCCAAGCCTGACGAGGGCAGAGGTGTCCACGAGCCAGGCCGTCACTCCCACGCGCCGCGCATGACGGCACTGTCGCCCAGGTCCCCGAAGGTGTCGGCGAACGCGACAAGGTCGTCGACTGTGACCGCCTCGACGGACCTGGCAACATCCTGTGCCAACCTGCGCCGCAGGTACTCACTACGTGACACCCCCATGCGTGCAGCGCGGGCATCAAGCGCGGCTACAACGTCATCCGGAACGTCGCGCACCAGAACGTCGGGCATGTCTACCTCCGCCGTGATATCGGAGGATAGCAAGCGCCGTAGGCACGGCGCCACGGTCGAGACGGAGGCGTCAGCCCTGCATGCTCCGGACGGCGAGCAGGCCGGTTACCGCGCCCATGACGATCAACCCGACGTCGACGGTGTGACCGCGCAGCGACAGGAGACTCACCCACCGCTCGAACAGCATGGGGCGGCGGTGGCGACCGCGCCGAAGGAGTCCCTGGCGCAGCGACCGCCTTACCGGACGTACGAACGGCAGCGGGACAACGGTCTGCCGGGACAGCGGCTGGCGCGGCTGGGGCAGCGCGTAGCGCCAGTCCACCGGCGGCGGGCAGGGCGCCGACGTACGCCGGCGACGGCCGGTCAGTCCGACGTCGCGATGGGCCCGCGGCTGCGGCAGCCGCTGGCGGGGCTGCGGGATCGCAGCGGGCTCGACCGTGCCGGTGCCCTGCCGGGCGGTGCTGATGCTGGTGCTCATGGCAGTGAGTCGGCAGATTCCGCCGGACCTTGAGGGGTTCGGGGAGGGGACTTTTTCAGGGGCGGCCGAGCGCCCGGTAGGTCCAGCCTGCGGCCCGCCAGCGCACCGGGTCGAGGGCGTTGCGCCCGTCCACGATCTGCCGGCTGGTCACCACCTCGCCCAACACCTCCGGGTCCATCTCCCGGAACTCCGCCCACTCGGTGAGGTGCAGCACCAGGTCGGCGCCCCTCGCCGCGGACAGCGCGCTGTCGCGGTAGCCGAGCTCGGGGTGCTTGGCCCGCGCGTTGTCCATCGCCTGCGGGTCGTACAGCGTGACCGCAGCGCCCTGGCGCTGGATCGCCGCGGCGACGTCGAGCGCCGGGCTGTCCCGGATGTCGTCGCTGTTGGGCTTGAACGCCGCGCCGAGCACCGCGACCCGCATGCCGCCGAAGCTGCCGTCGAGCACCTCGCGGGCCAGGTCGACCATGCGCGCCCGCCGGCGCATGTTGATGGCGTCGACCTCCTTGAGGAAGCTCAGCGCGGAGTCGACGCCAAGCTCGCCCGCGCGGGCCATGAACGCCCGGATGTCCTTGGGCAGGCAGCCGCCCCCGAAGCCCAGGCCCGCGTGCAGGAAGCGGCCGCCGATGCGCTCGTCGTAGGACAGCGCCTTGCTGAGCATCGTGACGTCGCCGCCGGTCGCCTCGCACACCTCCGCCATGGCGTTGATGAAGGAGATCTTCGTGGCCAGGAAGGCGTTGGCGGCGACCTTCACCAGCTGCGCCGTCGCGAAGTCCACCATCACCACCGGCGTCGGCCGCTCGATGACCGGCGCGCACGCCGCGCGCAGCCGCCGCTCGCCCTCCGCCGACCGGGTCCCGAAGACCAGCCGGTCGGGGAACAGCGTGTCCTTCACCGCGAACCCCTCGCGCAGGAACTCCGGGTTCCAGGCCAGCTCCACCCCCTCGGGCACGGACCCGTCGACCAGGCCCGCGTCCAGCTGGGCGGCGAGCCGCTCCGCCGTACCGGCCGGCACCGTCGACTTGCCGACGATCAGGGCCTCCGGGCGTACGTGCGCGAGCAGCGCGGTGAAGGCCGCGTCGACGTACGTCAGGTCCGCGGCGAACTCGCCCTGCTTCTGGGGCGTGCCGACGCACACGAAGTGCA
The DNA here is from genome assembly GCA_035714445.1 of Mycobacteriales bacterium. Classification (GTDB taxonomy): domain Bacteria; phylum Actinomycetota; class Actinomycetes; order Mycobacteriales; family SCTD01; genus DASTLY01. The sequence continues at coordinate 5,153 of DASTLY010000110.1, forward strand.
CGTCGCCGAACGCGCCGGCCTCCTCCCACGAGGTGGTGAAGCGCAGCCGCCCGGACGCCAGCTGCTCGGTGAGGAGCTCGGGCAGGCCGGGCTCGAAGAACGGCACCGTGCCCTCGCTGAGCGACTTGACCTTGATCTCGTCGACGTCGAGCCCGAGCACCTCGTAGCCCAGCGAGGCCATGCAGACCGCGTGGGTGGCGCCGAGGTACCCGGTACCGATGACGGTCAGGCGCGGGCGCTCGGCGGTGGTCATGAGATGACAGTAAGCGCCCGTCGCTGACGCTGAGTCGCAATCAGCGAGGCGCGAGTAGCCCGAGCAGGTACTCGCCGTAGCCGCTCTTGCGAAGCGGCTCCGCGAGCGCGGCCAGTCCGGCGTCGTCGAGGAAGCCCTCGCGCCAGGCGACCTCCTCGATGCAGCCGATCTTCAGGCCCTGCCGTTCCTCGATCACCTGGACGAACTGGCCGGCCTGCATCAGCGAGGTGGCGGTGCCGGTGTCCAGCCAGGCGGTGCCCCGGTCCATGACCGTGACCTGCAGCCGGCCCTGCTCGAGGTAGGCGTTGTTGACGGCGGTGATCTCGAGCTCGCCGCGGGCGCTGGGCCGGATGCTCCGCGCGATCTCGAGGACGTCGTTGTCGTAGAAGTAGAGGCCGACGACGGCGTAGCTGCTGCGGGGGCGCTCGGGCTTCTCCTCCAGCGAGACCGCGCGGCGCTGGTGGTCGAACTCCACGACGCCGTACCGCTCCGGGTCGGCCACGTGGTAGGCGAAGATCGCGCCCCCCTCGATGCCGGTGTTGCCGCGCAGCTGCGCGCCGAAGCCCGGGCCGTAGAAGATGTTGTCGCCGAGCACCAGGGAGACCTTGTCGTCGCCCACGAAGTCCGCCCCGAGCAGGAACGCCTCGGCGAGCCCGTTGGGCTCGGGCTGCACGGCGTAGGAGAAGGAGCAGCCCAGCTGCGAGCCGTCGCCCAGCAGGCGGACGAACTGCTCCTGGTCGTGCGGGGTGGTGATGATCAGGATTTCGCGGATACCCGCCAGCATCAGCGTCGACAGCGGGTAGTGGATCATCGGCTTGTCGTAGATCGGCAGCAGCTGCTTGGAGACGGCCTGGGTGATCGGGTAGAGCCGGGTGCCGGACCCGCCCGCGAGCACGATCCCCTTCACGGCTGCTCTCCCTCCAGGTAGTCGGCGAGGGCCTCGCGCCAGTCGCGCAGCACCAGTGGGCCGGCGGCCAGCGCCGAGTTGGCCGGCCTGGGCGCCGTCGCGGGGGCGCCGGCACGGTACTGCTCGCTGGTCACGGGCACGACCTCGCAATTGGTGTCGGCCAGGATCTGCCGCGCGAAGCCGGCCCAGCTGACGACCGGCCCGGAGCCGGTGGCGTGGTAGGTCCCGGGCGGGAGCCGGCCGTCGAGCAGGCCGACGAGCGCGGCCGCCAGGTCACCGGCGTACGTCGGCCGGCCGTACTGGTCGTCGACGACCGTCAGCTGCGGCCGGCTCGCGGCCAGACGCCGCATCGTGCGTACGAAGTTGGGCCCGTCGCCGAACACCCAGCTGGTGCGTACGACGTAGTGCCGCGGCGCGATCCGGGCGGCGTACTCCCCGGCGGCCTTGCCGATGCCGTACATGCCCTGCGGGTCGAGCCGGGCGTCCGCCGGCGCCTCGCCCTCGGAGTCGCCGCGCAGGACGTAGTCGGTGGACACGTGCACGAACGGGATGTCCAGCCGGCGGGCGTGGAAGGCCAGGTTGGCGGTGCCGTTGACGTTGACGTCCCACGCCGCCAGCAGGCTGTCGGGCTGCTCGGCGGCGTCGACCGCCGTCCACGCCGCCGCGTTGACGATGGCGGTCGTACCGGCCCAGTCGTGGGCGTCCAGCGCCGCCCGGTCGGTGATGTCGAGCTCGTGCCCCCGGCGCTGCGCGTCCGGGAGCAGCGGCCCGAGCGCCCGCCCGAGCTGCCCGTTCGCGCCGGTCACCAGGACGCTCACGCGGGTGTCCCGTCCAGCATCGGGTGGGCGAGGTCCTTGTCGCTGATGACCAGCTGCTCGCGGGGCAGCGGCCACGGCACCGCCAGCGTCGGGTCGAACAGGTTCACCAGCACGTACCGCGCCTGCGGCGACCAGTGCTCGTTGACCAGGTAGCTGTAGACGGTGTGCGGCTCCAGCGTGCAGAACGAGTTGCCGCAGCCCCGCGGGACGTAGAGGCCCTGGCCCGGGCCGAGCTCGAAGGTCTCCACCCGCCCGTACGTCGCCCCCTCGCGCAGGTCCGCGATGGCCGTGAAGACGCGGCCGTGCGCGGGGGAGACGTACTTGTCCCAGGGCTCGGCGTGGATCCCGCGGGTGACGCCGACGGCCTCGTTGTAGGACACGTTGTGCTGGACGACCTCCAGCCGGGGCAGCCCCGCCGCCTCCAGCTTCGCCCGCTGGTAGCTCTCCTTGAACCAGCCCCTGGAGTCGCCCAGCACGTCAAGCTCCACGTGCAGCAGGCCGGGGATGCCGGTGCCCTCGACCCTCACCGGCCCAGCTCGGCGTATCGGCGCTCGGTCGCGTCCTTCTGCGGCCGCCACCAGTCCTCGTGCTCGCGGTACCACTGCACGGTCGTGGCGAGGCCGTCGCGGAACGTCGTGTAGCGCGGCCGCCAGCCCAGCTCGGCCCGCAGCTTGCTGCTGTCGATCGCGTAGCGCAGGTCGTGTCCCGGCCGGTCGGGCACCAGGTCGTACGCGTCGGACGGCTGCCCGACGAGCTCCAGCAGCAGCTCGACCACCTGCCGGTTCGACGTCTCGCCGTCAGCACCGATCATGTAGGTCTCGCCCGGCCGGCCGCTGTCCAGGATGGCCCACACCGCCGCGTTGTGGTCATCCACGTGGATCCAGTCCCGGACGTTGCGCCCCGACCCGTAGAGCTTGGGCCGGCCCCCGTCGAGCAGGTTGGTGATCTGCCGCGGGATGAACTTCTCCACGTGCTGGTAGCCGCCGTAGTTGTTCGAGCAGTTCGAGATCGTCGCCTGCACCCCGAACGAGCGCACCCACGCCCGCACCAGCAGGTCGCTGCCCGCCTTGGTCGCGGAGTAGGGGCTGCTCGGGTTGTACGGCGTGACCTCGCTGAACCGGGCCGGGTCGTCCAGCTCCAGGTCGCCGAACACCTCGTCGGTGGAGATGTGGTGCAGCCGTACGCCGTGCTTCCTGACGGCCTCGAGCATCGTGTAGGTCCCGACCAGGTTGGTGGTCAGGAACGGGGCCGGGTCCGACAGGCTGTTGTCGTTGTGCGACTCGGCGGCGAAGTGCACGACCGCGTCGGCACCGGCCACCAGCCGGTCCACCAGCGCGGCGTCCGCGACGTCGCCCTGCACGAACTCGATGTCGTCGCGCACCGCGGCCAGGCTGCTGGCATTGCCGGCGTAGGTCAGCGCGTCCAGGACGACGAGGTCGACGTCGGGGCGCTCCCGCCGGGTCTGCAGGACGAAGTTCGCTCCGATGAAGCCGGCACCGCCGGTGACGAGGAGGCGCACCCGCTGCCTAGCGCTGCCCTTGGTACAGCTTGTAGACGACGTAGACCGAGAACCAGGTGATGAACAGGAACACCACGACCAACAAGCCGGTGTAGACGACTTCGAGCACGGTTGGGCCTCTCCTCGGCAAAGCCCTAGCCTACCGGCGTGCGCACCGGACTCGTCGTCAAGGTCACTGCAGGTGAGGACGCGCCGGAGCGCTGCGCCCAGGCCTTCACGGTCAGCTCGGTCGCCGCGCTGTCCGGCGTACGCGTCTCGCTCTGGCTCACCGGCGAGGCGGTGTGGATGGCCGTGCCCGGGCGCGCGGAGGCGTTCGTGCTGCCGCACAGCGCTCCGCTGGCGGGGTTGCGGGACGACGTGCTCGAGCACGGGACGCTGACGGTGTGCACGCAGTGCGCGGCGCGTAGGGACCTGACGGCGGACGAGCTGCTGGTTGGTGTCCGCCTCGCCGGGGCGGCGACGTTCGTCGTCGAGGCGCTGGAGGACGACGTCCAGGCGCTGGTGTACTGATTGCCGGTGTCCACAGGTGCCGCTCGTGGGCTCGGAATCCCCGGCTGTCGGTCGTAACCTCCTGCCATGACCGACTCCGCAGACGCCCTGGTGGCCGAGATGCGCGCCGGCTTTCAGCTGGTGCGCGGTGACCTGCAGGAGGTGCGGGTCGGGCTGCAGGACGTGAGCGGTGACGTCCAGGAACTGGGAGTCGGGCTGCAGGAGGTGCGGGTCGGGCTGCAGGAGGTGCGCGGTGACGTCCAGGAACTGCGGGGCGGGCTGCAGGATGTGCGGAGCGGGCTGCAGGAGGTGCGCGGTGAC
>DASTLY010000111.1:0-5741 GCA_035714445.1 Mycobacteriales bacterium
GCAACCTGGGGCCGTGCTGCCGGCGGCACCACCGGGTCAAGCAGACCGGCTGGACCAAGACCCGCACCGGCACCGGCGTGACCTGGACCGGCCCGACCGGCCGCAGCTGGCACAGCCCCAGCCCGCACCAGCCACCCGCACCCCCGGTCCGGCCGCTGCCGGCGCCGCCCGAGCCCGACCCGCTGGCCGGCCTGAGCCGGGGCCAGTGGGAGGCCGAGCTCGACCCCGACGACCCCCGGCTGGACCGCGCCGGCCACAGCGACCGCTGCGACGACGTCGAGCCGCTCGACGAGGCAGACCCGGTCCGGCGACGCCTCACCCGCACCGACACCACCTGGACGCTCGACCTCGCCGACGCCCAGGCCTGGCAGGACATCCCCCACCCCGCGGACCGTCCGGCCTGAGAACGGCTGCCGGGTCCGAGACAGCAGCGTGTCGGCGTGCCGGTGCACGAGCGCCACGGGCCGTCTCGTCGGAGCACCTCGGTGGTGCGCAGGACCATCGGCACCGGCTCCCTGACCCCCGCAGGTCCGAACCCCTGCGTCGGGCTCGACCAGGAGCCCAGGATCCCGCACCGGCCAGCCGGCCGTCCGCGGGCAGCCGCCGCCTACGCTCGGCGCGTGCTCGAGTGGATTCGGCCCGCTCCGCCTGCGGTCCAGGAGTCCGTACGGGCGGCGCTGGTCGAGCTCGGCTGTCCTGCCGAGGCCGCGGCGGGCGTGGCCCGGCAGGTGACGTGGGAGCGCGACGCGGGCCAGGAGCGGTACTGCCTGCAGGGGACGTGCGTCGACGCTGGGCGCGCCTCGTCGGACGTCGGACCGGCGCTTGCGCGGGCGGCTGCTGACGAGAACGCCGAGGTGAACGACCGAGCGGCCCGGGGTGAGGCCGGGCATGCACCGCTGTGGTCCCTGCCCGCACGACAGCCCCGCCGTAGGTAGCCGCCGCGGCCGCGGAGGGCTTGCCAGCCGAGGCGGCCCACCGCGACCCTGCCTGAGACCGGCGCGGTAGGAGGGGACATGACGGCGGAGCAGAACGCGGACCTGATCCGGGCCTTCGTGGCGGAGTGCGTGAACGCCGACCGGCCCGAGGTGCTGGACCGCTTCGTCGCCGACGACGTCCGCGTGCACCCCGGCACGACCGGCTCCGGCCCGTCAACCGCGGGCGTGAGTGCGCTGCGCGAGGCCTTCGTCCGTTTCCATGTGGCGTTTCCGGACCTGCGCATCGGTCTCGACGACGTGATCGCGGCCGGGGACCGGGTCGCGGCCCGGTGGACGGCCCAGGGCACCCACCGGTCGAGCTTCCTCGGCATCGCCGCCACCGGCAACCAGGTCCGGTGGGGAGGGACGGACGTCTACCGGCTCGCGGACGGCAGGGTCGCGGAGTGGTGGCGCAACGACGACCTCGTGGAGCTGCTCCGGCAGCTGGGGCACGACGTGCTCGCCGCTCCCCCGTAGCGCAGCCACCGGCGTCAGCACGCGTCAGTGCCGGCTGGAGGGGCACCACCGGCTCATGAGCGCACCTGACGAGCCGACCGGGCTGGCGGCGACCGCCAGCAAGAGCATCGAGCAGTCCCTGCAGGACGAGCACGAGGCGGTGGGCGAGCACCCCGACACCGGCGGCCTCGTGCCGCAGGACGACGCGCAGTCCGCTCCCCCGGCGGACGGCACCGCCTGACCGGCCGCCGTCAGAGGGCGAAGGCCAGGACCTGCGTCTGCTGCGTGGGGCTGAAGTTGTCGTCGCTGACCAGCACGAGGCTGCGACGGCCGTCGGGCAGCGTCGGCCCGAACGTCAGCCCCTCCAGGTTGTCCAGCGTGATCCCGAGCGAGCCCAGGTCGAGCAGCAGCGTCTTGCCCGCCGGGCGGATCCCCGGCAGCCCGGCCGGCAGCGTGGCGCGCCCCATGACGTCGGTGGCGGCGGCGAGGTCGACGACGTAGAGCCGCACCGTGTTGCCCACGCCGGTGGAGAAGCCGCGCTCGAGTGCCAGCAGGCGGTTCGCGCTGAGCGGCAGGAGGTCGACCAGCCCGTTGGTGGCGAACGAGCCGGCCGGCACCGGCTCCTGCGCGACCCGCTCGACGACGTAGACGAACTCCCCGTCCGGTCTGCGGCTGACCGCGTCGTAGCGCAGCAGTCTCGACGCGCTGCCGTTGGTGGTGGTCGCCGCCGGGCCGTCCTGCGCGAGCGCGTTCTCCGCGGCCGTGACGTAGTGCCGCCCGTTGGCGGTCAGGCCGCCGCTCTCCAGGGCCAGGTTGGTGCGGACGCCCCGCAGGCCGTCGGCGGAGGGCCGGTAGTAGGCGGGCAGTGGGAAGGCGGCGAGCTGCTTGCCCGTCAGGCTGAACTCCCGTACGAACGGCGGGACCAGCCGGCCGGCGTCGCCTTCCGAGCTGATGACGAGGGTGCGGTGCGGCGTCAGCGTGATGCTCTCGGGGTCCAGGCTCAGGGCGGGGAACGGTCGGCCGGCGCCGTTCACCAGGGGGGTGCTGTCGAGAACCTTGACCCCGGCCTGGAGGGGACCGTCCGCCAGGTCGACCCGCAGCGTGTAGAACCGCGCCGGGTTGCGCTCGCTCCGGTCGTCGGAGATCGCGTAGTAGACGCCGCGCCGGGCGTCGTACGTCACGCCGGACAGGCCGCCGAACGAGGTGCCCTGGAAGGTCGAGCCGCTGGGCAGCGTCACCTGACCGAGCAGCACCGGCGTCGGGACGGCAGGGGCCGCCTGCGCCGGCGCCGCGGGCAGCGCCAGCAGTGCCAGGCCGACCAGCGCGGTGGCCAGTCGGATCGGGCGGGACGGGCGCAGGGCAAGGCTCTTCATGGGACCTCGGGGTCGCTAGGCATGGTCGGCGCAGCACGGCGTCGGCTGCGGGTTCTCGAACGGGACGAGGGTCCGGCCCACCGCCCACTCGGCGGCCAGCACGAGCTGGCCGCCGTCGTACGTCGGGCGCACGTGGTCGCGGGTCCGCACGACCGTGTCGCCGGCCGGCGCGTCAGCGCTGCCCAGGACCCGGACGGCGGTGATGGCCGAGCCGGCCAGCAGGTCGTCGACGGTCACCGCTCCCACCAGGCGCTCACAGCCCGGGTAGTGCACGGCGCGGCCGCCGGTGCGCGTGGCGTGCGCCCGGGCACCGGCGGCCGCCGCGTCGAGCGGGGCCGGGTGGACGTCGCTGCTGACGACGCTGTCCGGCAGCGCCTCGGCCAGCAGCCGTGCGAGCCGGTCGACGGCGAGGCCGGGCGCGTGCACGGACAGCGTGACGTGGGGCAGGTCGCCGAGGCGGGTGAGGTGGGTCGCCACCACGGCGTCCTGCGACGCGTCCTGCTCCGCCAGCAGGGCGACGACCGTGGCCGCGACAGCGTCCGCCTCCGGCAGCTGCCGGCTGCCGGTGTCCACGCCGACCACCCGCGCCGGCCCCCCGTCCCCGGTCGCCGGCGGCCAGGTCGCCGGCGGCCAGGAGAGGGTCACGCCGGCAGCACCCACATCGGGTTCGTGTAGAACCACAGGTCCTTCCAGGGGTCCGCGTCGCCCACGACGTCCTGCACCGGGCCGGCCGGGTCGACCGACGGGCCGCCGAGCCCGACGCCGAGGCGGTTGCCGTCCGATCCGCGCAGGCGTACGTAGAAGCCGGTGTCGAGGCGGCCGAGCTGGTGGCGCAGGATGATCACGTCGGTCTGCCCGCTGGTGTCGTAGGAGCGCACGACGCGGGTGCCGGGAGCCCGGAAGGTGTCCCGGTTCCTCGCCGGACCGGTCACGTCGCCGCGGATCACGTCGACCTTGGCCAGCTGGGGCACGAACTGCGACCAGTTGGGCCGCCGGGCGGTGCGGATCCGGATCGACAGGGTCACCGGGGTGCCGCGCGGAGCGGTCAGCACGCCGCCCAGCGGGACCTCCCGGCCGCCGGCCTGCAGCCGGATGTCCAGGCTCTCGACGAGCCGGCCGTGGTCGACCCAGACCCGGCCCGCGCGCATGCCCGCCATCACCGCGGCGTAGCTGAAGTCGGTGGCACCGACATGTGTGCGGCTGTAGTAGCCGGGCCAGAAGTCGCCGTTGGTCAGGTCGGGGGCTGCGTCCGAGTAGACCGGGTCGCCGTAGAACCCGTTGGTGGCGAAGTTCTCGTCACCGCGCACGGAGGTGTCGCCGTAGACCGCGTGCGAGTCGGAGTTCGCGGTGATCCACCAGGGCTTGCCCTCCGACAGCAGGCTGTCCCACAGGCCACCGACGGTCGAGGTCATCCAGTCGAAGCCGCCGTACGTCCGGTAGCTCTCCAGCGGGTAGCCGGGGAAGCTGTCGGCGCTCGGGGCGCCGTCGTAGTAGCCGCGGCCGCCGCCCGGGCCGTACTCCTCCGGGAACCCCGCCGCCTGGTGGCCGGGGGCGCCCTCCATGCCGATGGCGATGCGGGGGGCGGCGTCGCGCCACCCGCGGATCTCGTGCGGGGAGTCGATGCCCTTGCGCGCGGGGTGGTTGGCGAGCATGAGGGCGTCGCGCACCCGCTTGTTCGACACCGCCCCGGCGAGGAAGCGCAGGCCCGAGACGGCCAGCGCCTCGTTCGCCGGTGAGCTCGGGGCCCGGGTGCCCGTCCCGTTCGGTCCGGAGCCGTCGTAATCCGTCTCGAACTGCTTGAGCAGGCTGACCTCGTTGGGGCCGGGGTGCACGAACACGGTGCCGTGCTCGGCCGCCGGGATGTTCCACTCCAGCCCCTGGAACACCAGGGTGTCCTTGACCTGGTTGCGGGCCTGCACGATGCGCGGGTTGACGAGCTCGACGCCGATGCGGGCGTGCTGGTCGGTGCCGTGGTCGGTGATGACCACCCAGTCCAGGCCGTACGCGTTGGCGTGCTGCACCTGGTCGATCACGCGGTACTGCGCGTCGGGCGAGAACTGGGTGTGGATGTGGTGGTCACCGCTGAGCCAGCGGAAGCTGTCGGTCTGCTCGGGGTTGCTGCGCGGCGCCACCACCGCGTCCTCGGCCGCAGCGACGCCGGCTCCCGGGCCGAGGACACTCGCCGCGGCGGCGCCGGCACCCAGCAGGCCGGCCCGCTGCAGGAAGCGCCGCCGGCCCAGCTCGGACGGCGCGAGCTCGGAGTCGGGCACCGCGGTGTCGAGCGGTGCCGGCAGCCCGGCCTCCCCGTGGGCGTGGTCGTGCGGGTGCGGGTGGTCGTGCGGGTGGTCGTGGCTCACGGGACCTCCGGTCTGCGGGACATGGCAGCGGCGATGCTCCGGCCCACGACCCGCCGGGGTCCAGACCGCGGCCCCGGAACGGCGCGTGAACGTTGCGCGACGCCGAGGGTCCGCTTCGCCCGTCAGCGCAGCCGGCGGGCCCGCAGCACCAGGTCGTCGCGGTGGTGGGCGCCGGCGCCGCCGCCCGGTGTGACGCGCGGGCGCTGCTCGTCCACCTCGATCTCCCAGTCGCCATCGAGCCGGGCGGCGACCATCGCGGGCCAGACGTAGTCGGCCGGGTCGAAGCCGCTGTCGTGCGCCCCGGTCTCCATCCCGGCGTGGTGCACGAGCAGCAGGATGCCGCCGGGCGCGACGGCGTCGAGCAGCGCCCGCTCCGCAGCGGCGTCCGGGGTCGCCAGCAGCGCCGGGTAGAGCGCGCAGACCAGGTCGTACGAGCGCGGGGGCAGGCCCGCCTCCACCAGGCCGGCGTGCACCCAGCGGACCGCGACGCCGGCGTCGCGGGCGTGCCCGGCCGCCCGCCGCAGCGCCACGCCCGAGACCTCGAGCGCGGTGACGTCCCAGCCGCGGCCGGCCAGCCAGAC
>DASTLY010000112.1:0-7370 GCA_035714445.1 Mycobacteriales bacterium
GTCGGGGTCGGCGGCCGGCGGGGGAGCCACCTCGTCGCCGTCCTTGTCGTGGCCCACCAGCGCGGCCGGGATGCCGGCCGGGCCCTCGTCGGTGCCGGACGAGCCGGCGTCGAGCAGCTGCTCCCCGGACCCGGCGACGGGGTTGCCGGGGGCGGAGGCGCCCGAGGGGTCGCCGGGGGTGGGGTTGGGCCCGGTGCTGCCTGCTGGGGAGGTCATGACCGGCGCGTTACCCGCTGGCAGCGGACCGGAACGGGCCGCGGGGCGGGGACCGGCGTCCGTGGGTACGGTCCGGCCCATGACCTACCAGCCTGCCGAGGACCGCTACGACGCCATGACCTACCGCCGCTGCGGGCGCAGCGGGCTGAAGCTGCCGCTGCTGTCGCTCGGCTTCTGGTGGAACTTCGGTGACGACCGCCCGCTCGAGCTGTCACGGGCGATCATGCGCCGCGCCTTCGACCTCGGCATCACGCACTTCGACCTCGCCAACAACTACGGCCCGCCCTACGGCAGCGCGGAGGTCAACGCGGGGCGGGTGCTCAGGGAGGACTTCCGTGGGCTGCGCGACGAGCTGGTCATCTCCACCAAGGCGGGCTGGGACATGTGGCCGGGGCCGTACGGCGACCTCGGGTCCCGCAAGTACCTGCTGGCCAGCCTCGACGGCAGCCTGACGCGGCTCGGTCTCGACCACGTCGACATCTTCTACAGCCACCGCCCCGACCCGGAGACCCCGCTCGAGGAGACGATGGGCGCGCTGGACCAGGCGGTCCGGTCCGGCAAGGCGCTGTACGCCGGCATCTCGTCCTACGGACCGCGGCGCACCGCCGAGGCGGCCCGGATCCTGCGCGAGATGGGCACGCCGCTGCTCATCCACCAGCCGTCCTACAGCATGCTCAACCGCTGGGTCGAGGACGACGGGCTCTTCGACGTGCTCGAGACCGAGGGCGTCGGCTGCATCGGCTTCACCGTGCTGGCGCAGGGGCTGCTGACCGGCAAGTACCTGGATGGGGTGCCCGAGAGCTCGCGGATGGCGACCTACGGCTCGCTGTCCAAGGACGTGCTCAGCGAGGACAACCTCGCGCGGCTGCGCGGGCTCAACGACGTGGCTGCCGCGCGCGGGCAGTCGCTGGCGCAGCTGGCGCTGTCCTGGGCGCTGCGTGACCCGCGGATGACCTCGCTGGTGATCGGCGCCAGCAGCGTGCGGCAGCTCGAGGAGAACGTCGCGGCGCTGGGCAACCTGGAGTTCGCCGCCGACGAGCTCGCCGAGATCGACCGCTACGCCGTGGAGAGCGGCGTCGACCTCTGGCGCACCCAGAGCTCCGCGGGTTAGGGCGGGCCGCCTACAGGCGGACCCCTTCCCAGAGCTCCCGCTGGGCGCCGCGCGGGTCCGGCACCACCGACGTCAGCGTGCCGAAGACCTGCGTCGGCCGGGCGCCGAGGTCGTACGCCGGCCAGCCCGGGTCGCCGGTGGTCACGAAGGCGACCCAGGCCTCGTGCACGGCGTCGGCGAGCTCCTGGGGCGGCGCGCTGCCGGTCAGCGCGTCGCTGCCGGGCGCAGCCAGGGTGTCGAAGACGAACGGGACCTCGAGACCGTGGCAGGCGCCGAGCCGGCCGTCGTACTGCGGGCTGGGCCAGGCGAACTCGTACACGTGGGTGCGGGCCGGGCCGCCGGCGCGGGCCTCCGCCACCCGCAGCGCCGGGATCCGGAAGAACCAGTCGGTGGCGACAGCGATTAGGAGCTCGCCCGGGGTCGCTTGCGGGCGGTCGCTGCGGTAGGGCGCGAGGTCGGCGGGGGACAGCCCGTACGCCGCGACCAGCATGCCGAGCACGTTCTCGTCGATGAAGTTCACGACGCCAGTGGGGACGAGGAACAGCGCGTGCTCGTCGGTGTTGGCGCCGATGAGCAGGTCGACCTCGGCGCCGGCGCCGGCCTGCAGCGACCGGATCGGCAGCGACGGCAGCACGTCGCCGTCCACGACCGGCTCGAAGGCCATCAGGTTGACGGTCAGCTCGGCCCAGCGGGCCGGGTCGGGGACCGCCTGGATCTCCCGGGACAGCGCCTGCTGCTCGGCGACCAGCGTCGTCGGCGGGACAGCCGCGAGGGCTTCCCGCGTGAGCGGTACGCCGAGCCGCTCCGCCAGCGCCGCGGCGACCCGCCCGGCGGTCTGCGGGGTCAGTGCGAAGTGGCCGGCGCCGCTCTGCGCGATGACCCGGGAGAACAGCCCGGCCGCGCGCGGCATGCTCAGCAGCGAGCACACGCTCATGGCGCCGGCCGACTCGCCGGCGATGGTCACCCGCGCCGGGTCCCCCCCGAACGCGGCGATGTTGTCGCGCACCCACTCGAGCGCGGCGACCTGGTCGAGCAGCCCGCGGTTCTCCGGCCCCCCGTCGCCGAACAGCAGGAAGCCGTCGACCCCGAGCCGGTAGTTGATCGTGACGGTGACGACGCCGTCCCGGGCGAAGGCCGTCCCGTCGTACTGCGGCACCGCTCCGGAGCCGTTGACAAAGGCGCCGCCGTGGATCCAGACCAGGACGGGCAGACCGGTCGCGGACGGGTCGGGCGTCCACACGTTGAGGTTGAGCACGTCCTCGCCCGGCACCACGGGCTCGGGCAGCAGGACGTCGCCGGGCGGCGGGTAGGGGCCCTTCAGAGCGGTGGGGCCGTACGCCGTGCAGTCCCGCACCCCCTCCCACGCGGCCGGCGGCGCGGGCGCGGCGAAGCGCAGGTCGCCGAACGGCGGGGCGGCGTACGGGATGCCCTTGAAGGCGACGACGGGGCCGCTGGCTGCGCCTCGGACGGCGCCGGACGTGGTCTGGGTCTCGAGCTGCATCTGCGCAGACTCGCATGCGGCGCCGGCCGGCCCGGCAGGGGCCGTGCAGCAGGCGGCGGGCCGGCCGGGGCAGGATGTCCGGGTGCTGACACCCGACGACCTGACCTCCGACGACGCCCTGGCGCTGTGCGCCGCCGCCCGCTCGGCCGCCGAGGACCTCGGGGTGCCGATGACCTTCGCGGTCATGGACCCCGGTGGCCACCTCGTCGCGCTCGTCCGGATGGACGGCGCGGCCTGGATCACCGCCACGGTGGCCCAGGGCAAGGCGTGGACGGCGGCGGCGTACGGCACGCCCAGTGCGGCGCAGAAGGAGAAGATGGCGTCGATGCCCAACTTCGCCGGCGCGCTGACGACCATGACGCACGGCTCGTACACGCCGCAGACCGGCGCGGTCCCGGTCTACTCCGGCGGCCGGCTCCTGGGCGCTCTCGGCGCGAGCGGCGGCACCGGCGAGCAGGACGAGGCCGTCGTGACCGCGGCGGTCCAGGCGACCGGCGCCTCGATCTCCGCATGACCGGCACCAACCACTACAGGACAGAGGCGGACGTATGACGGTGCAAGGCTCCCTGCTGGTGTGCGACGCGGCCCAGGCCGACTCCGACGGCCGGCTCTACGTGCTGGGGGCGGGCACTCAGGTGCTGCCGCTGCCGACGCCGCCGCACGCCCTGATGGTGCGGCTGCGGCTGGCCACCGACGACGCGCTGCGGCCGCACGAGGTGCGGCTCGCCCTATTCGAGGGGTCCGGCTCGCCGGTGATGGTGCCCGGTCCGGCGCTGGCCGCCACCGGCCCCGCCGCGGTGCCGGGCGCGGTCAGCGCGCAGCCCCTGCAGCTCGGCCAGGACCTGCCGGCACTCGCCGCCTCCGCCGAGGACCTGCCCGACTGGGGGCCGGTGGCCGTGCCGCTGGTGTTCAACCTCGGCCCCGGGCTGCCGGTGCGGGTCGGCCCGCACCGCTGGACCCTCACGGTCGACGGCACCGTCGTCGACGACGCCGTGCTGCTGTTCCTCGAGCAGACGCAGGAGGAACCCGCCGGCTGACCCGGCGGGTGGTGCGCCGGTTGTCGACCGACGTCGACCGGGCTCCGGCCGCGGTGCCGACCGGGGACGAGCACCCGGGCAGCCTCCCGGGTGCCGACCGGCGCCAGAACGCTGTAGCCGGCGGTCCGAGCACCGCTCGCCCTCCGCGTGGAGGTCGCGTCGCCGCCGGCTCAGGTCCTGCGGCGCAGTCGAAAGAAGTGGGGCGCGGTCCGCTTGGCGGGTCCGCTCATGCAGGTGGTGTCGGCGGCGTCGTCGCCGATCAGGTCCCAGTCCCGGAAGCTGTCCTCCAGCTCCCGCCGCGAAACTCCGCGTGGGAGCGGCGCCGGTGGACGCCGGCCGGGCTGGAAGGCGAGCATGAGCAGTGTGGCGCCCCGATGGCTGACGGCTGCTGCCTGGTGGACGTACGCAGCACGCTGTTGGGGCTTGAGCCCGTGGAAGCAGCCGACGTCGAGCAGGAGCGAGAAGCCGTCGCCGACCTGCGTCGCCATGTCGGTCACGTCGGCCGTCACCCAGCGCACCTGCACGTCGGCATCGGACGACTTGACGCGCGCCGCGTCGAGTGCCCGTGGCACGTCGTCGATGGCCGTGACCTGCCAGCCGCGGCGCGCGAGGTTCACCGCGTGGTCCCCGGTGCCGCAGCCGATGTCGAGGGCCTTGCCGAACGGTGGGTCGCCCTGCTGCTCCCGGTCCAGCAGCGCGTTGAACTGCACGGCGGCGTCGCGGCCGGCCTTCTCCCAGGGTGTGATCCCGAGGCGGTAGGCGAGGGCGTAACCGGTGGTCATGGCCGCTCCTGGTCCGGTGGGCCGGGAGCACGGGTGTGCGCTCGGGTCGGTAGGCTCCGTGCAATTGGACCAAGTGAGCATGGAGCGAAATGGTTGACCCTGTCAAGAGCCGTGCCTACGACTCGCCGGTGCGCAGGGAGCGAGCACGTCAGACCCGACTGGCAATCCTGGGGGCGGCCCGAGCGCGCTTCCTCGAGGTCGGTTACGCCTCGACCACCGTGGCCTCGGTGGCGGCCGGCGCCGGGGTCTCGGTCGACGCGGTCTACGCCGCCTTCGGCGGCAAGCGCGGCCTGCTGGCCGCGGTCATGGACGTCAACGTCGGCGGGGACGACGAGCCGGTGGCCGTCCTGGACCGGGAGCTCCCGCAGCGCATGCGCGACGAGACCGATCAGCGGACGCAGCTGTCGCTGTTCGCGGTGGGGATGGCGGGTGAGCTGGAGCGGATGCGGCCCCTGGACGACGTGCTGCGCAGCGCTGCAGCCGCGGACCCGGAGGTGGCCGCCGCCAGGCGCCTGCAGAACGACGTGCAGCGCCACGCCGCCATGGTCATCGTCGTCGGCTGGGTCCGTGCCCGCGGTCCGCTGCGGGACGGCCTCGACGTGGCCACGGCGGCCGACCTGGTGTGGACGCTGACGAGCCCCGAGGTGCACCACATGTTCCTGGAGGTACGCGGCTGGACCAGGGAGCAGTACGAGACCTGGCTCGGGGACGCTCTCGAGCATGCGCTGCTGCCCCCCGCGTAGCGCGACGGTCGAGGTGTCGACGCCCGGTTAGCGCGTCAGGCAGGCCTTCCCTCAGGCGCTGCCCAGGCCGCGCCAGACCGGTGGGCTCGACGGCAGGCCCAGGACGGGGTCGGCCGGCAGTCGAGGAGGGGCGCGTCGACGCGGGTCCGGTTCGGGGGTGTGGCCGACCTCCAGACGCAGCGCCCGCTCGAGCTCCTGTCCCAGCCTCCCGTCGATGCCGAACGAACCCGGCCGAGCCCGCCTCCTCCCTCTGCAGCGGGTGGGTGCTGGCACCAGCCGGGCGGGGCGGCACGATGAGGCCATGCCCGACCTCTGCCTGGCCCAGGACCGCGACGCGGACGCACTGCTCGCGCGAGACCCGCTCGCCCTCCTGTTGGGGATGCTGCTCGACCAGCAGATCCCGATGGAGAAGGCGTTCCGGGGGCCGGCGGTGCTGGCCGAGCGGCTGGGCGAGCTGGACGCCGTGCTGCTCGCCGAGCATCCCGACCTGGCGGCCGTCATGGCGAGGCCGCCCGCGGTGCATCGGTTTCCCGGCTCGATGGCGACCCGGGTGCAGCAGCTGTGCCAGGCCCTGGTGCGCGACTACGGCGGCCGGGCCGAGGCGATCTGGGAGGGCGTCGCCGACGGGACGGAGCTGCGGCGCCGCGTGCAGGCGCTGCCCGGCTTCGGCGAGCAGAAGGCGAAGATCTTCGTGGCGCTGCTCGGCAAGCAGTACGCCGTCCAGCCGCCGGGCTGGCGCGAGGCCGCCGGCGACTACGGGCTCGACGACGCCCGGCGCAGCGTGGCCGACGTGGTGTCCCAGGAGTCGCTGCTGGAGGTCCGCGCCTACAAGCAGGCAGCGAAGGCGGCGCTGCGCAAAGGGTGACGGCGAATGAACCGACCCCTTGTTGGTGGGTTACCCAGCCCCCCATGGACATAGGTCGGAACGGCCCAGGCCAGGCCACCCGCCCTCCTCGATGGAGGAGGATGTTGGACGTGTAGGCATGCCGGGCGGCACGAGGGCGCTGGCAGGAGGTACTGGTCGACCTCCAGCCTCGCCTGCTCAGACAGCCAGGGCCCCTGCGGGGCTCGCGTCTACGTCGCGTTGATCCAGACCGCCCGGTCCTTGCTAGACAGGTCGGGCTCCCAGACGACCAGAGTCTGGCCCGTCGCAGCTGGGGCGTCGAAGCAGGCGTTGCCCGACGCCTGTCCGCCTGGAGCGACCTCGCCCGAGGAGAGCAGGTTGTCGCCTCCAAAGGAGGAGTTCTTCAACCCGCCCGCGCTATCCTGGATCTTCCAGGAGAAAATGTTGTACGACTGCGCCACGTCGTCACGGTTCACCAAGGTGACCGCAGTACACACGGTCGGGCTGGCTCCGGAGTAGGCCGCAGGCTGCTTCGCTAGCGGCGAAGCCGTGACCGTCCAGCCCGAGAGCATGAGGGACGCTCCTGGCGCCCCCGCCTTGTCGCCCTTCAGCGCTCCGGCGTACGCAGGGGCAGCCGGAGCGGCGGCCGAGGAGGCGGCCGGCGCCGAGCCAGGCGCCGCCGACGCGACCGTGGACGCAGCGCTGCCCGCCTCGGTTGTGCTGGTGTCATCAGCGCTGCCTCCGCCGCCGGCTATCGCGGCGATGACGCCGAGCCCGACTATGCCGGCGGGAATGAGCACGCGCTTCTTCTTGTAGAGCGGACGCTGCGCCTTGCTGTAGGCCTTGTCCGCCTTGGCCTGTGCCTTGGCGTCGCGGGGGTTGTAGCCGGGATTGCTCATGCTGGCCCTCCTGGGCGTCCGGGACGTGTGGGTGCAACATGGGCTGTCGTCATATCTCGTACTGATCTGTAAGCGCGGGTCCGCGCGGCCGCCGTGAGTTGCGTCCCCAGAGGTGGTGTACGGATGTTGGTCCTGATGGCGACACGCCGTTGGTGCCGGGTCCGGGGGTGAGGACGGCCATCGCGTGATCCTCGACGAGTTCCTCTCACAGATCTCGTTGAAGGAGTACGCGATGGC
>DASTLY010000113.1:0-2210 GCA_035714445.1 Mycobacteriales bacterium
CACGGCCTTCCAGTCGCGCGCGGCGCCGGCGTCCCGCCAGTACGACACGGTGATGCCGACGCCGTCCCGGGCGCTCTCGACGCCCAGGTAGCCCGGCTGCCGGGCGGCGAGCTCGAGCATGCGGGCGGACGTGGCTGCGTACGCGGCGGCCTGGGCGGCGTCCGCCTCGGCGCGGACCGACGTGAAGATCACCGCGACGTACGGCGGCGCGGGCGTCTGCGCGATCACGCCCGCCACCCTGCCACCTCCGCTACGGGGTGGGCGGGGCCTCGGCGTGGACGTCCAGCTCCGCCGGCAGGGTGCGCATCCCGAGCAGTGGGGAGAACAGCACGGGCAGGGCGGCCGTGGCGCCGCCGACCGCCGCGACCCACAGCATGGTGCGGATGCCCAGGCCTTCGGCGAGCACGCCGCCGAGCAGGGCGCCCAGCGGCATGGTGCCGAAGACGGCGAAGCGGATGGAGGCGTTCATGCGCCCGAGCAGCGCCGGCGGGCACAGCCGCTGGCGGAAGCTGACCTGCGTCACGTTGTAGACGACGACGAAGTAGCTGAGCAGGAAGCTGGACACCACCAGCGTCGCCGGTGCCGGCAGCGGCCGGCCGGCCAGTGGCAGCACGAAGCCCGCGGCCGCGAACCCGACGGCGGTCAGCGGGATCGCCCGGCCCTCGCCGACCCACCGGGTCACCGCGGTCGTGCTGACGGCCCCCAGCAGGCCGCCGACCGAACCGGCGGAGAACGCAAGTCCCACAGTGGCTTCGGTGAGCCCGAGGTCGCGCAGGGCGAAGAGGACGAGCATGGCACCGGTCATGGACGAGAACAGGTTGGAGATCGCGGTGCAACTCGTGATGCGCACCAGCAGGGGCTGGTGGACGACGAAGCGGACGCCCTCGGCGATCTCGGTGCGCAGCGGACGCCGGTCGGTCGCGGCCGGGACGGCGTCCACCGTGCGGATGCGGCCGACGAACAGCGCCGACAGCAGGTAGCTGGCAGCGTCCAGCAGCACCGCGAGCGGGGCGCCGACGAGGCGGATCAGCGTGCCCGCGACCGCCGGTCCGGCGACCATCGCGACGGACTGGCTCGCCTGCAGCTTCGCGTTGCCCTCCGCGATGCGCGAGGGCGGCACCAGGGACGGCAGGTAGCTCTGGTAGCCGACGTCGAAGAACACGGTCGAGGCGCCGACGACCAGGGCCACCAGGTACAGCTGGGCCAGGGTGAGCAGGTCGAACAGCCAGGCCGCGGGAAGCGTCGCCAGTGCCAGCGCGCGCACCAGGTCGGCGTTGACCAGCACGCGCTTGCGCCGCCACCGGTCGACCCAGGCGCCTGCGGGCAGCCCGATCACGAGGAACGCGAGCGTCTCGCTCGCCGCGAGCAGTCCCATCTGGAGCTCGGTCGCGCCGAGCTCGCGGACGGCCAGGACGGGCAGGGCCAGCAGCGAGACCTGCGTGCCGAGCTGGCTGACGGTGTCGCCGATCCACAGCTGGCGGAAGTCGTGGTGCCGCGCGAGCCCACCCCGCCCCGCCAGCGCGGTACGTAGGCCGGGGCGGCGGGGGCGGGAGGTCGGCGCGGTCACGACCTGACCCTCGGCCCTGCGATTGGGATTTGTCAATCACTGCCGTGGGGCGCGGTAGCGTGCCGCCGTGACCGAGTCGCCCGACCCGCCGGAGCCTCCCGAGGGGCCGCTGCCACCGGGCACCGGGCGGCAGGTGTGGAGCCGGCGGCCCGCGACCGACGCCGAGGCCCGCGCCCTGGCATCCGGTCTGCGGCTCCGGCTCCTGCGTCTCGCCCTGCACGAGCCCCTGACCAACGCCGAGCTCGCCGACCGGCTCGGACGCAACCCGGCGTCCGTCCTGCACCACGTGCGCGCGCTCGTCGCCACCGGCTTCCTGGTGCCGCAGGAGGCCCGCGCCGGTCGGCGCGGCGCCCGCGAGGTGCCCTACCTGGCCAGCGGCAAGTCGTTCTACCTCGAGTCACCGGTGCCCAGCCCGGCTCTGCTGCAGGCGTTCCTGGACGAGCTCGCCGGTGTGCCGGAGGGCGACGTGCAGGCGACCCGGCTGGGGCTGCGGCTGTCGGCCGCCGACCTCGAGGAGTTCAGCACCCGCCTGACCCGGCTGCTCGACGAGTACGCCGCCCGGCCCACCGCGCCCGACGGCGAGCCGTGGTCGGTCGTGGTGGCGTTGCATCCGGAGCGCCCCGCCCCGCGTCCGCCTCCCGCA
>DASTLY010000114.1:0-11127 GCA_035714445.1 Mycobacteriales bacterium
GCGATGAAGGCCTCCTGGGGCACCTCGACCCGGCCGACCATCTTCATCCGCTTCTTGCCCTCCTTCTGCTTCTCCAGCAGCTTGCGCTTGCGGGTGATGTCACCGCCGTAGCACTTGGCGAGCACGTCCTTGCGGATCGCCCGGATGTTCTCGCGCGCGATGACCCGCGCCCCGATCGCCGCCTGGATGGGCACCTCGAAGTTCTGCCGCGGGATGAGCTCGCGCAACTTGGACGCCATCGACGTCCCGTACGCGTACGCCTTGTCCTTGTGCACGATCGCGCTGAACGCGTCGACCGGCTCGCCCTGCAGCAGGATGTCGACCTTGACCAGGTCGGCGGCCTGCTCGCCGGAGAGCTCGTAGTCCAGCGACGCGTAGCCCTTGGTCCGCGACTTCAGCTGGTCGAAGAAGTCGAAGATGATCTCGCCCATGGGCAGCAGGTAGCGCAGCTCGACCCGGTCCTCGCTCAGGTAGTCCATGCCCTGCAGGACCCCGCGCCGGCCCTGGCACAGCTCCATGACCGCCCCGACGTACTCGCTCGGCAGCAGCACCATCGCCTTGGCGACCGGCTCGCGGATCTCCGCGATCTTGCCGGTGTTGCTCGGCCAGTCGCTCGGGTTGGTGACGACGACCTCCTCGCCCTTCTCCAGCACCACCGTGTAGACGACGTTCGGCGCGGTGGAGATCAGCGCGAGGCCGGCCTCGCGCTCGAGCCGCTCGCGCACGATCTCCAGGTGCAGCAGGCCGAGGAACCCGACCCGGAAGCCGAAGCCGAGCGCGAGGGAGGTCTCGGGCTCGTACGTCAGCGCCGCGTCGTTGAGGCGCAGCTTGTCCAGCGCCTCGCGCAGCGCCGGGTACTCACTGCCCTCGACGGGATACAGCCCGGAGAACACCATCGGCTTGGCGTCCTGGTAGCCGCCGAGCGACTCCTTGGCCGGGTTGCGCACGGTGGTGAGGGTGTCCCCGACGCGCGCCTGCCGGACGTTCTTGACGCCGGGGATGACGTAGCCGACCTCCCCCGCGGACAGCACCTCGGTCGGGGTCATGTCGGGGCTGACCACGCCGACCTCGAGGATCTCGTGGGCGTTCTGCGTGCTCATCATGAGCCCGCGGTCCTTGGTGGACAGCTGCCCGTCGAAGACCCGCACGTAGGTGATGACGCCGCGGTAACTGTCGTAGACCGAGTCGAAGATCATGGCGCGGGCGGGGCTGTCGACGCTGCCCATCGGCGCCGGGATGTCTCGGCAGATCGCGTTGAGGACGTCGGGCACGCCCTCGCCGGTCTTGGCGCTGATCCGCAGGACCTCGTCAGGGTCGCAGCCGATGATCTTGCTGATCTCGACGGCGTACTTGTCGGGCTGCGCCGCCGGCAGGTCGATCTTGTTGAGCACCGGGATGATGTGCAGGTCGTTCTCGAGGGCCAGGTAGAGGTTGGCCAGGGTCTGGGCCTCGATGCCCTGCGCGGCGTCGACCAGCAGCAGGGTGCCCTCGCAGGCAGCCAGCGAGCGTGAGACCTCGTACGTGAAGTCCACGTGCCCCGGGGTGTCGATCATGTGCAGGACGTACGCCCGCCCGTCGTCGGCCGTCCACGGCAGCCGGACGTTCTGCGACTTGATGGTGATGCCGCGCTCGCGCTCGATGTCCATCTTGTCGAGGTACTGCGCGCGCATCTGCCGCGCGTCGACGACACCCGTCAGCTGCAGCATCCGGTCGGCCAGGGTCGACTTGCCGTGGTCGATGTGCGCGATGATGCAGAAGTTGCGGATGATCGCTGGGTCGGTCGTGGGCACGCCCCATCGTACGGAGCACGCGGCCGGGGCGGCCCGTCGATGATCCGTCAGGCCAGCCGGGTCACCTCGACCACCACGCCCAGCGACTGCGAGCCGCCACCGGCGTAGACGCCCTTGAGCGGCGTCACGTCGGCGTAGTCGCGGCCACGGGCCACCACGACGTGCCGCTCTCCGGCCGGCACCCCGTTGGTCGGGTCGAAGGCGTACCAGGCGCCGAGGTAGGCCTCCACCCACGCGTGGCTCTCGCCGCGCACCGTCTCCCCGATCGCCGCCGCCGACCCGCCGGGGTGCAGGTAGCCGCTGACGTAGCGGGCCGGGATGCCGGCCAGCCGCAGCAGCGCGAGGCTGACGTGCGCGATGTCCTGGCAGACCCCGGCACCGAGCTGCCAGGCCTCCACCGCGTTGGTGGACACGCCGGTCGAGCCCGGTCGGTAGGCCACGTGCTCGCGGACCCGCCGGATCAGCTCGGTCATCGTCTCGTAGGGCGTCAACCCGGCCACCTCGTCGACCACGGCCAGCAGCGTCGCGTCGGCGACCGCCCGGGGGCTGGGCACGAGCAGCTCGACGTGCTCGTCCCGGACCGGGTCGGACCGCAGCAGCTCCCAGGTGCAGTCGACGGGCGGCGGCGTGGCGTCCGCCGTCTCGACCACCGAGACCGCGGTGACCTCGAGCTCGGTGTGCGGGGTGTGCACGTCGAAGGAGGTCACCTGGGTGCCCCAGTAGTCCCAGTAGCGCTGCTGCCTGGCCCGCGGCACCGTCTCGACCGTCGACTCCAGGGTGAGCTGCGTCGGCCCGGTCTGCGGCACCAGCCGCGCCTCGTTGTAGGACGCGGTGACCTCGCTGTCGTAGCGGTAGCCGGTCGTGTGCCGCACCCGCACCCGCCAGGTCATGCGTCCGCCTCGGCGGTCCAGGTCAGCGCCGTGCCGTGCGCGAAGTAGCGCTGGCCGAGCGCCTCGCCGGCCTCCGAGACGGTGCGCTGCAGCATGTCGAGCAGCTCCGGCAGCTCGTGCAGCATCTCGTCGTAGGTGCGGAACTCCAGGGCCGTACGGGCCCGTCCGAGCAGCCGGCGTGCCGCGTCCTCGTGGCCGGCCCGCCCCGCGCTGGGGTCGAGCTCGACCAGGCAGGTCTCGGCCTGCACCAGTGCCGCGTAGATGGACCGCGGGAACAGCCGGTCGAGCACCAGGAACTCCACCACCCGCTCCGGCTCGACCGCCGCCCGGTAGCTGCGCAGATAGGCCTCGTGCGCGCTGCAGCACTTGAGCAGGTCGACCCAGCCGCTGCTCGCGCTGGAGCGGCCGGCCCGGGAGCGCAGCAGGCGGGCGGTCATGTCGACCCGCTCCAGCGAGCGGCCCAGCACCAGGAAGCGCCAGCCGTCGTCGCGCGGCATCGTGCCGTCGATCAGCCCCGCCACGACCGCCGCCCGCTCGCGCACGTAGCGGAAGAACCCGTGCGGCCCGAGCGTGCGCATGGCGGCCTCCTGCGCCGGCAGCGCGTGGTACGTCGCGTTCAGGCACTCCCACAGCTCGCTGGACAGCGCCTCCCGCACCCCGCGCGCCGCGTCGCGCGCCGCCGCCAGGGAGCCCGCGATCGTCCCGGGCGCCGTACGCGGGAACGACAGCGCCTCGGTGGCCCGCCTGGCGTCGACCGGCCCCTCCGGAACCGGCTCGCCCATCACCCGGAGCACGTCGCGGGAGGCCTGCTGCGGGTCGACCCACGGGTCCTCGAGCAGGGAGTAGACGTGCACGTCCAGCAGGCGGCTGGTGTCCTCGGCGCGCTCGACGTAGCGGCCGATCCAGTAGAGCTCCTCCGCGACCCGGCTCAGCACGGGCTCACCCCCCGGTCCTGTTGCTGCTGCTGTTGCTGCTGCTGGTCGTTCAGGTCCGCGGGGCTGCGGTCCATCCGGTGCCGCCCGAGGCCCGGGCGGGGCAGCATCGGCGGCCGGCCGGGGGTCGGCTCGGCGTCGTCGTGCGCGCCCTCCGCCGCGAGCACCCAGGTGTCCTTGCTGCCGCCGCCCTGGCTGGAGTTGACGACCAGCGAGCCCTCGGGCAGCGCCACGCGGGTCAACCCGCCGGGGGCCACCCAGACCTCGTCGCCGTCGTTCACCGCGAACGGCCGCAGGTCGACGTGCCGCGGCGCCAGCCGGTCCCCGACGTGGGTGGGGCTCGTGGACAGCCGGACCACGCGCTGCGCGATCCAGCCGCGCGGGTCCGCGGCCACAGCGGTGCGCAGGGTCGCCAGCTCCGCGTCGGAGGCCTGCGGGCCGATGACGATGCCCTTGCCCCCGGAGCCCTCGACGGGCTTGAGCACCAGCGTGTCGAGGTGCTCGAGCACCCAGGCCAGCTGGTCACCATCCTCCAGCCGGTAGGTGTCCACGTTGGGCAGCACCGGCTCCTCGCCGAGGTAGTAGCGCACGAGCGCCGGGACGTAGGTGTAGAGCAGCTTGTCGTCCGCGACGCCGTTGCCCACGGCGTTGGCGATGGTGACGCCGCCGCCACGGGCCGCGTTCAGCAGCCCCGGGCACCCAACGAGGCTGTCCGGCCGGAAGTGCAGCGGGTCGAGGAAGTCGTCGTCGATGCGCCGGTACACGACGTCGACACGCCGCTCGCCGCCGGTCGTCCGCATCCACACGGTGTCGTCCCGACAGGTCAGGTCGCGGCCCTCGACCAGCTCGACACCCATCAGCCGGGCCAGGAGCGTGTGCTCGAAGTAGGCGCTGTTGTAGACGCCGGGCGTCAGCACCACGACGGTCGGGTCGCCGCCGGCGCGCGCCGGCGCCGCGGCCTGCAGCGCCGCCAGCAGCCGCTCGGGGTAGTCGCTGACCGGGCGCACCCGGTGCGCGGACAGCAGCTCCGGGAAGGTCCGGGCCATCGCCCGGCGGTTCTCCACCACGTAGCTGACGCCGCTCGGCGTACGCAGGTTGTCCTCCAGGACCCGGAACTCGCCCTGCTCGTCCCGGATCAGGTCGACGCCGCTCACGTGGACGCGCACGCCGTTGGCCGGCACCACGCCGTACGCCGCCCGGGTGTGCGCAGAGCTGCTGGCCACGACCCTGCGGGGCACGATGCCGTCCCGCAGCACCTCCTGCCGGCCCTGCACGTCGGCGAGGAAGGCCTCCAGGGTGCGGACCCGCTGCTGCACGCCGCGCTCGACCACGGCCCACTCGTGGGCCGGGACGACCCGCGGGACCAGGTCCAGCGGGAAGGGGCGCTCCTCGCCTGACAGGCTGAAGGTGATGCCCTGGTCTCGGAACGCCCGCGCGAGGGCGGCCGTGCGGGTGTCGAGGTCGCTCGCCGACAGCTGCTGCAGCACGGCGTGCAGCGGGGCGCTGGAGGCGTGCGGGCGACCGTCGGCCCCGAAGACCTCGTCGTACGCACCGTGCGCGTCAAGGCGGTAGCCGTCGAAGAGGTCGCTCACGAGCCGGACGGTACGCGCCACGTGTGTCATGGACGTTGCGCGCGTGACCTCGAGCAGGCCCGGGCCTCCGGAGGCGGGCGCTGCTAGGCTCGGGGCCGAACGCGTGCCCTCCGGCGTGCCCTCCCCCCTGGGCGTCGGCACCGGCCCGGACGGAGCACGCAGCACGCCCGGCATGCACGTGATCACACCCCTGCGGTACTGACCTCCGGTACCGGTACACCCGAACGGACGAGGACCCACACGCGTGGCCAACATCAAGTCGCAGATCAAGCGCATCAAGACCAACGAGAAGGCCCGGCTGCGCAACAAGTCGGTCAAGAGCTCGCTCAAGACCGCGATCCGCAAGTTCCGCGAGGCGGCCGCCGCCGGCGACGTCTCCACCGTCAACGCGCACCTGCAGACCGCCAGCCGCCAGCTCGACAAGGCCGCCAGCAAGGGCGTCATCCACGCCAACCAGGCTGCCAACCGCAAGTCCGCGATGGCCAAGCGCGCCGCCGAGCTGACCAGCAGCAGCACCGCTTCCTGAGTCAGCCGCCGGCTCGGGCGGTCGTCACCGCCAGCAGGGCGCGCTCGACGGCGTAGTCCTGGTCGACCGCGGCGCCCTTGACGGCGGCGTCGGCCTCCGCCACCGCGACCAGCGCGGCTGACAGACCTTCCGGGCGCCAGCCCCGGACCTGCTTGCGCGTCTTGTCCACCTTCCATGGGGGCATGCCGAGCGCGGCCGCGACCTCGGCCGCGGGGGCATGCCCGGCGGAGGCGACGAGCGCGATCGAGCGCAGCGCCCCTGCCAGCGCGCTGGTGACGAGCACCGGCGCGAGGCCCGTCGCCTGCCCGTACCGCACGAGCTCGAGTGCCCCGGCCAGGTCGCCCTCCACCGCCCGGTCGGCCACCGTGAAGCCGGTGAGATCGGCGCGGCCCCGGTGGTAGCGCCCCACGACCTCCTCGTCGACGGGCCCGGAGGTGTCGGCCAGGAGCTGACCGGCCGCGGAGCACAGCTCGCGCAGGTCGCTGCCGACGGCGTCGAGCAGCGCGGTGACGGCCCCCTCGGTGACCCGGCGCCCCGTGGAGCGCAGCTCGGTGCGCAGAAAGTCGCGGCGGGCCGAGACCTTGGTCATCCTCGGCGCGTCCACCCGGCGGGCGCCCGCCGCCAGCAGGGCCGCGAGCAGTGCCTTTCCCTTCGCGCCGCCCGCGTGGCAGGCCACCACCGCCACCTCGTCGAGCGGCTCGGCGACGTAGGCCATCAGCTCGGCGGCCACCGACTTGTCGAGGTCCTGCGCAGCCCGGACCACCAGCACGCGGCGGTCGCCGAACAACGAGGGGCTCAGCAGCTCGGGCAGGTCCCCCGGCTGGACCTCCCCGGCGGCGAGGTCACGCACGTCCACCTGGGGGTCGAGCTCGCGCGCCGCGCGCAGGACGGCTCCGACGGCGCGGCCGACCAGCAGGTCCTCGTCCCCCACCACCACCGTCAGCGGGACGAGGACGTCGACGGGCACGTCGCCATCCTCCCACGCAGCGGCGCCGGGCCGAGGCCCAGCGCGTTCACGGGGCCGGCCCGACCTGCAGCGGCGGCGCGCCCTGGCCGTGCCGGGCCACCACCCGGAGCCCGGTCGACCCGTTCACCAGGGCGATGTCGCCGTCCAGGTCGGTGCGGTAGCTGCGGGCGCCCTGCCGCCGCAGCAGGTCGAGCGTGTCACCGTCGGGGTGGCCGTAGCTGTTGCCGCTGCCGACGCTGGTCAGCGCCACCCTGGCCCCGACCGCCGCCAGGAAGGCCTCGCTCTGGTACCCGCTGCCGTGGTGCGGCACCTTGAGCACGTCGGCACGCAGGTCCTGGCCGCTGGCCAGCAAGTCGCTCTGCGCCTCCGGCTCGATGTCGCCGCTGAGCAGCACCACGATCCCGCCCGCCTCGAGCCGCAGGACCACGCTGTCGTTGTTGGGGTCCGAGCGCGTGCCGGAGTAGGCGCGGCCGGGCGCCAGGACCGACCAGCGCACGCCGCCCTGCTCCCGCACCTCCCCCAGGGCCGCCCGGACGACCGGGACGGCCGCCTCCCGTGCCCAGCCGTGGACCTTCGCGGCCTGCTGGGGCGGGTCGTCCTGCGGCCCGATCTCCACGGTCCCGACCTCGCGCCCGCGCAGGACGCCCGGCAGCCCGTCGACGTGGTCGGCGTGCTGGTGGGTGAGCAGCACGAGCGGGACGCTGCGCACGTCCAGGCGCCGCAGGCAGGCGTCGGCCAGGTCCGGGTCGGGGCCGGCATCGACCACGACCGCCTGGTGCGGTCCGGTCGAGATCACCATGGCGTCGCCCTGGCCGACGTCGCACATCACCAGGAACCAGCCCCTGGGCGGCCAGCCGGGCAGCGCGAGGGCGAGCGTGCCGGCGGTGCTGGCCACGGCGAGGGCGGCCACCAGCAGGGCACGGCGCAGCCGCGGACGGGACAGCGCGGGGAAGGCGCAGGCGGTCAGGAGCACGAGCAGCAGCGCTCCGCGGCTGCCGTCCGGCCAGGGCAACGCCGCGAACGGCAGCCGCGCGCCCGTCCGGGACACCAGCACCAGCCAGGCGGTCGGCAGGTACGCCAGCCAGGCCGCCAGCTGAGCCAGCGGCAGGAGGACCGGAGCCGTGAGGGCCGCGACGACGCCCAGGACGGTCGCCGGGGCGACGGCGGGGACGGCCAGCAGGTTCGCCGGGACCGAGAGCAGCCCGAGCGTGCCGGCAAGGGCCACGACCACCGGCCCGCAGAAGACCTGCGCGGCGGCGGGCACGGCCAGCGCGTCCGCGAGCCAGCTGGGCAGGCGGCGGGCCAGTGCGTCGCGCCAGGGGGGCCCGAGCACGACCAGACCCGCGGTGGCCAGCACGGACAGGGCGAACCCGGGGCTGCTCGCCAGGTCCGGGCTGACCAGCACGAGGACGAGGACCGCGCCGGCCAGTGCCGGCACCGCGCGTCGGCGCCCGCCGGTAAGCAGTGCGAGCAGGGCGACGGCGCCCATCGCGGCCGCCCGCAGCACGCTGGGCGACGGTCGCGCGAGCACCACGAAGGCCACCAGGGCGACGGCTGCGAGCAGGGGCCGCACGCGAAGGCCGATGCCGATCCGGCCCGACAGGGCGAGCACCGCGGCCAGGACGATCGCCACGTTGCTGCCCGACACGGCGGTGAGATGGGTGAGTCTGTCTAGAAGACAGGTACTCACGCCCAAACTGAGCAGCGAAACCGCCCTCGTCCTGTACGGAGTGGAGCAGACGGGTTACGGTCCGTGCGCATCGCCGATCTCGGCGGCGGCGGCCCCGGACCGTTGCGGCAAACAACGACCCGGGGCCTTGATCGCACTCCCGCCCTTACTCGACAGGAGCACAACCCATGATCGACTCTAGCGACACCACCATGCCCCCCGACGCGGGAAGCCTGGAGGTGGTGCACCCCCTCTGGTGCGGCACACCGGAGGGCGAGGCTGCGAGCAGATGCCTCACGCCGGACGGCAAGTCCGTGTATCGGCTCGGCCAAGGCGAAAGGGACCAGGTGCATCTGGGCCGCGCCGTGCGGTTGGACGCGGGCGAAACCTACGCCTGGTCCTTGTCCGTTGGCCCGTCCCAGTGGTTCGACGTTGACTTCCCCCATGAGCGCTCAGCGCTGAGAGGTCGACTCGTGATTCGTCAGAATGAGGCGGCGGGCGCCGAGGACGCGGAGGCGTTCCTGAGTGCTGACGAGCTGCGAGCGTTCGCCAGGATGCTCGAGTGCGTCGCTGGTCAAGTCGACAGGTACGAGGACCACCAGACGAGGTACGACCTCAACCAGCGCGCCGCCGGTAGCGGTTGAGCACGGCGAGCTCGGCGAGGGTCCAGCCGACGAACGGCGTGTAGGCGCGGCTCACTGACCCGATCGCGAGGCTCTTGTCGGCGGCCGGGTTGAGGAACAGCCGGCACGCGCCGGTCAGGATCACCGCGGCGAGGTCCCCGTCCGGGCGCTGCTGCTCGTTGAACCCCCGGCCGCGGGTGTAGCCGCGGACCAGGTTCTCCACGACTACCAGCACACGCTCAGCGCGTGCCTGCTGGGCGCTGTCACCCGCGGGCCGGTCGAGCAGGTTGAGCAGGTCGGCGCCGGTCGGCGAGAGGACCAGCACGACGGCTCAGCCGCCGTTGACGCCGGTCGCGATGACGACCGACTCGGGGTAGAGCGGGCCGGCGTCGTACCGGGCCTGCACGCGGATGCCGATCTGGCCGGACGCGGCGTAGGTCTGGTCGAGGACCTTCACCTCCGGGGCGATGTCCCGGGCGACGGCGTACAGGCTCGGCGCCCACAGCACGACCTTGGTCGGGAACGCCCCGCTGCCGGTGGTCGGGATGCGGGGGGTGACCGTCACGGGGTAGCCGAGCAACCGGAACTGCCCCTGCTCCATGACGTCGGGCTGCATGAGGTACTTCCCGTCGGTGCTCTTGGTCTTGCGGAGCGCCTGGAACACGAAGGGGGTGAGCATCCAGCGGGCCGCGGTCGCGTCGACGTTCGCGGTGAGCAGCTTGCCGATCATGTCGTAGAGGACGTCGAAGGTGATCGCGCCGCCGACGGCGATGGTCTGCACCCCGGGCTGGTTCAGCAGGCCGAGGGGCTGCGTGCCGTCGGTGACCGTCGAGGCGATGAACGCCGTGTCCAGGGTCGCGGCGACGTCGGCGACCAGGCGGGCGCGGAGCACGGCGTCCAGGGCGACGGTCGACTGTCGGAGCAGCTCGTCGGACACCTTGGTGATGACCTTGACGCTCTTCATGTTGGTGGGGAGCAGGTTGAGCTCCCCGAACGTGACGTCGTCGTCCGGGATGGGGCCGGCCTCGGCGACCCACGCGCCGCCGGTGGAGCCGGTCAGCTTCGGGATCTTGAGGTTGTTGCCGCCCGCGGTGTCGAAGATCCGGGGGCCGGCGGCGAGAAAGATGCTCGCGGCCTGCAGCGGCTGCAGCAGCAGCGTCGCGACCTGCTCGCGGGTGAGAACCCCGCCGGCGGCGGCAGTCTGGGTGCTCTCGGGCATGACGTGGCTCCTGACGTGAGGGCGACCGCGTCAACCGACACGGTCGGGAGGTCACGTCGAGCGCCGGGCTCGCAACGTCGGGCGGGCACCTGGCCCAGCGCCAAGATAACACGCTGTGACCGGCCACGGCCCGCCCCGACAGAGGATGTCGCCTCCGTCGGGGCGAGCCGATCGGCGCTGGCAGGGTCAGTGCGGGACTGGCGCCCGCTCTCCTGCCATCCATCCCCGGTCAGCCGCAGGCGGCCGGGGTGAGGTTGACGCCGGTCTTATGCGCCGCGGAGCAGCCCCAGCAGGCTCAGCGGCGGGTCTTCGGGGGTTGCGCCCTGTCCGACGTCGCCCGCGGGTCGGCGGTCGGCGAGGTGCGGCTTGCGGGCGACGAGGTCGGCGATGGCGGCCTCCAGGGCTGCCGGGTCGTCGAGGTGCGCCTGCTCATACGGCAGGTCAGTGGGGTCCGCCAGCCGGCCCGTCGCGGCGACGAGCGCGACGTGCAGGCGCCGCCCGAGCGCGTCGGCGAGCCTGGCCCGGTCGCGGTAGCCGGCGCTCTCGCGGCGCAGGTCCTCGACGTAGGCGCGCGGGAACGTCTCCGGGTCACCGCCCTCGGCCGGCGTGGTGGTCGCCGGGGACACCGCCGGCGGCGGCGCTGAGGCGGGGCTGGCGGGCCCCGCGGGTGCGGTTGAGGGGTCTGCGGCGACGGGTGCGGCGGTGTCGGGCACGGCGGGGCTCCTGAGGTCTGTCACGGGGCGAGCAGGGTCGGTAGGGCAGGGACAGCAGGGGCAGCAGGGGCGGCGTCGAGGGCGTCGGCACGGCGGGCCGCCCGGACGCGCTCGATCTGACTGGGCGTCATGCCGAGGGTGTCGGCGAGCACGACGGCCAGCGGCACGCCGATGCCGGCGAGCTTCGCGGCGGCGTCCGCGGCCTG
>DASTLY010000115.1:0-11191 GCA_035714445.1 Mycobacteriales bacterium
AAGCGCACCGCCCTGGTCGCGATGGCGCTCGAGGCGGCCGACGACCGGCAGGCCGAGGTCGTGCGGCGGCACCTGGGCGACCCGCACCTCGCCGACGAGGGCGTCGCGGCGCTGCGGAGCGTCATCAGCGACACCGGCGCCGTGGACCGGGTCGAGAGCCTGATCGCCGAGCTGTACGACGACGCGCTCACCGCGCTGGAGGCCGCACCCGTGGAGCCGGCCGCCCGGCACGCCCTGCGCGAGCTCGCCGAGGCGGCCACCGCCCGTACCGTCTGACGTCCCCGTCAGGTGGCCGGCTCCGAAGCCGGCCACTGCTGCCAGGCGGCCGCGGCCAAGCTCGGCGTCGACCCCACCAAGGCGATCACCCTGATCAGCGTCGCCGCCCTCGGCGAGCCGGACCTGCTCGTCGAGGTCGACGCGATCGGCGTCCTCGACTGGCCGACATTGCTAGCATGTTGCAACATGCGGACCCTCTACCTGCGCAACGTGCCGGACGAGGTCGTCGAACGCCTGCAGCGGCTGGCCGAGCGCGACGGCACGTCATTGGGAGCCGTCGCGGTCCGCGAGCTCACGGACGTCTCCCGCCGAGCCGACAACGCCGCGCTGCTGGGGGTCCTGCCGGACCTGGACATCGCCACCTCGCGGCTGCTCGACGACCTGGAAGCGGTACGAGCAGAACGGTGATCGTGGTCGACGCCTCCGCCGCGCTGTCGGGGTTGCTCAACGCCGGCACCGCCCGCGACCTGCTGGCCGTCGAGCAGCTGCACGCCCCGCACCTCGTGGACGTGGAGCTCGTCAGTGCGCTCCGACGGGGCGTCCTCGCGGGGACCCTCGGTGCAGACCGGGCCTGGGTGGCGCTGGACACCTGGCGGCGCATGGGCATGACCCGGTACCCCATCGCCCACCTCGACCGCATGTGGCAGCTGCGTGACAACGTCTCCGCCTACGACGCGACCTACGTCGCCCTGGCCGAGGCCCTGGACTGCACGCTGGTGACGGCCGACCACCGGCTGGCGGCCGCACCGGGACTGCGGTGCGGGATCACGCTCGTCCCGCGCTGACCCGCCGCCGTACGCTGGAGCGGTGACTGCCCCGACCCTCGCCGCGAACGACCCCTGCTGGTGCGGCAGCGGCCGAAAGTACAAGCGCTGCCACCGGCTGGCCGACGTCGACCCGGGGCGCGCGTCCGCGGAGCAGGCCCGGCGCGAGCAGGCCGAGGCCGAGGCGGCCAGGTACGTCCGGCCGGGCAAGGTCTCGCCGCGCCGCGAGGTGCCCGCCCACATCCCGCGCCCGGACTACGTGGCCGACCGGCACGGCCGGCCTCGCGAGCGCAGCAGCGCGAAGCCCAAGACGGCCGAGGAGATCGCGCTCATGCGGGCCGCCGGGCGGGCGGCGGCGGAGGTGCTCGCGGAGGTCGGCGCCGCCGTACGCCCCGGGGTCACGACCGACGAGCTGGACGCGGTCTGCCACGCCGCCTGCATCGCCCGCGGCGGCTACCCCTCGCCGCTGGGCTACAACGGCTTCCCCAAGTCGCTGTGCACCTCCGTCAATGAGGTGATCTGTCACGGCATCCCCGACTCGACGGTCCTTGCGGACGGCGACATCGTGAACTGCGACGTCACGATCTACCTCGACGGCGTGCACGGCGACACCAACGCCACGTTCCTCGTCGGCGACGTCGACGAGCAGTCCCGCGCCCTGGTCGAGGTCACCCGGGAGTGTCTGGAGCTGGGCATCGCCGCCGTACGGCCGGGGGGCACGGTCCGCGACATCGGCCGGGCAATCCAGGCGCACGCGGAGGGCAGGGGCTACGGCGTCGTGCGCAGCTTCGTCGGCCACGGGATCGGCCGGACCTTCCACAGCGAGCCGCAGGTCTACCACTACGACAACCCGGCCGCCCGGATGGAGCTGGTCCCGGGGATGACCTTCACGATCGAGCCGATGATCACCATCGGTGACCATCGGCACGACCTGTGGGCGGACGGCTGGACCGCTGTCACCAGGGACAAGTCCCGTACGGCGCAGTTCGAGCACACCCTGCTGGTCACCGACGACGGCGTGGACGTGCTCACCCGCCACTGACCCCGGCCCGGGTGGGCTGGGCTCAGAACGGGTTCTGGTCGCTCACGATCGCCCGGAAGGCGTCCTGCGAGGGCGCGTCCAGCAGCCGGTACTCCGTGCCGCCGGCGCCGACCTTGCTGTCGAAGTAGCTCACGAAGACCGCGCCGTTGGTCGCGGCCACCTGTGCGAAGCGGGTGATGAAGTCGGCGCGGCCCTGGTAGTCGCCGTTCTGGACGGTGCTGGCGAACTCCGCGACCGCCCAGGGCAGCCCGACCGCCGCGGCCGCGGCCTTGTCGTGGCCGAGGACCGTGGTCGGGTCGCCGTACGTCCCGAGGTTGCTCTGCGCCCAGCCGTTGTAGTTGTCGAACGCGACGAGGTCGGTCAGGCCGGCGGCCGGCAGGTAGTCGGCGACGTTCTTGCCGGACTTGGGGTTGGCGGTGTAGCCGGTGAGGATCACGGTGTTGCGCAGCTGCCCGTTGCCGGCGGACCGGGCGATGCGCGCGACCCGGCTGGAGGCGTCGCGGAACTGCTGGAAGTCGTTCAGCCTGCCCTGGTTGAAGGCGGCGTCGGCCTCGTGGTAGTAGGACCACCAGGTCGGGTGGTCCTTGGGCGCCGCGGCGAAGAACGCGCGGAACTGCGCGTCGTACACCCCGGCGAGCACCAGGTCGGGCGGCAGCTTGAACGACACGACCGCGCTGCGGGCGCCGAGCGGCGCGAAGATCTTGGGCTGCGGCGTGGTCTGGAAGATCCGCGCGACGCCGAGCGTGCCGGACACCGCCTCGACCCGGGCCAGGCTGCTGGTGAACGTCTCGCCCTTGCGCCACTGCACCGTCGACCCGAACGCCGTGGAGCCGGCCGCGGCCACCGTCGCCGGCGCGCCTGCAGGTGCCGCGGAGGCGGTGCCGGCGTGCCCGGACAGCCCGAGGACCAGGGCTGCGCCGACGGCGACGGGGAGGGAGTACCGGAGACGCGTGGACATGCGGGTACCGCTTTCTGCATCTGGTTGGGGAGTCGACCGGGTTGCGTGCCTTTCCTTCGGCGGCGCAATGCCCCGGTCTGGAGCAGGTCGCCCGATCGGGTGAGCCTGCCGCCGGGCGGGTTTGGGTCGTCCGTCCCGTCGCGGCGGCGGCCCGTCCGACCCGGCGGGAGGGCCCGCACGACCGTAGGATCTCCGGGTGAAGACCGTGCCCGGCAGGACCGACCGAGTCGTCGTCGTGGGTGCCGGGCTGGCCGGCCTGTCGGCGGCGCTGCGCCTGGTCGGCGCCGGCCGCGAGGTCACGGTGCTCGAGCGCGAGGAGGTCCCCGGCGGCCGCAACGGCCTGCTCGAGGTCGCCTCCCCGGGCGGCGGGAGCTACCGGTTCGACACGGGGCCGACCGTGCTCACCATGCCCGACCTCATCGCGGACGCCCTCGACTGCGTCGGCGAGCGCCTCGAGGACTGGCTCGAGCTGAGCCCGGTCGACCCGCTCTACCGCGCGTTCTACCCCGACGGCTCGGTGCTCGACGTGAAGGCCGACGTGGGCGAGATGGCGGCGGAGGTGGAGCGGGTCTGCGGGCCGGCGGAGGCGAAGGGCTACCTGGGCTACGTCGACTTCGTCTCCAAGCTCTACCGGTACGAGATGACGAATTTCATCGACCGCAACATCGACTCCCCGTTCGACCTGGTGACCCCCGACCTGGCCCGGCTGGTCGCGCTCGGCGGGTTCCGCAAGCTGGCGCCGAAGGTCGGCCAGTACCTCAAGGACCCGCGGACCCAGCGGGTCATGAGCTTCCAGTCGATGTACGCCGGGCTCTCGCCGTACGACGCCCTGGCGATCTACGCGGTGATCGCCTACATGGACTCCGTGGCGGGGGTCTACTTCCCCAAGGGCGGCATGCACGCCGTGCCGCGCGCGCTCGCCGGCGCCGCCGAGAAGCACGGCGTGCAGCTGCACTACGGCCGTACGGTCAGCCGGGTGCTCGTCGAGCACGGCCGCGCGGTGGGGGTGGAGACGACCGACGGCGAGCGCTACGACGCCGACGTCGTCGTGCTCAACCCCGACCTGCCGGTCGCCTACCGGGAGCTGCTGCCGCCGGAGGCCACCCCGCGGCGCGTCAAGAGCCTGACCTACTCCCCCTCGTGCTTCCTGCTGCTGGCCGGGTCCACCCAGACCTACACCGCCACGGCGCACCACAACATCCACTTCGGGCGGGAGTGGCGCGAGGTGTTCACCGACCTGATCGACCGCAAGCGCCTGATGGCCGACCCCTCGGTGCTGGTCACCAACCCCACCCACAGCGACCCGTCGCTGGCCCCGGACGGCAGGCAGATCTACTACGTGCTGTTCCCGACGCCCGACATGACCAGCGGCATCGACTGGGACGTGGTCGGCCCCCGCTACCGGGACGAGTGCGTGGCCCGGCTGGAGAAGCTGGGCTACGTCGGCTTCGGCGACGCGATCGAGGTGGAGGACGTCACCACGCCCGCCGACTGGCAGCGCCGCGGGATGGCCGCGGGCGCGCCGTTCGCCTCCGCGCACTCGTTCTTCCAGACCGGCCCGTTCCGGCCGACCAACCTCGCGCCGCACGTCGAGGGGGTGGTGTTCGCCGGGTCCGGCACGCAGCCCGGCGTCGGGGTGCCGATGGTGCTCATCAGCGGGCGGCTGGCGGCCGAGCGGATCCTCGGCAAGGACCGGGCCTACCGCTCCCGGGCGATGCGCCTGGCCCGCTGACGCCCTGGTGAGCCTGGTCGCCGGCACCGGGGGCAGTGTCCTGCTCGCGGTCGGCGCGCTCGGCGTGGGCGCGCTGCCCCGGCTGCGGGGCGAGCAGCAGGGCTGGGCCGGCATCGACCTGCTGCGCGACTCCGCCGGGGGGCGCACCCTGGCCACCACGCTCGCGGGCCTCGGGCTGGCGCTGCTGCTGCTCGCCTGGTGGCGGCTGCGCGCCGCCGGCCCCCGCCGGCAGCTCCTGGCCGCCGGCCTGTGGTCGCTGCCGCTGCTGCTGGCGCCGCCGGTCGGCAGCCGCGACGTCTACGCCTACCTCGCGCAGGGCGGGCTGGTGCACGCCGGGCTCGACCCGTACGACGTCGGGCCGCAGGCGCTGCCCGGGCCGCTCGCCGACAGCGTCGCCGCGCAGTACGCCGCCGCCCCCAGCCCGTACGGCCCGGTGTTCCTCGCCCTCGCCGGCCGGGTCGTCGCGCTCACCGGGCAGCACGTCGCGCCGGGCGTGCTGCTGCTGCGGCTGCTCGCCGTGGCCGGGCTGTTGCTGCTCGCCTGGGCGCTGCCGCGGCTGGCGCCGGGCGACCCGGGCCGGGCGCTCTGGCTGGGCCTGGCCAACCCGCTGGTGCTCGTGCACGGCGTCGGCGGCGCCCACAACGAGGCCCTGATGGCCGGGCTGCTCGCGGCCGGGCTCGCGACCCGCAGCCGGCCGGCTCTCGCCGCCGTGCTGGTCACGCTCGGCGGTCTCGTCAAGCTGCCGGCCCTCGCCGGGCTGGCCATCCTGACCCCCCGGCGGCTGCGGCCGGTCCTGCTGGTGGCGCTCTGCGCGGTCGCCACCTTGGGCCTGTCCATTCTCTGGCTGGGCCCCGGCTGGCTGCGCACCAGCACCCAGGGCGTGGACGGGCCCAGCCTGCTGTCCCCGGCCTACGGGCTGGGCCGGGCGCTGCAGGCCGCCGGCGTGCCGCACGGGCTCGACGCCGCCCGCACCGCCGGCACGCTGCTCGGCGGCCTCGTCGCCGCGGTCCTGCTCCTGCGAGCCCCGCGGCTCGGCCCGCTGCGAGCCCTGGGCTGGGCGCTGGTCGCGGTGGCGGCGCTCGCGCCGGCCGTGCAGCCCTGGTACCTGCTGTGGGGGCTGCCGGCGCTGGCTGCGGCCGGCCGCGCGGTGCCGGGGCTCGCGGCGGCCTCCGCCGTGCTCTGCCTCGCGGTCCTGCCGAGCGGCGTCCCCCTGCTGCAGGGACCGGTCTGGGGCCTGCCGGTGCTGCTCGCCGCCGCGGCCGGCCTGCTGGCCACCCGCCTGTCTGGGAGGATCCCGTCATGAGCGGACGCGAGCTGGACGCCGCGGGGATCACCGACCCGGCGCTCCGCGAGTCCTACGAGGCCTGCCGGCGGCTCAACGCCAGCCACGGTCAGACCTACTACCTCGCTACCCTGCTGCTGCCGGCGTGGAAGCGGCCGTACGTGCACGCGCTGTACGGCTTCGCGCGCTACGCCGACGAGATCGTCGACGACCTCGCGAGCACGCTGACCGACGCGCAGAAAGCCGACTGGCTGGTCGGCTGGGGCGAGCAGTTCGTCGCCGACGTGCGGGCCGGCTCGAGCAGCCACGAGATCAGCCGCGCGGTGGTCGACACGGTGCGCCGCTGGGACATCCCGCTCGAGCACGTCGAGGCGTTCCTGGCCTCGATGCGGATGGACCTGACGGTGACCGAGTACGAGACGTACGCCGACCTGATGACCTACGTCCACGGCTCCGCGGCCGTGATCGGGCTCGAGATGGTGCCGGTGCTCGAGCCGCTGGTACCCCGTGAGGTCGCCGAGCCGTACGCCGCCGACCTCGGGATCGCCTTCCAGCTCAGCAACTTCATCCGGGACGTCGGGGAGGACCTGCGGCGCGGCCGGGTCTACCTGCCGCAGGAGGACCTGCGCGCGTTCGGCGTGACCCGGGGGCACCTCGAGCACGGCGTCGTCGACGGCCCGGTCCGGCGGCTGCTCGCCTTCGAGATCGCCCGCACCCGCGAGATCTACCGCAGCGCCGCCCAGGGCGTACGGCTGCTGCACCCCACCAGCCGGCCGTGCATCGAAACCGCGCTGGCGCTGTACGGCGGCATCCTCGACGAGGTGGAGGCCGCCGACCTCGACGTGCTCAGCCGGCGGGTGAGCGTCGGTCCGGCCCGACGGGCGCGCGTCGCCGTCCCCGGGCTCGTGCGGGCCTGGTCGGCACGGCGGGTTTCACAGCGGCCCGCAGCGGTGACTCCCTGACCGTGGTCTACGACGAGCGCAAGGACAGCACCGACAGCCCGGGGCCCGACCCCGCGGTCACCGCCGGGCTCGAGGCGGGCGGCGGGGTGCAGCCCGGCGACACCCCGCCCATGTCGGACTCGATGTCCGGCGCGAC
Source organism: Mycobacteriales bacterium (assembly GCA_035714445.1). Lineage (GTDB taxonomy): Bacteria > Actinomycetota > Actinomycetes > Mycobacteriales > SCTD01 > DASTLY01. The sequence goes on from DASTLY010000115.1 coordinate 7,153, forward strand.
CGGCGAGGCCCGCCGCGACACGCCCAACATGGGCCCGATCAGCGGGAACCGCACCCCGATGATCATAACGCTGACGATTCTCGCGCTGATCGTGCTGGCGGCCGCCGGCTTCACGATCGCGAGCCTCGTCGCGAGCTAGCGCCCTCGGGCCCCGAGCCGGCGCCCCCACCAGACCCACCACGACAGGGTCTGCAGCACCAGCGCGAAGCCGAACAGCAGGTCCTCCACCGGCGCGTAGACGATCCGGCCGTCCCCCAGCAGGGTCGGGGTGTCGCTGCCGAGGATCGCGTCGCCGTCGTACGTCACCACCCGCCGCCCGGTGAGGATCCCGTTGGTGACGAGCTGGAAGAAGACGATGATGGCGTACGCCACCCAGAACGTCCGCCGCGTCAGCAGCCGGGTGCGCAGCACCAGCAGGTCCAGCACGACGGTGAGCGCCACGCCCAGCAGGGCCGCCGAGGTGTAGCTCACTCGTCGCCCACCGGCCAGTGCTTGACCGCCCGCACCGCCTCGAGCGTCAGCACCGCGCACACCGGGATGACCAGGAAGAACAGCAGCTCCTCCAGGGGCAGGTCACCCAGGTGCAGACCGGTGGTCTGCCGGGGGTCGTACGACCAGTGCCCGGCGCGGATGGCGAGCACGTCCCAGCAGACGAAGACGACGACGACCGGCAGCAGGGTCAGCAGCAGTCGCAGCGGCCGGCCGTAGACGCGGGTGTGCAGGACCAGCTCGAGCGGCAGCGTGCCGACCAGGCATCCCGCCAGCACCGCCAGGTAGACCAGCCTCACGCGGCGGGCTGGCGGGGGCAGGTCAGCCGGCGGGTGGGCACGCAGCGAGCGTATCGGCGGCGACCGCCGCCTGCCGGGGCAGCGCCTGCAGGGGGGCCGCGGCGGGCGCCCCGAAGTGCCAGCCCTGGGCCTCGTCGGCGCCGAGCCGGCACAGCGCGGCGGCCTGCACCGGCGTCTCGACGCCCTCGGCGACCGTGCGCAGGCCGAGGGCACGGGCGACGCCGACCAGCGCGGCCAGCAGCGCGTCGTCGCGGGCGACGGTGCCCACGCCGGTCACGAACGACCGGTCGATCTTGAGGACGTCCACGCGGAGCCGCCGGAGGTAGGCGAAGGAGGAGTACTCCTGCCCGAAGTCGTCGATCGCGAGGCGTACGCCGTCCGCACGCAGGGTGGCGAGGTTGTCGTGCAGCACCGGGTTGTCGCTGATCAGCGTCCGCTCGGTGATCTCCAGGGTCAGCGCGTCCGGCGCCAGCCCGCAGGCGTGCAGGGTGCGGGTCACGTGCCGCACGTACGCCGAGTCCTCGAGCGTCTCCACGGCCGCGTTGACCGAGACGCCCAGGCCGCGCGAGCCGAAGCGCCAGGCGGCGGCCTGGCGGCAGGCGCCGCCCAGGGCCAGCCGGTCGAGCCGGCCGATCATGCCGGCCGCCGTCGCGACCGGCACGAACTCCTCGGGCGGCACCAGCCCGCGCGTGGGATGCCGCCAACGGGCGAGGGCCTCCACGCCCACGAACGCGCCGTCCGCCAGCCGTACGACGGGCTGGAACCACACCCCGACCTCGGCCGCCTCGATCGCCGCCAGCAGGTCGACGGCGAGGCCGCTGCGCGGCCCCAGCGGCTCGTGCCCCAGCGGCTCGTGCCCCAGCGCCTCGTGCCCCCATGCCGGCAGCATGCGCTGGTCGTGGACGACCGCCCGGCCGCCGCCGCGCGCCTTGGCCGCGTACATCGCGGCGTCCGCGTCCCGCAGCACGTGCTCGGCGGTCTCGCCCGGCCGGGCCAGCCGGATCCCGATGCTCGCGCGGAGCGTCAGCTCGTGGCCCTCGACCACGCTCGGCTCGGCGAGGGAGTGCTGCACCCGCACCGCGAGCTGGTGCACGTCGTCGGCCGCGCCGGTCCAGTCGCACAGCACGACGAACTCGTCGCCGCCGAGCCTGGCGACGGTGTCGGCGGCCCGCGCCGCCTCGCGCAGCCGCACCGCGACCACCTGCAGGTAGGCGTCGCCCACCTGGTGGCCGTAGCGGTCGTTGACCTGCTTGAACGCGTCGAGGTCGAGGAACAGCAGGCCGACGTGCCCACAGCGCTGCGGGTCGCGGGCGAGCGCGGCGCGCAGGCGGTCGAGCATGTGCGTTCGGTTCGCCAGCCCGGTCAGCGGGTCGTGGTGGGCCGCCCGGGTGAACCGCTCGGCGATCTTCTCGGCCTCGAGCCGGGCGCGGCGCTCCCGGTCGACCCGGCGCCGCAGCCGCTGCGTCTCGAGGCTCTCCCGCGCGGGCTCCTCAGTCGACACCGCGGGCGTCCACCTCGGCGAACGTGCAGGCCAGCAGGCAGCTCTCGGCGCCGTCGTGCATGCAGGCCAGCTGCTCGACGGTCACGGCCTGGCCGAAGTGGTCCGCGGCACCCAGGATGAACCCCTCGGCCAGCCAGCAGAGCCGCCGGGGGCTGCGGTAGCCCAGGGTCAGGCTCGACAGACCCCCCGTCGGCCCCTCGAACACGTCGAAGACCGGCACGTCCGCACCCGGGTAGAGCGTGCGGACCTCCGGATGGATGATGTCGTTGAGCGTCATGAGGAAGGACCGGGTCCCCGGGTGCGGCGCGAAGAACACCGCGTAGCGCTGCGCCAGCGCCGGCATGGCACTGCGCCCGAACCAGCGCAGCCGCTCCTGCGCGGTGGCCCCCACGGCGTCCGGGGTGACCTCGAGCAGCGCCAGGAACTCCGCCTCGGGGTAGTTGCCGATGGCGGTGTAGGCCCCCGAGGCGGTCGTGGCGTCCAGCATGTCGTCCCACGCGTCCTCACCGAACTGCGCGGTGACGACGCCCTCGAGCAGGTTGAACACGATGCCCTTCACGGGTGGACCCTCGACGCGGCACCCGTTGACCTTGACCCCCGCGCGCAGGCGGGGCGCTCAGAAGCCCAGCGCCTGCGCCCTGCGCTTGACCTCCGTCGCCCGGTTCTCGTGCAGCGCGTCCAGCGGCGAGCCGGGCAGCGAGTCGTCCGGCGTCGCCAGCCAGCGCAGCGCCTCCTCGTCGGAGTACTTCGCGTCGCGCAGCAGCCGCAGGACCGGCACCAGGTGCTTCACCGGCTGGTCGCCGTCGAGCTGGCGCTCCGGGACGACGAGCACCCCGTCCCGGCGGACCGCCAGGAAGGTGCCGTCCTTGAGAGCGGTGCGGGCGTGCACCACGTCGGTGCCGAGCCGCTCCGCCAGCTCGGGCACGGTCAGCATGGGGCCCAGGGGTACGTCGTCGGCGTCGGTCACGGCAACTAAGCCTAGAGGACTGCCTCCCCATGCGATCTTGATGTGCTTTCGCTACGCCACGTGTGGGCGAACGGTTCCGCGCCCCGGTGCCTGACGATCACGCCTGATACCGAGGCGATGCTCGCGCTGCCATGCCCGAGGGGCGGCCGAGATGCGTGCGCTGCCGCCTGTTGCTGAGCGGGCGCGCCGGCGGCCGACCTCTGCCGGGGGTCGCGCCGGCGCGGGCGTGCGCATCGGCAGAAATCGCGCGTACGCCTGGGCGCGTAGGGCGGTGCTCGACAGCGGTCGCCTACGAACGCCAGTTGTGCTTCCGCGTAGGCCCGGTCGGGGTTCGGCCGCGCTGGCCGCCCCGGACCCCGCAGCGACCGGGAGCGCTTGTGCTGCAGCCCCTCCGGTGGTAGCCTTCGAACACCAGTTCGAGCAGCCGTAGGGGGTCGCCGTGTTCACCAGCCCGGACGACCTGCCCGCCGCCGGCTGGATCTTTCCCGGCGACCCCGGGCCGTTCCCGCCGGCCGACACCGAACCCGGGTGTTACGGCGAGAACTGCCCCGGAGGCGACGGTCGGGCGGCCGCGCCCGGGCTGGGTGCGGCCGGGCTGGGTGCGGGTGAGCTGGCGGCGGACGGCCCTGCCGGGTGGGCGGCGCCCGGGGTGCCGCGGCCGGCCGCCGGCCCGCACCCGCTGCTCGCGGCCCTGTCGGGGGCGTTGGACGCGATCAGCGACCGGGGGCCGCTGTCGGGGTCCCGCGCGGACACCGGCGCGCTGCTGCTGCTCGCCGAACGGGC